>NZ_LDQA01000029.1 GCF_001475935.1 Aureimonas ureilytica
TCCTGATCCTCGACGAGCCGACCGGCGTGCTGACCCCGGCCGAGGCCGACCAGCTCTTTTCCGTGCTCCGCCACCTGCGCGACGAGGGAAAGACCGTCATCCTCATCACGCACAAGCTGCGCGAGATCCTGGCCGTCACCGACAATGTCTCCGTCATGCGGCGCGGCGAGATCGTCGCGACGGTCAAGACATCAGAGACCAGCGCGGCGGAACTCGCCGAACTCATGGTCGGGCGGCGTGTGCTCTTGCGCGTCGAAAAGGGCGAGGCCGCGCCGAAGGCTCCGCTTCTGGACGTGCGGAACCTCACCGTACGGGACGGGCGCGGCGTCACCATGGTGGACGACGTGTCGTTCAGCTTGCGCGCGGGCGAGATCGTCGGCATCGCGGGCGTGGCGGGCAACGGCCAGTCGGAGCTTCTGGAAGCGCTGTCGGGCATTCGGGCGGCGGAAAGCGGCACGCTGCGCCTCAACGGCGAGGCGCTGGACCTGAAGCGCGACATGGACCCCGCCGGCCTTCGCGCGCGGGGCCTCGCCCATGTGCCTGAAGATCGGCATCATATGGGCCTCGTCCTGCCCTTCAAGGAATATGAGAACGCCATTCTCGGCTATCACCGCGACCCCGCCTATGCGAAGGGGCCGTTCTTGAGCGTTTCGGCCATGCGCGCGGAAGCGAAGGAAAAGATCGCGGCCTATGACATCCGCCCGCCCTCGGCCGATCTGAAGACCGCCAATTTCTCCGGCGGCAATCAGCAGAAGGTCGTTCTGGCGCGCGAAATGGAGCGCGACCCCGCCGTGCTCCTGATTGGCCAGCCGACGCGCGGCGTCGATGTCGGCGCCATCGAATTCATCCATAAGCGCATCATCGAGATGCGCGACGCCGGCAAGGCGGTTCTGCTCGTCTCCGTCGAACTCGACGAAATCCGCGCCCTGTCCGACCGCATCCTCGTGATGTGCGCGGGCCGCGTCGTCGGCGAGCGCAGCCCCGACACGTCCGAAGGCGAACTCGGCCTGATGATGGCCGGCGAGACGGCAGCGGAGGCGGCGGAATGAGGGACGCGCGCGTCACGCTCGTCACCTTGGGCGTCACCGACATTGCCCGCGCCGCCCGCTTTTACGAGACGCTCGGCTGGGTGAGGACGGATCAGGGCAACGACAAGGTGATCTTCCTGCAAGGGGAGGGGCTGGTTCTCTCGCTGTTCGGCTTGCAGGATCTGGCTGACGACGCGTCGCTGCCGCTGGAAGCGCTGCCGCGCTTTCGCGGCATGACGCTGGCGATCAATCTTTCCAGCGAAGCGGAAGCCGATCGGCTCTTCGCGCTCGCCTGCGAGGCCGGCGGCGTGCCCGTGAAGGCCCCGCAAAAGGTCTTCTGGGGCGGCTATTCCGGCTATTTCGCCGATCCCGACGGGCATCTCTGGGAGATCGCCCACAATCCCTTCTTCGCGCTCGACGCCGCCGGGCGGCTCGACCTTCTGAATCAGCCGAAGGACCCGGCATGAGCCGACCCTATACCAAGCTTCCCGCCTGGATCGACCATGGCGTCATTCCGCTCGTCAATGTCGTGGTGGCCTTTCTGGTCGCCGGGCTCGTGGTCCTGGCCGTCGGAGAAAGTCCGGTTGAGGCCGCGCGTCTCATGCTGCGCGGCGCCTTCGGCTATGGCGAGGGCTTCGGCTTCACGCTCTACTACACGACCAACTTCATCCTGACGGGCCTCGCCGTCGCGGTCGCCTTTCACGGCGGCCTGTTCAATATCGGCGGCGAGGGGCAGGCCTATGTCGGGGGCCTCGGCGTCGCGCTGGTGGCGCTGAACCTCGGCTCCATCCTGCCCTGGTGGGTGAACCTGCCCCTGGCGGTGGTCGCGGCCGGCGCCTTCGGCGCGGCCTGGGCCTTTCTGCCGGGCTATCTCCAGGCCAAGCGCGGCAGCCATGTCGTCATCACGACGATCATGTTCAATTTCATCGCCTCGGCGCTGATGGTCTATCTCCTCGTCGGCCCCTTGCGCCCGCTCGGCACGATGCAGCCCGAAACGCGCCAGTTCGATGCGGGCGGGCAATTGCCCAAGCTCGGCGGGCTGTTCGAGAGTCTGGGCATGAGTCTCGGCGGCGCGCCATTGAACATGACCTTCTTCGTCGCGCTTGCCGCCGCGCTCTTCGTCTGGGTGCTGATCTGGCGCACGCGGCTCGGCTATGAAATCCGCACGCTGGGCTTCTCGCCCGCCGCCGCGCGCTATGCCGGCATGAAGGAAACGCGCCTCGTCGTGACCATCATGCTGATCTCCGGCGCGCTCGCCGGCATCATGGCGCTGAACTCGGTGATGGGCGATCAGTACCGGCTTCAGCTCAACTTCCCGGCCGGCGCAGGCTTTGTGGGCATCGCCGTCGCGCTCATGGGCCGGGGCCATCCGCTCGGCATCCTGCCGGCCGCGCTTCTCTTCGGCGTTCTCTATCAGGGCGGGGCGGAACTCGCCTTCGACATGCCATCGATCTCGCGCGACATGATTGTCATCATCCAGGGCCTCGTGATCCTCTTTGCCGGCGCGCTCGAAAACATGCTGCGGCCGGGCGTCGGCAGGCTCTACGGCTTCGTGCGCCTGCCGCTGACGAAACCCTTGCCCGCCGAGGAGGCCCGCTGATGGAACTGCTCGGCCTTCTCAATCTCCTGGATTCCACCATCCGCCTCTCGACGCCGCTTCTCTTCGCGGCGCTGGCTGGCCTTTATTCCGAGCGCTCGGGCGTCTTCGACATCGGGCTGGAAGGTAAGATGCTGGCGGCGGCCTTTGCCTCCGCCGCTGTCGCGGCCCTGTCGCAGAACGCCTTTGCGGGCCTCGCCGCCGGCATCGGCGTCGCCGTCGTCTTCTCACTGGTCCATGGCTTGGCCTCGATCACCTATCGCGGCAACCAGATCGTCTCGGGCGTGGCGCTGAACTTCATCGCGTCGGGTCTCACCATCATCCTCGGCGCGGCCTGGTTCGGGCAGGGCGGCAACACGCCGACGCTCAGCCAAAGCGGGCGCTTTCTCGACATCGCTCTGCCGGGCGCGGAGGCGGTCAAGGATGTGCCGGTTCTGGGCTTCGTCTATTCCGGCCTTGTGTCGGGGCAGAACCTTCTCGTCTATCTCGCCTTCCTCGCCGTGCCCTTCACCTGGTGGGTGCTCTATCGCACACGCTTCGGCCTGCGCCTTCGCGCGGTCGGCGAAAATCCCGGCGCGGTGGATACGGCCGGCATCTCGGTCACATGGCTGCGCTACCGCGCCGTGATCATCTGCGGTGTGCTCACCGGCATGGCCGGCACCTATCTCGCCATCGCGCAGTCGGCGGGCTTTGCGCGCGAGATGACGGCGGGGCGCGGCTATATCGCGCTGGCGGCCCTCATCTTCGCCAATTGGAAGCCGGTGCCCGTCATGTTCGCCTGCCTCCTGTTCGGCTTTCTGGACGCGGCCTCGATCCGCCTCCAGACGACGGAACTGCCTCTCATCGGTCAGATCCCGCCGCAGCTCGTCCAGGCGCTGCCCTATATCCTGACCGTGATCCTGCTCGCCGGCTTCGTCGGCAAGTCGCACCCGCCCAAAGCCGGCGGCGTGCCCTATGTGAAAGAGCGCTGATGTCGGAAGACCTGTTTCTCAAGGCGCGCTCGGCCATGAAGAAGTGCCACGCGCCCTATTCCAACTTTCCCGTCGGCGCGGCCCTGCGCACCGAAGACGGGCGCATCTATGCCGGCTGCAATATCGAGGTCGTGAGCTTTCCCGAAGGCTGGTGCGCCGAGACGACGGCCATCGCCCATATGGTGATGGATGGCGGCGGCAAGATCGCGGAAATCGCGGTCGTCGCCGAGCGGCTGCGCGCCTGCTCGCCCTGCGGGGGCTGCCGCCAGCGCATCGCGGAGTTCGCCAGCGCCGAGACGCGCGTCTTCCTGTGCGACGCCGTTGAGGGCGTGGTGGAAACCATACTGATGGGCGAACTTCTGCCCAAGGCCTTTCCGACGGATGCCGTCTCGTGAGCGCGGCGGCGGATGCCCTGCGGGATCGGCTCGGCGCGCGTCGGCCGCGCGTCGCGCTGGTGCTCGGCTCCGGCCTCGGTGCGCTCGTGCGCGAGGTCGAGGACGCCCATCACATTCCCTATCGCGATCTGCCGGGCTTTCCCGTCTCGGCCGTGTCGGGCCATGCGGGCGAGGTGGTCTCGGGCTGGCTGGCGGGCGTCGATGTCCTGATCCTGTCGGGCCGCATTCATTATTACGAGGCGGGCAACGCGGCGGCCATGCGCCCCGCGCTGGAAGCCTTGAAGGCGGTCGGCGTCGAGATCCTGTGCCTCACCAACGCGGCCGGCTCGGTGAACCCCGCGATCGCGCCGGGCGAGGTCATGCTGATCGACGATCACATCGCCTTTTCCGGGGCCAATCCGCTGATCGGGGAGCCGACCGACGCCCGCTTCGTCGGGATGACCTCGGCCTATGATCCGCAGCTGCGCGAGGCCATGCTGCGCGGTGCGATCAAAGCTGAGGAGGCGCTGCACCGCGGCGTCTATATGTGGTTCTCCGGACCGTCCTTCGAGACGCCGGCCGAAATCCGCATGGCGCGGGTTCTGGGCGCGGATGCGGTCGGCATGTCCACCGTGCCGGAAACGATCCTCGGACGTTTCTTGGGTCTTCGCGTCGTCGGCGCCTCCGTCGTCACCAATTTCGGCGCGGGCATGACGGGTGCGGAACTCAGCCACACAGAAACCAAGGACATGGCGCCGATCGGCGGCGCCAAGCTCGCCCGCATCCTCGCCCACGCCCTGCCGGAGTTCGCCCTATGAGGGATCGCGCAGACGACGCACGCCGGCTGATCGCCTGCCTCGACCTCACCAATCTCAACGAGACCTGCACACCGGCCGATATCGACGCGCTGGTGAAGCGCGCTCAGACGCCCGAGGGCGATGTCGCGGCCATCTGCATCTGGCCGCGCTTCGTCGCGCAGGCGCGGGCCATTCTGCCCGAGACCATCCATCTCGCGACGGTCGTGAACTTTCCGGCCGGGGGCGAGGACGTGGAGGCCACCGTCCGGGAAACGAAGCAGGCCGTGGCCGATGGCGCGGACGAGATCGACCTCGTGATCGCCTATCGGCGCGTCGCCGCCGATCCTGCCTTTGTCGAGGCTCAGGTCCGCGCGGTGAAGGCGGCGGCCGGTTCGGCGCGGTTGAAGGCCATCCTGGAAACGGGGGAGCTTACCGACCCCGACCTGATCCTCTCGGCCTCAGAGGCAGCGCTGCGGGGCGGAGCGGATTTCCTGAAGACCTCGACCGGCAAGGTACCCGTCAGCGCGACACCCGAGGCCGCCCGTATCCTGCTTCAGGTCATCGCGAATGGCGGCGGCGCGGTCGGTTTCAAGCCGTCCGGCGGCATCAAGACCTACGAGGACGCCAAGCTCTATCGCGACATGGCCGAAGAGGTTTGCGGCGCGGGCTGGCCGACGCCCGACCGCTTCCGGCTCGGCGCGTCCGGTGTCCTGACCGACCTTCTGGCGGTGGCCGGCGGGGACGGGCGAGGCGGCGAGACGAGCGGCTATTGATGCGCCTGCCCGCCGAGATCATCCGCGCCAAGCGCGACGGGCTGGCGCTGGACGGGGCCGAGATCGCGGATTTCGTGCGCGGTGTCAGCAAGGGCGCGATCCCCGACGCGCAGATCGCAGCACTTTGCATGGCGATCTTCCTGCGCGGCATGGATCGCGATGAGACCGTCGCGCTGACGCTCGCCATGCGCGATTCCGGCGATGTGCTCGACTGGCGCTTTCTGGAGCGTCCGGTCGCCGACAAGCATTCCACCGGCGGCGTCGGCGACAATGTCTCGCTGATGCTGGCACCGATCCTGGCCGACTGCGGCGCGGCGGTGCCGATGATCTCGGGCCGGGGCCTCGGCCATACCGGCGGTACGCTGGACAAGCTGGAAGCCATTCCGGGCTACACGGTCACGCCCGAGCCGGATCGCTTTCGCCGCGTGGTCAGCCAAGTCGGCTGCGCCATCGTCGGGCAGACGGCGCGCCTCGCCCCGGCGGATGGGCGCATCTACGCCGTGCGCGATACGACGGCCACGGTGGAATCGACGCCGCTCATCGTCGCCTCCATCCTGTCGAAGAAGCTCGCGGCCGGCCTCCAAAGCCTCGTTCTCGACGTGAAGACGGGCTCGGGCGCCTTCATGGCGGATGAGGCGGATGCGCGCGCGCTCGCCCGCGCGCTGGTGGATGTCGCCAACGGGGCTGGCCTGCCCTGCAGCGCGCTGCTCACCGATATGAGCCAGCCGCTGGCAGCGGAAGCCGGCAATGCGCTGGAAGTGGCCAACGCCGTTCGTTTTTTGAAGGGCGAAAGCGCCGGCACGCGGCTGCATCGGGTCACGTTGGCGCTCTGCGCCGAAGCTCTGGTCCAGGCGGGGCTCGCCGGAAACGCCGATGAAGGCGAGACCTTGGCTGCGCGCGCGCTGGAAAGTGGCGCGGCGCTGGAGCGGTTTGGCGCGATGATCGCCGGGCTCGGCGGCCCGGCCGATTTCGTGGAACGGATGGACGCCTACCTGCCAGCCGCGCCCGTGGTGCGCCCCGTCGCCGCGCTTTCGGCCGGCATCGTGGCTGGGATGGACACGCGCGCGCTGGGGTTGGCCGTGGTGCAACTGGGCGGCGGGCGCAGCGTGCCGGGCGAGGCGATCGACCCCTCGGTCGGCCTGTCAGCCATCGCGCCGCTCGGAACGTCTGTCGCGCCGGGCGATCCGCTGGGCTTCGTCCATGCCCGAAGCGAAGCAGAAGCCGAGCGCGGGGTGGCGCAGGTTCTCGCTGGTATCACGCTGGCCGAGACGGCTCCTGAAAGCCGCGATGTGATCGACCGGATCGGATAAAGCCGTCCCTGCGATGGGGCGCAATGGGTGCCGGAAGCCGGGGCTTCGCGCGACCTATGGCTCGGCTGGCCCGTCGCCCTCAGGGCACCAGCGTCAGCGTATTGCCGCTGGCCGAAAAGCTCTTCAGGCGCTTGAGGAAGCTCATCCCGAGAAGGGTGGTGGACAGCGCCTCGCCCTTGGCCACCATGACATCGACATCGCGCACTTCCACCGAGCCGATGGCAATGCGTCTCGCCTTGGCGAGCGCGACGGGCATGGGGCCATTGGCGGTCTGGGCCACGCCGGTGAAGGCTTCGGGCGGAACATTGATGCCGAGACGGCGCGCCGTGCGCTCGTTGACGGCCACATAGGTCGCGCCCGTGTCGATCAGCACGGGCTCGATGCGCCCCTCGAAGCGCGCTTCCGTGCGGAAATGCCCGTCCGCGCCGGCGCGCAGCTGCAGGCCGCGACCGCTCGCGGGCGCGGGCAGCGCGGCTTCCACCACCTTGGCCGGTGGGGTCAACTGCTCGGCCTCGCCCGTTTGCAGCGTCGCGCGATAGCGCTCGAACACCGATGGAAAGGCCATGGCGACGATCGAGGCGAAGACGGCAAAGCCGAGAAGCCGGGTCATGCTC
Organism: Aureimonas ureilytica; assembly: GCF_001475935.1. Taxonomy (GTDB): domain Bacteria; phylum Pseudomonadota; class Alphaproteobacteria; order Rhizobiales; family Rhizobiaceae; genus Aureimonas; species Aureimonas ureilytica_A. The sequence goes on from NZ_LDQA01000029.1 coordinate 7,465, forward strand.
AAGTTCCCTGGGCAGCGAGCGGAGGCCGATCGAGGAAGCTTGGCGGCAAATGGTGAACGAAGGCTTGGGGAATGCCTCGTCGGACACCTTATGGTTAGGGATCAATGGGGCGTCGGGCTTCGATTTTCCCTGACTGCCCCTGGGCTCGCCGAAGCAATGCGGCTCGGACGCTCGGGTTGGGAAACGCGCCGGCCTTCGCGCGGATGATCTCAGAGGCTGTCCGGCCGCCCATCGGGTCGGGCCGTCGTGAGGTGTGTCGTCGGCGTGAAGCGCTCAAGGAAGACGATGCGTGGGCAAGGCCCAGCCTCGGCCACGAGACGGCGGGTGGATGGGGCAAACCGTTCGGGGGCCTCAACAGCGCGGAGGCTTTCCGACGGCCGATGGATACGACGGCCCGAAAGGGAGAAAGGCCCGCCATGAAGCGAGCCTTTCCAGAATTCGGCGCATCCGCCTATTTCAGATTCGCGTCATGCGTATGGTGCGTGTCCTGCTCGCCGCCACCGCCCGAGATCTGCGCACGGGGGCCGTTGGTCGGCTCGCCCGGCTTGGGGCCGCGACCCTCGGTGGGGTCGGGTCGGTCGGGCGCCTGATGGCTGGAGCCGGGGCCGCCATGATGGCGGTTGGCGCTTTCCGTCTTCGATGAGCTGGACATGGCTAGCGGTCCTGCTGATGACCCTGATGGGTCGTGTTCTGGTGGATATTGCCTTGCCGGCCCTGCGTATCGAGATTGCCGGGGGAGGCCTGAGCGCCTTTGGCGACGGTATCAGCCTTGTGGGTCTCGTGGTCGCCCGGTCCTTTCGGGCTCAGATTCTCGGCCGGGATCGGCGGGGATTTGGAGGACATGCGATCGCTCCTTCTCGTTGTTCGAGAAGGTTAATCCCGTTCTCCCCCATGGGTTCCCAGCCTTTCGCCGGGCAAGGATTTGGCTCTCAAGGCCGGGGCGCATCCGTCTTGGGCGCGAGGTCCGCATCCGTCAGGGTCTTCAGGAAGGCCACGACATCGTCGATCTCGCTCTCGCTCAAGGCCGGCGCGCCGCCCGGCTTGCGGCCGAAGGGCGGCTCCTGGTTCACGTTGGCGCGCGCGGCCTCTGGCAGGTCGTCATAGGTTCGGGCGGTGCCGTCGGCCTTGTGCCCGTACCAGCGGCCGGGGTCGGTGTCGCGCGTGGCATAGAAGGCCACCGCATCGCGCAGCGAATGGAACACGCCATTGTGGAAGAAGCTCGTGCGCAGGGCGACATTGCGCAAGGAGGGCGTGCGGAACAGGCCGCAATAGTCGGTGTGATCCTTGAGATCGGTGCGATAAGGGCCGCAGAGGCCGAGGTCGAAATAGCGGGGATCGCGATTGGCCGGGATCGCTTCGTTGCGCGGCGGCGCGATGGCGAGAAAACCGAAGTCGGAGAATTGCGGCGGCTCGCCGTCATTGGCGCGTTCGCTCACATGGCAGCTCGAACAATTGCCCTTGTCCTCCGCCTGAAACAGGGCGAGCCCGCGTTTTTCCTGGTCCGTGAGATCGCCCTTGCCGGCGAGATAGGCGTCGTAGCGGCTGGAATAGGGATAGAACTCGGCCGGGTTCTGCTCGAAGGCGGCCAGAGCCTTGCCGGCCGCGTGCAGCGCATTCTCGGGCCGCTCGAAGATATCGCCCCCGAACAGGCGCTTCAGCTCGGGCGCATAGGGCGCGGCGGCGAGCGAGCGGGTGAGGCTCGCCGCATCCGCATTGGCCATTTCGAAGGGCGAGAGAAGCGGGATCGCCGATTGCGCCGCGCCGCCGTCCACGCGCCCGTCCCAGGTGAGGCCGCCGGTCGGGCCATTGTCGACGCTCTCGTCGGCCTCGTCGTCGGATTCGAAATAATGCTGGGTAAAGGGGGGAACGGCCTGCAGATAGCGCAGCGACGGCACGGCCCTCACGCCCGGCCGGTCCAGCGCCGGCCCGCCCATCATCACGGGCTCGGCCGAAGCCGGGCCGAAAGCATGGGCCGGGTCGTGGCAGGTCGAGCAAGCTTCGCGGCCGGACGCCGACAGGGACGGGTCGAAGAACATCTCTTGCCCGAGCGCCCGGAGCGCATCGGCCCGCGCAAAGGCCTGCACACGGCTCATCGGCGCGGCATCGGGGTGCGGCGGCCCGCCGGCCTGAACCAGCGCAGGCAGGAAGGGCGCGCCAAAGGCGGTGAGCGTCAGGCCCAGCAGGGCAGCAAGGTGCAGACGAAGGGGCTGCGGGGTCATATCGGCGACTCTTCACATCGACAGGGCGAACCTCGCGCACCCAGCAGCACGCGGAGCGGCGGGCTTGGCCGCAGCGGATCGTCCAGACAACTCGCAGGCAACAGCGATTCGCCGCGCTTGGCGCTCGCTCCTATCGGCGCGGTTCGTGACATCTCGATGAATTCCAGCGCCGATTTAATTTTCACGCGAATGTGAAACTGTCACGAACCTGTCAGAACTCGGGCCTAGAGCGGCGGCGCGAACCCTCCCCCTGGAGGGCCGTGCCGTTCGCCGCCTTCCCTTGCGGCCGGCCTCTTTCGAAGGGCTCTTGATGATGAAGCTTTCCCAGCTTTCTCGCCGTCTTCTGGCGGGCGCATCCGCCGCGCTCGTGCTCGCGCCGAGCATCGCATCCGCCGCGCCGGCGGGGCTCGACAAGATCGACACCGTGGTCGTGATCTATGCCGAGAACCGCAGCTTCGATAATCTCTATGGCGCCTTCCCCGGCGCGGACGGTATCGCGCAGGCCTCCGCCGAATCCAAGCTCCAGCTCGATCGCGACGGCAAGCCGCTGTCCGAATTGCCGCCAGTCTGGGAAGGGCTGACGGCCAAGGGCGTGACCCCGGTCATCAACGAAACGCAGACCGAGCACCTGTCGAACGCGCCTTTCGCTTTGGACGATCCCAAGGGCTTCGACCTGTCGCTCGGCACCATCACACGCGATCTCTGGCACCGCTTCTATCAGGAGCAGATGCAGATCGACGGTGGAAAGAACGACAAGTTCGCGGCATGGGCCGATTCCGGCGCGCTGGTCATGAGCCATTTCGACGGCTCGAACATGCCGATGTGGAAGGTCGCGCAGAAATACGTTCTGGCCGACCACTTCTTCCAGGCGGGCTTCGGCGGCTCGTTCTTCAACCATTTCCAGCTCGCCTGCGCCTGCGCGCCGGTTTATCCCGACGCCGACAAGAGCCCGGCCAAGGATCTGATCGCGGCGGTGGATGGCGACGGCAAGACGCTGACGCTCGCGGCCAACTCCCCGGCTTCGGCGCTGGAGGGCATGCCGAAATTCGAGAAGGACGGCAATCTGACGCCGGACTTCTACGCCGTGAACACGATGCAGCCGCCCTATCAGCCGAGCGCCAACGCGCCGGCCGAGGGCGGCGACAAGGCCTATGCGGATCCGGCCAAGCCCACGACCCTGCCGCCGCAGCATGAGGCGACGATCGGCGATCTCCTGTCGCAGAAGGGGATCGGCTGGGCCTGGTATGCCGGCGCCTGGCAGGACACGCTGGACGGCAAGAACGCCCGGCCCGTGCCGAACTTCCAGTTTCACCACCAGCCCTTCAACTATTTCGCGGCCTATGCGCCGGGCACGCCCGCGCGCGCCGAGCATCTGAAGGACGGCGGAATGGCCGGGGCGAAGTTCATCGCCGATATCGACGCCGGCCATCTGCCCGCCGTCTCCTTCTACAAGCCGCAGGGCAATCTGAACGAGCACAATGGCTATACGGACGTGGCGAGCGGCGACGAGCACATCGCCGACGTGATCGCCCATCTCGAAAAGAGCCCGCAATGGGGGCACATGCTCGTCGTCGTCACCTATGACGAGAACGGCGGCTTGTGGGATCATGTCGCCCCGCCCAAGGCCGACCGCTGGGGCCCGGGCAACCGCATCCCCGCCATCATCGTCTCGCCCTTCGCGCGCAAGGGCACGGTGGACCACACGCAGTACGACACGACCTCGATCCTGCGCTTCATCACCGAGCGCTACGACCTGCCGGTTCTTCCCGGTCTCGCGCTGCGCGACAAGGCGCTGGCGGAGAACCACGAGAAGCCCATGGGCGATCTGACGGCGGCGCTCGACCTGTCGAAGTGAGCGGGGAGGCCTCCAGGCCTCTTCCTTGTGAAACGCGAAACGGCCCGGATGGCGCGCTCGCCGTCCGGGCCGTTCTCATCCATCGCTCCGCGCTTTCATTGCGCGGCGCGGCTTATTTCGTGCCGTACATGCGGTCGCCCGCGTCGCCCAGACCCGGCATGATATAGCCTTTCTCGTTCAGCCCCTCGTCGATCGAGGCGGTGAAGACGGGAATGTCGGGATGGGCGGCGCGGAAGCGCTGGATGCCTTCGGGCGCGGCGAGAAGGCACAGGAAGCGGATGTTCTTGGCACCGCGCTCCTTCAGCTTCTCCATGGCGGCGGTGGCGGAATTGGCCGTCGCCAGCATCGGGTCCACCACGATGATCAGGCGGTTGGCAAGGTCTTCGGGCGCCTTGAAGTAATATTCCACGGGCTGGAGCGTATCGTGGTCGCGGTACATGCCGATATGGGCGACGCGCGCGGCCGGCACGAGATCCAGCATCCCTTCCAAGAGCCCGTTGCCGGCGCGCAGGATGGAAGCGAAGACGAGCTTCTTGCCTTCCAGGATCGGCGCGTCCATCTCGCGCATCGGCGTTTCGATGCGGGTCGTGGTCAGGTCGAGATCGCGCGTCACCTCGTAGCACAGAAGCGTCGAAATTTCCCGCAGGAGCCGGCGGAAGCTCGCCGTCGAGGTCTCCTTTTTGCGCATCAGGGTGAGCTTGTGCTGCACGAGCGGATGGTCGATGACGGTGACGCCGTCCATGCGGGAACCTCTTCTGGTCGTTCGTTCGTATGACAGGTCTATTGCGTTGCGGCCGGCGCGCCAAGCAGGAGCGCGCGCATGGTCAACAGGGACAGGAGGCGCTGGCGCGTCGCCGCGTCCATGAAACCCGCCTCGATGGCGTTGCGCGTCAGCGCCAGCCGTTCGGACGGACCGAAGCCCGCCGCTGCGGCAAAGGCATATTCGCGGGCGAGATCGGTGCCGAAAAAGGGCGGATCGTCGGAATTCACGGTCAGCCGCAGCCCGGCCTCGCGCAGGCGCTTCAGCGGATGGGCCGCCGCGTCGGGATAGACGCCGAGCGAGAGGTTGGAGCCGGGGCAGACCTCCAGCGTGATCGCCTCCTCGCGCAGGCGTTTCAGGAGGTCCGCGTCCTCGATCGACCGCACGCCATGTCCGATCCGCGTGACCTTCAGCTCATCCAGCGTCTCGCTGATGCCATCGGCCCCCGCGAACTCGCCGGCATGGGCGGTGAGGCCGAGCCCCGCCTCGGCGGCGATGCGAAAGGCGCGGGCAAAGTCGCGCGGGCGGTGAAGCCGCTCATCGCCGGCCATGCCGAAGCCCGTGACGCCCGACGCGCCGGCGGCAAATCGCGCGGCTTCCTCCACCGCCTCGGGGCCGAGATGGCGCACGCCGACCACGAGAAAACGGCAGACGATGCCGCTCGCCTGTTCCGCGTCCTTCGCCCCTTGCGAGAGGGCGTTGAGATAGGTCTCAGGCGACAGGCCGCTCGCCCGCGCATGGTCGGGTGAAATCGTCAGCTCGCTATAGATCGCGCCGTCGGCGGCGATGCGCGTCAGATAATCATAGGCGAGGCGGCGATAATCCTCCGGCCGACGCAGAAGCGCCGCCGCCCGGTCATAGGCCGCGAGAAAGCCGGAAAAACCCTCCCAGCGATAGGTCTCGCCTTCCGCAAAGCTGCCGAGATCCACGCCCTCGCGCCGCGCCAGTTCGCGCGCGAAGGCGGGCTCCAGCGTGCCCTCGACATGGGCGTGCAATTCGGCCAGCGGAAAACGGGCGTCGGTGGAGGAGGCGATCACAGGAAGCTCCTTCCATGCGCGCCGGCCGGCAGGCCGAGATGGGCGGCGACGCTTTCGCCGATATCGGCAAAGCTCGGTCGAAGGCCGATGGCGCGGGGTTCCATGCCTGGCCCGAAGCCGAGAATCGGCACATGCTCGCGCGTGTGGTCGGTGCCGGGATAGGTCGGGTCGCAGCCGTGGTCGGCGGTGAGGATCGCGAGATCGCCCGGCCGCAGCAGGGCTTCGAGTTCCGGCAGGCGCGCGTCGAACTCTTCGAGGGCTTTCGCATAGCCCGGCACGTCGCGTCGATGGCCGTAGATCATGTCGAAATCCACGAAATTGGCGAAGACGAGATCACCGTCCCCCGCGTCGTGAACCGCGCCGAGCATGGCGTCGAACAGCGCCATGTTGCCGTCGCCCTTGCGCACCTCGCTGATGCCCTGATGGGCGAAGATGTCGCCGATCTTGCCGATGCCGATGACGCGGCGGCCGGCGGCCACGGCACGGTCGAGCACGGTGGCTTCCGGGGGCGGTACGGAATAATCGCGCCGGTTGGCGGTGCGGCGGAAGCTGTCCGCTGTTTCTCCGGTGAAGGGCCTGGCGATGACGCGGCCGATATTGAGCGGATCGACATGGCGTCGGGCCGCGATGCAAAGCTCGTACAGACGGTCGAGGCCGAAATGGGTCTCGTGCGCGGCGATCTGCAACACGCTGTCGCTGGATGTGTAGAAGATCGGCTTGCCCGAGCGGAGGCTCTCCTCGCCGAAGCGCTCGATGATCTCCGTGCCCGAAGCATGGCAATCGCCCAGAATGCCGGGAATGCCCGTATCGTCCTGGATTGCCGCGATCAGCTCGGGCGGGAAGCAGGGGATCGTGCGCGGGAAATAGCCCCAGTCGAACAGGACAGGGACGCCCGCGATCTCCCAGTGGCCCGATGGCGTGTCCTTGCCCCGGCTGATCTCGGCCGCCGAACCCCAGAGCCCGGCGGGCTCGCCGCCATGCCCGCGACCACCGGCCGCATGGAAAAGCCCGAGCCGCTCCATGTTGGGCAGGCGCAGCGGCCCGGTGCGCTGGCCCGTTCGATCGGCCTCCCCGCGCTCGGCGGCTTCCCGGATATGACTGAACGTATCGGCGCCCTCGTCACCGAAGGCGCTCGCGTCGCCGGCTTGGCCGATGCCGAAGGAATCCAGAACGATCAGAACGGCGCGGGTCATGAACCAAGTCTCCTTGCCCGTCTTGTGCCATGGCGCGGCCGGCGACGAAAGACGAAGGGAAGGGGCGCATCGCAGACCTCTCCTGTCTTAGCGTTTGCAGGCGATCCTCAGGAGCAGTCCGAGCACTGGATGCCGGCGTTGCCGCTCGTGTTGCGCGGTGCGAAATAGGCGGATTTGCTCATCTCGATCCCATGCGTGAAGCCGAAACCGCCGAGCGGCGTGTAAAGATAGCTGGCTTCCACCACAACGAAGCTGCGCGACGGCTGGTTGGCGAGCGAGTCCGGCAGGATAAACTCCGTGCCCTTGCGCCGCGCCACCGCGCCGTTGACCGCGCTCGACCAATCCACCACCGCCTTGCCCTTGGCGTCGATCAGGATCGAACTCAAGACGATCTTGACCTTCGCGGCGTCCAGCGGCTGCATCAGCGCGCGGGCGATGTCGAGTTCGGCCGTGAGGTCCGCCTTGGTGGTGGCGGAATCCTGCGCGATGAGATCGGCCGTCGCGTTGGCGGTAGACTGGAGCTTGCGATGGGCGGTGATCGCCAGCGCCACATCCGACGCGCCAATATAAAGGAGCAACATCACCGGGACGATCACGGCGAACTCGACCGCCGCGATGCCCTGCCTGTTGCGATGAAACCGGGCCAAAAGGTCTATTGCCGTACCGCCCATCAATAGGGCTCCGTGCGAAAGGCGGAGACGCTGGCGAGCATCACCGTGCGATCGGCGTCGGATAGAAGATTTAAGACGTCACTCACGGGCGTCCACGGATAATACACGCGCAGGGCCATGATCGTCTTGGCCGAACCTTGCTGAGTCTGCGTGCCATTCCGTTCGCTTTCGGCCGGTTGCGAGAGGTCCACATCCTTGAACGACGAGTAAGTTCGGAGGTCGATCGTCAATTTGTCGCACGACAAAAAGACCTCGACCCGTTCGCAGATGATCTTGCGGAAGGTTTCCGGTTTCAGGTCGTCGGCGTCGAGTTGCCCCGTTCGAACCAGTCGGGACACCTGATCGACCCCGCCGTCCAGTGTCAGTTGCGACATGAACAGGAGGCCCGTTTCCACCGTTGCGAAGACCACGAACAGGAACGGAATCACCAGAAGCGCAAACTCGATGGCGGTTGCGCCCGAATTGTCCCGAGAAGGACGCCGTACCCAGACACCTCGGCGGCTTCGGGCTCTTTCGCCGGGCAGCCTGGCTTTCATCCTCGTCTCCCTTCACGCCGCATGGCGCGGGGGTATAGGGGTGATAGAAGGTTTGAGAAGCCGTTAACTCGGGTGATCACTGGCCGGTGGTGATCATGCCCTCGTGACTCTTGAACTGGGCGAGCGCGCGGCTGAAATTGTCGTCCTCGTCGCCCACCGTCACTTTCGGCTCGCAGCGCGGCGAGCAGGAGAAGGTGGAGCGGGCCGCCTGCCGGTAGATGCGCACGGAACGGTCTTCCCGGCTCGTGACGGTGACATCATCGTCCAGCACCACGTCGCCCGCAGGGCCGAGCACCACGACATTCGTCACGCCATAGGAGCGGCCCGTCAGCACCAGCGTTTCGGAATCATGCACCGTCACGTCCACGATGGACGGATTGCCGATGATGATCGTGCCGGCCGCGCGCGGGATTTTCAGGATGCGCGCGTGGTCCACCGCGACGTCGAGGCCGCCCACGCTTTCGGCCATGGCGGCAGGCGCGCTCGCAGCCAGGACGGCGAGGGTCAGGACGATCGACAAGGGGGCGGACCGGCGCATGAACACGCGAACTCCATCAGGCTCGGGCCATGATCGCCCTTGCGCCCGATCATGTGGCGGCAAGGTTAAGAACAGGTTTCGGTTCGATTCCTCCCTTGTTTACCACTTCGTGATCGGCCGGCATTTTTAGTGATCGTTAAGTACGCTCCTTAACCTAAGGGAAATCCTGAGGGGCTTAGGTTGGGCTTAACCGAACGACGAGGCTGGGCCGGGTCGTCGGGATGAGACCATAACCGCTCCTCAGGGGACCTCATTCATGATGAAGCTTTTCGCTCGCTTCCAGAAGAACGAATCCGGCGCCACGGCCATCGAGTACGGCCTTCTGGCGGCGCTGATCGGCGTGGGCATCATTGCCGGCGCGTCGACTCTGGGCAACAATTTGAACACCAAGTTCAGCAACATCGGCACGAAGATCGGCACGACCGTTCCCTGATCTGAGTCAGGCTGACGAACTCGGACTTTGAGCTGCGCCGGACGGGCTTGGTTGCCCGCCCGGCGCGCTGCTGCGTGATGTGTTAACATTTCGCGGCAAGCATGTTGCTTCCCTGGTTGGGATAGCATCCTTCTGACATCGAATGCACCGGCCCATGCGGGAGGCGACATGCTCGCGACGATCTGCTGCCTGATCTTTGCCGGCGCGCTGCTGCTGGCCGTCCTCACCGATCTCGCCAGCATGACGATTCCGAACCGCCTCGTGGGCGCGGTCGCACTCTCCTTTTTCGTTTACGCTCTGAGCGCAGGTTGGCCTTGGGCTTCCGTCGGCTGGCATCTGGCGACGGGGGCCGCGATCCTGTGTCTGACCTTCGCCGCCTTCGCTTGCGGGTGGATGGGGGGAGGGGATGCGAAGCTGATCGCGGCGAGCGCCCTTTGGTTCGGCCCGTCCGCCGCGTTCTGGGACTATCTGTTTCTGGCCAGCCTGTTCGGCGGCGTTTTGACGTTGGCGATCCTGATGCTGCGCGCGTGTCTGCGTCCCACCACCGGCAACGCCTCGATCGACCGGCTTCTCGATGCCGGTTCGGGCGTCCCTTATGGCGTGGCGTTGGGGCCTGCCGGCCTTCTCGTGCTTGCGCGCTTTCCCGAGATGCAATCTCTTCTGGCGCTGATGTGACGTCGCGAAAGCCGGCGGTGTTTCCGGCTTGTTAACCATGTCTTGAGAGTTTTCCGTCGATAAAGGCTTAACGAGCGGACATCCGGCTCGGAGCACGATCGGGGGAACGCAATGCGTGGGACGCGTCTGGCGATTTTTGGCGTGGCAGGGGCTGCTGCGGCCGGCGCCGGCCTCATTGCCGTCAATCTCACGGCGCCCACCGCCGCACCCGAGACCGTGGTGATCACGGCCCAGCCGGCCGAGCCTCCGATCAAGCTGGTGGAGGTTCTCGCCGCCTCGCGCAACATCGCCATGGGCGAGCGCGTGGATGGCGCGCTGGAATGGGTTCAATGGCCTGAAACCGCGCTGTCGGAAGGGCTTCTTCGCCGCGACAGCAGCCCCAATGCTCTGGAGGAGTCCAAGGGCTCCATCGCCCGGCAGGCCTTCTTCACCGGCGAGCCCATCCGGGATGCCAAACTGATCAAGAGCGATCGCGGGTTCATGTCGGCCATCCTGCCGGAGGGCAAGCGCGCCATCGCCGTGCAGATCGCCGCCGACACCTCGGCCGGCGGCTTCATCCTGCCGAACGACCATGTGGACGTGATCATGGCGCGCGAGAAGACGACGCCGGGCGCGGCCTCCCAGCCCCAGACGAGCGTCGAGACCACGACGATCCTGAAGAACCTGCGCGTCCTCGCGATCGACCAGACGATCGAGGAAAAGGACGGAACGCGGGTCGTGGTCGGCTCCACGGCAACGCTCGAAGTCGATCCGCAACAGGCCGAAGCGCTGACGGCGGCCAGCCGGATGAGCGATCGTCTCATCCTGTCGCTGCGCGCGCTGGCCGATTCCGTTCCCGGCTCGCCCGGCTATGCCCGCTTCCTGCTGGAGCAGGAGCAGGCTCCGCAGAAAACGCAGATCCGCGTGGTGCGCTACGGCAAGACCACCGACATCACGACGAGGAACTGACGGATGTCGCTTTCCTTTCGCTCATCCCATTCGCGCCGGATCGCCGCTCTCCTGCAAGCTTCGCTGGCCGTCCTGCCTCTCGTGCCGCTGCCGGCGCTGGCCGACAATGCCGTGATCGCCATCAACCGCCCGCAGCAGACGATCAGCCTCGGCCTCGACAAGTCCAAGGTGATCGACCTGCCGCGCGACGCGCACGACATCGTCGTGTCGAATCCGGCGGTGGCCGACGCCGTGACGCGCACGGCCCGGCGCATCTATATTTTCGGCAAGCAGATCGGCCAGACGAACATCTTCGTCTTCGACGCCAATGGGCGCGAGATCGCGGTTCTCGATCTGCGCATCGAGCGTGACATCTCGGCGCTCGCCTCCACCATCAAGCGCTTCATCCCGACCGCCGAGGTGCGGGCCGAGATGCTGAACGACAATGTGATCCTGACCGGCACGGTCGAGAACGCGCAGGATGCCCAGCGCGCCGTCGATCTGGCGAACATCTTCGTCACGGGCGGCGAGGCGACCACCGGCCAATATATCAAGACGGCGACCAGCGGAGCCTCGGCGGCTGGCGGCGGCGGGGTGGCGATCGGCGGCGTGTCGCAGGCGCAGGAGCGCCGCCAGAGCAGCCAGATCGTCAACATGCTGCAAATCCAAGGCGAGGATCAGGTCACGCTGAAAGTGACCGTCGCCGAGGTGCAGCGCTCCGTGGTCAAGCAGCTCGGCATCGACGGCACGGGCACCGCCTCGCTCGACGGAATGCTCTTCTCCTCCGTCAGCGACAATCCGTTCGGCCTCGGCAAGGCAATCTCCTCGGCGGGCGCGGCGATTGCCAATGGCGGCAACAGCCCCAACGGCATCTCCGCCCAGCTTCGCGCCATGGAGCAGGCAGGCGTGATGCGAACGCTGGCAGAGCCGAGCCTCACGGCCATCTCGGGCGAAAGCGCCTCGTTCAAGGTCGGTGGCGAATTCACCGTTGCCAGCGGCAAGTCGGAAACGCCGGCCAAGCGCACGCCGATCTTGAACGCCAATGGCGGGATCATCGGCTACGACGAAACCCCGGCCAGCGTCGAGTACCAGCACAAGGACATCGACTACGGGATCGGGCTCGACTTCACGCCGGTGGTCCTGTCGCCGGGGCGCATCAGCCTGAAGATCCGAACGGCGGTGTCCGAGCCCACCTTCGAGTCGCCCTATGCGATTCCGGGCGGCATCGCGCCGGGCGTCAACCTCGTGGGCATTCGCAAGCGCCTCGCCGACACCACGGTCGAGCTGCCCTCCGGCGGCTCGCTGGTGATCGCGGGCCTCGTGCGCGACGAGATGCGTCAGGTCATCTCGGGCTTTCCCGGTCTGTCCAAGCTCCCGATCCTCGGCACCCTGTTCCGCTCGCGCGACTTCCAGCGTTACGAGACCGAACTCGTGGTGATCGTGACGCCCTATCTGGTGCGCCCGGTCGCGCGCCAGCAACTGGCCCGGCCGGACGACAATCTGAACTTCTCCTCGGACGGCGCTTCCAACTTCCTTGGCCGCGTGAACCGCGTCTATGGCGCCGCAGACACCCGTCTTCCCCCCGGCCGCTACCACGGCAACGTCGGATACATCTACAAATGACCGCGCGCCGCAGCCTTTCCCCCCGCCGTTTCCTGCCCCTTGTCGCCCTGTCGCTTCTGGCTGGCTGCGCCAACCAGCATGTCGAGGTCGGCGCCGTTCCCGACGATTATCGCACCCGGCACCCGATCACGGTGCGCGAGGCGACGGAGGATCTGGAACTGTTCGTCGCCTCGTCGGACACGCGACTGACCCATCCCGACCTGACGCGCGTCGAAAGCTTCGGCACCCGCTTTCGCCGGGCGCGGGCTTCGGTCCTGCGCGTTGGTGTGCCGTCGGGCGCGCGCAACGAGGCGGCCGCCCGGCTGGTCGCCGACGACGTGACGCGGGTGCTTCGCCAGATCGGCGTGCCGCGCCAGCGCATCCTGATCACGTCATACCCCGCGCACGGCGTCGCCGACGTGCCGCCGCTGCTTTTGTCCTTCAACGGGATGGTGGCCGAGGTCGCACCCTGCGGACGCTGGCCGGACGACCTCGCCGACACGAGCGAGAACCGCAACTATCAGAATTTCGGCTGCGCCACGCAGAGCAATCTGGCCGCCCAGATCGCCGATCCGCGCGATCTTCTGGGGCCCCGCGGCGAAAGCGAGATCGATGCCGAGCGCCGCTCGGTGGTGATCGAGAAGTATCGCCAAGGGCAACGGACGGCCTCCGAGCCGCCTCGCCAATCGTCCGATTACAATTGGTAGGCCACACGCGATGACCGATCTTCCCCTCGACGATGCCGCCTATCGTCCGTCCGACATGGACATGCGCGAGCGCCTCGAAGCGCTGCGTCCGGTGCCGCGCATCACCATTCAGGCCTTCTGCGAAACCGCGCCCGTCGCCGCCGCGATCGAGGCGGCGGCCGCCGACCGGCGCATGGTGAAGGCGCACGCGCGCGTGCACCTGGGCGGCATCCGCGCGGCGAACGAGCATTACGCCACCGCGCCGACGCCCAATCTCGTGCTCCTGGAATCGGCGCAGTCGCCGGCCGATCTCCTGGCCGATCTCGACGGCCTGGCCGAGGTCTGCGATCCCGGCTCGAAAGTGGTGATCATCGGCCACCACAACGACGTGTCGCTCTATCGCGAGCTGACCCGGCGCGGCGTGTCGGACTATATGCTGGCACCCGTGCAGATGGCCGACGTCATCAGCGTCGTGTCGCAGCTGTTCATGGCCGAAAACGCCGAGCCGCTCGGCCGCACGCTGGCCTTTGTCGGCGCCAAGGGCGGCTCGGGGGCCTCCACCATCTGCCACAATATCAGCTGGACCATCGCCAAGCTGTTCGGCGGCGAGGTCATGCTGGCCGATCTCGACCTGCCCTTCGGCACGGCCAATATCGATTTCGACCGCGACCCGCCGCAGGGCGTGGCGGAGGCGGTGTTCTCGGCGGAGCGGCTGGACGAGGTGTTTCTCGACCGGCTCCTCGTCACCTGCGCCGAGCATCTTTCGCTTCTGGCGGCACCCTCCACGCTGGAGCGCGCCTATGATTTCGACGCGGAAGCCTTTTCGGCTCTGATCGACGCCGCCCAGCGCGGAACGCCCTGCGTCGTGCTCGACGTGCCCCATGTCTGGAACAGCTGGACGCGCACCGTTCTGGAGCGCGCCGACGAGGTGGTGATCGTGGCCGAGCCGGATCTCGCCAACCTGCGCAACGCCAAGAACCTGATGGACACGCTGCGCAAGGCGCGCCCCAACGACAAGCCCCCGCATCTCGTGTTGAACCGCGTCGGCGTGCCCAAGCGGCCCGAGATCGCGCCGGCCGAATTCGTCGAGCCGCTCGGCGTCCAGCCGGCGGCCCAGATCGCCTTCGATCCGCTGACCTTCGGCACGGCCGCCAATACCGGCCGGATGCTGACCGAGATCGACGGCAAACACGCCGCCGTCGCGGCCTTCGAGCATATGGCGCATGTGCTGACGGGGCGCAGCGCCGCCAAGCAGGCCCCGCGCGCGGGGCTGAGTGGGCTGCGCGCCCTGATGCGCCGGCGCTCGGCCTGACGGGCGCCGGGGCCGGCGTTCCGACAAGAGAGAGCGAGGGGCGGCGGTCGCCCCCGCGAGGAATAGGGAACCAGCGGCGATGTTCGGCAAGCGCGGAAACGACACGGGCACTTTGGCACGGCCGGCACCGGCCGCGCCGCCTGTCGCCCCCGCGCCTGTCGCGGCTCCCGCGCCGCGCGAGGCCGCCGCGCCGCCCAAGCCCGTGAAAAGCAACGCTCCCCCGCAGCAGGCCGCCCCCGCCAGCGCGTCCGCACCGGCGGCCGCCAAGCCACGGCCCGACAGCTACTACGAGACCAAGAGCAAGATCTTCGCCGCGCTGATCGACACGATCGATCTGTCGCAGCTCGCCCGGCTCGAAGCCGAGATGGCGCGCGAGGAAATCCGCGACATCGTCAACGACATCATCTCGATCAAGAATTTCGCGATGACGATCGCCGAGCAGGAAGACCTGCTCGCCGACATCTGCAACGACGTTCTGGGCTACGGTCCGCTGGAGCCGCTTCTGGTTCGCGACGACATCGCCGACATCATGGTCAACGGCGCGCGCCAGACCTTCATCGAAGTCGGCGGCAAGGTGATCGAAGCCGGGGTGCGCTTTCGCGACAACCAGCAGCTTCTCAATATCTGCCAGCGCATCGTGTCGCAGGTCGGCCGGCGCGTCGACGAATCTTCGCCCATCTGCGACGCGCGCCTGCCGGACGGCTCTCGCGTCAACGTCATCGCCCCACCGCTCGCCATCGACGGCACGGTGCTCACCATTCGTAAGTTCAAGAAGGACAAGCTGACCCTGCCGCAGCTCGTGGATTTCGGCGCGATTTCGCCGGAAGGGGCGACGATCCTCGAGATCATCGGCCGGGTGCGCTGCAACGTCGTCATCTCCGGCGGCACGGGCTCGGGCAAGACCACGCTCCTCAACTGTCTGACGCGCTATATCGACGAGGACGAGCGCATCATCACCTGCGAGGATTCGGCCGAACTCCAGCTCCAGCAGCCCCATGTCGTGCGCCTCGAAACGCGCCCGCCCAATATCGAGGGCGAGGGCGAGATCACCATGCGCGATCTCGTCAAGAACTGCCTGCGTATGCGCCCCGAACGCATCATCGTCGGCGAAGTGCGCGGACCGGAAGTCTTCGATCTCCTTCAGGCGATGAACACGGGCCATGACGGCTCGATGGGCACGATCCACGCCAACAGCCCGCGCGAATGCCTCAACCGTATGGAGGCCATGATCGCCATGGGCGGCTTCTCGCTGCCCTCGCGCACGGTGAAGGAGATCATCGTCGGCTCGGTGGACGTCATCGTTCAGGCCGCGCGCCTGCGCGACGGCTCGCGCCGCATCACCCACATCACCGAGGTGGTGGGCATGGAAGGCGACGTCATCATCACGCAGGATCTCTTCCTCTACGACATTCTGGGCGAAGACTCGCGCGGGCGTCTCCTCGGGCGGCATCGCTCCACCGGCATCGGCCGGCCGGCCTTCTGGGACCGCGCGCGCTACTACAACGAAGAGCAGCGCCTGGCCCGCGCGCTGGACGCGGCCAATGTCGAAGGGGAGCGTGGGCTGTGACCGCTCTTCTCTTCATGCTGCTCGTCGCGCTGGCGACCGGCGCGCTGATCTATGGCCTGGTCCAGCCGCGTCTCGAAAACGACAAGGCGTCGCGCTCGCGCTTCGACCAGTTCTCGGCCTCCGAAAACGATCTGGCGCTGCGCCAGGCGGCGCGCGACCGGATGCAGGAGGTGAGCAAGCGGCGCAAGACGCTTCAGGCTTCGCTTCAGGATCTGGAAGAGAAGAACCGCAAGCGCAACGGCCATCTGCGCAAGGCGAGCCTCGAAGCGCGCTTGTTGCAGGCGGGACTGCGCATCTCCGTTCGGGCCTATATCATGGCCTGCGTCGCCCTCGGCCTGACCCTGTTTCTCGTGGTGCTGATGGTCAGCGGATCGCTCCTCATAGCGCTCGGGCTCGGCTTCGTGGGCGCGCTCGGCCTGCCGCAATGGTTCTTGAGCCTGCGCAAGAAGAAGCGCCAGACAAAATTCACCGACGAGTTCGCCAACGCGCTCGACGTCATCGTGCGCGGTATCAAGTCCGGCCTGCCGCTGAACGACACGCTGCGCATGATCGCCACCGAAACGCCCGAGCCGGTGCGCTCGGAATTCGCGCGCGTGGTGGAGGCGCTGCAGATGGGCTCCTCGCTGCCGGAGGCCGTCAACCGCCTCTATGTCAGCATGCCCATCCCCGAGACCAATTTCTTCTCCATCGTGGTGTCGATCCAGTCGCAGTCGGGCGGCAATCTGGCCGAGGCGCTGGGCAACCTGTCGCGCGTGTTGCGCGACCGGCGCAAGATGAAGGGCAAGATCAAGGCCATGTCGATGGAGGCCAAGTCCTCCGCCGCCATCATCGGCTCGCTGCCCGTGATCGTCGCCGGGCTCGTGTATCTCACCTCGCCCGACTACATCTCGGTCCTGTTCACCGACCCGATGGGACACATGATCCTGCTCGGCTCGGCGTTCTGGATGTCGTGCGGCATCCTGATCATGCGCAAGATGATCAATTTCGACTTCTAGAGGCTGCTATGGACGCCGTATTTCAGATGCTCGGCCTGTCCAGCCATGTCGCGCTGGGCCTCTGTGTCGCGGTGGCGATGTTTGCGACCGTGGTGTCGCTGGTAGGCCCGCTGCTCAACGGCCGCGACATGAAAACGCGCATGAAGGCGGTGGCGCTGGAGCGCGATCAGGTCCGCGCCCGCGAGCGCGCCCGCATGGCCGGCGAGCGGGACAACCAGCGCGTCAGCCTGCGCCAGCAGGCCGACCGATCCTTCGCGGCGAAGGTGGTCGAGGCGCTGGACCTGCGCAAGGCGCTGATGGACGAGGCAACGACCAACAAGCTGCGCATCGCGGGCTTTCGCACCCAGCGCTCGCTGACGCTGTTCCTGTTCTGCCGGGTCAGCCTGCCGCTCCTGTTCGGCGTCGTCGCGGCCTTCTATATTTTCGGCCTCGGCATCATGGCGAGCCACGCCCTGGGCATCCGTCTGTTCGTCTGCATCGCGGTGGCCTATGCCGGCTTCTATGCGCCGATCGTCTTTGTCGGCAACGCGGGCAAGAAGCGCGCGCAGTCGATCTCCCGCGCCTGGCCCGACGCGCTCGACCTGCTTCTGATCTGCGTGGAATCGGGCAATGCCATCGAGGCCGCGTTTCGCCGCGTGGCGGACGAGATCGGCATCCAGTCGGTGCCGCTGGCCGAGGAAATGGTGCTGGTCTGCGCCGAGCTGTCCTATCTGCCCGATCGCAAGCAGGCCTATGAGAACCTCATCACACGCACCGGCCTCGAAAGCGTACGCTCGGTCTGCACGGCGCTGATCCAGGCCGAGCGATACGGCACGCCGCTGGGCGTCGCCCTGCGCACGCTGGCGCAGGAAAGCCGCGACCAGCGTATGACGGCCGCTGAAGGCAAGGCCGCCGCGCTGCCGCCCAAGCTCACCGTTCCGATGATGGTGTTCTTCCTGCCGGTGCTGTTCGCCGTGATCATCGGGCCGGCTGTGATCAAGGTTCTGCCGAACCTTTGAGGATGGAGGGGCGGCGAGGGGCCGTCCCCCGCCTCGTCTGCGTCAGCCCCGGCGCTCGCTTTTCAGCTCGCTCCACGTGTTGCGCTGGGAGAGCATCTGCTTGAGATAGGCGACATTGGCCTGCGCTTCCTCGGGCGACAGCACGTCGGAGGCGATCTTCTCCGCTTCCGAGAAGCGACCCTGAAGCCCCACGGCGAGCGCCAGATTCTGGCGCACGCGCGGATCGGCCCCCGGCTGGCGGGCGGCGCGGCTGAGATAGGATTCGGCGCTTTTCAGATCGTTCTGCAGAAGCGACGACATGCCGAGATTGGAGAGAATCGCGGGTTCGTTCGGCTGGAGCACCAGCGCCTTTTCGTAGAGAACGCGCGCCTTCTCGGGCTGGCCGAGCTGGTCGAGGATCGCCCCTTCGGCCGACAGGAGACGCCAGTCCGGCCGGTCCGGCGTCTGGGCCCGCTGTACGGTTTCGAGCGCCTTGTTGAGATCGCCCGCCGCCGCCAGCGCCTTGCCATAGGCGCCGAGCACGTCCCGGTCGTTCGGGAAGGCGATGGCGACCTGCTGCATCACGGCCAGCGACTGGTCGTTGCGCCCGGCCGCCTGGAGGGCTGCTGCATAGGCGAGGCCGACATCCTTGTTCTTCGGATTGCGTTCGTAGGACGCGCCGTAAACGCGGATCGCGGCGCGCAGCTCGTCCGCCGTCATGGTGGAGACGTCGCGGCGCGGAGCGGCCTCGCCGCGCGGGGCGATAGAGCCCGTCGTCATGCGCGAGGTGTGCGTGCAGCCGCTGGCCGCCATCAAGGTCAGAAACACAAGCGCCAGCGAACCGCGCCTTGCGCCCGCGCTCCGGCGGGCGTAGTTCGGCGCGGCGTCGCCGCCTTCGGCTCGCGCAAGCGGTCGCATCGATCGACGCATCGGCTTCCCCGTTTCTTCTTCGCCCGCTGCGGGCAGAGTGCAAGCGGGTCATCTTTCGTTAACCCCTACGTCCCGTTCATTTCGCGGGGCTGACGTTCACGAGCGCCTCATGACCGACCGCCTACTTTCCTCCGCCCTCGATGCTCGTTCCGTCCATGCGGTGGACGAGGCCGGACTGGAGCGCCTACCCGAGACCGCCCGCCAATGGCTGGACGCGGCCGGTTACAAGGCGAGCGCGGGCTCGGTCGCGCTGTTTCCGCTGGACGGCGGGAGAGCGGGCGCGGTGTTGGGCCTCGGCGAGCCCGAGGCGCAAAGCCCGGCCGCCCGCGCGCTGCTGACCGGAGCGCTGGCGCAGAGCCTGCCGGCAGGGGACTGGGCGCTGGAGGGCGAACACGGGCTCGATCCCGATCTCGCCGCGCTGGGTTTCCTGCTCGGCTCCTACCGGTTCGAGCGCTATCTGTCGAAGCCGGGGAAGGCGGGTGCGCGTCTTGCGCTGCCTGAGGCCGCAGACGAAGCGGCGGTGCGGCTTCTGGCGAGCAGCGTCTTTCTGGTGCGCGATCTCATCAACACGCCGACCAACGACCTCCTGCCCGATGGCATCGAGGCGGCGGCGCGGGATGTGGCGACCGAGTTCGGTGCCGAGATCAGCACCATCGTCGGCGATGCGCTTCTGGAACAGAATTTCCCGATGATCCATGCGGTCGGCCGCGCCTCCAGCGTCGCGCCCCGCCTCATCGACATGAGTTGGGGCCCGGCGGATGCGCCGCGCGTCACGCTGGTCGGCAAGGGCGTCGCCTTCGACACGGGCGGGCTCGACATCAAGCCGGCCTCGGGCATGCTTCTGATGAAGAAGGACATGGGCGGCGCGGCCAATGTTCTGGGGCTGGCTCGGCTCGTGATGGGCTCCAAGCTCCCGGTGCGCCTGCGCGTGCTGATCCCGGCTGTCGAGAATGCCATCTCCGCCAACAGCTTCCGGCCGAGCGACATCCTGCGCAGCCGGCTCGGCAAGAGCGTCGAGATCGGCAACACGGATGCGGAGGGGCGTCTGATCCTCGCCGATGCGCTGGCGCTCGCCGACGAGGAATCGCCTGAGATCCTGATCGACATGGCGACGCTGACGGGCGCGGCGCGCGTCGCGCTGGGGCCGGACCTGCCGCCCTTCTACACCGACGACGAGGCGTTCGCGGGCGAGATCGCGGCGGCCAGCCACGCGCTGCACGATCCGCTCTGGCGTCTGCCGCTCTGGAAGCCCTATGCGAAAAACCTCGCGTCCAAGGTGGCCGACACGAACAACGTCACATCGGACGGTTTCGCCGGCTCCGTCACCGCCGCGCTCTTCCTCCAGGGCTTCGTGTCCAAGGCCAAGAGCTGGGCGCATTTCGACGTGTTTGGCTGGCGTCCGCAGCCCGGCCCGCTCGGCCCTGCCGGCGGCGAGGCGCAGGGCATCCGCGCCCTTCACCACGTTCTGTCGGGTCGCTACCCACGGTCTTGAAACCGCCTGAAAGTGCCGGACACTAGGCCCCGAGCGTCGCCTGAGACGAATCGACGCTCCCGAGGGGCGTATGGGACTCGACATCAAGCCGGGGCAGGCCTTGCGCCTGCTCCATCGCAACGCAATGGTTCAATCGCAGCATCCGGGCTCCGATCTCACGGCGCGCCAGACCGCGATTCTGCTGACGATCTATCTCGACCCGCCGCCCCACACGGTGCGCGGTCTTGCGCAGAAACTGCACGTGGCCAAGCCCGTGGTGACGCGCGCGCTCGACTCGATGGGACGCATGAATCTGCTCGAACGCCAGCGTGACCCCAGTGATCTGCGCAATGTCCTGATCCGCCGCACGGTCGAGGGCAGTCTCTTCGTCTCCGAAATGGCCGACCGGCTGGTCACCGAAGCGGAGGCGCTCGGACGATGACGGCCCCGCTCGACCCGCGCCTGCACGCCCACCGCCCCGATCTCGCCGACCGCCGCTTGGAAGGGCGCGTGGAGGCCGAGCGCTTCGTGGACGGCGCGCCCGCCCATGTCGTCATGCCCGTCGCCGACCTGCGCCGCCGCCCGTCGGCCGACGCGCCGCTGGAAACGCAGGCGCTCTATGGCGAGCGGCTGCGCGTCTTCGAGGAAACCGGCGAGGGCTGGTGCTGGGTTCAGCTCGACAAGGACGGCTATGTCGGCTGGGTGCCGACCGTGACGCTGATGAACGGCGAGCCGCCCGCGCCGACCCATCGCATTGCCGTTCGCCGCACGCTGGTCTTCCCCGGCCCCGACATCAAGCGTCCGCCCATGCACGACTTGCCGCTCGGCGCGCGGCTGCATGTGAAGGGCGAGGCGAGCGACCACAACGCGACCTATGGGCTGATCGCGCCCTTCGGCGCGGTGGTCGTGCAGCATATGAAGCCCGCGACCTCGTTCGAGACCGATTTCGTCGCGGTGGCGCAAGGGTTTCTGGGCGTCGCCTATCTCTGGGGCGGCAAGTCGGCGCTCGGCATCGACTGTTCGGGGCTGGTCCAAGTCGCGCTCGACGCCTGCGGTATCCTCGCCCCGCGTGACACCGACCTGCAAATGGCCTTGGGCGAAGCGCTGAGCGAGGGGGAAAACCCCCGGCGCGGCGATCTCGTCTTCTGGCGCGGCCATGTCGGCATCATGATGGACGAGACGCAGCTTCTCCACGCCAACGCCCATCACATGATGACGGCGATAGAGCCTCTGTCGGAGGCCGTGTCGCGGCTCGAAGCCAAGGGCGCGCCCGTACTTTCGATCCGTCGCCTGCCGGAGGTCCAGCAGGGCTGACGCTTGCCGGCGTGGGTTTAGAGCCGGGGACAAAACCCTGCGGGTCGATCCGCCGGGCTCTTCCGCCCCCGATGATCGTTGCCGATGCTCACCGATGCCGCCGGCATCGACTGCGCTCAACGCCTCGTCGGGAACGCAAGTCCCTCGCCGGCTTTCCGCCGCAGGGTTCTTTCCCCGGCTCTCAGTACCCCGCCGCACGATCCACGATGTTGGTGAGCGCCTCGCCGCGCCGGTGGGCCGCGATCTGTCGCATGATGATGGGCGCCAGCGCTTCCGGGTCGGAAGATGCGGCGGCGTGGGGCGTGACGAAGACGCGCGGGTGGCGCCAGAGCGGGCTGTCGGCGGCCAGCGGCTCGCGCTCGAACACGTCCAGCGAGGCTTCCATCAAGCGATTGTCGTTGAGCGCGCGCAGAATGGCCGAGTCGACCTGCAAGCCGCCGCGCCCGGCATTGACCAGAACCGGCGTGCCCAGCGGCGTTTCGCGCTTGAGCCGCGACAGGAAGGCGTCGTCGATCAGCCCGCGCGTCTCGCTCGTAAGCGGCAGAAGCACGACCAGAATGTCGCTTTGGGCCAGGATCGCCCCGAGCCCCTCCTCGCCATGGAAGGTGGTGACGCCCTCGACCTGACGCTCGCGCCGGCTCCAGCCCGAGACCTTGAAGCCGAGGAGGCGGAGCTTTTCGGCCGCGTCCCGCCCGAGTTCGCCAAGGCCGAGAATGCCGACCTGAACATCGCCGGCGGCGGGCTGGCGGCGCTCGTTCCAGAGACGGGCGGCCTGCTGCGCGCGATAGACCATGCCCCGGCGATGATGGTCGAGCACCCGCCAGACGACATATTCGCTCATGCGCGCGGTCAGATCGTCGGCCACGATGCGCACGATCGGCACATCGGGCACCGTGCGGTCGGCCAGGATGTGATCGACGCCCGCGCCGAGCGAAAAGACGGCCTGAAGGTTCGGCAGCCCTTCCAGAACCCCCGGCGGCTGCTTCCAGACCACGGCATAGCGGATCGAGGGATCGCCCGCCGTTTCGGGCCGCAGCACGATGGTCTCCGCCGGCGCGGCTTTCAGCATGGCGTCGTGCCAGCGCGTGGGGTCGAAGCCGGTGACGGACAGGAGAAGGGTCATGCAGGTCTCTTCGGTCAGCGTTCGGATAGGGCGTGCGGGCGGGAGGTCAGGCGACGGGTTCGGCGGCGTCCTGCAGCAGGCGCGCCTGCTGGCGTCCGTGGCGGGCGAACCAATGCGTGGCGGAAACAAGGAAGCCGTTCTCGATCGAGCCTGCGTCCACCGCCTCGATCAGAGCGTCCACCGGCGCTCGGATCGCGATGATGTCCTCCTGCTCGTCCAGCTTGCCGCCATGGCCATGCAGCGCGCCGGCATCCACCAGCGCGAGGAAGAAGCAGGCAACCTCGTCGCACAGGCCGGGGGAGGAGAGGATCGTATAGGCCGGCGCGATCGCATGCGTCACGAGCCCGGTTTCCTCTTCCAGTTCGCGGCTGGCCGCCTCGATCGGATTCTCGCCTTCGTCCACCAGGCCCGCCGGCAGTTCCAGCGCCGCCGCCTTGCCCGACGTCAGCGCCGCGCCGATGCGGAACTGGCGGATCACCACGATCTCGTCGCGCACGGGATCATAGGGAATGATGATGGCGGCGAGGCCCGAGCGCAGGAATTCGCGCCGCGCCAGCACCGGCTCGTCGCGCCCGAGCGGTGCGTGGCGCACCGTCACCGCGTCCAGCGCGCGAAAGCCTGCGTGAAGGCGCTCGTCCTTCTCGATGGTGAAATCGAGCGGCTGGTCCTCCAGCCTCTGACGGTAGATGTCGCTCATTCCGAAACCTCTCGGGCACCCGCCGCTTCGATGCGGAAGGCCGCCGCCATCAATGCCTTGGTATAGTCGGTTTGGGGATTGTCGAAGATCGCGTCCGACGAGCCACGCTCCACAACGTGCCCGCCGCGCATGACGATCACCTCGTTGGCGAGCGCGCGCACGACCTTCAGATCGTGGCTGATGAAGAGATAGGCGAGATCGTGCTTCTTCTGGAGATGGCGCAGGAGATCGACCACCTGCGCCTGCACGCTCATGTCCAGCGCCGAGGTCGGCTCGTCCAGCATCACGAAGCGCGGGTTGAGCACCATGGCGCGGGCAATCGCGATGCGCTGGCGCTGGCCGCCCGAGAATTCGTGCGGATAGCGAAAGCGGGTGGCCGGGTCGAGCCCGACTTCGGTCAGCGCCGAGACGACGCGCGCGTCCCGATCCGCGCTGGAGAGCGAGGGCTGGTGGACGCGCAGACCCTCCGCGATGATCTCGCCCACCGCCATGCGCGGCGAGAGCGAGCCGAACGGGTCCTGAAACACGATCTGGACGCGGTCGCGAAGGGGCCGCATGTCCTTGAAAGAGCGCTGGTCGATCCGCTCGCCGTCGAAGCGGATTTCGCCTTGGCTTGCGATCATGCGGCAGAGCGCGAGGCCGAGCGTCGTCTTGCCCGAGCCCGACTCGCCGACGACGCCGACCGTCTGCCCGGCGCGCACCGTGATGTCGATCCCGTCCACGGCCTTCACATGGTCCGAAACGCGCCGGAACAGGCCGGTGCGCACGGGAAACCAGACCTTGATGTCCCGCCCTTCCATGACGACCGGCGCGTTGGCATTGGCCGCGGGCGGCCGCCCCTTGGGCTCGGCGGCCAGAAGATGGCGCGTATAGGCGTGCTGCGGATTGGCGAAGATCTCGGCGGTCGGCCCGGTCTCGACGATCTCGCCCTTGGTCATGACGCAGACCCGGTCCGCGATGCGCCGGACGATGCCGAGATCATGCGTTATGAAGAGGAGGCCCATCTGGCGCTCCTCCTGGAGCTTCTTCAAAAGCTCCAGAATCTGCGCCTGAACCGTCACGTCGAGCGCGGTGGTCGGCTCGTCGGCGATCAGAAGGTCCGGCTCGTTGGCGAGCGCCATCGCGATCATCACGCGCTGGCGCTGGCCGCCAGAGAGTTGGTGCGGATAGGCGCCGAGGCGCTTTTCCGGCTCGCGAATGCCGACCTGATGCAGAAGCTCCAGCGTGCGCTCGCGCGCGGCGCGGTCGGACAGGCCCCGATGCACCTTCATGACCTCGCCGATCTGCCGCTCGATCGTGTGGAGCGGGTTCAGCGAGGACATGGGCTCCTGAAAGATCATCGAAATGCGGTTGCCGCGCACCGCCCGCAGCGCGTCGTCGCTCGCCCCGATCAGGTCCTGCCCCTCGAACAGGACCTCTCCGCCCGGATGGCTCGCGGCGGGGTAGGGCAGGAGCTTCAGGATCGAGAGCGCGGACACGGACTTGCCCGAGCCGGACTCGCCGACCAGCGCCACGGTTTCGCCCTTGGCGATGGAAAAGGACACGCCCTTCACCGCAAGGCTGGTCGCCCCGCCCTGCGCGAAGGCCACCTGAAGCCCGCGCACATCGAGAAGCGGGCTTTGCGCGGAGGAGGAAGCAGCTTGGCTCAAAGATGTCTCCTCACGCCGGACGGGCGTTCAGCGCGGAAGCGGCGGGATGGACGTTCGCCGCATGGCGATGGTGGCCGTGACCGGTATGGCCCTGATGCCCGTGGTCGTGGTCGTGGTCGTGGTCGTGGTCGTGGTCGTGGTCGTGGTCGTGGTCGTGGTCGTGGGGATGTGCGGCGTCGGCGCAGAGATCGCCTTCGACCTCCACCGTCGCATGGCCGATGGCGAAGTCCTGTCGCAGGGCGGTCTTGATGGCGCGCACGGTGCCCGGCCCGTCCGCGCCCTCCAGAAGCTTGGCATGAAGCGTCGCGGCGCGGCGCTTGGGCGTGATCATCCAGACATGGACATGATGCACTTCGGCCAGACCCGGCACACGATCGGCGAGAGCCTGTTTCACCGCCGCGCCATCCACGCCGGCGGGCGAGCCTTCGAGCAGGACATGGCCGGATTCACGCACCAGCCGCCAGGCATTGCCGAGGATCAGGAGGCAGACGAGCACGGACAGGATGGGGTCGATCGGCGTCCAGCCGGTGCGCCAGATGACGATCGAGGCGATGATGGCCGCGACCGAGCCCAGGAGATCGCCGAGCACGTGCAGAAGCGCGCCGCGCAGGTTCAGGTCTTCCTTATCGCCGCCATGCAGCGTGAAGAAGGCCGCGATGTTGACGAGAAGGCCTGCGACGGCCACGGCGAACATCGGCCCGGCCAGAACCGGTGCCGGGTTGGCCAGACGCTGCCACGCCTCGAAGATGATGAAGGCGCTGATGCCGAAGAGAACCAGACCGTTGGAATAGGCGACCAGAATCTGGAACCGATCATAGCCGAAGGAGCGGCGCGCATCGGCCGGGCGCCGCGCCATGCGGATGGCGACGAAGGCGAGCGCCAGACCGGCGAAGTCCACCAGCATGTGCCCGGCATCGGCCAGAAGCGCGAGCGAGCCGGAGACGATCCCGCCCGCGACCTCGACCAGCATGAAGACGCCTGTCAGCCCCGCCGCGATGGCGAGCCGGCGCTCGCTCGCATGGGCCGCATGATCGTGGTCGTGGCCGGCATGGCTGTGGCCAGCATGGCCGGCCTGATCGTGGGAATGGCCCATCGTGCTCACCTGAAGCTCTTGCGGGGGTCGAAGGCGTCGCGCACCGCTTCGCCGATGAAGACGAGCAGCGACAGCATCAAGGACAGGACGACGAAGCCGGAAATGCCGAGCCAGGGCGCCTGAAGATTGTTGCGCCCCTGCGCCAGCAACTCGCCGAGCGAGGGCGAGCCGGGCGGCAGGCCGAAGCCGAGGAAGTCGAGCGAGGTCAGCGTCGTGATCGAGCCGTTGAGAATGAAAGGCAGGAAGGTCAGCGTCGCGACCATGGCATTGGGCAGGAGATGCCGGCCCATGATGGTCCAGTCGCCGACGCCGAGCGCGCGCGCCGCGTTCACATATTCGAAGTTGCGCGCCCGCAGGAACTCGGCGCGCACGACGCCCACGAACGAGACCCAGGAGAAAAGCAGCATGATGCCCAGCAGAATCCAGAAGCCCGGCGGCAGGATCGCGGCGACGATCAGGAGCAGATAGAGAACCGGGATCGAGCTCCAGATCTCGATGAAGCGCTGGAAGATCAGATCGACCCAGCCGCCGAAATAGCCCTGCACCGCGCCCGCGAACACGCCGATCACGGCCGAGGTGGCGGTGAGGATCAGGCCGAACAGGACGGAAATGCGGAAACCGTAGATCAGGCGGGCCAGAACGTCGCGCGCCTGATCGTCCGTTCCCAGCCAGTTCCAGTTGCCCAGCACGCAGTTGGGATCGTTCGCCCCCAACGGATAGCGCGCGCAGCGCTCCTCCTTGGAAAAGGTCCAGGAGGGCGGGGAGGGGGCGGGAACGGGAATCTCGTTGTTGACGCTGCCGTAGGAATAGCGGATCGGCGGCCAGACCATCCAGCCGTTCGCCGCCACCTCGTCCTGAATGAACGGGTCGCGGTAATTGGTGACGGGCAGAAAGCCGCCGAAGACCTCTTCCGGGTAGTCCTTGAAGATGGGCGTGTAATATTCGCCCTTGTAGGAGATCAGGAGCGGGCGGTCATTGGCGATGAACTCCGCGCCGAGCGTCAGCACGAAGAGCACGAGGAAGATCCAGAGCGACCACCAGCCGCGCCGATGCGCCTTGAAGTTCTGCCAGCGGCGCTGGTTGAGCGGCGACAGGCGCGGCGGACGCAGCGTCTCGACAGGCGGCGCCATCTGCGCCAGCGCGCCGGTGTCGGCCCTGGCGTCGGCGGCCTTGATGATCTCGGGCGGGTTGTCCGAAGAAGACGTCACGGATCAAACCTCCCGTCGCATGGCCGAGTCGGAAAACCGGGTTCCACTTTTCCGGGCCATGCTCAAACCTCCCGCTTCTCGAAATCGATGCGCGGATCGATCCAGGTATAGGTGAGGTCGGAGATCAGCGTGGTGAGCAGGCCGATCAGGGAGAAGATGTAGAGCGTGGCGAAAACCACGGGATAGTCCCGCTTGTAGATGCTTTCGAAGGACAGCAGCCCGAGCCCGTCCAGCGAGAAGATCGTCTCGATCAGGAGCGAGCCGGAGAAGAAGGCCGAGATGAAGGCGCCGGGGAAGCCCGCGACGATGATCAGCATGGCGTTGCGGAACACATGGCCATAGAGCACGCGGCGCTCGGTGAGGCCCTTGGCGCGCGCGGTGGTCACGTATTGCTTGCGGATTTCGTCGAGGAACGAGTTCTTGGTCAGCAGCGTCGTCGTGGCGAAGGCCGACAGCGACAGCGCGATGAGCGGCAGCGTCAGGTGCCAGAAATAATCGACGATCCGCTCCGGCCAGGAGAGCTGCGCCCAGTTGTCGGAGGTCAGCCCGCGCAGCGGGAACCAGTCGAGAAACGAGCCGCCGGCAAAGAGCACGATCAGGAGAACCGCGAAGAGAAAGCCCGGAATGGCATAGGCCACGATGATGACCGCGCTCGTCCAGGTGTCGAAGCGCGAGCCCTCCTTCAAGGCTTTGCGGATGCCGAGCGGGATCGAGATGATATAGGAGAGAAGCGTGATCCAGAGCCCGAGCGAGATCGAAACCGGCAGCTTCTGGATGATGAGATCCACGACAGTGGCATTAGAAAAGAAGCTCGTTCCAAAGTCGAAGCGGGCATAATCCCAGATCATCGTGGCGAAGCGTTCGAGTGGCGGCTTGTCGAAGCCGAACTGCTGCTCCAGCCGCTTGATGAACTCGGGGTCCAGCCCCTGCGCACCGCGATAGCCCGAGGATTCGCCCGACATCGCAGCGGCTTCGCCGCCACCTCCGCCGCCCAGCCGGTCGGCCGCGCCGCCGCCCTGGCCCTGGAGGCTGGCGACGACCTGTTCCACAGGGCCACCCGGCGCGAACTGGATCACGATGAAGGAAACGGCCATGATCCCGAACAGGGTCGGAATCATCAAAGCCAGACGTCGAAGAATATAGGCGGCCATTCACCCGTTCCGTTGCGCGGCGATCAGGGGCGCGTCGGGCTCAAGCCCGACCCGCCGCCTTCGCCTTGGCCTCGTCGTACCACCAGAGCCGTTCCACCGGAAACCCGTAATCGGGCTTGGGATCGCGAAAGCCGAACATGTCCCACCATGCGACCTTATGCCCGGTGGAGCCGATATTGGGCAGCCAGTCCAGGCGCCAGCGCAAGGTCCGGTCCAGCGCGCGCATGGCGATGGCGAGGCTTTCCCGGTCCTGCGCCTCGCCGACCTTCGCGATCAAGGCGTCCAAGGCCGTGCTCGCCGTGCCCGGATAATTGTAGGAGCCGTTGCGATCGCGCGCCGCCGAGCCGAAGAAAAGCCCGAGGCTTTCGCGTGTCGGCGTGCCGTTGAGCGAAAAGGCGCAGAGCATCATGTCGAAGTCGAAACGGTTCTGCCGGTCCTGATATTGCGCGGCGTCCACGAGGCGCAGCGAGGCGTCGATGCCCAGAAGCTTCATGTTCTCGATCATCTTGCCGTAGATGCGCGCCTGCTCGGGGTCGTTGATCAGATGTTCGAGCCGGAAGACCGTGCCCTTGGCGTCCACGAGCTGCGAGCCCTTGCGCGTCCAGCCGGCGGCCTGGAGCAGGTCGGCGGCCTCGCGCAGGAGCTTGCGGTCGCGGCCCGATCCGTCCGAGATTGGCTGGCGCCAGACCTCGCCGAAGACCTCCGGCGGCAGGTCGGCCCGCAGCGGCTCCAGCAGCGCCAATTCCTCCGGCGGAGGCGCGCCCACGGCCACGAAATCCGAATTCTCGAAGGGCGATTGCGAATGCTCGCGCAGGCCATAGAGAAGATTGGCGTTGGTCCATTCGAAGTCGAAGCAGAGATTGATCGCGCGGCGCACGCGCGCATCCTGAAACTGCGCCCGGCGCTGGTTCAGCGCCCAGCATTGGAAGCGCGGCCATTTTTCTTCCTCGAACTGGCGCATCTGCACGCGTCCGTCGGTCACGGCCGGAAACTGATATTCCGTCGCCCAGGCCTTGGTCGTGAACTCCTCGCGATAGGTCGTGTCGCCCTTCTTGAAGGCTTCCAGCGCGCTCTGGCGGTCGCGGTAGAACTCGACGCGGATCGTCTGGAAATGGTCCAGCCCGCGCTGGAAGGGCATATCCTTGGCCCAATGGTCGGCCCGCTTCTCGTATTCGATGAAGCGCCCTGCGATATAGCGGCCGATGCGATAGGCGCCGGAGCCCGGGATCTCGGTGAAACCGCCCTGCGTGAACGGTCGATCCTGAAAAAAGCTTTCCGGCACGATCGGGATGGAAAGCGCCTGAAGCGCGGTCGGCAGGGTCTGCCGACCGGAAAAGCGGATCGTCACCCCGCGCTCGCCGTCGGCTGTCACCTCAATGACCTCTGCCAGCTGAATGGCGAGCGCCGGGTGGCCCTCGCTCTTCATGGTGCGATAGGAAAAGGCGACGTCGGAGGCCAGAACCGGCGCGCCGGTGGAGAAGCGCGCTTGTGGGCGAAGCTCGAAGCGGAATGTGTTGTTGTCGGGCGAAACGGACACGCTCTCGGCCAGCTGACCATAGATCGCGTCCGGCTCGTCCAGCGTCCCGGTCATCAGCCCTTCATAGAGCATTTCGATGCGCGGCGGCGCGTTGCCCTGAAGAATGAAGGTGTTGAACGTGTCGAACGTATCGGGCGCCTGATTGAGCACCCAGTTCGGCACGGTGAACGTGAAGCGCCCGCCCTCTGGCGCGTCGGGGCTCGCGTAGTCGAACTGCTGGTAATCGGCGGGGTATTTCAGATCGCCGAAGGGCGAGAGGCCGTGCAGCTTGGTGTCGTGCGCGAGCGCCGCGAACCCCAGGCGCGGCAGCGCGGCGACCGCGCCCGCCGCCAAGGCCAGCCTGCCGAAGTCGCGACGCGAGAAGAGGCGGAGAGGCCCGGTCATGGCGCGCCTCTCAAGGCTGCACGGGCGGGATGGCCGGCTTGGCCGCCGGGTCCGGCGCGCCGGCCGCCGCCGCATCGGCCGGCGTGTTCACCGGCACCTCGCCCTTTACCCACCAGGAATAGGGGTCGAGCCCGACATAGGCCGGCTGCTTCTCGGGCATTCCGAACTTGTCCCAATAGGACACCCAGATTTCCGGATTGTGCCATTGCGGCACGACATAGAAATTCCAGAGAAGAACGCGGTCGAGCGCATGGACGGCGGTCACCAGACTGTCGCGGTCGGGCGCGTAGATCACCTTCTCGACCAGCGCATCCACCGCCTCGTTGCGGATGCCGGCCGTGTTCTTGCTGCCCGGCTGCGAGGCGGCCGGCGTGGTCCAGAACTCGCGCTGCTCGTTGCCGGGCGACAGCGACTGCGCCATCACGTCGGTCACAATGTCGAAGTCGAAACTACTGGTCAGCGCCAGATATTGCGAGACGTCCACGATGCGCGTCGAGGTCTCGATGCCGAGCCGCTTCAGCTGGTTGGCGAACGGGTCGATGACGCGCGAGGAAGAGGGATCGGTCGCCAGGAACTCGATGCGGAACGGCTCGCCCTTCGCGTTCACCAGCTGCGAGCCCTTGCGGGTCCAGCCGGCGGCGGTCAACAGGTCGAAGGCCTGCTTCAGATAGGTGCGCTCGGCATTGGGCTGCGAATAATCGGGCAGGGTGAAGGGCGTGGTGAAGACCTCGGGCGGGATCTTGTCGCGCAGCGGCTCCAGAAGCTTCAGCTCGCCCTCGCTCGGCAGGCCGGATGAGGCCAGTTCCGTGCCCTGGAAATAGCTCGTCGTGCGCTGGTAGAGGCCATAGAACAGGTTCTTGTTCATGTCCTGAAAGTTGAAGGCCAGCGTCAGCGCGCGGCGCACGCGCGGATCGGCGAATTTCTCGCGCCTCGTGTTCAAGACATAGCCCTGCATGGGCTGCCCGGTTTCGGAGGCCAGCGCCATCTTTTTCACGCGGCCATCGTTGAAGGCCGGGAAATTGTAACCCTGCGCCCAGCGACCGGCGCTGTTCTCGACCCGGTAGTCCGAAAAGCCGCCGCGCTTGTAGGCTTCCCAGCTTGCGCTCTGGTCGCGGAAATAGGTGTAGCGAATTTCGTCGTAATTGTAGCGGCCGATGCGCGCCGGCTTCTGGGCGGCCCAGTAGTTGGGCACCCGCTCCCAGGTGATGTCCGAGCCCGGCGTGAAGCTCTTGATGCGGTAGGGGCCGGAGCCAACCGGCACTTCCAGCGTCGGCGCGGTGATGTCGCGCTTCTGCCCGTTCGGCCCCGTGCCTTCCCACCAGTGCTTGGGCAGCACGACGAGATCGCCCATGATGTTGGGCAGTTCGCGATTGCCGGTCTGGTCGAAGCGGAAGGTGACCTCGCGCTCGCCGGTCTTCTCCGCGCCCGTCACGCTGCGATAATAATTGCCATAGAGCGGCGACAGCGCCTTCACCGTCTCGAAGCTCCAGATCACGTCCTCGACCGTGATCGGCTGCCCGTCGCTGAACCGGGCGTCGGGGTCCAGTCGGTAGGTGACGGATGAGAAGTCCGAGGGGTAGCGCAGCGCTTCCGCGATCAGCGCATGGCTGACGCCCGGTTCGTCGGGCGACTGGTCGAGAAGCGTGTCATAGACGATGCCCCCGCCCAGCACCGCAAAGCCCGCCGCCGGCGTGCCGCGCACGGGGAACGGGTTGAAGCTGTCGAACGTGCCTGGCGCCGACAGGCGCAGGACGCCGCCCTTCGGCGCGTCGGGGTTCACGTAATCGTAGCGCTGGAAGGTCTCGCCATATTTCGACGGCCGGATCAGCGAGGACGACGTGTGCCATTCCCCCGCCTCCACCGCCGGAGCGGCGGTCGGGGCGGGCGCCGGTTGCTGGGCATAGGCCAGCGGGGCGGTGCCGGCGAGAAGCGCCGAGGCGAGAAGGAGGGAAACGGCGCGGGATGCGATCGGCAAAGCGAACTCCAGGCGGGACAGGCGGAAAAGACGGAGCCCAGACGGCCGGATCAATATGGCCATCCTCGGGCGACGGGCGCCGAGATACGAAAGTGTAATGGCCGAGCGGCCGGTGTCCATGCCCTCGGGCATCACGCTCTCGTCGCAGAGCGGCGCGATCGTCCTGAAACGCGAAAGTCTTGAAACGCGAAAAGTGCCGAAACGCAAAAAGGCCGGGCGTCGCCGCCCGACCTTCTGATCTCGTTGGCGCCCGCCTTACTGCGCGGGTGCCGGGGCCGGGGCTGCCGGAGCCGCGCCGGGGTTCTGCGCCTCGGCCGGGCTTGGAGCCTGCGGCGGGGCGGAGGTGGCGTTGTCGCCCGTGGCCGGCACCGCGCCGGAGGGCGGCGCTGTCGGGGCCGCGCCCGTGGTGGCGTCGGTCGTGCCGCCGCTCTGGGGCTGCGTCACCGGGTCGTTGCCGCCGGGGCTGCTGTTGGTGGTCGTGGCCGGGTTGGTCGGGGCGGGAGCGTTGGCATCGCCCGCACCGGCTGCGGGCGCGGCCGCTTCGCTCGCGCCGGCATCGGGCGCGGGCGGCGGAACCGGCGTGTCGGCCAGCGTGCCGAGATAGGCCAGGAGATCGGCGCGTTCCTGGTCCTTGGGCAGGCCGGCAAAGCCCATGGCGGTGCCGGGAATGTACTGCTTGGGGCCGTGCAGGAAGTGGTTCAGGTGATCCCAGTCCCAGAGGACGGTCTTGCCCTTGGAGAACTCGGTCATGGCGGCCGAGTAGGAGAAGCCCTCATGCGAGGCCATCGGGCGGTTCACGATGCCCCAGAGATCGGGGCCGACCTTGTTCGGGCCGCCCTTCTCGCCGGAATGGCAGGCCTGGCAGCGCTTGAAGATGGCCGCGCCGGCCTGCGCATTGGCGGTCTGCATGAGCTTGCCGACCGGCGTCACCTCGGCTGCGGCCGGGGCCGCGGAGGCCGCGCCCGCGGCCGGCTCGGCGGCGGTGATCGCAAAGCCCGGCTTTTCCGGCACTTCGGAATGGAAAATGGCTTCGGCCAGAAGGCTGCCGCCGAACAGAACGAAGACGGTGCCCAGAACGGCGCCGAAAATCTTGTTGGCCTCGAAAGAATCCATGTGGCTGGGCGGCTCCCTCTCCAACCGGCCCGGCGACCGGCGAACGCTGCTGACACGAAGTCATGATACCAGGGCCGTCCGCTCGTTCGGTGCGGAAGGCCCCGGGCCGTCGAATGCTCGGCGTCTCAAGGGGAAAAGGACAAGTCCCTTCCTCCGCAAGCGCCTTGGGGCCTTTTGCCGGATAGCGGCACCCCCTATAAGCCCCCTCGGCGTGTCTTTCGAAATGCGAGCGGCGACCTTTCGGCCCGCGCCTTTCGAAAGACACGCAAAGTCTGGAAGCGTTCTGACATTCCCCCCGGAATGGATCAAGCGCCCACCTGTCACAGCTCCGCGTTATCTCGCGCATTCCGGGCGGGATTTCGTGCGATTGGCCCCGAAAGTTGCGTCCATGTCCACACTCGTCCTCATTCCCGCGCGTCTCGCCTCGACCCGCCTGCCCAACAAGCCGTTGGCCGACATTGCCGGCGCGCCGATGATCGTGCGCGTGGCCGAGCGCGCGCGCGACGCCGCCATCGGCCGTGTGGTGGTCGCCACCGATAGCGACGAGGTGCTGCGCGCGGTGCGCGATGCCGGCTTCGAGGCGGTGATGACGCGGGCTGACCATCCGTCGGGCTCAGACCGCATCTTCGAGGCGCTGCAGGCCGTCGATCCCGAGGGCCAGGTGGATGTGATCGTCAATCTGCAGGGCGATCTGCCGACCATCGAGCCGGAGACGGTGCGCGCCGTTCTCAAACCCTTCGCCGACCCGGACTGCGATATCGCGACCGTCGTGGTCGAGATCGGCAACGAGGCCGACGCCAAGGACCCGAACGTCGTGAAGCTGATCGGCACGCCGAACGGCGAGCGCCGGCTGAACGCGCTCTATTTCACCCGTGCCACCGCGCCGACGGGCGACGGGCCGCTGTTCCACCATGTCGGCATCTATGCCTATCGCCGCGCCGCGCTGGAGCGCTTCGTCACGCTGAAGCCCTCGCCGCTGGAGGTGCGCGAGCGGCTGGAGCAGCTGCGCGCGCTGGAAGCGGGCATGCGGATCGACGCCGAGATCGTCGATGCCGTGCCGCTCGGCGTCGACACGGCCTATCAGCTGGAGGAAGCGCGCCGTGCCTTCCTGCCGCCGGCCCGCACCGGGCGCATCGCCTTCCAGGGCGAACGCGGGGCCAATTCCGACATGGCCTGCCAGGCCATGTATCCTGATCTGGAGCCGCTGCCCTGTCCGAGCTTCGAGGACGCGTTTGCCGCCGTCCAGAACGGTACGGCCGATCTCGCCATGATCCCGATCGAGAACACGCTGGCGGGGCGCGTCGCCGACGTTCATCACCTTCTGCCCTCGTCGGGCTTGCAGATCGTCGGCGAGTTCTTCCTGCCGATCCGCTTCCAGCTCATGGTGAAGCCGGGCATGACGCTGGCCGACATCAAGGAAGTGCACAGCCATGTCCACGCGCTCGGCCAGTGCCGGGGCATCATCCGGCGCAATGGTTGGAAGCCGGTCGTGGCGGGCGATACGGCGGGCGCGGCGCGCATCGTCTCGGAAATGGAAGAGCGCCATGTGGCGGCCCTCGCACCGCGCTTGGCCGCCGATCTCTACGGGCTCGATATTCTGGCCGAGAATGTCGAAGACGCCGAGCACAACGCGACGCGCTTCGTCGTTCTGACGCGAAAAGAGGCAGGCCGGGCGCTTTGGGCAAAGAATGACAACCGCGTGGTCACCACTTTCGTCTTCGAAGTGCGCAATGTCGCGGCAGCGCTCTATAAGGCGCTGGGTGGCTTTGCCACAAATGGCGTCAACATGACCAAGCTCGAAAGCTACCAGCTGGAGGGCAAGTTCGTGGCGACGCAGTTCTATGCCGATATCGAGGGGCACCCGGACGATGTGGGCGTCGCCCATGCGCTGGAGGAGCTGGAATTCTTCTCCAAGCGGCTGGCCATTCTCGGCGTCTATTCGGCCGCGCCCAACCGGCCCGAACTGCCCGCGCCCGCCATCGGCGAATGAGGGGCTGAGGGGAGGGCGGCTTCGGTCGCCCACTTCTCGTTCGAACCCAGAGCCCCAACAGCAAAAAGCCCCGCTTGGCGGGGCTTTTTCGTCGGCCGGGTCGAGGTGCCCGGCAGGTTCTTTCGGCGCTTAGCGGCCGACGCGAACCATGCGCTCGATGTCGCCGCGCAGAACGCCGATGTCGCTGAGCATACGGTCGTCCATGCGGCTGAGCTCGGCGACGGTGCGGCGGTGAGAGCGGAGGTTGCGAATGCGGGAGGCGATCTCGGTGATCATCGGACTGTTCCAGAATGGGTTCGTTTGTTGACCGAGATATAAGCGACCCCTCTGCCTCTTAGGAGAGCAAAGTCTGCACGCCAGTTGTGCAATCTGCGCATGGCATGGTCATATTTCCGTTCATCGCATTTTAAGAAATTGCCTCATAGAAATGCATGATCGCGCTCCCTGCCTTCCAAAAAGGCACGAATCAGGTGGTGCGCAATGGCGAAGGGAGCCGGTAGGGTGAGCCCTTGCGGGTGCTGCCCTTCCAGCATGGCGCGCACCTCCTCGCGGTCGAACCAGCGGCAATCCTCCAGTTCCGCGCCGTCGAACTGGATCTCCGTCGTCAGCGCCTCGGCCATGCAGCCGATCATCAGCGAGTTCGGAAAGGGCCAAGGCTGCGAGGAATGGTAGCGCACGGCGCCGACCGTGATTCCCGCTTCCTCGAAGGTTTCGCGGCGTACCGCGTCCTCGATTGTCTCGCCCGCCTCGATAAAACCGGCAAGGCACGACCACATGCCGGCGGGAAAATGCGGCTGCCGCCCCATGAGGCAGCGGCCGGCCCCGTCCTGCACCAGCATGATCGACACCGGGTCGGTGCGCGGAAAGATCATGTGATCGCATTTTGTGCAGCGGCGTCGAAACCCGGCCGCCTCTGACACGGTGGCGTCGCCGCAGCGCCCGCAGAAGCGGGCCGAATCATGCCAGTTCAGGAGATGGGCGGCTTGGGCAAGTTGCCCTTCCGTGTCGGCGTCGAGCGCCTCGCGATGGCCGAGCATGCGCAGGTCGAACAGCGGCAGGCCACCCAGACGCCGCTCCGCCCCTTCGCCGTCCATCCCGAGGGCTGCGATCCGCGCCTCCGACAGGCGCACGGCCAGACGCGGCTGCCCATCCCCGGTGTGGCCGAGCAGAAGCTCAGGCTCCTGCGAACCCAGAAGCGTCTGCGCTTCCCCGCGCCCCAACAGCGGGCGGATCGAGTCGCCATCCTGATGCGCCAGCCATTGTCCGGCTGCCTGGACATAGAAGCCGGCCTCCGGGTGATCCAGCGCCTCGGCAAGGCTCGTCTCGGTTCGGAGTTCTCCGTCGCGGACGAGGCGGTTGCCGGCAAAGCCGAGGCGAGGGGTTGGAGCGCTCATGACAGGCTTTCGAGAAGGCGGGCGCGAAGGGATTGCGCCTCATCAGAGGAATAGGGCTCGCGCGCGCCAAACCCCCAGACGGGGCCGGGCCAGTTCGGATCGCCCTTCTGGCGCGCGACGACATGAAGATGGAACTGGCGCACGATATTGCCCAGCGTCGCGACATTCATCTTTTCCGCCCCCGTCAAGGCCTGCATCGCCTTCGCGACGTCACAGGCTTCCGCGTCGAGCTGATGGCGGTCCTCGGCTGCGAGATCGAACAGTTCCACGATTCCGGCACGGCGCGGCACCAGAATCGCCCAGGGCCAGCGGCGGTCGTTCATCAGGAGAAGGCGCGACAGCGGCAGGTCGGAGACGAAAATCGTGTCGGCCCGAAGGCGTTCGTCGAGTTCGTGATCGGTGGTGGCTTGCATTCGGCACGTTTCTCCACGATATGAGCCTTGGGAGGTTGGTGGTGGACGAGCCGCTCGCCAACCGGGTCAGGTCCGGAAGGAAGCAGCCCCAGCGAATCCGGCGCGGGTCATCGTGCCAGCCTCCCACCCTTTCCCTCGCCCGTTTTGATCCGTTCGCCAAGCCCGCTCGCGTGTAAGAGCCGGCTTCGAAGAGCTATGGGCGCGGATCGCCTCCCACGCATGGCCTCGCCTCCCGCGCATTGCATTGAGCGAAAAGCCTTGTAGACCCGTCCCAGCGACAAAGCGCGGGTTCCAATCGGGTCCCTTTGCTTTAGTGTCGCGCCGCGTGGGCTCGCCCCGGCGCGGGGGCGCATTCGAACGAGACGGCATGGCTGAGAACGGCGACGAACTGGCTGAAACGGGGGGCTCGGGCGGCTCCTACCGCGTTCTCGCGCGCAAATACCGGCCGCGCTCCTTCGACGACCTGATCGGCCAGGAGCCGATGGTGCGCACCCTCACCAACGCCTTCGAGGCGAATCGCATCGCCCAGGCCTGGATGCTGACGGGCGTGCGCGGCGTCGGCAAGACGACGACGGCGCGCATCCTCGCCCGCGCCCTGAATTATGAGACCGAGACGATACACCAGCCGACGATCCATATGGTCGAGCCCGGCATCCACGATCAGGCGATCATGGAAGGGCGGCATGTGGACGTGGTGGAGATGGACGCCGCCTCGCACACGGGCATCGACGATATCCGTGAGATCATCGCGCAAGTGCGCTATCGCCCCGTTTCGGCGCGCTACAAGGTCTACATCATCGACGAGGTGCACATGCTCTCCACGCAGGCCTTCAACGGCCTGCTGAAGACGCTGGAAGAGCCGCCCGAGCATGTGAAATTCGTCTTCGCGACGACCGAAATCCGCAAGGTTCCCATCACCGTCCTGTCGCGCTGCCAGCGCTTCGACCTGCGCCGCGTCGATCCGGCCACGATGATGAGCCATCTCACGCGCGTGCTGGGCTCGGAAAAGATCGAGGCCGAGGAAGGCGCGTTGCGCCTCATCGCCCGCGCTTCCGAGGGCTCGGTGCGCGATGCGCTGTCGCTCACCGATCAGGCCATCGCGCACGGCGCGGGCCATGTGTCGGCGCAGACCGTGCGCGACATGCTGGGCCTGGCCGACCGCGCGCGGGTGGTGGATCTGTTCGAGCTTCTGATGAAGGGCGACGGGGCAGGGGCCTTGCGTGAGTTCGCCGAGCAATATCAGGCCGGAGCCGATCCGGTCGTGGTGCTGACCGATCTCGCCGATTTCAGCCATCTCGTCACCTCGCTGCGCTTCGTGCCGGAAACGGCGGGCGACGCTTCGCTCTCGCCCGACGAGGTGGAGCGCGGGCGCGACTTCGCCGCGCGCCTCTCCGTGCGCACCCTGTCGGAAGTCTGGCAGATGCTTTTGAAGGCGATCGAGGAGGCACGCTCCGCCGCCTCGCCCCGTCAGGCCGCCGAAATGGCGCTGATCCGCATCGCCTATGCCGCCGATCTGCCTTCGCCGGACGAACTCGTGAAGCTTCTGCGCGAAGGCGGCGGCCAACTGGCCGCGCTCGGTGGCGCGCCGGGCGGTCAGCCACGCCTGCCGGGCAACGGCGCGCCGGGTGGCTCGGCGGTTGATGCGCGCGGCTCCCTGGGGCCGAACGGCTCGGGGCCGGGCGGCGCGCCGACCATGCAGCTGCGCTCGATCCAGGGCGGCGGACTGTCGCTCGCCGCGCGCATGGCCGCGCCCGCGCCGGACGCGCAGCCCGCGCGCGTCGGCGCGGTGGACGCCGATCCGCTCTCCATGCCGGCCTCCTTGCGCGATCTCGCAAAGCTCGCGGGCGAGAAGCGCGATTCGCTGATGAAGACGCGCATTCGCCGCTATCTCCGGCTGGTGCGCATCGAGCCCGGCCGCCTGGAAATCCAGCCGGCCGAAGGCGCGCCGGTGAGCTTTGCCGGCGATCTCGCCAAGCGTCTGTTCGACTGGACGGGCCTGCGCTGGGTCGTCACGGTCGCGCCGTCGGGTGGCAGCGAAACGCTCGAAGAGGTCGAGGCGGCGCGGCGCGCGCAGCTGATCCGTGAGGCGGAGGCCGACCCCGATGTCGCCGCCATTCTCGCCGCCATGCCGGGCGCGAAGGTGCGCGAGGTGCGCCTGCGCAGCGAGCCGGAAACCCCGCCCGAGCCGGAACCCGCCGAGCCCCTGGACGATTTCGTCGGGGATGGCGGTCTGCCCGAACAATATGATGTGGGCGAGCCGGACCTTGGCATGGGCGGCGCGGATGACGACATAGCGTTCGACGCCTCGCTGGAACCCGGCGACGACGATGACGACGACTGAGCCTTTCGATTCAACGCGGCAGAAGGAGCACGGCCCGGCATGAAGGATCTCATGGGCATGATGAAGCAGGCCAAGGCCATGCAGGAGAAGATGCAGGGCCTGCAGGCCGAGATCGCCGAGACCACGGCCAGCGGCCAGGCCGGCGGCGGCGTCGTGTCCGTGACGCTGAAAGGTTCGGGCGAACTGGAGTCGCTGAATCTCGACCCCTCGCTTCTCAAGGCCGACGAGAAGGACATTCTCGAAGACCTCATCGTTGCCGCCCATGCCGACGCCAAGCGCAAGCTCGACGCCTTGATCCAGGAAAAGACGCAGGCCCTCACCGCCGGCCTGCCGCTGCCTCCGGGCCTGAAGCTGCCGTTCTAGGCCTTTCGCTACGCCTATGGCGGCCCTTCGGGGCCGCCCCATTGCCTGAGACACCGCTGAAAGCGTCTTCCCGAATGGCCAAGTCCATCGCCGGTCCCGAGATCGAGCGGCTGATCCAGCTTCTCGCCAAGCTGCCGGGGCTCGGCCCCCGCTCGGCCCGGCGCGCCGCCCTGCATCTGGTGAAGCGGCGCGAACAGCTTCTGCGCCCGCTCGGCGCGGCCATGGCCGAGGCGGCGGAGGAGGTGAAGGTCTGCTCGCATTGCGGCAATATCGACACGCGCGATCCTTGCACGATCTGCACCGATGCCGGGCGCGACCGCTCCACCGTGATCGTGGTGGAGGACGTATCCGATCTCTGGGCGTTGGAGCGCGCCAAGGCGCTGAACGCCAGCTATCATGTGCTGGGCGGCGTGCTCTCGCCGCTGGAGGGCATCGGCCCGGAAGACCTCACCATCCGCCGCCTCGTGGAGCGCGTCGCGGAAGGGGGCATTTCCGAGATCATCATCGCCGTGAACGCCACGGTCGAGGGCCAGACAACAGCGCATTACATTATCGACCAGCTCGACGGGTTCGATCTCAAGATCACGCGCCTCGCCCATGGCGTGCCGGTCGGCGGCGAGCTGGATTATCTCGACGAGGGCACGCTGTCGGCCGCCATGCGCTCGCGCACCAAAATCTAGATTCTATCCCCGCCGCGCTTCGGCACCGGCGCGCACGCGGTCCCGGCTCGTCATGAAGGGGCCGACCGGCGCGCGCTCGGGCGCGAAGGCGGCGAGGCCGCCGGGCCGGGGCAGGTTGACATAGATCGCCTCGACGCCGCCGCGCGCGTGAAAGGCCTCGTGCCAGAAGCCGCAGGTCTGGGCATCGCGCAGGAAATCGCGCCACCAGAGCGAATGGGGCTCGGCGCGGGTGAAGCGCTCCAGACTGTCCGGATCGCGCCAATATTGGCGGATGCCGACATGATTCCAGCCATAAATGAACTGCTGGTCCCAGAGGAGCCCGTCCGGCGCGTGGTGGCGCAGCCCGCGCAGGCCCCGGCCAATGCGCAGGAGCGCCGGCACGCCCCGCCAGCCCTGAACCTGAAAACCCAGGAGCACCATCACAAGATCGGGATAGGCGGAGAGATCGACGCTTTGGCGCTTCGGTTTGGCTTGCATCGGAATGGCCTCCTTGTTTACACCGTAAACGTAACGCGGAATGTGTACGGTGTAAACAGCCATGTCTCCCATCGAAGAGTCCGGTTTGCGTGCGCGGCTGATCGCAGCTGCCGTGGCGGCGCTGGAAGGGGGGGCGAATGATCTCAGCCTCCGGGCGCTGGCGCGGGATGTCGGCGTCTCGGCCATGGCGCCCTATCGCCACTTCGCCGACAAGGCCGCGCTCATGGGCGCGGTGGCAGGGCATGGGTTCGAGCGGCTTCGCGAGGCCTTGGTGGAAGCCGATGCGACGGCGGAGGGGAGCGAGGCCGTGGTCGCGCAGGGGCTCGCCTATCTCCGTTTCGCGCAAGCGCATCCGGCGCTGTTTCGCCTGATGTTCTCGGGCGCCTGCGTGCCGCCCGAGCCTGTGGGCGAAACGGCTTACGGCGTTCTGGCGCGCCGGGTGGCCACGTTGACGAACGACCCCGCCGCCACGCTCGCCTGCTGGGCGCTGGTGCATGGGTTGGCGGTTCTGGCGCTGGACGGCCGCGCGCCGCCGGACGGGACGGGGACGGGCGACCCGGCCGCCGTGCTGCGCCTGCTGGCCGGCCCTCTCGCCAAGACGTGAGACCCCTCGCCACGAGTTCGACGCAAGCTCGTGGCCTTAGCCTTCCGGCAGGAGAGGGACTGTCTCCCCGAAGGAATCCGCATGATGAAGAAGCGACTGGCGGCTTTGTGCCTTGCCCTGATGGCTGTGACGGCGCCCGCGTTGGCCGCGCCCAAGCCCGAGATCGAGGCCGGCTTCCGCCGCTTTCTTGAAGCTGAAATCTGGCCCGAGGCGCGGGCGAACGGCGTGTCGCGCGCGACCTTCGACGCCGCCTTCCGGGGCGTGGAGCCGAACTTAAGCCTGCCCGACCTGCAGCTCCCCGGCCAGAAGCCGAAGGTGGAGGAGGTGAACCGGCAGGCCGAGTTCCAGAGCCCCGCCGCCTATTTCGACGAGAAGAAGATCGCGGGCGTCGTCGCCAAGGGCCGCGCGCTCCTGCAGGCCAACGGCGCGCTTCTCCAGCGCATCGAACGCGAAACAGGCGTTCCCGGTCCGATCGTGCTCGCCGTCTGGGGCCGCGAGTCCGGCTATGGCGCGGCGAAGATTCCCTACAACGCCTTCGAGGTGCTCGGCACCAAGGCCTATCTCTCGCGCCGCAAGGACATGTTCCGCGCCGAGCTGATCGCCGCCCTCAAGATCGTGCAAGAAGGCCATCTCAAGGTCTCGGACATGAAGTCCTCCTGGGCCGGCGCGCTGGGTCAGCCGCAGTTCATGCCCTCGAAATTCCGCGCGCTCGCCGTGGATGAGGATGGCGACGGTCGCCCCGATATCTGGAATTCGGTGCCCGACACGCTCGCTTCCATTGCCCATTATCTCCAGATGTCGGGCTGGCAGCGCGGCCGGCCCTGGGGCTACGAGGCGCGCTTTCCCGCCGGCGTCTCCTGCACGGGGGAGGGGCCGGATCGCCCGCGCCCGATCGCCGATTTCGCAAAAGCCGGCGTCGCGCGCGCCTCGGGCCGCGGCTTTCCCGATGCCGAGCTGAAGCGCCCCGGTCATCTCCTGATGCCGGCCGGCCGCCTCGGGCCGGCTTTCGTCGCGACGCCCAATTTCTACGTCATCAAGGAATACAACAATTCCGACCTCTACGCCCTGTTCATCGGCCATGTGGCCGACCGGATCGCCGGCGGCGGGGGCTTCGACGCGCGCTGGCCGGGCGCGTCCGGCCTGACGCGAGGCGATGTCTCGCGCCTTCAGGAGCGCTTGCAGAAACAAGGTTACGATGTTGGCGGCACGGACGGGCTCGCCGGCTTCAAGACGCGCCGCTCCATCGGCCAGGCGGAGGAGAAGCTGGGCCTGCCCGCCACCTGCTGGCCCACCCCGGCGCTCGCCAAGAAACTCGGTTGACGACGCGTTCGTGAGCGGCCTGTCAGCGTCCGGCAGGCTGCTTCTTTAACCGGCCTGCCCTAGCTCCTTGTCGATTGCCACGACCGGAGCCCTCCGATGCCTGCCGCCGCGCCCGACGAAAGCGCCGTTCTGAAGCTTTCCATCGCCATGACGCTCCTGATCGGGGCGACGGGCGTCGTGTTCGGCATCCTGTCGGGATCGCTGTCGATCGCCTTCGATGGCGTCTTCTCCGTGGTGGATGCCTCGATGACCGGCATGGCGCTTCTCGTCACGCGCCTCATCGCGCGCGACACGAGCCAGCGTTTCCAGATGGGCTTCTGGCATTTCGAGCCCATGGTGCTCGCCTTCAATGGCGGGCTTCTGTCGCTTCTCTCCTTCTACGCCTTCGTCAACGCGATCGGCACGATCCTCGATGGCGGGCGCTCGCTCGAATTCGGCTGGGCCATCGTCTATTCGTTTTTCGTGGTCGTGATCTGCATCGTGATGGCGATCTACGGCCGGCGCGCCAACCGCGCGCTCAACTCCTCCTTCATCGCGCTGGACGCCAAGGGATGGGTCATGTCCGGCGCGATCACCGCCGCGCTGCTCTGCGCCTTCATCGTCGCCTGGGCGCTGGAGGGCACGGCCTACGCGCATTGGACGCCTTATGTGGATCCGGCGATCCTCGCGATCCTGACCCTCTGTCTCATTCCCGTTCCGCTTCAAACCGTGTTCAAGGCCTTTCAGGACATCCTGCTGCTCGCCCCGGCCGATCTCGACGCCCTGGCCCGGAGGGTGGCCGACGAG
Source organism: Aureimonas ureilytica (assembly GCF_001475935.1). Lineage (GTDB taxonomy): Bacteria > Pseudomonadota > Alphaproteobacteria > Rhizobiales > Rhizobiaceae > Aureimonas > Aureimonas ureilytica_A. The sequence continues at coordinate 51,461 of NZ_LDQA01000029.1, forward strand.
ACCGTGCGCCGCCACGGCTTCATCCGCGCCCACACCTATGTCTCGCGCGCGGGCCGCTCGCGCATGGTGGAGATCCATTTCGTCGTGCCGGCGGAGCGCGACTTCGGCCGCATCGGCGCTTTCGACGCCATCCGGGAGGAAGTCGGCAAGGCCATCGGCGGCGCGGGGCCGGATCGCTGGCTGACGGTGGCGTTCACGGGGGATGAGAAGTGGGCGGTTTGAGCGGGCGAGCGTTTGAGTCTGGGAAGGGGGAGTTTCCGCCCTTCCAACGGTTCGTTGCATCTACTGTCGGCTTCGAGTCTCTCTCCTATCGGATTCGAGCGTACATGGCGCAGTCTCGCGGACACTGCGAGACGTTCGGATGAAGGAAGTATCGGCGTAGAATGCCCTCTCGGGTCATGCCGGCTTTCTCCATAACCCGTGCAGAGGCGGGATTATCGACATCGCAGAAGGCTTCTGTGCGAAACACCGTTGGATGCGACAAGGCATGCTCAACGAGCCATGTCAGTATCTCGGTCGCGCAACCGTTCCCCCAGGCGCGACGAGCCAGGACGTAGCCGTAGTTCACCTTGCCGGGTTCTACATGGGGATGGAACATGCCGATGATGTCATCGGGATTCGAATTGGGAGACACGACTAACGGGTAGCCGCGTCCCATCTCCCATTCCTGTGCGACGTTCTCCACAAAGCGTTCGGTCTCGCACAACTCCGCATGGGGCCGCCAACCCAAATAGCGGGTGACAGTCGTGTCCCTGGCATAGCTGTCGAAGATCGCCGATGCGTCCTGCGAGGTGACCCGCCGCAGGCGATAGCGCGACGTCTCGAAACTTTCCGGTAAGCGATGGAGTCCATCCATCGTCCGATGGTCGGGCTTACCGAAGCTCTTCACAAGAGCAGATTCACGGCGCTCACGCAGGAGGCCCCCGGGTCGCTCCGAGGGCCATGCTTTTGTCCAGCGCCCTAAGACCTCACGCGATCTTGCCGCCGCCCTGCTTCGTGATGGCGACGACCGAGGGGCGTGTCGGGCTGGAATTTCGGGCTGATGGTCGAGCGCTTTTCTTCGATGCTCGCTCGCAACGTCCGGGCGGGCCTACCAGAGCAACTCGACCTGCGGCCGTCCGTTCGATGTCTTCTCCATCGTGCGCCCCGTGCCGTCGACACGGCAGGACACGCGCTGGCGAAAGGCGGAGAAACTGTCGAACGTCACGACATCGACGGGCTCGTCGAACTGGAGCACGAGGCGATAGCGACCGCTCTCGCTCCCCAGCGCCTCGACGCCGAGGACCGACGCCTCGAAGGGCTGGCCGAGATAGAAGCCTTTGACGCGCGCGCCCAGGCGGTACGGGTCGAAGGCGCCGCGATTGCCGATATGGGCGTGAAGCGTGTTCCAGTCTCGAAAGCCGTGCTGGGCGGCGACAAGCTCCAGCGACTTGGAATGAGACAGGGTCTGGCCGTCCTCGCTGAGTGCGGCGCGCAGACGCTTGGCCTGATCCTTCAGCCCGTCGAGGGCAGGGAGGGGCCTGGGGGAACGTGTCATAAGGGTCTCCGCTCGGTGCATGTCGATATGCGAGGGGAGTCCGCGTTGCCGCCCGCGACATGCCACAAGGGATGACCGTTGGACGCTGTTCGATCGGAGAGCTTCACCAAGGGCTGTCAGCCTGCGGACGGCCGGGGCTCTCCAGCCCGTGGCCGTCATCATAGCGCGCAACAAAGCGGCCCGTCAAAGGCCGCCTTGTTGTATCTGGCGGATTTACTTCGTGCCGAGGCAGAGCACGGGATAGATCGACTCCTGCACCTTGGCCGTCGCGTCCGGCACGCTTTCCAGCGCGGCCTTGGCATCGGCCGTCTGATAGGCGACCTTGTGCTGGTCGAGGAAGCGGGTGGCGGCGTCCGGGCGGATCGCGAAGTTGATGGACTGCGGAATGTCGCCCGTCAGATCGGCAACGGCCACGGCGTTGAGCTTGGCGGTGACGACGCCGACGACGCGGCCGGCCAAGTCCACCAGCGGGCCGCCCGAATTGCCGGGCTGCACGGGGGCCGAAATCTGCAGGTAGTTCGCGTCGTTCATCAGCCCCATGAGCGAGGAGATGTTGCCGCGCGTCACGTTGAGACTATCGGCCAGGATGGAACGCAGCGGGAAGCCGAGGGCGAGAATGTCCTCGCCCAGACGCGGTTTGTTGGTGACGATGGGCAGCGGCTTGCCGACCGGGGCATCGACCTTCAGGAGGGCTAGATCGTGCCCCTCGTCCACCACCACCTTGGACGCCGCGCCGAGATCGCCGACCAGAACGGTCTTGCAGCTCTTGGCGACATGCGCGTTGGTCAGCAGCCAGCCGTCCTTCGACACGACGAACCCGGTGCCCGACGAGTCGAAGCCGGGGGCCGCGAGCGCCGGGCCTTGGGGCTCGCCGGCGGGCGGCGTCGCGGTCTGCGTTTCATGCTCGCCAAAGGCGACACCTTCAGCGCGGCCCGAGCGGAAGAGCTTGGCCATGGGGCCAAGTTCCTCGCTATGCGGCTCGCCCGCGAACGGGTCGAAAGCATTGGAGGCGACCACCGTATAGGGCTTGATGGCCGCTTCGTGCCCCTTGTCCCAGGCGACAGAGAAGCCGCGCAGATCACCGTTGCGATCGGCGAAGCGGATCAGGAAGGAACGCCCGTCCTCCTGACCGCGAATGGTGAAGCCATCGTTGGACAGCGTGGAGGAAGAGACCGTCTTGTTGTCGCCATCCGTGGACAGGACGTTGAAGACGCCCTGAAGCGAGTAGCCCTCGTCATGGAAGCGAACCGTCTCGATCTCGACGCCGCTATCGGCCGAGCGCCAGACGGAACCGACTTCGGTTTCGCCGGCGGGGGAGACGAGCGCGCCGGGCAGGCCGACGCGGACGCCGGTGCGGTCGTCACGCACGAGCCGGTAGCCGAGTCCGTCGCGCACCTTGTCGCTCTCGGCGATCACCTTCTTGAGGAAGGCGTCGGTCATCACGCCATCGGGTTTGAACCCGGTGCGGGCTTGAAAATCGCGAATGGCGCGCAATGTCTGAGGTCCGACGCGCCCGTCGAACGTGCCGTCATAGTCTCCCGTCCAGGCGAGGCGCGTCTGGAGGCCGATGCGGAAGGCCGCGTCGGTATTGTCATTATAGGCCGAAGCCAAATCCGTGCTGGCGAGGGCTTGCGTTGCCATGGCCGGAAGAGCCGCCGGCGACGCGCAGAGCACGAGACTTGCCAGAACTGCCTTCAACATACCACGCATGAGGTAAGTCCCCGAATTTCCAGTCCTGTGGAAAACGCGGCGGAAGCATTTTCGATCCCGACACGTTAGCAGATTGTCAAGAATTGGCTGTCGGATTTTTTCCTCGGTTGCCGATTCTTTGGGGGAAACCCTCGGAATTTAACGATCAGCCTGATGACCTCCCCTGCCGCTCTCGGCTGGGCGAAAGGGTTCGCCCGGTTCCAGTTCGAGACTGCCGATTCGCGTTCCGCGCCGCACCAGCTTCTCCGTCGTGGTCAGGATCTGATCGACATCCCGGCCGGCTTGAGAAAAGTGGGTTCGAAGCGCCGAAACGCGCACGTCCAGCCTTTGCAGATCTTCGGTCAGAAGAATGACTTCCTTCTGAATCCTGCCCGCTTCCTGCCGCATTCTTTGATCTTTCAACAGGGCCTTCACGACCTCGATCGACAGCATCAGAAGCGAGGGTGACACAATCACCACACGTGCGCGGTGGGCGCGGCGGATCACGTCCTCGAAATGCTCGTTCAACTCCGCGAAGACCGATTCGGAGGGGAGGAAGATGAAGGCCGTGTCCTGCGTCTCGCCCGGCAGGAGGTACTTCTCGGAGACGGCCTTGATATGCATGTCCATGTCGCGGCGCAGGCGCTGCGCGGCGGCATCGCGCTGCTCGTCGCTCGGGGCATTGCGAAAGGCGTTCCAGGATTCCAGCGGGAATTTCGCGTCGATCACCAGCGACGGCGCGCCGTTCGGCATGGGAATGAGACAGTCCGGCCGCTTGCCGTTGGAGAGCGTCGCCTGAAAGGAATAGGCGCCGCGCGGCAGCGAATCCATGACGATGGCTTCCATGCGCGCCTGCCCGAAGGCCCCGCGCGCCTGCTTGTTGGCGAGAATATCCTGAAGCCGAACGACCTCCCCGGCGAGCCCCCGGATTTCGCCCTGCGCACGGTCGATCACCGCCAGCCTCTCGGCCAGCCGCGTCAGTGTTTCGCCGGTCTGGACCTGCGCGTCCGACAGCGAGCGGCCGACGCGGTGGCCCATCCCGTCCAGCCGCTCGGCGACGCTGCGGGCCAGCTCCGCCTGCCGCGCGCCCAGCATCTCGCCCATGGAATGAACACGGCCGGCCAGCTCGACCTGCGCGCGAAGGAGCGCGTCCACCCCCTCGCCGTCGAAGCCTTCGGGCTGGCGAAACCGGCGCAGGACGCGCCAGACGAGCCAGAGCGCAACCGCCACGACCAAAGCTTCGCCGAGGCTCACCGGGCGCTGGCCGAGAGCGAACAAAGGCGTGTCGAGAAGGCCGGCGAGGTCAGCGAAGCGCATGGAAGGAGCCTATGCGATTCGTCCGACATGCACCAGATCAAAAGGAGAACATAGCGCGCTCTGTTGACCGCTCCCGCGCCTGCGTTTACCTGACGGACATGACCGTCAAGCCTCTCGTCATCCTCCCCGATCCCATCCTTCGCCGCGTGTCCGAGCCGGTGGCGCGCATCGACGAATCGGTGCGCCGTTTCGCCGACGACATGCTGGAAACCATGTATGACGCGCCGGGCATCGGGCTGGCCGCCATTCAGGTGGGCGAGCCCTTGCGGATGCTGGTGATCGACCTCGCCAAGGAAGACGAGGAGAAGCAGCCGCAGATCTTCGTGAACCCGGAAATCCTCGCCTCGTCCGACGAGCGCTCGGTCTACGAGGAAGGCTGCCTGTCGATCCCCGACTATTACGCCGAGGTCGAACGCCCGGCGACGGTGCGCGTGCGCTTTCAGGATTTGACCGGGGAAACGCGCGAGATCGAGGCCGACGGGCTGCTCGCCACCTGCCTGCAGCATGAGATGGACCACCTCAACGGCGTCCTCTTCATCGACCATATTTCCAAGCTCAAGCGCGACATGGTGATCCGCAAGTTCACCAAGGCGGCCAAGAAGACGCTCTGACGCGCCACCGCCGTCCGCGCGCCATCCTGCATAAGGGCGAGATCATGACGCTGCGCGTCGTCTTCATGGGCACACCCGCCTTTTCCGTTCCGACGCTCCGCGCCCTCGCGGACGCCGGCCACGAGATCGCGGCCGTGTATTCGCAGCCGCCACGCCCGGCCGGTCGGCGGGGCCTCGCGCCGACGCCCTCGCCCGTCGCGCTTGAGGCCGAGCGGCTGGGGATCCAGATCCTCACGCCCGTTTCGCTGAAAGGTGCGGAGGAGCAGGCCGATTTCGCCGCGCTCCAGGCCGATGTCGCCGTCGTCGTCGCCTATGGGCTGCTTCTGCCGCAGGCGGTTCTGAATGCGCCGCGCCTCGGCGCGCTGAACGGCCATGGCTCGCTTCTGCCGCGCTGGCGCGGGGCCGCACCCATCCAGCGCGCCATCGAGGCGGGCGATGCCGAAACGGGCATGATGGTGATGCGCATGGAAGCCGGGCTCGACACCGGCCCGGTGGCGCTGACCGACACGCTCGCCATCGGCGCGCGTGAGACGGCCGGCGAGTTGCACGACCGCCTGTCCGAGTCCTGCGCCCGGTTGATGGTGCGGGCGCTGGCCGAACTCGAAGCCGACACGCTCCGCTTCGAGCCGCAGGACGCCATCGCCGCGCGCACGGGGCGCGACACGCTCTATGCCCGCAAGATCGAGAAGGGTGAGGCCGAGATCGACTGGACGCGCCCGGCCTCCGAGATCGCGCGCCGCATCAACGCCTTCTCACCCTTTCCCGGCGCGTGGACCACGTTGTCGGGCGAGCGCCTGAAGATGCTGCGCGCGGAAGCCTCTGATGGCACCGGCGAACCCGGCGCGGCCTTGGACGACCGGCTCCTGATCGCGGCGGGGGAGGGGGCGGTACGCCTTTTTGATGTGCAGCGCGCTGGCGGCAAGGCCGGCCCGGCGGAGGTCTTCCTGCGCGGCACGGCCGTGCCGGCCGGCACGCGGCTCGGATAGCTCATGCCTCGCTACAAGCTCACCATCGAATATAACGGCACGGCCTATTGCGGCTGGCAGCGCCAGAAAAACGGCATGTCGGTTCAGGAAACGGTCGAGATCGCGCTGAAAGCCTTTTGCAGCGAGGATGTCACGCTGTTCGGCGCGGGGCGCACGGATGCCGGCGTCCACGCGACGGGGCAGGTGGCCCATGTCGATATCCCTAAGCTCTGGCGGACCGACACGGTGCGCGACGCGCTGAACGCGCGGCTGCGCGAGGAGGGGGGCGTCGCGATCCTCTCGGCCGAGCTGGTGCCCGATCATTTCGACGCGCGCTTCTCAGCCCGCAAGCGGCACTATCTCTATCGCATACTGAACCGCCGCCCGCCGCCGAGCATCCTGAAAGGCCAGGTCTGGTGGTGCTGGAAGGCGCTGGATGTCGAGGCCATGGACCGCGCGGCCAAGCACCTTCTCGGCACCCATGATTTCAACACGTTCCGCTCGGTGAACTGTCAGGCGAAAAGCCCGGTGCGCACGCTGGAACGGCTGGATGTGGTGCGCGGACCCGGCGACGAGGTGCATATCCATGCCTCGGCGCAGTCCTTCCTGCACAACCAGATCCGCTCCTTCGCCGGCTCCCTGAAGCTCGTCGGTGAGCATCGCTGGAGCGACGGGGATCTGGTGGCCGCGCTGGAATCGCGCGACCGCAAGCGCTGCGGCCCGGTCGCGCCGCCCGACGGGCTGTATCTCACCCGCGTCGACTATGCAGCGCCGGGAGACCCGCCGCTTCGCTCAGGCTATGGGCACGCCGACGAGATCGGAGACGGCGGCGTAGGAGAGGAGTGAGACGAAGACCATCATCGTGACGATGGCGACGGACATGGGAATGTCGGTGCCCGTCGCGTTGGCGATCAGCCGCACGCTCAAGACGATCGAGGCGATGGCGACGACGAGTCCGAGCAGCGCCGTCAGGTCGCTCGGTCCCGTCAGCAGCAGGAGCAGGAAGAAGGGCGAGAAGACCCAGGCGAGAAACGCGCCGCCCCAGTTCGTCGCGACCACGAAGGGCACCATCTTCCGTGAGAAGCCGAGCACGCGCGCGAAGGACGCCATGATCAGGATCGGCAGAAGCCAGGCCGTCAGATCGGCCAGCGCATGGGCGCCATAGGTCGAGAAGCGCCCGAGATGTCCCGCAAAGGGCGGCCGCTCGACGCTTTCATATTCCAGCCAGGACAGAACCGTCGGCGGCAGGGCGACGACGAGCGCGGCGAAGGATCGCCAGAACCCGTCGGCGCTGATGTCGAGAAGCGACAGCCCGTCGCGCCGCCCGGCCATGAGGCGCGCGGCTCCGGTGAAGTAGCGCGCGATCTCGGCCAGACTCGGCATGAAATCAGGACTGGGCGGCGAACCAGCGGGTGAGGAAGGTCTCATAGATAGCCGTCAGCGTTTCGAGGTCCGATAGGGCGACACGTTCATTGGCCATATGCATCGTCTTGCCGACAAGTCCGAATTCGACCACCGGGCAATGGTTTTTGATATAGCGCGCGTCCGAGGTTCCGCCCGAGGTGGACAATTCGGGCCGGCGACCCGTCACCGCCTCCACCGCGTCCGAAAGCTCTTCCACCAAGGGGCCGGGCGCCGTCACGAACACATCCGACACCGGCTCGCGCCATGTCATCTCGTAGAGATCCGCCACGTCCCGGCCCGGTGCGACGCCGGAAAGAGCTGTTTCGATTCGTCGCAGCACTTCGGCGCGCAGCGTCTCGGGCGTCCAGTGATCGTTGAAGCGGATGTTGAAACGGATGGCGACCCGCGCGGGGATGACGTTGCTGGCCGAATTGCCCGTGTCCACCGTCGTCACTTCCAGATTGGACGGCTGGAACCGCTCCGTGCCGCCATCCAGCGGCGTGTTCTGCAAGGCGGCGAGGACGAGGGCGAGGCGGCGCATCGGATTGTCGGCGAGGTGGGGATAGGCGACATGGCCCTGCCGCCCGTTCAGCGTGACGACGCCCGAGAACGAGCCGCGTCGGCCGATCTTGATCATGTCGCCAAGCGCTTCGGGATTGGTCGGCTCGCCGAGAAGACAGGCGTCGAAGCGGTGCCCCGCCTGTTCGGCATGGGCGAGCAGCTTCACCGTGCCGTTGATGGCCGGCCCTTCTTCGTCGCCTGTGATCAGGAAGGACAGGCGGCCTTCGGGCAGCGCGCCCTTCGATTCGAGTCGCGCGACGGCGGCCACGAAGCAGGCGATTCCCCCCTTCATATCCACAGCGCCCCGGCCGTAGATCTCTCCATCTTTAACGATTGCGGCGAAGGGCGGCTGCGACCAATCGGCGTCGGGCCCGGGCGGCACGACATCAGTGTGTCCGGCAAAGCACAGGTGCGGTCCGGCCTGGCCGCGAATCGCCAGAAGGTTCTCGATGGCGGGGGTTCCATCGGCCTCGAAAATCGGGCGTTCCACGAGGAATCCCAAAGGCTTCAGCATAGCCTCCAGCGTGCCCAGAGCCCCTGCGTCTTCGGGGGTCACAGAGGCGCAGCGCAGAAGGCGGGAGAGGTTGTCGGCGGGGTCGAGAAGGGTCGTGCTCATGACTGTTTTCTAACGCGCCGAAAGCCGCTTCGCCACTGAACTTGTCCACAGGCTGGATTCTTCGTTTTTTGGGGGTGGTGCTTTTTGGTCACGATGCGCTAATCTTTGTGAACGGTCGGTAACCTTTGACCCAGCCCTGCCACGTTTCGGCCGGGTTTGGTCACGAAGGCTTCCCACCGAGCGAAATAGCTGAGGGGATTCCTGCATGACGCATCAATGGGCCGAAGGAGCCCGGATCGCTCGCGCGCGTTCCGGCCGTATGGTTTCGGTGGCCTCTCTGGCCCTCCTCGCACCTTTGATGCTTTCGGCATGTGTCTCCGACGGAGACAAGCTCAGCGGCACCGCTGACATCTCCCCCACCAAGACGTCGGGCACCAAGTCCGAAGTCGTGCAGATCGCCAAGAACGACAACGGTCCGACCCGCGTCATCGCTCCCTCCGCCAAGCCGAGCGAGAAGAGCGCCGAACAGACCGAACAGAAGGGCGGGCGCGTCGTCGCTGCCCGCGCCGAGGTCGCAGAGGCCAAGCCCTCCCTCGGCAGCCGCGCCTATGGCACCGCCGTCGCCGCCAAGAACAGCGTCGTAGCCGGCGCGGTGCGGGTCGGTGAAAAAGCCGTCGCCGTCGCCAATGTGTCCGCCGCCACGATCCAGAACGTCGCGCAGGCCGCCAAGGACACGATCACGGGCGATCCCAAGATCGACCGCATGATCGCCGCCGCCGCCGACGAAAACGAGATTCCACGCGAACTGGCCTATGCCGTGGTGCGCGTCGAAAGCCATTACAATCCGCGCGCTCGCGGCGCCGGCGTCTACGGCCTGTCGCAGATCAAGCCCGCCACGGCGCGGGGCCTCGGTTTCTCCGGCCCGGCGGAAGCCCTGCTCGATCCTGAAACCAATCTTCGCTACGGCATGCGCTATCTCAAGGGCGCCTACGAAGAAGGCAATGGTGACATCTGCCGCACGGCGATGAAGTACAAGGGCGGACACCGGACCACGGTCATGTCCAAATCCGCCAGCGTCTACTGCTCCAACGTCAAGCGCCACATGGCGGAGATCCGCTCGCGCAAGACTCCGGCCATGTCGGACACCGCCTCGCTCGTCGCTGCCGTCGAGCCGACCGTGCGCAAGGGCCTCGTCGCCCGCGCCGTCGCTGCCCATCCGGCCGAAGCGCGCGGCGAGGTCAAGCCGACCGTCGCCGCGACGCTTTCCAGGCCGCAATCCACCAACGCTCCGGCCGCCGCAACGGCTCTGACCGGCACGGACGAAGCCACGAGCGGCGCGATCGCCGCCGTGTCGGCGCCCGTCCCCGCGCCGCGCCCGATCATCCGCCTCGCTGAAAATCATATCCCGCCGCTGATCGCCCCGCAGCCGGCCGAAGCCGGCGCGCCCGATGGCAGCCGCGTGACCCATCGCTCGCAGCCCGAGATCGACCGTGACCGGTTCGGCGGCGCCTTCGATGCCTCGACGCGGCCCGCACAGTAAGATTGCCAAGCGTGCGCCCGCTCGGACGGGCAGCCATCGCAAGGAAATAATAAAGCCGGGTTCGTCCCGGCTTTTTTCATGCGCGGTTGGGAAGGCGCGTGAGGACAGGGAAGTGCGGCACCAGTCGCGGCCCGAAAAGCCGCCGCGATATGTCGGCGGAACGCTGGGCCGCTGCGGCTCTGGATGCGCTGGGCGGGAGATGGAACTGTGTCGAAAGTCCGTCCGTGCGCGGCCCGATGGCGCTCTCCATCCGGGCTGCTTCTCCGATTTCGGCTCCTGCTCCTGGTAGAGGCCGCGTTCGTTGTCGCTCCGCAAAGCGGAAACCCCCACAGCGATCGCTCGAAGGGCTTCCAAAACGATCTCTCGGAGAATGCCGTCGAATGCACGGCGCTGTCTTGCGCCGTGCATCCCCTCTTCGATCAGGCGCGCAAGAGATCGTTGATGGACGTCTTGGAGCGGGTGCGCTCGTCCACGCGCTTGACGATCACCGCGCAATAAAGCGCCGGGCCGGCCTCGCCATTGCCCATCGGCTTGCCCGGCAGCGAGCCAGCGACGACGACGGAATAGGGCGGCACTTCGCCATAGGTGATGGAGCCCGTCTCGCGGTCCACGATCTTGGTGGACTGGCCGATGAAGACGCCCATGCCGAGAACCGAGCCCTCGCGCACGATGCAGCCTTCCACGACTTCCGAACGTGCGCCGATGAAGCAATTGTCCTCGATGATGGTCGGGCCGGCCTGAAGCGGCTCCAACACGCCGCCGATGCCCACGCCCCCGGAGAGGTGCACATGCGCGCCGATCTGCGCGCAGGAGCCGACGGTCGCCCAGGTGTCCACCATCGTGCCTTCACCGACCGAGGCGCCGAGATTGACGAAGCTCGGCATCAGGATGGCGTTCTTGCCGATATGGGCGGAGCGGCGCACGATCGCGCCCGGCACGGCCCGAAAGCCGGCCTCGCGATACTGCGTTTCCGTCCAGCCGTCGAACTTCGAGGGCACCTTGTCCCACCAGTTCGCCCCGCCCGGCGCGCCGGAGACGAGTTCCATGTCGTTCAGACGGAAGGACAGGAGCACGGCCTTCTTCAGCCATTGATGCACGGTCCATTGACCGTCGCCGCCGCGCGTCGCGACCTTGAGCGCGCCTCGGTCGAGTCCGTTCAGCGCCTCGTTTACCGCGTCGCGAACCTCGCCTTGGGTCTGCGCGTTGACGGAGTCCCGGTTGTCGAAGGCGGTTTCGATGATCTGTTCAAGCTGGGCGTGGTCGGTCATCCGTGCGTCCTTGTGTAGCGGCGTGAAAGCTTCGGGCATGACGCTTCCTCTATTGGAAGCCCCCTGGACAATCAACGCGAGGACGATGGCGCGTGGCGATGGAAACCGACAAGGACCTTCTTTCGGGTGCAGAGGGCGAAGAAGCCTTTTCGCCTTTTCCAACTTCGGGCGAGGATCGGGCGCGTCAGACGGCCAAGCCCCGCACGCCCCAGACCCTCTCGCCGACCTATCGCCTTGCCTATGACGACCCGGACTTTCTCGCCTCCGAGCCGATGCGCGGCGTCCGGCTGCAACTGGAACTGATGAAGCCCGACATGGCGCTGACGGAAGCGGGCATCCTGTCCACCGTCGTGCTCTTCGGCGGCGCGCGCATCCCCGAGCCCGGCCACGATCCCTGGGCGGCCCGCACGCCGGAACAGGCCGAGCGGCTACGCGCCAACAGCCATTACTACGACGAGGCCCGGCGCTTCGCGCAACTCGCCTCGCGCCATTCAGCCAACTCATCCGGCGGCAAGGAATTCGTGATCGTCACCGGCGGCGGGCCGGGCGTCATGGAAGCGGGCAATCGCGGCGCATCCGATGTCGGCGCGGTGTCCATCGCGCTCAACATCACGCTGCCGCACGAGCAGGCGCCCAATCCCTATGCGACGCCGGAGCTTTGCTTCAACTTCCATTATTTCGCGATCCGCAAGATGCATTTCCTCTTGCGCGCCAAGGCCATGGCGATCTTCCCCGGCGGCTTCGGCACGATGGACGAATTGTTCGAGGCGCTGACGCTGATCCAGACCCGGCGCATGGCGCGCATTCCGGTGGTGCTGTTCGGCGAAAGTTTCTGGCGGCGCGTGGTGGATTTCGAATTCCTGGCGCAGGAAGGCACGATCGCCCCCGACGATCTCGGCCTCATCCATTTTGTGGATACGGCCGAACAGGGCTGGGATATCATCCGCAGCTATTACGAGTTCTGATCCGGCCGGAACCCGGCCCATCCCGCGACGTTTTTCTCCCAAGCCATAAATCTTGAGGGAAGGAAATTAGCCATGGGCGAGTTCGATACCGATTCCGCGATGATGCGCCGTCAGCAGAACATGGACGTGCCCGAAACGATCCAGGAGGACGAGACGGGCGCGAAAGCTTCGCCGACCGATCTCGACCCCGAAAGTCGGGCGGCACGCGAAGCCTCGAAAAGCGGCGACGCCGTCTATGCCAACGAGCAGATGGACGCGATCTTCAACCAGAACAAGCGCGCCGGCGCAGGCCGGGCCGAGCTGAACATGATGGAAGACCGGGCAACGGGCGGCATGGCGTCGCTGGTGCGGCCCGACCGCTCCATTCTCGGCTCGTAGGCCATTCGAAACGAAGTGTTTGAGGCCGGGGCGTTGCGCTCCGGCCTTTTTGCGTCAGCGGATCGAGCGCAGGAAATGCGTCAGATTGTCGGTGACGAAGTCGATATGCTCGCCCTCACGCCCTTCGTGCTCCCAGGCATCGCCGATGGCCGTCTCGAAATTCTCCGGCACGATCAGCACCGTGCGCATTCCCAAGGTTTTCGGCACTTCGAGATTGCGCGCCAGATCCTCGAACATCGCCGCATGGGCCGTGTCGATCCGGTGCAGGGCCATGAACTTATCGTAGGTTTCGGCAGCGGGCTTCGGGACGAGGCCGGCGGCCACGATGTCGAACACATCCTCGAAATGCTCGAAAATGCCGAGCTGGCGCGCCGTGCGCTCGGCATGGCCCCGGTCGCCATTGGTGAAGATGAACTTGCGGCCGGGCAGGGCCGCGATCTCCGCGCCCAGCTCCGGGTCGGGCGAGAGCCAGGAATAGTCGATATTGTGGACGTAGCGCAGGAAGGCGTCGGGGTCGATGTCGTGCACCGTCATCAGGCCGCGCAGCGTCGTGCCATATTCGCGATAGAAGCGCTTCTGCACAACCTTCGCCTCGTCGGCCGGCACGTTCAGAAGCTCGGCGACGAAGCTCGTCATGCGCTCGTCGATCTGGCGGAACAGGTCGGTGCGGCGAGGGTAGAGCGTGTTGTCGAGGTCGAAGACCCATGTCGTGACATGGGAGAAGTCCGCGGGCGTGGCGTCGGCGGTGCGCAGGATCGTGGTGTTTTCGGTCATCTCTTCTTTCGACACGGCGGCGGGTTCGGCGTCAATGCGAATGGTCAATAAACAATCGCGGCGCGCAAAAGCGTCGCGTTCACCTCGTCGCCCTCGTCCGGCCCATCGGTGACGCGCGTGTAGGTGTGGCTGGCGGTGAAGCGCAGGATGTCGGTCGGATACCAGTTCAGGATGGCCGTGCCGGCGATCTCCGCCCCGCCATCCTCGGCATCGGTCAGGTCGAGCGCATCCAGCCGCGCGCCGATCTCGAAAGCCCCGATGCCGCCTTTGGAGACGGAATGGGCGGGCTTCACACGCTCGAACTGGCCGCCATCCACCTCGTAACGGCGGTGGTCGTCGGTGAGGAAGAGAAGCGCCGAGACATAGCCGCCGTGCAAGACGGCCTCTTCGCCGCGCGCCGCCTCGACGCGGCTCACCGTATATTCGCTCTGGAAGGTGAAACGGCCGAGCGTCGCGGTCAACTCACCGTTCAGGGACAGGAGCTTCGACGGTTTCTCGAAATCATCGGTCGAGACGGGGGAAAGCGAAACGAGATTGGTGCCGACGCCGCCCGAGAAGCTCAAGGGCTCCTGCCGGTCGAATCCGCCGGCAAGGCCGAGGCCGAGATGCACGGCGTCCCCACCTTCGAGATAAGGCGCATAGGTCGCGCGCGCGGCCAGCGTCACGCCATCGTCGAAGGGTTGAGCGTTGATGTCGCCGCCAAAGACACCCGTCTGGAGGCTCCAGCGCTCGCCATGGGCCAAAGCTGTGATGCCGACGGCATCTGACAGTTGCAGCGTGCTGTTCAGCCCGTCCTCGGCGAAGGTGGCCGAGCGGCTGCCCATGATGTTCTGGAGGGAAAACGGAATGTCCTGATAGCCGGCCTGAACGGTCAGCGCTTCCGAGATCTTGTAGTTCACATAGGCATAGGTGACGGCCGCGTCTTCCCAATTGGCGAAGTCGAGCGTCAGCCGCCCGCCCCAGTCATCATAGCCGAAATCGGTGTAGAGCCGCCCGCGCCGAACCTCACCATTGCGCCGGTCGGCCGGGTCCAGGAGATCGCCCGGGGAGGAGGATGCCCAGCCGCCGTCGAACTGGACGAAGGGCGAGAATCGAATGAAGCGCTCGTCGCTCCCGATCTGCGGCGCGGTTTCGAGGCGCTCGACCAGCGAAGGGCTGGTGTCCTCCGCTAGCGCGGGCGCGGCGGTGGTGGACAGGAGTGCGAGGAGGAACAGGGCGCGGCGAGACATCGGGTTCATCCTGGCATGAGTCCTGCGCTGGCATTCCATCCTTGGTGGCAGCGGCCTTCGTCACAGGCCAGTGCGAGGAGGCCACAGACGGAAGCAAAGCCGGCGAAACGCATCCGCCGCGCATCAAAAGAAAAGCCCGGCATCGCGGGAGGGCGATGCCGGGCCGGGTCGTATCAGCGAGTGGGTCTTTGCCCGATCAGGCGAACTCGCCCTTGCGCGGGGTGGCGAAGAGGGCGATGGCCGTGATGAGGGCGGCGGCCGAGAGATAGTAGCCGACGGCCGCCAGACCATGTTCGGTGGCCAGGCGCGTTGCCAGATAGGGCGCCAGCGAGGCGCCGACGATGCCGCCGAAATTGAAGGTCAGCGACGCGCCGGTATAGCGCACGGCGGTCGGGAAGAGGTCCGACAGCGCGGTGCCGAGCGGGCCGTAGGTCAGGCCCATCAGCGCGAAGCCGATAATCTGGAAAGCGATCACGCTGCCGACCGTGCCCGCGCCGAAGAGCGGATGGAACACGAAGCCGAACAGGCCGATGCCGACCGTGGCGAGGATCAGCGTCGCGCGGCTGCCGATCCGGTCGGCCATGAGGGCCGAAACGGGAATGGCGAGACCGAAAAAGACGACGCCGAGCATCTGGATCGGCAGGAAGGTGGAGCGGGAATAGCCGAGCGCCGTCGTGCCCCAGGAGAGGACGAAGGTCGTCATGAGATAGAAGAGCACGAAGGTCGCGAGCGCGGCGAAGGTGCCGGCCAGAAGCCGGCCCTTGTGCTCGGAGAAGACCGCGAAGAGCGGAACCTTGACGCGCTCGTGGCGCTCCATCGCCTTCTGGAAGGCGGGCGTCTCATGAATCTTCAGGCGCACCCAGAGGCCGACGAAGACGAGCAGCGCCGAGGCGATGAAGGGAATGCGCCAGCCGAACTGGAAGAACTGCTCATCCGTCAGGATGTCCGACAGGATCAGAAAGGAGCCCGTGGCGCAGATGAAGCCGATCGGCGCGCCGAGCTGCGGGAACATGCCGTACCACGCGCGCTTGCCGGGAGGGGCGTTCTCGGTCGCCAAGAGCACCGCGCCGCCCCATTCGCCGCCGAGCCCCAGGCCCTGGCCGAGGCGGCAGAGCGCGAGCAGGAGCGGGGCCAGCACGCCAGCGCTCGCATAGGTCGGCAGAAGGCCGATCGCGACGGTGGACACGCCCATGGTCATGAGGGCGGCGACCAGCGTCGCCTTGCGCCCGATCCGGTCTCCGAAATGGCCGAAGATCGCCGCGCCGATGGGGCGCGCGAAAAAGGCGATGGCGAAGGTGGCAAAGCTCTGGAGCGTCGCGGAGGTCGCGTCGGCTGCCGGGAAGAAGAGCTTGGGAAATACGAGAACCGCCGCCGTCGCGTAGATGTAGAAATCGAAGAACTCGATCGTGGTGCCGATCAGGCTGGCGAAGAGAACGCGCGCGCGCGAATTGGCGGGCGCTGCGTCGGCGTTGGATGCGGAAACGGCGGACACGGGACAATGCCTTCAGGATGACGGGAAGCGTACCGCAGGGTACGGATCGCCGAGTACCTGACGTTACCTTTCAATGCAAGCTGAAACCATGCCAGACTGATCAATGCGGCGCTTGGGATGCACGACGACCTGCTGCAAACGAAAACGGCCGAACCGACGCGATGTCGATCCGGCCGCTTCAAGGCTTGGAAGGGTTGGGTTCAGCGCACGATCAGCGTGCCAGCGCCATGCTCGGTGAGGAGTTCGAGCAGCACGGCATGAAGCACCTTGCCGTTCAGGATCACGACGCCCTCGACGCCGCGATCGATGGCCTCGATGCAGGTCTCGACCTTGGGGATCATGCCGCCGGAGATCGTCCCGTCGCGGATCAGCTCGCGCGCCTGGCTCACCGAAAGCTCCTTGATGAGCTGGCCGTTCTTGTCGAGAACGCCGGGAACGTCGGTCAGGAACAGAAGCCGGGCCGCCTTCACCGCGCCGGCGATGGCGCCCGCGAACGTGTCGGCGTTGATATTGTAGGTCGAGCCGTCGCGGCCGGGCGCGACTGGCGCGATCACCGGGATCATCTCGGAACGGGCGAGAAGGTCGAGCAGCGTGCGATCGACTTCCACCGGCTCGCCGACGAAGCCGAGATCGAGCACGCGCTCGATGTTGGAGTCGGGATCGACCACGGTCTTCTTGGCCTTTTCGGCGAAGACCATGTTGCCGTCCTTGCCGCACAGGCCGATCGCCCATTCGCCCTCGGCGTTGATGAGAGCGACGATCTCCTTGTTGATCGAGCCGGCGAGAACCATCTCGACAATCTCGACCGTGCGCTCGTCGGTGACGCGCAGCCCGTGCTCGAAGCGGCTTTCGATGCCCATCTTCTCCAGCATGCGGCCGATCTGCGGGCCGCCGCCATGCACGACGATCGGGTTGATGCCGGCCTGCTTGAGGAGGGCGATGTCGCGGGCGAAGGCGCGGCCGAGCTCGGCATTGCCCATGGCGTGGCCGCCATATTTCACCACGACCGTCTTGTTTTCGTAAGCCTGCATGAAGGGCAGGGCTTCGGCCAGAAGGCTGGCCTGATTCTGGGGCTGGTCGGACATGGCGGCTCCATGGGCGGGAAGGCCTGAAGGACGGGTCGCTTCCTAGCTCAGGACCGGGCCGGAACAAAGGGCGGAAGGGCACGGATGAGCTAAAAAAACGCTCATCCTGTCACCAGCCTCGGATGGGAAGTGGCGTGCCTTCGAGCCCGTTTGGAAACGCCCCGGCAGAGGGTCGGCGAGGATGGACGATAAACCGGGGCCGGAAGAGACTCGCCGGACCGACCCGGTGGATTCTCGAGGCAGGCTCCTAGGCATCGACCCGCTGACGCGCGCTCGCCTTGGCCACGGCCTTGTCGAGATCGCTCATGTCGTAGGGCTTGGGCAGAAGGGCGGTGCGCGCGCCGAATTGCTCGATGCCATCCACATGGCGATCGCCCGTGGCGAAGACGATGCCCATGCCGGGCGTCAGCTCCAGCGCGCGGCGGGCTAGCTCGGGGCCGGACATGCCGGGAAGGTTCACGTCGGTCACGAGAACATCGACGCCCGCCGTTTCCAGCGCCACCAGCGCATCTTCGGCGCTGCCCGCTTCCACGACGATATGGCCGAGATCCTTCAGCATGTCGGCCGTGTTCATGCGAATCAGCGCGTCGTCTTCCACGAAGAGCACGGTGCAGGGCTTGAAATGGCGCGGTGCCGGGGCGTCTGCGGATGTGGCGCTTCGCAGGGAGGTCTCCAGGGAAGGAGCTTCCGGTGCGAGAGCGGGGGCGGCGACATCGGGCTTGCGCACGCCCTTCTGCGCGCGGTTGGCAAGCACATGGCGGAACTTTCGCGCCAGCGCCTCACGCGTATAGGGCTTGGACAGAAGTTCGACGCCCGAATCCAGCCGCCCGCCATGGACGATGGAATTCTCGGTGTAGCCGGAGGTGAAGAGCACGGCGAGGTCGGGCAGGCGCGCCTTGGCCTTGCGTGCCAGCTCGGGGCTTTTCAGCTTGCCGGGCATGACGACGTCGGTGAACAGAATGTCGATCGGAATGCCGCTTTCCACCACCGAGAGCGCCGACTGCGCGTCCACCGCCTTGAGCACGCGGTAGCCGAGATCGGTCAGCATCTCCACCACGGTGGCGCGCACCTCGTCGTCGTCCTCCACCACGAGAACGGTTTCCGTGCCGCCGGAGATCGGCCCGTTGTCGATCGTGACTTCCACGTCCTCGGCCTGTTCGGCTCGGGGCAGGTAGAGCTTGATCGTGGTGCCGTGGCCGATCTCGGAATAGATCTTCACATGGCCGCCGGACTGCTTGACGAAGCCATAGACCATGGAGAGCCCGAGGCCCGAGCCCTTGCCTTCCGCCTTGGTGGAGAAGAAGGGTTCGAACACCTTGTCGATGATCTCGGCGCTCATGCCGCAGCCCGTGTCGCTCACCGCCAGCATGACGTATTGGCCCGGCGTCACCTCGGCATGGGTGCGGGCATAGGTGTCGTCCAGCGAGGCATTGCCGAGTTCGATCGTCAGCTTGCCCTGGCCATCCATCGCATCGCGGGCGTTGATGGCAAGATTCAGAAGCGCGTTCTCGATCTGGGTCGGGTCGATGAACGTGTTCCAGAGGCCGCCGCCGACCACGGTTTCGATCTCGATGCCTTCGCCGAGCGCGCGGCGCAGCATGTCGTCCATGCCGCGCACGAAGCGCGTGACGTTGACGACCTTGGGCTCCAGCGCCTGCCGGCGGCCGAAGGCCAGAAGCTGCGCGGCGAGCTTGGAGCCGCGCGCGACGCCGGCCAGGGCGTTGCCGATGCGCCGCTCGGCCCGCTCGTTGCCGGTCAGATCGCGCTGGAGAAGCTGGAGATTGCCCGAGACCACCTGAAGCAGATTGTTGAAATCGTGCGCGACGCCGCCCGTCAGCTTGCCAATCGTTTCCAGCTTCTGCGACTGGGCCAGCGCCACCTGCGCCTGCCGGCGCTCTTCCAGCGCCGCTACGACGCGGGTTTCCAGCGTTTCGTTGAGGTTGCGCAATTGTTCCTCGGCGCGCTGGCGATGGCGCACCTGCCGCTCCAGCATCTCGGCGTGCTCGCGCAGCGAATCCTCGTAGGCACGCATGTCCTCGACATCCGTGTGGACGCCGACCCATTCGCGCAGCACGCCCGCCTCGTCGAAGGTCGGCACGGCACGCACCATGAAGCGGCGATATTCTCCGCCGGCCACCAGAACCCGGTGCTCGTGGTTGAAGGTCTGGCCGGTTGCAACGGCCTCCTGCCAGGCGGCGACGGAGGCCGGACCGTCATCCGGGTGAACCGCCTTGCTCCAGCCGAGTCCCTGATAGTCGGCATAGCTCTGTCCGGTCAGCCGCGCCCAGCCGGGCTGCTCGCCGACCATGCGCCCGCTCGCCTCGTTGGTCCAGATCGTGCCGTGGATGGCGTCGATCGCGGCGCGGAAGCGCTGGTTGGACAGGAAGGTCTGCCGCTCGGCGACGATCCGGTCGGTCTTCTCCAGGACGGTGCAGAGCACCCCGCCGATGCCGCCCGTGACATCGCGGATCGGCGTGTAGAAGAGGTCGAAATAAACGTCTTCGAGCTGTTCGTTGCGCTTCAAGCGCAGAATCTTGTCCCGGAAGGACTGGATTTCGCCCCGGAAACCCGCCTCCAGAATGGCGCTGTTCCAGTCCCAGATTTCGGGCCAGATCTTCGGCACGCGCCCGCCGAAGGCATGCGGATGATTGGCGCCGGCGATCTCGATATAGGCATCGTTATAGATCATCACGTGGTCCGGCCCCCACATGAGAACCTTGGCCACGGGCGAATCCACCACCGTGTCGATAACCGTGCGAATCCGCTCCGGCCAGCCTTCGCGCGGGCCGAGCGAGGTCGTGGACCAATCGAACCTTTCCAGGAGACGCCGTGTCTCCGTCTCGACGGGGACAGGTCGGCTCGTCACAGGATCGGCCATGGGGCAGACTTCCTCTTGAGATCGAAATGGCGGCCCCTTCGGGGCCACCATGGAATGACGTCAAATTGTGACGATCACAAGCCTTTGGAAGACGAGAAGGCCAACAAACCGTTCGTGTTGCATCCAATTCTGGTGCCTTTCCGCCGACCATAGGTTCGCCCGAAAGGCACCAGTCTTTTGTTTTCCGCATTGTCCGGCCGCGAAAGCCGGCTCGGCTTTCGCTGGAAATGCTTCACGACAGGAGACCCCGCGCCGCCAGATTGCGCATGAGCGCCGCGATACCGAAGCGCCAGGGGGCGGCCTTGTCGGTGTGGGTCACCGTATTGGTCAACGCGCCAAGGCGCGGCGAAGCGATGGTGACGCGGTCGCCGAGCTTGTGTGTGAAGCCCTTGCCCGGCGTGTCGCGATCCTCCACCGGCGCGAACAACGTGCCGCAGAAGAGCATCATGCCGTCGGGATATTGATGATGGGGCCCGAGCGCCTGGCGCACCAGATCGGCCGGGTCGCGGCTGATCTCGCGCATGGTGGAGAAGCCCTCCAGCCGGTAGCCGTCATCGGCGCCCTCCACGATCAGCGTCAGCTCGGCCGAGCGCACGTCGTCCAGCGTGAAGGCTTCGTCGAACAGGCGGATGAAGGGGCCGATCGAGGAGGAGGCGTTGTTGTCCTTGGCCTTGCCGAGCAGAAGGGCGGAGCGGCCTTCCACGTCGCGCAGGTTCACGTCGTTGCCGAGCGTCGCGCCGAGGATCTCGCCGCGCGAATTGACCGTCAGCACCACTTCGGGCTCGGGATTGTTCCATTCGGACATGGGCAGGATGCCGACTTCGGCCCCATGGCCGACGCTTGCCAAAACCGGGGCCTTGGTGAAGACCTCCGCGTCCGGCCCGATGCCGACTTCCAGATATTGCGACCAGTAGCCCTTGTCCTGAAGGATGCGCTTGACCTCGGCCGATTTGGGCGAGCCCGGCACGACATCGGCCAGCGCGCCGCCGATCACCGATCCGATCTCCTGCCGAATGGCGTTGGCGAGGGCATAGTCGCCCTTGGCGCGCTCCTCGATCACGCGCTCCACCATGGAGCGGGCGAAGGTCACGCCGCAGGCCTTCACCGCCTGAAGGTCGCAAGGGGCGAGCAGGATCGGGCGACTCTCGCCCGTCTCGTGCGCTTCGCTGGCCGCCAGCACCTCGGACAGCGCCCAGGAGCGGCCTCCCTCGGCCGCGTGCAGCCGGGCCGCGACGTCGGTGCCTTCCAGAAGCTCGGATACGGTGGGGGCGAGCGCGGAGACGTCCACCAGCCGGTCCCCCCGCACATGGACGATGACCGGACCGCCGACCTCGGGGTCGAACAGGCGTCCGACCAGAACCGCCTCGGTCGCATCGGTCGGCAGGGGAGAAGAATGAGACATCCGCAGCACTCGTATCGCTTCGCCGCCGATGCGCCTCCCTCCCGGAATTGCTTGTCCGACGGCGGGACACAGGGGAACGACGGATCGCGCCCGAGCGCAAGCGAAAGCCATGCTGCGACGCAGCATGGCAGAAGGCTTCGAGCGTCGGGTTCTTGCGGGCGAGGGGACTTCACGCCCCGCGCAGCTGACCTTCGCGAAGTCCCTTGGCAAGGCCCGTATCGGTCGGCAGAAGCGGAATCAGGCAGGCCTGAAGTGCGTGATAGAGATCGGGCTTGCCGGCGAAGGGCTCGGGCTTGGGCTGGTTATCGGGACCGAGCTGCGGGTGCCAGCCGCCGCGCCGCCGATCGATCAGGTGGAGCGCCGCGAAGTCCCAGATGCGGCGATACCACGTCTCGTAGAACGGGTCGTGCGTCACCGCACCCAGTACGGCCGCTGCGCCGATGCCCTCGCAGACCGGCCACCAGTAGCGATCGGGAATGCGGGGCTGGCCGTCCCAGCCGAGCGTATAGAAGAAGCCGCCGCGCGTCTCGTCCCAGCCATCCGAGACGGCCTTGGCGAAGAGCGCCTTGGCGGCGTCGGGCATCCAGTCGGTCACCCGTCCTTCCAGCTCCCAAAGCTGGATCAGAAGCCGCGCCCATTCCAGCCAATGGCCCGGCGTGGTGCCGAAGGGTCGGAAGATCGGGTTGCCGTCATAGGCGCGGTCGAACTGCCAGTCCGCATCGAAATGTTCCGGTAGATGCCAGCCGGTGGCGCGGGCGTGACGATTGACGATGAGGTCGGCGATGCGCCCCGCCTTGTCGAGATAATGCCGCTCGCCCGTCGCCTCGAAGGCCGCCATCAGCGCTTCGGTGAGGTGCATGTTGGAGTTTTGGCCGCGATAGGTGTCGAAGGGCCGCCAGTCGCGCGTGAACTCCTCGGCCGTCGCGCCATGCGCCTCTTCCCAGAAGCGCGTGTTCAGCGTTTGCGTGATGTCGGCCAGAAGCCGGGGCGCGTCCGGGTGCCCCGCCTGCAGGGCGCTGGACGCCGCCAGCAGCACGAAGGCGTGGCCATAGGCCTGTTTCTTGTCGTCCGCGAAACCGTCCGGGCCGAAGCTCCAGACATAGCCGCCATGCTCGGCATCGCGATGACGCTCCCATAGGGCCTTCATGCCGTGGTCCACCAGAGCGTCGGCTCCCGGCCGGCCCTGAAGGCTGGCGAGCGAGAAGCAATGAACGAGGCGCGTCGTGGTGTGAAGCTCGGTCGGCGCGCCGTCGCGCATCGGCCGACCCTTCGTGTCGGGCACGGAAATCCGCCCGTCGGGATCGAGGCTCGCCCCTTCGAAGAAGCGGAACAGATCGTCCGCTTCGCGCAAGAGCCATTGGCGGTGCGACGCGCGCTCCAGCCAGTTCCCTCCCGCAACCTGTTCCCGATCGGCCATGCTGCCCTCCGCCAAGCCTCTGCGCTTCCAGCGCGCTCGCTATCGGAGAGCACGGCCGAAGGCCAGAGGAGATCAGTCCTCTCGCGCTCCAAACCCTCCTCGGTAACCCCACCATGCAAATCACAATCTATGCACGAATATCGTGACGGGCATGGCAGCTATGCAATATTGGGCTTGCTGGAGTGCGGTGCAGCATGGTTATGTGTCTGTGCATCGTTTCCTCCCAGATACCTTGCATTCTTCGCCCGCTCGGTCCTCCCCCGAGCGGGCTTTTTCTTTTTCCGGTGGATAGGTCCGCTGCGGTCGCCCGCGTCAGTTCTTCGGAAAAGCGGCTGGGCTAAGCTTGTCCATGCCGGATCGAACCCACGCCGTGTCGTGTGTTCGCCGCCCATCGGGGGATGGGGAGCGGCGCGGGAGAATGCCATGCGAATCGAGACGATCGTCACGCTCTTCGTTCACACGACGGCGCTTGGCATGATGATGGCCGCCGGCTGGCTCCTTCTCAAACTCTTCCTGCCCTGATCGGTATCGCAGACGCATGGCCTGCGTTGCGTTTCTCGCCGGTTTGCGCCGACGTTTATAACCTGAGGGCATTGTTGACGTGCAGGATTGTTTGAAAAGGCCCATTTACCATGACCTTGGATTATCAGGTCGTATTGGCTTTTTTCCCAATCGTCTCGGGAACTCTTAACGCCTTTCGGCGAGCTTGCGCTGGATTGCTGCATTCGTGCGAATCCAGGAGTTCCTTATGCGTCTCACCGTTGGGCGGAAACTATTCTTGCTCATGGCCTTTGCGATCACCATCGCCATCGGTTGCGCCAGCGTTCAGCTTTGGACCTTGCGCAACCAGCTGTGGGCCGATCGCGGCGACCTCCTGACCGCGCAGATCCAAGCCGCCATGACGACGATCGCCTCGCTCCAGGGGCGTGTGGAAAAGGGCGAACTGTCCCTCACCGAAGCTCAGAACCGAGCCCGCGAAGCCCTGCGCCCGATCCGCTTCGGCGGGGACAATTATCTCGTCAGCTTCGATTCGAAGGGCATCCGCACGATCTTCCCCAAGGCCGAGCAGGAAGGGGAAAGCGGCTGGGAGCGGCGGGACGAGAACGGCGTCTATCTCAACCAGGAAATGATCCGCCGCGCCATCGCGGGCGGTGGGTTCACGAGCTATTCCACCAAGCGGCTCGGCGGCACGGAGGATGTACCGAAATACGCCTATTCCGCTTATTTCAAGCCGTGGGACTGGACGGTCGCAACGGGTGTCTATGTCGATGACATCCAGGCCATTCTGCGCCAGCGTATGATCGAAGCGGGTCTGTGGCTGCTGGGCATGGCGCTCGCGATGGCGGCCGGCGGCGTCTTCGTTACCCGCAACATCACCAAGCGGCTGGACACGGCGGTCTCCATGGCCCGCTCAATCGGGGCCGGCGACCTGACGCGCCGGATCGAGGCGAAGGGCTCCGACGAGATCGGGGATCTCCAGCGCGCCATGGCTTTGATGAACCGCAACCTCGCCGAGATCGCGGGAGACGTGAACGCTTCGGCCGCCATGGTGGCCTCCGGCTCGACCCAGTCGGCCGCGACGGCCGAGCAATTGTCCTCGGGGTCCAGCGAGCAGGCGGCGGCATCCGAGCAGTCCTCGGCGGCGATCGAAGAGATGACCGCCAATATCCGGCAGACGGCCGAGAACGCGTCGCAGACCGAAAAGATCGCCGCCGAGGCGGCCCGCCACGCCACCGAGAGCGGCGCGGCCGTCGCGCAGTCGGCAAACGCCATGCGCGACATCGCCTCCAAGATCGCAATGGTGCAGGAAATCGCCCGCCAGACCGACCTTCTGGCTCTGAATGCCGCCATCGAGGCGGCGCGCGCCGGACAGCATGGCAAGGGCTTCGCGGTGGTGGCCTCCGAGGTGCGCAAGCTCGCCGAGCGCAGCCAGGTCGCCGCGCGCGAGATCGGCGAACTCTCCTCCTCGACGCTTGTGGTGGCCGAAAGCGCGCAGATGAAGCTCGCCACGCTGGTGCCGGGCATCGAGCGCACGGCCGAACTCGTCGCCGAAATTTCGGCGGCCTGCCGCGAGCAATCGGCGGGTGCCGACCAGATCAGCCAGGCGATCACGCAGCTCGACCAGGTCACGCAATCCACCGCCAGCGCGGCGACGGAGATGGCGGCGACATCCGATCAATTGTCCGGGGAAGCGCACCGGCTGGCCGAGCGCGCATCCTTCTTCAAGCTGGCGCCGCGCCCGGCGCAGCCCAGTGCCGAGCCCGTGGTCGCCAAGGCGCAGGAGCGGGCGCCGCGCACCCAGCCACGTGAGGCACAGCCCGCACCGAGCCAGCGTCCGTCCGCCGCCTCACCGTCGGCAGGCTCGGGCTTCGACTTCGACTTGAACGACGAGAGTTTCGAGCGCCTGAGCGCCTGAGCGCCTGAGCGCCCGATGCGACACGAAGGGCCGGCTCCCGCTCGGGAGGCCGGCCCTTTTTGTTGGCGTCAGTTCGCCGCGAGTTCGCGCACGAGCGGTGCGACGCGCGTTCCAAACAGTTCGATGCAGCGCATCAGATCGGCCTGGGGCAGGGGGCCGGCGCTGTATTTCAGCTGGAAGCGCGACAGGCCGAGCGCCTTCACGGTCTTGGCGATCTTGGCGGCGACGGTTTCGGGCGAGCCGACATAAAGCGAGCCGCGCTCGATCTCGCGTTCGAACTGCGCCTTTTCCAGCGGCGGCCAGCCGCGCTCCGCGCCGATCCGATCGTGCATCCGCTTGTAGTCGGGCCAGAAGGCTTCGCGCGCGGCCTCGTCCGTTTCGCCGACGAAGCCCGGCGAGTGAACGCCGATCGGCCGGACGGGGCGTCCCATTTCGGCGCTGGCGCGCGCGAAGAGATCGACATAGGGGCGGAAGCGGGTGGGATCGCCGCCGATAATGGCGAGCAGCATCGGCATGTCGTAGCGCGCCGCGCGCACCACCGATTCCGGGCTGCCGCCGACGCCGATCCAAGTGCGCAGCGGCTCATGCTCGGTCGGCGGAAACACGCTCTGCTCGGTGAGCGGAGGGCGGATCGAACCCTGCCATGTCACTGGGCCGCCCGCGCGCAGGGACGCGAAGAGGTCGAGCTTTTCGGCGAACAGGCGCTCGTATTGGCTGAGGTCGAAGCCGAAAAGTGGAAAGGACTCGGTGAAGGAGCCGCGCCCCAGAATGACCTCGGCCCGGCCCGACGAGAGGCCGTCGAGCGTCGAGAAGCGCTGGAACACGCGGATCGGATCGTCGGAGCTTAAGACCGTGACGGCCGAGCCGAGACGGATGCGGCTGGTGCGCGAGGCGATGGCGGCCAGAACGATATCGGGTGCGGATACCGCGAAATCGGCGCGATGATGCTCGCCGACGCCGAAGAAATCGACCCCCAGCTCGTCGGCCAGAACGCCTTGCTCCACGACTTCGCGAAGCACCGCAGCGTGCGGCTGGAGGGCACCGTGCGGCCCGCGCGTCACGTCGCCGAACGTGTCGAGGCCGAGTTCGAGAGAAGAGGCCATGGCCAAGCTCCGCAGGACAGGATGCGACGGGAGCTATCGATGGCGCTGGCCCATCGGGCCGCCGGGCGGCTCCCTTGGGGCGGAAGCGGGTCCGGCTTGGACGGTAGGCCTGATCATCGACAGGTTCGGGCCGTCCTGAGAGCTGTCGCCGAACGCGGCCAGCTTATGCGGGGGCGAAGGCCCCCTGTCGAGCGGGGAGGGGTGAATGCACCGTCACCCCGCAGTATACGCTGTCGAGAGGATCAGAAGCCCGAGTTGCGGTTGCGGCCGTAGCGGCCACGATCGATTTCGCGCTGGCGGCCTTCGAGATCGACGAGCGAGGTGGCTTCGTTGAGATAGGCGGCTTCGCGGTCGCTCTGGCGGGCGGGGCGGAGGGCTTCGCGCAGTCGAGCAGTGAACTTCATCGTAGGGGTCCTTTGGCTTGCGTGTTGATCCAAGAATAGGTTCGACCGAGCCATGCTGCAATGCAGCGAAGCGCATACTTGCCATGCGACCTATGCAAACCGATAGAGTCTTGGAGGCTTTCTAAATCTAATTGAAGGGTTTTGGGCGGGAATGAGGCATTGAGTTCTGCATTTGGCGCATGTCTTGGGCAGGTTGCTCAACGGCGAGGCAGGGCGTGCCGTTCGCCCTCTCGCGAGTGGGGCCGATCACCCGAAGACTCCCTTCACGCAAAAGGGGCCGGTTCGAAAACCGGCCCCCATATGCTGTTTCGGATGGTCTCTATTCCGCCGCTGGCTGAAGCGTGCCGCCGCCGCCAGCGTCCTTCTGGCCGCCGAACTCGGTGACGCGCTTCCATGTCGGCCCAGCCTCGAACTCGGCCGCGAGCGGCGGCGCTGCGTGATGGGCGTGGGCGGGCGCCTCGCCATCGGCCCGGTTGGGCTTCAGGAGCCTGCCGAAGATGCGCCCCGTCAGGCCGCTCAGATCATCCATCAGCGTGTAGAGCGAGGGGATGAAGATCAGCGACAGGACGGTGGAGACGAGCAGGCCGCCGATCACCGCGATGGCCATGGGCGCGCGGAACTCGCCGCCTTCGCCCGTCGCCATGGCCGCCGGCATCATGCCCGCCGCCATGGCGATCGTGGTCATGATGATCGGGCGCGCGCGCTTGCGACCGGCGTCGATGATCGCGTCGCGCTGGCGCATCCCGTGTCGCTCCTGCTCGACCGCGAAATCCACCAGCATGATCGTGTTCTTGGTCACGATGCCCATCAGCATCAGAATGCCGATGACGACCGGCATGGACACGGCATTCTGCGTCAGCCAGAGCGCGCCGACCACACCGCCGATGGAAAGCGGCAGGGCGGCGAGAATGGTGATCGGCAGGAAGACCGAGCCGAACAGGAGGATCAGCACCACCAGCACCATCATGATGCCCGCACCCATGGCCGAGGCGAAGCCGGCGAAGACTTCGCCCTGGATTTCGGCGTCGCCCACCGCTTGGAGACGCACGCCCGGGGGCAGGGTCTTGACGGTTTCACTCTGAGCGATCCAGGCCGAACCCTCGCCGATCTCATGGCCGGGGGCCATGGACGTGCCGACCTTGGCGAGGCGCTCGCGGTCGTAGCGGTCGATCGTGGACGGGCCCTGGCCGAAGCCGATCGCGGCGATGGCGTCGAGCGGCACCGTGCCGCCCTTGGCCGTCTGGACGCGCAGGGACTGCACGGTGCCCAGATCCTGCCGCGCCGTTTCGCTGATCTGCACGCGGATCGGGATTTGGCGCGTGCCGATATTGAACTTGGCGAGATTGGCATCCGCATCGCCGATCGTGGCGACGCGCACGGTCTGCGAGATGGCTTCGGGCGCAATGCCGAGATCGGCCGCCTCGTCCAGGCGCGGCACGATGCGAAGCTCCGGCCCTGGCTCTTATACA
>NZ_LDQA01000003.1 GCF_001475935.1 Aureimonas ureilytica
GGCATAGGGCACGGGAACGCCAGCGTGACCGACATGGCGGCAGGCGTCCTGCGGTGGCTTGGCGAGCAAGGGACGTTCATCGCCACCGTCGGGACGGGCTTCGTGGTGGCGGCGCTCGCCTCCGTCATGAACAACATGCCCGCCACGCTCGTCGGGGCGCTTGCCATCGATCGTGCGGACGTGGCTCCCCTGACCCGCGAGCTCATGGTCTACGCCAACGTCGTGGGCAACGACCTCGGGCCGAAGCTCACGCCGATCGGCTCGCTCGCAACCCTCCTTTGGCTTCACGTCCTCGCGGGCAAGGGGCAGCGGATCACGTGGGCCCAGTACATGCGGGTCGGCTTCGTCCTGACCCCGCCCGTACTGCTGGCGACGCTCTTGGCACTCTGGGTGTGGCTCCCGTTCGTGCCGTCCCCGTGAGGGACGCGCGCGGCGCTTGGGCGGACATCGCCGCCCTTGGGGTCAGCCAGATCGTCGGCTACGGAACCCTCTACTACAGCTTCGGCATTCTAGCCCCCGCGATGGCGCGCGACGTCGGGTGGCCGACCGAGTGGGTGTTCGGCACCCTTTCGGTCGCGCTGCTCGCGGGCGGGTTGGTCGCCCCTTGGACGGGGCGCTGGCTCGACCGCTTCGGCGCCGGTCGCGTCATGGCCACGGGGTCGGTCGCGGCCGCCGGTGCGCTGGTCGCCGCCGCCCTCGCTCCGGCGGCTCCCGCCTTCGTCCTCGCGCTCGTCGCGATCGAGGTCGCGTCCACCTTCGTCCAGTACGGGGCCGCCTTCCCCCTGCTGGTCCAGCTTCACCCGGGCACGGCGCAGCGAAGCATCCTGTACCTCACCCTGATCGCCGGGTTCGCCTCGACCCTGTTCTGGCCCCTGACGACGTGGCTGCACGGGACGATGTCGTGGCGGGAGGTTTACCTCGTCTTCGCGGCCATGAACGTCGCGGTCTGCCTGCCCATCCACCTGTGGCTGGCCCGCCGGCCGAAGGCCTCGGCGCTCCCGGCGGTCGAGGCTGAACCCATCGCCCCCGTCACCCCGGCAAGGGGCCTCGTGCCGCCATCCCTTCGGTCTCGGGCCTTCCTCCTGATGGGCATCGCCTTCGCCTTCCAGAGCCTCGTGGTCTCGTCCGTGCTGGTCCACATGCTGCCGATCCTGTCCGCGCTTGGGCTGGGGCTCGCGGGCGTCATGGTCAGCACGGTGTTCGGGCCGGCGCAGGTCGCGGGCCGCTTCACCCTCATGGTGTTCGGGCGGGACCTTTCCCCGCTGGCGCTCGCGGCGATCTCCGCCGCCCTTCTGCCCGCCTCCCTGGTCCTCCTCGCGGCCACCGCGCCGTCGGCCTTCGGCGCCGCCGTCTTCGCGGCCCTGTTCGGCCTCGGGAACGGCCTCTACAGCATCGTCGGGGGCACCCTGCCGCTCGCGCTCTTCGGCCCCGAGGGGTACGGGGCGTTGCAGGGGCGGGTCACGTCCATACGGTTGATCGTCGGCTCAGTGGCGCCGTTCGCCTTCGCCCTTGCGACGGACTGGATAGGCGTCGGCGGCGGTCTGCTGATCACGGCGCTTCTCGGCTGCGCGGCGGTCCTCGCCTTCACCGCCGTCGGGCTCCTCGTCAAGAACGCAGCCTGCGCAGCGTCGAACGCGTCGGCGAATGTCAGCTATGACGCGTAACTGCTCCAGAGCGGACAGTCGCCTTTCCACCCAGGCAAGCCGATCGGCGACGTGGAAGCGGACGCCCGGAAGCGGTCGGACGGGTTTCGACCCAACTTCGCCGTTCGACGGAGTCCCTCGGCAACCCGAAAGCGGCCGTTCCGAGGTCCGAGTTACCCGATGCCGATCGCCACGCCTCCCAACCCGCCGAAGAGCACGACCAGCCAAGGCGGCGCCTTCCAGATCATGAGGAGCACGACGCACGTCAGGGCGAGCGCGAACGATTGCTGGTCGACGACGGCGCTCGTGAAGACCGGATTGTAGAGTGCGGCCCCGAGGATGCCGACGACGGCGGCGTTCGCCCCGCGCATCAGCGCCGGCACGCTCGGTCGTGCCCGCAACGCATCCCAGAACGGCAGCGCGCCAAGCAGCAGGAGAAAACCTGGAAGGAAGATGGCGACCAGCGCGATCGTGGCACCGACTGCGCCGTTGGGCGCAGGTCCCAGCACCGCGCCGAGGTAGGCAGCGAAGGTGAACAGCGGGCCCGGCATCGCCTGCGCGGCCCCGTAGCCCGCAAGGAACGCGTCGGGAGAGACCCAACCCGTCCGGACGGTCTCGGCTTCAAGGAGGGGAAGCACCACATGGCCGCCTCCGAACACCAGCGACCCGGAACGGTAGAAGGCGTCGAACAGGGCAAGCGACTGCGACCCGGTGCCCGTCGCCAGCAGGGGTAACCCGATGAGCAGGACGGCGAACAAGGCCAGGCAAGCGACGCCGATCTTGCGTGGGATGCCGAAGGACAGATGGTTCGGAGCCGCCGCCGCGTCCCCGCGACTCCATACGAGGCCGGCGAGAGCGCCGAGGACGATCGCCGCGATCTGCCCGAGCGCGCTTCCCGAGACGACGAGGACGAGGACGGCGCCCAGCGCGATGGTCGCTCGTTCCCGATCGGGGCACAGGCTGCGCGCCATGCCCCAGACCGCCTGCGCCACGATCGCCACTGCAACGATCTTGAGGCCCGTGATGACGCCGTGCCCGATCGGACCGCCGAACACGTCGGCCCCGTAGGCGAAGGCGAGGAGCAGGATCGCCGACGGCAGCGTGAAGGCGAGGAAGGCGGCAAGCGCCCCGGGCAGTCCCGCCCGCAGAAAACCCAGCGCGAAGCCGACCTGGCTCGATGCGGGACCTGGCAGGAACTGGCAGAGGGCGACGAGGTCGGCGTAACCGCTCTCGCCGATCCAGCGTCGCCGCTCGACGAGTTCGGCACGGAAGTACCCTAGATGGGCGATCGGGCCGCCGAACGAGGTGAGGCCGAGCTTCAGGAAGACGCGGAAGACCTCACCAAAGCTTCCTTGCGCCGCGCCGGCATGAACTGTGTGGACGTGGTCGGTCATGGCACTCCCGGCATCGCACTGAACTTCGGAGACGGACGGACGCAACCGCGCCCCTCCCGCTTCCTTTCCTGCGTCGTATAGAAGTTTCGTGACGTTCGTCCGTCGCGCTCCGTGTTGCCCGTGAGATACAGGAACTCGCCATGTCGTCCACACCGCTCGTCACCTTCTCAGACCTCGATGCGCTCGGTCCGATCCGGCTCCTATACGTGGCCGCCGGAGACGAACGTCCCGATGGCCTCACGTGCGTTCCGATCGAAGACTGGATCGAAAGGGCGAAGCAAAGCCGGTCGGGGTTCGACGACGTGGCGTTCTGGACGGGCGAACTCGAAGCGCTTGGCGTCGGGCCCGATGCGATGAGCGTGGTGCTCGACGACGGGCGCATGACCGAGGCCGCCAGGGTCTGGTTCATCCTCCAGTACTTCGGCCTGCCCGTGGCGGTCCTCAACGGCGGCCTCACCGCGCTGACCTCCGTCCCGGCGCAGGCCGCTCCCGCGACGGGACCGCTGCACGTCGAGCCCGGCACCGGACGCGTCGGGCTGCGGAGCCGGGACGGCTTGAAGGAGGGTCTCTCTGACGTCCAGGTCTTCGACGCGCGGACCGCGGCCGAGTTCCGCGGCGAGGACCTGAAGGGCAACGCGCGGGGCGGACATCTGCCGGGCGCGGCGAACCTCTCGCATGACCGTCTTCTCGACGGGATGCACCTGCGTCCTGCGGAGGAGATCGGTCAACTCCTCGACGCGGCGGGGCTGGACCGCTCCAAACCGCTTGTCGCGCACTGCAACGCAGGAGGCCGCGCCGCTTTAGCCGCGCTCGCCGCTGTGACGGCCGGCCGGGACAACGTCGAGGTCTACTACCTCAGCTTCGCGGACTGGGCTGCCGACGAGAGCTGCCCGATCTACAAGCCCTAGCTGGAAGGCGAATCAAACTACGTCCAGCACGCCGAGGGGACGGTCTCGTCACCCCGCTTGGGCACCAGGAACGCGTAGAAGGGCATCATCCCCGTGTGATAAGCTTCAGCGAATGCCTTGGGAGATGTTCCTCCATGCTGCCCATGATGCCCGGACCCGACCCTCGTTCCTTTGGCTTGATAGCGATCGCCGTCGTGGTCGTCATCGGCGGTGGAGCAGTCGCGCTGTTCGGGTTTATGGGCTGGGAGGTCTCCCAACTCGTTGCAGCCTGCTAGACAGGGATCCACCATGCCCAAGGTGCCGTCGCCCTGCACCGACGTCTGCCAGTACGACGCCCGCAACCAGTGGTGCCTCGGATGCGGGCGGACGCGCGACGAGATCAAGACCTGGCAGAAGCTGACCCCGTTCCGGCGGACGGCACTGGAGCGAGAACTACGCCGCCGGCTGGACCGTCTGGATGGGACCAAGGCGCGGCCCCGCTGACAGCCAGGTGGCCGCACCGGGACGCTTCGGGAGCGGCCGCTGGGCCGCTCCTTCGAGAGGTGCGTTCCCGGCCTACTTGGCGAGCGCCTCGACGCGGGCCGTCATCTCCTCGATCTCCTTTTTCTGCGCGTCAATGATCATCCGGGCCATCTCCTTGGACTTCTCGTCCTTGCCCATCTTCAGCTCGACCTCGGACATGGCGATTGCCCCCTGGTGATGGGCGATCATCCCGCAGTTGAAGGCGAGGTCGGGGTCCTTGATCATCGCGGCCTTCATCATCGGGCCGTGCATCATCATCATGACCTTGTGATTGGCCTTCTGGACCTCGTCCATCCGGCCGGCGGGCATCGATGCCTGCATGCCCTCCATCATCTTCGACATGTCGATGAATCCGGCCGCGGCCTCACAGACCTCCGGGAGCGACATCGCACCTTTGCCATGTCCGGCCATCGAGTGGCCCTCCTGGGCGAC
Organism: Aureimonas ureilytica; assembly: GCF_001475935.1. GTDB lineage: Bacteria > Pseudomonadota > Alphaproteobacteria > Rhizobiales > Rhizobiaceae > Aureimonas > Aureimonas ureilytica_A. The sequence continues at coordinate 4,900 of NZ_LDQA01000003.1, forward strand.
CGCGGCGAACGGGAACGCCGCGACGGCGACGGCGATGAGAATCTTGCGCATGGTGGTTCTCCTTGGATGGCCCTCGGGCCTTGGGGTGGGTCTTCGGCGTGGCGGCGGGTCGCTGCCCCGGACGTTCAGTTGAACTTGGCCTGCGAGGTCTTCCCGTCGGGGCCGGTGAGTTGGACGGCGCCCTTCACCGGCCCTTCGGTGGGGGCAGCGAGCGTCCCCGACAAGAAGCCACCCGCCGGCGCGAGCGTGACGCGGGTCGGCTTGCCGCCGACGAGGACAACGGCGGTGCCCTTGAACCCGTCTGGTGCAAGGGGCGCGTCCGCGGCGTCGCTGACGAACACCTTCACCTCCGTCCCGGCGGCGACGAGCTCGACGTGGTGGGCGCCCGCGTCGACGAGCGTGCCGCCGTTCGGGCCCTTGCGGGGTTCGTGGGCGTAGGTTGCCCCGGTCGCCAGCAAGGCGGCGACGACGGCGATTGCGCGGATGGTCATGGTTTGGGTCTCCGTGGGTGTCAGAAGGAGTGTGCCGCGGCCGGACCGGACGCCGTGTCGGCTCCCTCCGGCACGGCTTGGCGGGCGGCCTTGACCAGTCGCTTCAGCGGCTTCTCGCCGTAGCGCAGGAAGAGGACGGGGGTCAGGAAGGTGTCGAGCAGCGTCGAGGACACGAGGCCGCCGAAGATCGTCACCGCGACGGGGTGGAGGATCTCCTTGCCCGGCGCCGACGCGTCGATCATCAGCGGCACCAGCGCGACGCCGGCCGACAGCGCGGTCATCAGGACCGGGGTGAGCCGCTCCAGGCTGCCGCGCATCACGAGGTCGCGCCCGAAGGGCATCCCCTCGTGGATCGACAGGTTGATGTAGTGGCTGATCTTCAGGATCCCGTTCCGGGCCGCGATGCCCGTCAGGGTGATGAAGCCGATCATCGAGGCGACCGAGAGCGGCTGTCCCGAGAACCAAAGGGCCGCGACCGAGCCGATCAGGGCGAGCGGGATGCTGCCGAGGATGATCAGCGTGAACACGGCCGAGCGGTAGCGGCTGTAGAGGATCGCGAAGATCATCGCGAGCGAGACGAGGGACAGGAGCCCGATCGTGCGGCTCGCCTCCTCCTGGGCCTGGAACGTGCCCTCGAGGCTGGTCGAGAAGCCGGGCGGCAGGGCCGCCGAGGCGACCTCGGCCCGGATCCGCTCGATGACCTCGGCCATGTTCGCGTCGCCGGACGCGTTCGCGAGCACCACCACGCGGCGCTGCCCGTTCTCGCGCAGGATCTGGTTCGGCCCGTCCGTCTCCCTGACCTCCGCCAGTTCGCGGACGGGGACCCAGCCTGCCGGCGTCTCGATCAGGAGGTCGCCGAGCGCGCCCGTTGTGCGCTCCGTGTCCCCGAGCCGCATGACGACGTCGTAGGTCCGGTTGCCGTCGACGAGGCGCGAGACGACGCGCCCGTTGGAAAGCTGCTCCAGCTCCTCCGTCACCTTGGCTGGCTGGATCCCGAACAGCGCGGCCCGGGCGTAGTCGACCCGGATCTCGAGCTGCGGGATGCGGACCTGCTTCTCCACCTGGAGGTCGACGACGCCGGGGACGGTCGCGAGGCGCCCCCTCAGGCTCTCGGCGACGCTGCGCAGCGTGTCGATGTCCTCGCCGAACACCTTCAGGGCGATCTGGGCGCGCACGCCCGACAGCATGTGGTCGAGGCGGTGCGAGATCGGCTGGCCGACGTTGACCGAGACCGGGAGGACGGACAGACGCGAGCGGATGTCCGCCTCGATCGCCGCCTTCGGGCGCCCCGTCTCCAGGTCGACCTCGATCTCGGACGAGTGCACGCCCTCGGCATGCTCGTCGAGTTCGGCGCGTCCCGTCCGGCGCCCGACGACGGAGACCTCCGGCACCTCCATGATCAGGCGTTCGGCGATGAGCCCGACGCGGTGCGACTCCGCCAGCGAGATGCCGGGGTTGAAGGCCATATTGATGGTGAGCGTGCCCTCGTTGAACGGCGGCAGGAACGCGCGCGGCAGCGCGGTCGCCGCGACCGCCGCGACGCCGACCCCCAGCACGGCGAACGCCATCAGGGTCCGCGGCCAGCGGAAGGCGCGGTCGAGGAGCACGCGGTTGCCCGCCTTCAGCCAGCGCACGAGGAAGCTCTCGTGCTCGTCGAGGCGCTTCAGTCCGGGCAAGAGGTAGTAAGCCATCACCGGGGTCAGCGTGATCGACACCACGAGGCTGGCGAGGATTGAGACGATGTAGGCCTGGCCCAGCGGCGCGAAGAGCCGTCCCTCGATGCCCGAAAGGGCGAAGAGCGGCACGAACACGAGGACGATGATGACCGTCGCGTAGACGATGCCGGAGCGCACCTCCTGCGAGGCGGAGACGACGACGTCGAAGACCGAGCGCGGATTGCCGAGCTCCCGGTTCTCCCGGAGGCGACGGAAGATGTTCTCGACGTCCACCACCGCGTCGTCGACGAGTTCGCCGATCGCGATCGCCAGTCCCCCGAGCGTCATCGTGTTGATGGACAGGCTCATGAGGTGGAAGACGATCCCGGTCGCGAGGATCGAGACGGGGATGGCCGTCAGGGAGATGACGGTCGTGCGCACGTTGAGGAGGAAGGCGAAGAGGACCACCGCCACGACGGCGATGGCCTCGAGGAGCACGGTCTCGACGTTCTTGACCGAGGTTTCGATGAAATCGGCCTGACGGAACAGGACCTGGTCGGCCTTGATGCCGTCCGGCAGCGAGGCGGTGACCTCGCCGAGCGCCGCCTCCAACTGCCGGGTCAGGGTGACCGTGTCGACGTCCGGCTGCTTCTCGATCGAGACGACGACGGCAGGCTTGCCCATGTAGCCGGCCTCGCCGCGCTTCTGCCGCGCCCCGAACGAGACGTCGGCAACTTGGCTCAGGAGGACGGGCTGGGTGCCGACGGTCGCGACGACGAGGCTCCTAAGGTCGTCGAGGCTGAGGCTGCGCCCGACGTTCCGGATCAGGAACTCGCGGGCATACTGGTCGGTGAAGCCGCCGCCCGTGTTCGCGCCGAAGGAGGTCAGGGCCGCCTCGACCTGTTCCAGCGTGACCCCGAGGGCGCGTAGCGCCGCCGGGTTCGGCGCGACGCGGTACTGCCGCACCTCGCCGCCGATCGGGATCACCTGCGCGACGCCCGGGACGGAGAGGAGCCGCGGGCGCAGGACCGCGTCTGCGGCCTCGCGCAGCGCCATCGGCGAGACCCCGTCGGGCGCCGTCATGGCGACCAGCATGACCTGGCCCATGATCGACGAGATCGGCCCCATCTGCGGGGTCACCCCGGCCGGGAGCTGGGAGCGGACGAGGGCCAGCTTCTCGGCGATCTGCTGGCGGTTCATGTAGATGTCGGTGTCCCAGTCGAACTCGACATAGACGATCGACAGGCCGACGCCGGAGACCGACCGGACGCGGCTGACGCCGGGCAGCCCGTTCATCTGCGTCTCGATCGGGTACGTTACGAGCTGCTCCACCTCGGGGGGCGCGAGCCCCTCGGCCTCTGTCATCAGCGTGACGGTCGGCCTGTTCAGGTCGGGGAAGACGTCGACGGGCAGCCGCGAGGAGACGAACGCGCCGTAGAGGACGAGCACTGCCGCGATCGCGAGCACGAGCATGCGGTTGCGCAGGGACTGCGTGACGAGGAACGTGAACATGGGCGCGGCCTCAACGGATCTGGTTGAGGAGTTCGGCGCCCTCGGTGACGACGCGGCTGCCCGCCTCGATGCCCGCGGCGACGAGGACGCGCTCGGCGTCGAGCGGCTGGACGCGCACCTCCCTCGGCTCGAAGCGCTCGGCCCCGGTGTGGAGGAAGACGATGTCCTGGCCGTTCGAGCCGCGGAGGACGCTGGTGCGCGGCAGCGCGACGCCCGTCTGCGTTTCCTCGGTCTCGGCAAGGACCGTCAGCATCTGGCCGAGGCGAAGCCCCTTCGCTCCGCCCTCGACGCTGAACTGGACCGGGAGCGCCTGCGCACGGTCGGCGAACCCTGCGCCCTCGAACCGCAGCGAGAGGCCTTCCGTCCCCGCGCCCGTCGCCGAAGCCGCCGAGAACGCCCCGGAGGAGCCGTAGGCCAGCGCCTCGACCCAGAGCCGGGCGGGATCGACGATGTAGAAGACGACGGCGTTGCTCTCCGCCATCTGGCCGGCGACGGCGTTGGCTGCGGCGACGACGCCCGAGACGGAGGCGACGAGAGGCTCCGGCTTCACCTGCACCTGGTCGATCGCGGCGCGGCGGTCGCGCAGGCCCTGAAGCTCGATCCTCGTCTCGTCGAGCGTTGTCTTGGCGACCGCCCCGCTCCGAACCAGTGTCTCGGACCGTCGGACCCTCTGCTCGGCGATCGAGATCGCCTGGTCGAGCTCGCTGAGGCGCTGTTGGAGGTCCGACTGGTCGATCGTCTGGATCGCCGAGGAGACGTAGGCGAGGACGTCCCCCGCCTCGACCTTGGAGCCGAGACGCGGGAAGCCACCCGGCGGCGGGGAAAGCCGTCCGGCGACGGACGACTGAACGTAGCCGCTGGCGTTCGGGTCGGGGATCACGCGGCCGGGCATCTCGACGCTGCGGCGGTGGTCCGCTGGCGCGGTCTTGACCGTGCGGATGGCAAGAATGCGCTGCGAGGGCTTCGGCACAAACACCGCGCCGTCGGGGAGCCGTTGCGCAAGGTCCCGTGATCCTGCCGCGCCTGCTGCCGCCATCGGCATGGCGGCCGGAAGCGTGCCGTGGTCGTGCCCCTCGTGCGCGAGGGCGAGCGACCAGCCGAAGAGGAGGACGAGGGCCGTCGCCGTCCCGGCCGCGAGCAGGACCCTCCTGCGAAGGAGAGCCATGGCGAGGATACCGAGGGCGAAGCCGAGCGCGCCGACGGTCAGGAGGGCGGGGTCGTTGCGCGACAGCCTGTCCTTCAGGTCGACGGACAGGGCCTCCCGCACCTCCGTCGCGAGGGCCGAGCCAACGAGCCAGCCCCCGCCCGCAGCCACGACAGGCGCGGGCGTCTCGGGGATGGTCAGGGTCGTGGTGAGGAAGTCGACGTCGGTCCCGCTCGTGACGGTCGCGATCAGGTCATGGGCGCCGGGCTGCCGGACCCAGTCCGCCTCCAAACGGTAGAGGTCGCCGACCGCGGCCGCGGTCGCCGGGCCGGCGGGCGTGTCGATCTCGACCGTCGCGCCGACGACGGGTTCGTTGGTGTCGAAGCGGTCGAGGTGGATCTCGAGGGCGTTCCCCCGGGCCACGGCAACGAGCTCGAACAGCGCGCTCTGCGCCTCGGCGCGGGGAGCGGCCTGCGCGGATACGGTCGGCGGCGGCGTGCCGTGGTCGTGGCCCTCATGGGCGAACGACGGCGACGCGAGCGCCAGGACGGCCATCACGGCCGCGGTCAGGATACGGGAGGTCACGGGAAAAGCCCACGGTCTGGAACATCGCTCGGGGCGCGCGGACGCACCCGTTCAGAATGTCAGACGAGGGCTCGGGGAGGCCTGACGGGACCGTCGACGACGGCGCCGCGGATGGCGTTCGGCTCCAAGGGGCGGCCATGCCCGGCGGGACGGACCCCGGGAAGCGCCCAAAGGGGGCTGATGACCGCCGCCGTCATGCAGTTGGACATGCCGTTGCCGCAGCAAGATGTTCCGGCACCGCGATGTTCGGTGGATCCGTCGGCTCCAACCGCCGCGATGGCCTGCGTGCCTGCCTCGGTGCCGACAGAGGCTTCACCCGCCGCGTCGGTCTCGACGGAAACCTGAACGGCCGGGGCGTCGTGGTTGGCATGGGCCTGCGCCGCCGACGAACAGAACAGCACGATGCCGACGACCACGAGGGTCGCGAACAGCGATGCCACCTTGTTCAGGAGGAACGACATGCGGGCCTGGGGTCTCCAACGGACGGGGTCGGCATTCACGACAGTGCAATCGAGCCGAAATTAGGCCGGAAGAGCATCGGCGTCATCCCCCTTCCGAAATATGGTGAGACTCCCGCTGCGGGAACGGGCCGGATGGTCAGCGTTCGGTTTGGGTAGTTCGAAGACGAACTTCCCCATCGTTGCGAAGACAACGGCATTGCCGACATCGCATGTGGAGCCCTACGTCCGTCCTTGACGCCGCCTTCGCCGATTTCCAAATTAACCATCGCCCGGCTCGCGGGAGCCGGACCTGTGCCTCCGGCATGTCGCGCGGCGGCACAGCGTATCCATGTTGCTCAATGGAGGATGTGGCTATGCAAACCCCATACGGAACGGAACACGGCCGGATCCAAGCCGGACTGCCCTCGAACGCCGAGGGCTCCCCAATGCCCGGCGCGGACACCTTCAATCATCCCGATCAGGTCCTCTCGGCGGCCGGGCTCAAGAAGGGCCAGAAGCGCATGCTTCTAGCCTCTTGGGCTTCGGACCTCCGGGCCGTCGAGGACGCGCCCGCGCTCCGTCGGCTCGACAGCGGTGCCGTGGTCTCGATCGATGACATACTGGAGGCCATGACGGCGCTCGACGGACATGAGGGGCCTGTTCGAAACGGGACGGAAGCCCGGTTCGCGCCCAGACGGACGAACCGTGTCCTCGCAAGGCTCAAGCGCCGTCGTCCGGCACTGTGGACGGATCGGGACGACGACCGGCCTCCTCCGTCCGCGGCGGCGGCGAGGCCGTTCTTGCCGATCATCATCGAGGCTCTCGCCAAGTCGGCATAATTTGGAAGAGCGTGCCTTCCGGGCAGGTTTCTACCGAGCCAAACCCTTAACACGGGCAGCCATCTGTCTCTGACGGTTCGGAAGCCAACGTCTGCTTCTGCTAATATAGCTTGCGGAAGCAGACAGTCCGGAAACCACCCCATTCAGGCGTCCGCTGATCCAAAGACCTTCGCACAATAAGTAGTGATGGCGTCCGCCCGCTCGGCCGGGCCGCGGAACGCGATATGCCCGTCCGGTCGCACGAGCACCAGCGCGGGCGAAGATCCAACGCCGTAGGCGGCATGAGCTTCCCCGTCAAGGTCAGAGAGCGCAACCGCATCCCCCGCCTCGGCAATCGCCGCGCCAAGTACAAGGCGCGGGCGCACCCAGTCCCAGCTACCGACGGCATCGATCGCATTGCGTATGGTCGAAAGCGCGTCGGCTTGGCGCCCGTCGAAGAGGAGAAGCGACCATCCGAAGGTGCGGCCGTCCGGGTTGTAGATATGAGCGAACAGCGTCGTTGACGCGCCGTCGGCCGCAATCACCGGCGCATCCGGCGCCCGCTCGCCCGGCTTGGGCGCATCGCGATGCCAAAGGCCGTGCAGCATACCGAAGGCATCCTCGTTGAGCGGGCTCGTGGGATAGGCGACGGAGAGCTGCTGAAGGTCGTCCGTGCCCTGAAGCAGCGAGCCGATGTCGGGCCGAACGGCGGCGGCGACGTTTACCGCCGCGTCCTTCAGCCTCCCGCGGTAGACGCTGTTCTGAAACCCCTGCATCTGCTGCTTGTCGAGGCGCCGGTGCTCGCCGCCGCGTTCGGTGTCGTAGGAGTCGAGAAGTACGGGCTCGGCGTGGCCTTGCAGCACCGTAGCCAGCCGCCAGGCGAGACCCACCGCGTCGTGGAAGCCGGCGTTCATGCCTTGGCCGCCGGCCGGCAGCGTCAGGTGTCCGGCATCGCCGACCAGGAACACCCGGTCCTTGCGGTAGTGGGGCGCGACGCCGTGCTGGAAGCGGCTGTGCGTCAGCCAGATCGGGTCGGTGAGCGTCAGCGTCTCGTCCTCAGTCACCTCGCGGGCGATCACCTGCATCTCCTCCAGGGTCGGGTCGCGGTCGGGAATGCCGGTGTCGTCGGCCAGGAAGAACAAGCGGTGGTAGCCGCCCCAGACCGGCAGGACGCCGCAGAAGCCGCGGGGGTAGTAGAAGAACCAGAGATGGTCGTGGTCGGTCGAGCGGCGCCAGGAGAGCTTGGCGTCGAGCTGTCGGTTCATGCAGTTCGGCAGCTTCTCCGGCTCGAAGTCGAGGCCGAGCTCGCGGCGAACGAAGCCTGCACCGCCATCTGCGCCGACGAGGTAGCGACAGCGCACGTGCTCGGGCTCGCCGGAAGCGTTGCCGTCCGCATCGATGGCCGCGACCTCGACCGTCGCGCCGTCCTCGTCCTGCCGGAAGCCCACGACCTTGCGCCCACGCTCCAGGCGGCCGCCCTTGCGCTCGATCTGGTCGCTCAGCACCGTCTCGATCACGTCCTGCCCGCTGTAGAGCACGGGGCCGAAGGGGCTGGCGACGTCGGCGATGGCGATCGGATCGACCGGCCGACCGTTCAGAAGGGTGTTCACCTTCGTGATCGCGTAGGCCTTCTCGGCAAGGGCATCGCGGATGCCGATGCTGGCGAGCAGTTCCTGCGGCCGGGCCCAAAGGTTGTTTGCGCGCGAGTAGGGTTTGGGCTCGGTCCGGCTCTCGAAGATGCGGAACGCAACGCCATGGTGAGCGAGCGCGCAGGCGGTGGTGAGGCCGATCGGGCCGCCGCCCATGATGACGACATCGGTGTCGAAGCTGTCCGACTGGGGAGCAGACATGGGGATCCTTTCGCCGCAATTGCCGCGGCTGTGACTGGAGACTGGGAGACTGGAGACTGGAGACTGGAGACTGGAGACTCTGTCTCTTATACCACTCTGACGCCGCCGACGACCCTCTCGGTTGTGAACTAGGTG
>NZ_LDQA01000030.1 GCF_001475935.1 Aureimonas ureilytica
CCTGTCGCGCGACAGGCGAATCGAAGGATCGATCGAAATGACTGAGGCTCTTCAGCCCGCCCCCACGGCTGCCATGCTGGCGATCGGGGACGAACTCCTGTCCGGCCGCACCAAGGATCGCAACATCGCTCATCTCGCCGGCGTTCTGACGCTCGCCGGCATTGATCTGAAGGAAGTGCGGATCGTCGCGGACGACGAGAGGGCGATCATCGAAGCGCTGAACGCGCTACGCGACCGTTACGATCACGTCTTTACCTCCGGCGGCATCGGCCCGACCCATGACGACATCACGGCGGAAGCCGTCGCAAAAGCCTTCGCCCTGCCCTTGATCCAGCATCCCGAAGCGATGGACCGGCTAGCGCGGCACTACGCCGCGCGCGAGCTCCCCTTCACGGAGGCGCGGATGCGCATGGCCCGGACGCCCGAGGGCGCGTCGCTGATCGACAATCCGGTTTCGGTGGCGCCGGGCTTTCAGATCGGCAATGTGTTCGTCATGGCCGGCGTGCCGTCCATCTTCGTCGCGATGCTGGACAATGTCCTGCCCACCCTGCCCGGTGGCCCGGTCATGGAAAGCGCCTCCGTCGCCTGCCCTTTCGGCGAAGGCGACATCGGCGGCCCGCTCTCGCAGATCCAGAAGCAGCATCCCGCCGTCGCCATCGGCTCCTATCCGCGCTTCGACGGGCAGCGCTATTCGACCGAACTCGTTATCCGCTCGCGCGACGCGCAGGCGCTGGCCGGCGCGCGCGAGGCGGTGGAAGCGATGGTCGCCGAAATGGCGGCGAAAAGCTGAAGCGGGCCGAAGACTTGCCCGAAACGATGCGAGGCGTTATCGCACGCCGCTTACGCGCGTAAGCCCTTCGGAGATCAGCATGACGACGCCCGACAAGTCCTTTCCCGTGTCCTGGGAACAGTTCCACCGTGACGCGCGGGCGCTCGCCTGGCGTCTGGCGGGTCTGCGCAGCGAGTGGAAGGCGATCGTCTGCATCACGCGCGGCGGGCTCGTGCCGGCCGCGATCATCGCGCGCGAGCTGGGCACGCGGTTGATCGAGACGGTCTGCATCGCTTCCTATCACGACTACGACACGCAGGGCGAATTGCAGGTTCTCAAAGACATCTCCCCTATCCTGCGGGAAGAGGACGGCGAAGGCATTCTGATCGTCGACGACTTGACCGATACGGGCAAGACAGCCGCGCTGGTGCGCGCCATGCTGCCCAAGGCGCATTTCGCCACGGTCTATGCCAAGCCCAAGGGCCGGCCGCTGGTGGATACGTTCATCACCGAGGTGAGCCAGGACACCTGGATTTTCTTCCCGTGGGACCTCGGCCTCACCTTCCAGGCGCCCATCGCCAAGGGCTCGGCAGGCTGAGGTTTTCCCCAGCATCCACACCTGTCCCAAGCCAATTTTATCGAACGCTGGTTCCTCCGGGAGCCAGCGTTTATTTTTGGCCGTCTGGGAGCCACCGCTCGATCCGACCGAACTTGTGGATAAGCGATAGCGCAGGGAACCGAACGATCTATGAGGCTTTGAGTCGCGTGACCGTGAGCGTTCGACCGCTCCGAATTTTACGCTTTCCACACCCTTTGACGCGAGATTGTGGATATTAAAGTTTCACTACAGGCAGTAGGTCGCAGCCCGCACCGACACCATATATAGTGAAGCCAACACAAACTGAGAATCATACCGCCGTTCGGCCTCGCGATCGGCGCCGGCCTTGGAGTCGGCGCTCGTTTTTGCGCGTTCGTCAGGCGGGCATTCCCTGATCGGAGTAGGACGATGGGCCTGAAGATCGAACGGCGCTATACCAAGCCAGGCCAGGGCGCCTATGCCAGCGTGGAGTTCCGCAAGGCAACGAGCGAAATCCGCAATCCGGATGGCTCCGTCGTCTTCCGCCTCGCCGACATCGACGTGCCCGCACAGTTCAGTCAGGTCGCAAGCGACATTCTGGCTCAGAAATATTTCCGCAAGGCCGGTGTTCCGAAGGCCCTTCGCAAGGTCGAAGAGAACGACGTACCCTCCTGGCTCTGGCGTTCGGTGGCGGACGAGGAGGCCCTCGCCGCCCTGCCCGAAGACGAGCGTTATGGCTCCGAGATGGACGCGCGTCAGGTCTTCGACCGCCTCTCCGGCACCTGGACCTATTGGGGTTGGAAGGGCGGCTACTTCCAGACGGAGGAAGACGCGGCCGCCTTCCGCGACGAACTGGCCTTCATGCTCGCGACCCAGAAGGTCGCGCCGAACTCGCCGCAATGGTTCAACACCGGCCTGCACTGGGCCTATGGGATCGACGGCCCCGGCCAGGGCCATTTCTATGTCGATTATCAGAGCGGTGAACTGACGCGCTCGGCCTCGTCCTATGAGCATCCGCAGCCGCACGCCTGCTTCATCCAGTCCGTCGCCGACGATCTCGTCAACGAAGGCGGCATCATGGACCTGTGGGTCCGCGAAGCGCGCCTCTTCAAATACGGCTCGGGCACCGGCTCGAATTTCTCGCAGTTGCGCGGCGAAGGCGAGAAGCTGGCGGGCGGCGGCAAGTCCTCCGGCCTCATGAGCTTCCTGAAGATCGGCGACCGCGCGGCGGGCGCCATCAAGTCGGGCGGTACGACGCGTCGCGCGGCCAAGATGGTTGTGGTCGATATCGATCACCCCGACATCGAGTCCTATATCGATTGGAAGGTGCGCGAAGAGGAAAAGGTGGCGGCGCTCGTCACCGGCTCCAAGATCGTCTCCAAGCACCTGAAGCTGATCCTGTCGGCCTGCGTGAACTGCGAGGGTGGCACGGGCGAGGAATGCTTCGACCCGAACGTGAACCCGGTGCTGAAGCGCGCGGTGAAAGACGCCAAGCGCGCCCAGGTTCCCGAGAGCTACATCAAGCGCGTTATCCAGTTCGCGCGGCAGGGCTACACGGACATCGACTTCCCCGTCTACAACACCGACTGGGATTCCGAAGCCTACCTGACCGTCGCCGGTCAAAACTCGAACAATTCCGTGCGCGTCACGGACGAGTTCCTTCAGGCGGTCGAACAGGACGGCGAGCACCATCTCATCGCTCGCACCACCGGCAAGGTGACCAAATCCCTCAAGGCGCGCGAGCTTTGGGAGAAGATCGGTTACGCGGCCTGGGCCTCGGCCGATCCCGGCATCCAGTTCCACACGACGATCAACGACTGGCACACCTGCGCGGCGGCCGGCGCGATCAACGCGTCGAACCCCTGCTCGGAATACATGTTCCTGGACGATACGGCCTGCAATCTGGCGTCCATGAACCTGCTTCAGTTCCGCGAGCCGGGCGGCCGGTTCGACGTGGATGCCTATGAGCACGCCACCCGTCTCTGGACCGTCGTTCTCGAAGTCTCCGTGCTGATGGCGCAGTTCCCGTCGAAGGAGATCGCGCAGCGCTCCTACGACTATCGCACGCTGGGTCTGGGTTTCGCCAATATCGGCGGCCTCCTGATGACGGCCGGCATTCCCTATTCCTCCGCCGAGGGCCGTGCGATCTGCGGCGCGTTGTCGGCGATCATGACCGGCGTCGCCTATGCGACCTCGGCGGAAATGGCACGCGAGCTCGGCCCCTTTCCCGACTACGAGCGCAATGCCGCCGGAATGCTGCGCGTCATCCGCAACCATTCGCGCGCCGCGCATGGCCTCGCCAACGGCTATGAAGGCTTGGCCGTCGAGCCGGTTCCCCTCGACCATTCCTCGCTGAAGGACAAGCGCCTTTCGGCCCGCGCCAAGCAGGCCTGGGCGCTAGCCCAGGAACTGGGCGAGAAGCATGGCTATCGCAACGCGCAGGTTTCCGTCATCGCGCCGACCGGCACGATCGGCCTCGTGATGGATTGCGATACGACGGGCATCGAGCCGGACTTCGCGCTGGTGAAGTTCAAGAAACTCGCCGGCGGCGGCTATTTCAAGATCATCAACCGCGCCGTCCCTGAGGCTCTTCGCACGCTCGGCTATTCCGAAGCACAGATCGCAGAGATCGAGGCCTATGCGGTCGGCCACGGCAATATCAACCAGGCGCCCGCCATCAATCCGGGCTCGCTGCGCTCCAAGGGCTTTGGCGACGAGCAGATCGAGGCGTTGAACGGCGCGCTCAAAAGCGCCTTCGACATCAAGTTCGCAGTCAACAAGTGGACGCTGGGCGAGGCCTTCTGCAAGGACGTGCTCGGCCTCACCGACGAGCAGCTCAACGACTTCTCGTTCGAGATCCTGCCCTTCCTTGGCTTCTCGCGGAAAGACATCGAGGCCGCCAACATCCACGTTTGCGGAGCGATGACGCTGGAAGGCGCTCCCTTCCTGAAGACCGAACATTTGCCGGTCTTCGATTGCGCGAGCCCTTGCGGGCGCATCGGCAAGCGCTCGCTCTCGGTGGAATCGCATATCCGCATGATGGCGGCGTCCCAGCCCTTCATTTCCGGCGCGATCTCCAAGACGATCAACATGCCGAACGACGCGGCGGTGGAGGACTGCACCAACGCATACATGCTGTCCTGGAAGCTCGCGCTGAAGGCCAATGCCCTCTATCGCGACGGCTCCAAGCTTTCCCAGCCGCTCAACGCGTCGCTGATCGCTGACGAGACGGACGAGGACGATCTGGTCGAGGAGACGGCAGCCGCCATTGCCGCCGCCCCGGCCGCTGCCAAGGCGACGGAAATCGCCGAGCGGATCGTCGAACGTGTGGTCGAGAAGGTCATCCGCGAGCGCGAGAAGCTTCCGAACCGCCGCAAGGGCTATACGCAGAAGGCGATCGTCGGCGGCCATAAGGTCTATCTGCGCACCGGCGAGTTCGACGACGGGCGTCTTGGCGAAATCTTCATCGACATGCATAAGGAAGGCGCTGCCTTCCGCGCGATGATGAACAATTTTGCCATCGCCATCTCGCTCGGCCTGCAGTTCGGCGTGCCGCTCGATGAATATGTGGAGGCCTTCACCTTCACGCGCTTCGAGCCGGCCGGCATGGTCCAGGGCAACGAGGCGATCAAGAACGCGACGTCGATCCTCGACTACGTGTTCCGCGAGTTGGCGGTCTCCTATCTCGGCCGCCACGACCTCGCCCATGTGCAGCCGGAGGAGCTGAGCGCGTCCACCATCGGACGCGGCGTGGAAGGCGACAAGCCCGCTCCCTTGCCGATTTCGGCCGGCATGGTGCGTGGTCAGACCTCGAAGTTCCGCCTCGTGTCCTCGTCCGATCCGCAGGGTTCGGGCAGCACGCTGTCGGCCCCTGTCGCGAAGGCGACGACCGGATCGGTGGTCACGGCCGTTCTGCCGCGCTCCGCCTCACCGCTCGCCCGCTCGGGCGGCGCGCAGGTGACCGCGTTCAAGCGCGACTACGAAACAGCTCCGCTCGCAGAACCCGCCCCTGTCGCGGACACATCTCCAGCGCAGGGCCTCTTCGAGTCCCCGCTCTCCTACGGAGCGTCCGAGCGCGACGTTTCCCGGGTCGAAGCCGCCTCCAGGGCCACCAGCGCCGAACGCCGCGCCCAAGCCTTGATGAAAGGATACACCGGCGACAGCTGCTCGGAATGCTCGAACTTCACCATGGTGCGCAACGGAACCTGCCTGAAGTGTGACACCTGCGGAAGCACATCCGGGTGCTCCTGACCCACAAGAGCGTTGTGTCACTATGACGCGCAGTTTGGTTTGCCTCAGGGCTCTCTAAAACCCATCGTGACACTATAGCTCTGCCGCGATTCTCCGAGGCTCGTAGAACAGAGCCTCGGAGCCCAGTGTCGCAGAGCGCGCCTCAAGACAGACAATATGAAAGCCGAAGGCCCAGGCGGGCTCCGATCAGCCTGGGCCTTCCTGATTCAGGGCTCAGTCCATCACGGTCAAATGCGTGGTCATTCGATGGAAGGCAGACCGATGGCGATGCTTGGTTTCGACCCCCAGAAGGGCGAACTGCATTTCTGATCGTTTGAGGGCATGAAAGCCGGTACCAGCCAAATAGCGCACGGTCGCTATCTGTTCTCTCCGATCTTCGGCGAGGCGCTCGCTAGGTCGGCATGATCCAGTTGGGCAACATCCCAAGTCCGTAGAAGAGCCACTCTCCTGTCTGGAACCGTGGCGCCAGCATGCTCCATCGGCACGATAGGATATCTGCAATCAAGCCTTCCGTGCCGTAACGACCTCAAATCGCCCGTCCCAGAAACGGTCAGATAGCCGGATCGAGCAAGGCCCAGAAGGCGGGCAACCGTAGGATTCGGACGCTCAGAACTTGGCAGAGACGATGATGTCGTCGGCGTGTTCGCGGACGTAGCGAAGACGCTTTTCATTCCGGACCACCGAGAGGACACGAAGCCCAGCCTCCGCCCTTACAGCTCGCTCGCGCCATATCGGCCCCTGAAGGTGGCGCGGCGATCAAACGGCAACGGCCTCGTCGGCACCGCATGACACCTTACAGCCCACCATCGCAAGTCCCAGGGTGAAGTCGCTGACCGAGCGATCCGGTGAGAAACCGCGCGCATCGAAGGTGCTTTCGCGGACCTGTGCGAGCTTGCCGTCCCCGACGATAGGAATGAAGCCAGAAGACCTTGAGCAGACTTGGAGAACGACGCTATTGTCTGGGTCGTTGAAGACGTTTGCAGTCATGCAGTCTCTGGCGCTTCGTGCAGCTCGCTCCGATCGATCGGCAAACTAAATCATACCCATTGGCTTTACGTCCAAGGACCGGGACGCTCGCCTCGCGCCCGAGCTTCGAGCACGGTAGCAGTAAGTGTCGGGCACATTTTCTACTGTCGAGCACGCCAACTTCAGCGTCCGCCTCAAGGTCGCGACAAGGCTCGGCTCATCGCGGGCTCTCAATCGGCGACCCGACCCGCATCCAAAGCAGGGACACGTTGGCGCGGTAGACAGCGATGGATTCGGCATGACCATCCTCCCTGCGCATCGTGAAGGAAAACTTAGGCCTCCCAGAATGGTTCGGTCAAGCGTCGGTCGTGGGCCTCCGCTCACCAAGGACAGGGAGAGATCCCTTGGAAAACCGTTCAGGCGCGCTGACTCACACCCGTCAAGATGAACCGAATGCCTTGGTGATCGAAGTGGATGCGCCCCTCGCCCTGGAAGTAGCCAGCGACGATGCGCTCGATCAACCTGGAGCCGAAGCCGCGGCGCCCCGGCATGACGACGGACGGTCCGCCGGTTTCGATCCAATGGAACGCGAACACGCCATCCACGATGTCCCAGCACACGGCGACCCGACCCGTGTCGTTCGACAGGGCACCATACTTCGCTGCATTCGTCGCCAACTCGTGGATGGCCAGCGACAAGCCAAGAGCCTGCTGGGCATTCAGCCCGAGAGGAGGCCCGCTCGCATCGATCCTGCGGTCGCCAGCCTGGTGGGGGGCGATGGAGGCTTCGACGACCTCGCCGATATCCGCTTCCTCGAAGCTCGACCGAACCAGAAGATCCTGTGCCCGTGCCAGCGCCGATATGCGGGTGAACACGGCCTCGCGGGCTTCTTCCATGTCGGTTGCCTGCCGCAGGGTCTGAGCGGTGATCGCCTGCACCATCGCCAGCAGGTTCTTCATGCGATGCGACAGCTCTTGATTCAGGACCGCCCGCGCCTCTTCGGACTCCTTCAGGGCCGAGACGTCGCGTGAGACGGACAGGATACGTTCCGGCTTCCCGTCGGCCCCGAAGATCGGGGAGACCTGAACGTCCCAGTAGCGCCGGTTGCCTTTCATGGTGTTGGCATAGCCGAGAAAACTCGCAGGCACGCCCGACCGAGCGGAAGCGACGGCGGCCTTCGCGGCGGCATTGCCCTCACCTTGCCAGAAGTCCGGCCAGGGGCAGCCGTCAATGTCATTGAAGTCCGACACCTCCATGACCTTCTGCCCGCCCTCGCTCATGAAGACGAGGTTCGCGTCGAGATCTAGGACCTTGATGCAGTCGTTCGATGACGCCAGAACGCTGCGCAGGAACTCCTTGCTCTCGCCCAAACGAGCGACGGCCTCGTCACGCCCGTCCTGCGCGGCGATTTGCGCGGTCGTCTCGTTGGCGATGTTGAGGAGACCGGCGACTGCGCCTGTCTCATCTCGCACTGGTGAGTAGGCGAAGGTCCACCACGTATCCTCGGCATGACCGTTCCGCGTCATGAGGAGCGGCGTGTCCCTGAACGTCAGCGTCTCGCCGGCGAAGGTGCGAGCGACCAATGGCTCGATGTCAACCCAAACATCCGACCAAACCTTTTGGATCGGCATGCCGAGGACATAGGGATGCTGCGTGCCAAGGATCGCAGCGTACCGGTCGTTATAGAGGAAAATGCGCTCTGGCCCCCATAGGAGGCACATGGCGTTGCCGGCGTGGAGCATCACGTCGACAACCGTTCGAAGGCTTTGTGGCCAGGTCGAGGGAGAGCCGAGCGGGCCGACGGACCAGTCGAACCGTTCGATCAGATCCGACATGTGCAGGGAAGCGTCGCTGCCGGTGACCGCCGCCGGTTCTGCGTACATCGTCACGTGCAAGCCCAATTCTAAGATGCGGCCACCGTTTCCAACCCGAGCCGTAACCGGACATGTAGGGTATCCGCGAGCGATCCGATAGGGGAAACCGACCCCTGGAGGCGATCCATCCACTATCGACCCGTTTGTGCCGCTCAGGATGATCCGGGCCTGGTCCGAAAGCGGTCGCTCGATCTGGCTGACGCGCAGCTGCCGTGGCCAAAAACCATCTGGTGCATCGATTTCGTTGGGCGAGGCTAGAGAACCATACGTTCTTCACCGACTGCGGGTGGCAATGCGCCCCCCTGCCAGCTCGATTCTCGCAGCAAATGCTGTCTACGGTTCTGAGGCTGGCGGCTTCGTCAGGCGAAGGAGGGTTCGAGCGCCACAGCGGCGAGAGCGAGCTTGGCCAGATAGTCCGCGTGATTGCGAAGTGCATCGGCCTTGGGCGCGACGAGACAGAGCGTGGCCGCCGCCGTGCCGTCTGGTCGGGTGATCGGCACCGCGAAGCAATGCGTGTAGCTGTCCACGATGGAGTCGAAGGTGAAATGCCCGTCCGCGACGGCCTTCCGGGCCTGCCTTGCGAACTCTTCGGGTAAAAGCCACTCGCCGGAGGGCAATTGGAAATCTTCGGCAGGCACCAGGGCGCGAATTTCGTCTTCGCTGAGGTGGCCGAGCAGAAGGCGGCCGGAGGCGGTCCAGGGAATGGGCGTACGCTCGCCGACGCTCGATGAGATGCGGAAGGGCCGTGAGCCTTCGCGCATCATCGCGACCGTGTACTTGTTTCCGTCGAGGAGACAGAACTGGGCGGTCTCCTGCGTTTCGGCGGCCAGGCGATCGAGCACCATCGAGACGCGGCTCGGCAGGTCGGAATGGTCGCCGTAGGCCTGGCCGTAGAGGAACAGGCGGCGACCGAGGAAGACGCGCCCTTCCGTATCGGCCGCTTCCAGGACGTCGAGCTTCACGAGCGCGGCGACGATCTCGTAGATGGTCGATCGCGGCGCGCCCATGGCGGCCGCGATCTCGTTGGGACGGAGCGGACGGCCCGCCTCGCGCAAGGCGTCGAGGATGTCGAAGGCCCGATCGAGCCCACGGGCTCGCCGGTTGACGGTCTCCTCCACGCGCTTGTCCATCCCTTGTCTCCGATGCTCGATCCCGCGCTTATTTCCGCTTGAAGGCCACGCAGTCAATCTCGACCTTGCAGTCCACCATCATGGAGGACTGGACGCAGGCGCGGGCCGGCGGGTGGTCCTTGAAATACTGGGCGTAGACGCCGTTGAAGCTCCAGAAGTCGCGGGGGTCGTCCAGCCAGACGCCGACGCGCACGACATCCTCCAGCCCGTATCCGGCCTCGGTCAGGATGGCGATGACGTTCGCCATGGTCTTGTGGGTCTGCTCGACGATGCCGCCCGGCACGATCTCGCCATTCTCCATGGCGACCTGGCCGGAAACGTAGAGCCAGCCGTCAGCCTCCACCGCGCGGGCGAAGGGCAGCGGCTTGCCGCCGGCGCCGGTCTCGCCGGCTCCGTAGCGCTTGAGGGTCATGCGTCGTGTCCTGTTCTGTCAGTTGAAACGGGAGGATTGGAGGAAGGCGGCAAGACGCTCGGTCCTGGGAGCAGCGAACATCTCGCGCGGGTTTCCCTCCTCGCCGATGCGGCCGCCATTCATAAAGATGACGCGGCTCGACACCTCGTAGGCGAAGCGCATCTCGTGGGTGACGAGAAGCATGGTCATGCCGTCCTCGGCGAGCGAGCGCACGACCTGCAGCACCTCGGCGACGAGTTCGGGATCGAGCGCGGACGTCACCTCGTCGAACAGCATGAGTCGCGGGCTCATGGCGATGGCGCGCGCGATCGCCACACGCTGCTGCTGGCCGCCTGAGAGCTTGGAGGGATAGTGGTCCTTGCGGGCCAGGAGGCCAACGCGGTCGAGCCATGTCTCGCCCAGCGCCCGCGCTTCGTCGCGGCCCATGCGGCGCACCAGTGTCAGGCCGAGCGTCACGTTCTCCAGCGCCGTCATATGCGGAAAGAGATTGAACTGCTGGAAGGCCATGCCGGTCAGCGCGCGCTGGCGAGCGATCTCCTTTTCGCTTTTGCGCTGGCGCCTGCCGTTCTGGGTGGAGAAGCCGATCTCCTCGCCGTCGATGCGGATCGTGCCGCCCTCGAACTCCTCCAGCATGTTGACGCAACGCAGCATCGTGGTCTTGCCCGAGCCCGACGAGCCGATGATTGAGATAACCTCGCCGGGCTTCACGTCACAGTCGACGCCCTTCAACACCTCGACCGGACCGTAACTCTTGCGCAGATCCCGAATTTCCAGAAGATTCGCGGTCATGGAAGCACCTTTCACGCGAGGCTCACGCGGCGCTCGACATACCGGCCGAGACGCTCGATGGCAAAGTTGACGAGGAAGTAGAGAAGCCCGGCGAGGAGGTAGAACTCGAGGCTATGGAACGCGCGGCTGATGACCTCCTGTGTGCGCAGGAGGAGCTCGGCGACCCCGATCACCGATAGGAGTGTCGAGGCCTTGACCATCTCGGCCGCCGTGTTGATCAGCGGCGGCAAAGCGAGGCGCAGCGCCTGCGGTCCGAGGACGTAGCGAAAGGTCTGCCCGAAGGTCAGGCCGATGGCTTTCGCCGCTTCCGTCTGTCCCCTATGCAGGGTTTGGAGCGCGCCGCGCGTGATCTCGCCGACATGCGAAGCGCAGAACAGCGTCAATGCCAGGACACCCGCCTGGAAGGCGGTGAGATCCAGCCCGACCGTGCCGAGGATGTAGAAGCTCGCGAGCACCAGGACGAGGACGGGCGTGCCCCGGATCACGTCGGTGTAGACGCGGGCGAGGAAGCGCACCGCACGGTTGCCGTAGGTGAGAGCGAGGCCAAGGCCGGTGCCGAGCACCGTGCCGCCGAGGATGGCCGCGAGGGAAATGGCGACCGTGGTGCCGAGGCCGTAGAGAAGCGGCCAGCGAGCGATCCAGACGATCTCGAAAAAGGAGGGAGGAGCGTTCACAGGGGCTTACCTCGAAACGGCGAGCCGCGCTTCTACGCGGCGCAAAAGGGCGGCCAGGATCGAACAGGTCGCGATGTAGAGCCCGCTTGCCACGATCCAGGTCTCGATCACGCGGAAGGTCTCGACATTGATCTTGCGCGCCTCGAAGGTGAGTTCGGGCACGGCGATGGCAGCCGCGAGCGAGGTGTCCTTGAAGAGCCCGATGAAGGTGCTCCCAAGCGCGGGCAGGACCGCGCGGAACATGACAGGCAGGATGATGCGGCGGCGGATTTGTCCTTCCGTCAGACCGATGGCGAGGCCCGCCTCACGAAGACCCTTGGGCACTCCGAGGAGTCCGCCCCGAAAGACCTCGGCCAGATAGGCCGCCGAATAGAGCGCCAGCGCCAGGACGAAAGAGTTCCCTTTCGACAGCCGCAGCCCGAGCTGAGGCAGCGCGAAAAAGGAGAAGAGGACGATCACCAGAAGCGGCAGGTTGCGGAACAGCGTGACATAGGCGCTCGCCGGAACCGACAGGACCCGCGACCGGCTGATGCGCCCGAAGGCGAGGACGAGGCCGAGCACGCAGCCGATGCCGATCGCCACAAAGGCCAGCACGAGGCTGAGGCCGAGCCCCCGCAGGAGATCATCGAAGTTCCGCCAGACGGCGTCGAAATTGAGGGTGTATCCCATCGGGATCGCTCGTTTGCGGCGTTTGGGGCGAGGCGGTCCGGGCGCAGTAGCCCAGACCGCCGGCTCAGGTGATTACTTGAACTCGACGGGGAAGCCGATCGCCGGAGGCGGCAGATCCTTGCCGAACCACTTCTTGAAGGAGGCGGCATAGGTGTCGAACTCGACGCCCGTCATCGCCTCGTGCAGGGCCGTGTTGACGAAGTTCAGCCAGTCCTGGTCGCCCTTGGCGACGGCGCAGGCATAGGTCTGCGGGCTCCAGCCGTAGCCGGCATCCTTGTACTGTCCGGGGTTTTGCGTGACGTACCAGGCGATGGACGACTGGTCGGTGGCGGCCGCGTCCGCGCGGCCCGATTGGAGTGCCTGGTAGAGAAGGTCCTGCGACTCGTACTGATCGACGCTCGCCTCGGGCAACGCCTTATGGACGAGCTCTTCGGCATAGACGTTCTGAAGAACGGCGATCGTGACGGACGAGCCGGCCGCCTTCAGCGCGGCGTAGTCGGCGTATTGGCCACCCTCCTTCAGCATCAGGCCAACGCCCTCGCGATAGTACGGAATGGTGAAGTTGACCTGCTGGGCGCGCTCGCCGGTCACGGTCATGAACTGGCAGGTCATATCGACCTTGCCGGTCGTGATGTTGGGGATGCGCGCATCGGAGGACTGGTTGACGAACTCGACCTTCTCCGCGTCGCCGAACAAAGCCTTGGCAACGATCTTAGCCATGTCGACGTCGAAGCCCTGAAGCGTGTCCGACGCGTCCTTGAAGTGCCAGGGCGCATTCGTCGAGCCGGTGCCGACGACGAGCTTTCCGCGCGCCAGGACGTCGTCGAGCTTCGCCGCCGTCGCGGCACCGGGGAGAAGAGCGACGGAGGCGGTCGCCATAAGCCCGAGAACTACTGCCTTCACATCCATTGCCATTCTCTCCTACATTGTCCGTTATAAGGGACACCTGACCGCAACAGCGGATTGCCTTATTTGTGGACGTGCCTCGATATTTGTCAACTGACTTTTAGGGGCGATCGGAAAACAGGATCTCGAAACCCCGACGGTGGTGGCCAATGTCGCAAAGGCGCTGCACAGTGCCCCGAGGAGACATGGCCATCGGCCTCGTCAGGACTTGCCGGCGGCCCCCATCGAGATCCACAAGCTCGCGAAGGCGGCAAAAGGGCAGATCGCAGCTGAGGTTGCCGGGATCACCTGCCGTGAGATCGAGGACATCAAGGCGCTGCCGAGCGAAACGCCCGAGATCGCGGACGTGCCCCTCACCGACCGGATGCTTGAGGCGTCGAAGCTTGCGCGGCTGGCGGCGCTTGCAAGACGCGTGCGCCGGACCACCGTGCCCGGCCGCCGCGCGATCTTGGACGGCCTCACGGCGGCCTTTCTGGGCGACGCGCAGCGCTTTTCGTGCTCTGGCCGAGCGCGGCACCGTTAGACACCGTTGCGGCGTCCAGCTACCTGATGAGGGTGCCACCCTGTACCGGCATGTCGCCGAAGCGCCGAGGTTCGCGTTTGGCGGGTTGATGACCTATCTCAGCGCCGCCGGCGGCCAAGCCGCAGCGATGGCGTTCCGCGCCGACAGCGCCGCCGCCGCGCCCCGGCCGCACCCATACTCGCAACAGGTCGATCCCGATTAACGGGTGGTATCGAGCCCGCCCTCATACAACGCACATGACCGCTACGATGTCTTCACGGCCTGCTCGGCAGTTCAGAGCCGTCTGTTGCCGTAGATGTAGCCCAAACCGACAGAACGAACGGATAGCGTCCGGAACAGCAGAAGAAGGTACCCTTCGACCGTGGAGTTGAACACGCCTCGCCCTTCGGAGATGCTGCCGAGAAGGATCGCGAAGGCAAACATGGCGCAGATGGCGGATTCGGGCGTGCGATGCCGGAATGGAGCGACGAACGCCATATAGGCCAAGGCCGATAGGTAGGCAGTCAGCCCCAGCACGCCGCCTTCGCCGAACGCCAGAATATAGGCGTTGTGAGGCTGTCGAATCGTGCCCCACTCTTCCAGCATGTAGAAGAGTGCCATGACTGTTCTGGATTCACCCGAGAAGGAGCCTGGCCCCAAGCCTATGAACCAGTTTTTATAGGCTTCCTTCAGGTATGCCGACCAGATCACAGTGCGTCCTGTCAGGGTTGGATCGCGCCCCAGAGACTGCGTGATATCCGCCCAGTAAAGCAGCACGAACGCGACGAGGGCTGCCACGCTGGCGATGATGATGGTTGACGCGATCGGCGCGGTGAAACGGGAGCGTAGGATCGCCTTCACCAGCGCCATGTAGCCAATTGCACCGATCGCGATCGAAAACCCGCCCATCGATCCGGACATTACGAGGCAGGCGGCGGCGCCGATGCCCAAAAGCGCTGTTCGCAGGCGTCCGATGGTCGGATGAAACGCGTAAGCACATAAGAACGCGGACATGGCAAAGTAGCCGAGCGTGTTCTTCTGAGTGAAAACGCCGATCCAAACCATTTCTCCGCCATATGCGGAAACGCCGACAGCGGGATTGAGAACGGACATCGCGATAGACGCGAACACGATCAGCAACAATATATGTGTCAGGACGAAGGCGACGGCTCTGGGCTTCAGCATAGTGGCCGAAACAAAGGCGCTCAGGAACATCAGCAGCCAGAAGGTGACGGATCTGACGGAGATCAGAAGGTTGTCGCCCAAGAGCCCCGATATGATTCCGATGACCAGAAACGGTGCGAAAGGCAGGAACGCGCGCAGCGGCGCGCGATACGGCTCCCGCAACAAGCAGAGGCCGGACGCGAGCGATATGGTCCCCCAGACGAGGTATCGGAACGGAGTTCCGAACGTCTGCTGACCTTCGAGCGAAGCCGAGGCGGCATTGAAGCCGCCCCAGTACCAAGCGCCACTAAATTGAATGATCGACAACACGATCAGAAACTTGAAGATGCCCCGCTCAAGGACGGCACTGGCCGTGCGATCGAAGCGACTGTCGATCGAGTGGTATTGGACATTCACCATGCCGGACGTGCCATCTCATTGGCGCGTTGGTTGCGAGACCCAAATCTCAAACGGGATGCCGTCGGCTTTCGGATAGTCATAGCGGGCCTTCGGTCTCCGTCATGGGCTGCACTTACCTAACTCAAATCCACGCCAGAACGGTATGGTTGATTTTCGATGTCGAAAGCGGCGGGGTCATGTTTTCTGGTGTTTGAGCCGGTCAGGCTGAACCGCACCTGATCGGTGCTGGAGTCGATCAGACCATCCAAGAACTTGAGATCCTTCGCTTTGTCGCGCCGATAATGGCTGGATCAGCCACGTCCAGCACGAAACTTCGGAGCAGCGCTTTCTCAATCTATCGGGCTTCGCCCCGATCACCCCCGTTTACTGGGGGGCAGGCGTCGATGTGTTCTTCGTGATCAGTGGGTTCATCATGTACCACCTGTGTCGCGATCGGTTCGGCGTGAATGGCGCTCCGGGGAATTTCATCGTGCGACGCCTCATCCGCATCGTACCGCCCTATTGGGGGGCCACTGTCTGTATGCTTCTGGCCATCTGGTTGTTTGCCGGACATATCAGTCATGCGGCCATCGACCCCTGGCATGTCTTGGGGTCCTTCCTCTTCTTCCCGGTCGAAAACCCCTATGGGCAGTTCTACCCGGTGATGATTCTGGGCTGGACGCTGCAGTTCGAGGTCCTGTTTTACGTCGTGTTCTGCATCGGGCTGTTTTTCAGCCGGAAGGTCGGGCTGTCGATCATCCTAGGCGCGGTGACGCTTCTGGGACTTTCCCCGCTGATCGTTCATTTCCAATCTGGGCCGATGGCATTCTGGTCGAACTCGATCGTCCTCGAATTCGTCTATGGCATCGGCTTGGCGGAACTGCGTGCGCGTGGGGTCCGCTTGTCGGCTGCAAAAGGATGGGCGGTTTTCGCCGGTGGCTGCGCGCTTCTAGCATTGATGCAATTTGCCGGTCTCGCCTTCCAATATGGATTGAGAGCCATCTGGATCGGCCTTCCCGCGCTTGTAATGTGCGCTGGCCCTGCGCTGATAGCCCAGAAGAACCAAGCTGCCCCAAGCCTTCTCAAACGCCTCTTGGTGTTCGGCGGAGACGCCTCCTTCGCTTTGTATCTCTCGCATCCCTTCTCCATCAATCTGGTGGCACTCGCGGCCGCTCGACTGGGGATCCAGAACCCTTGGACATACATGGCACTGGCCACGGCAGCGTCTCTCGTCGGCGCGGCATTGGTTTACATGATGTTGGAGCGCCCCCTGACAACACGATTGAGCGAGGCGCTGCATATGCGCAAGCCGCGCATTCTTGCGAGTTGAGAGGGTCCGACTGGCGGCTTCGCGGATAGCCCGTGTCGATCCCGGCGTGGGTCTGACCGCGGTATCGTTCAAGTCTGTCGAACACTGCTTCGCCAGGGATGAACATTATCTCCACGAGCCCGGCAACGTATGTTGGAGTTCGAACCGGTCGGGTCGAGACGGGAACGGATGCCCATTCGAGGCGGAACCTCGTGAAGCGGCGCTTCCCATGCCCGATTCAACGAGATGAGGAATATCCCATGAAGAAGCTCGGCTTCCTGTCATTCGGCCACTGGTCGCCTTCCCCGCATTCGGGCACCCGCTCGGCCGCCGACACGCTGCTTCAGTCCATCGATCTCGCGGTCGCAGCCGAGGAACTGGGCGCGGACGGCGCATATTTCCGGGTCCATCATTTCGCACGTCAGCTCGCCTCACCCTTCCCGCTTCTGGCGGCCGTCGGCGCGAAGACGAGCCGCATCGAGATCGGCACCGGCGTCATCGACATGCGCTACGAGAACCCGTTCTACATGGCGGAGGATGCGGGCTCGGCCGATCTGATTGCGGGCGGGCGCCTGCAGCTTGGCCTCAGCCGGGGCTCGCCCGAGCAGGTCGTGGACGGCTGGCGTCATTTCGGCTTCCAGCCAGCGCCCGGCGAAAGCGACGCGGATATGGGCCGTCGCCATGCCGAAGTGTTGCTCGAACTGTTGAAGGGCGAAGGCTTCGCCCAGCCGAACCCGCGCCCGATGTTTCCCAATCCACCCGGTCTTCTGCGGCTCGAGCCCCATTCGAAGGGCTTGCGCGAGCGCATCTGGTGGGGCTCGGCCTCGGACGCGACGGCCATCTGGGCGGCCCAGCAGGGCATGAATCTGCAAAGCTCGACCCTCAAAGCCGATGAGACCGGCGAGCCTTTCCATGTCCAGCAGGCGCGGCAGATCCGGGCCTATCGCGAGGCCTGGAAGGACGCCGGCCATGCGAGGACGCCGCGCGTCTCGGTGTCGCGCTCGATCTTCGCCTTGGTGAACGATCAGGACCGGGCGTATTTCGGTCGCGGCGACGGGGCCGATCAGGTCGGCGTGATCGACAATATGCGCGCCGTGTTCGGGCGCTCCTATGCGGCGGAGCCGGATCGACTGGTCGAGCAGCTGCGAGCCGACGAGGCGATCGCGGAGGCCGACACGCTGCTTCTGACCGTGCCGAACCAGCTGGGCGTCGCCTATAACGCTCACGTCATTGAGAGCATCCTGAAACATGTCGCTCCCGCGCTGGGCTGGCGCGGCGGCCCGGCCGCCGGCCCCGAGGCGAAAGCCGCCTGATACATCCGTTCGAAAGACGCCGGGTCCGCTCGGCGTCTTTCGCTGTCACCCCGAGTCCCATGCTGGCGTAATAGCCGGGATCGCGGGCCAATTGCTCACCTCAGGCTGATCGTCATCAAGCCTTCGTGTTGCACGCCGCGAAGTCCCAGTGCATGGCGTTGGGACGACTTGCTTCCCCGTCGAATTCTGATTTACGTAACTCACGGCTGCATCGCAGCTTGTCGGGCGGTTATGGGAGTGGCCGCTCGCGCCGGGGAGGAACGGTGAATGTCAAGGCTTCGGGAGGGGAGCGGCGGCGCTGCGCGCGGTCGCGGAAGCACGCATGTGCTGCTTGGCGGAGCGCGGTTCTGTTGAGCGCGCTCGCTGCGTCCCGGTCAGGTTCGCCCACCCCAGCCATTGCGGTCGAAGGCCTGGCGAAATCCTTCGGCCCGGTGGAGGTGCTGAAGGACATCAGCTTCGATCTCCGCCCCGGCGAGGTTCAGGCCATCATCGGCGAGAACGGCGCGGGCAAATCCACGCTCATGAAAGTCCTCGCCGGCCATCTCCAGCCAAGCGCCGGGCGTGTTCTGATCGAAGGCGCGCCAGTGCGCCTTGGCGGCCCGGCGGAAGCCGAAGCGCGCGGCATCGTTCTGGTTCATCAGGAAATCCTGCTCGCGCCCGATCTCACCGTTGCGCAGAACATTCATCTCGGACGGGAAATCCGGAAGGGGCTGGTGCTGGACGACCGGGCGTTGAACGCCTCCGCCGCCGAGGCACTGGCCGGGCTCGGCGCGGCGATCGATCCGCGCGTTGCGGTACGCTCGCTTTCCATCGCACAGCGCCAGCTGGTGCAGATCGCCCGCGCGCTCAATGTCCCCCATCGCGTTGTGATCTTCGACGAGCCGACCGCCTCGCTGACGCCGCATGAGACCGAAGCCCTGCTCGCGGTCATCGAACAGATTCGCGGGCGCGGTGTCGGCGTTCTCTATATCTCGCACCGACTGCCCGAGGTGAAGCGGATCGCCGATCGCGTGACGGTGCTGCGCGATGGGCGGCTCGTCGGCACGCAGGATGCCGCCACGCTGGAGCCGACCGACATGGCCCGACTGATGGTTGGACGCGACGTATCGAAGCTATATCCCGACCGCATCGCGCCGGCCGCCGGCGCGCCGGTTCTCCAGGCCCAGAATATCCGTGTGCCGGGCTATGTCCGCTCGGCCAGCTTTACGCTGCAGAAGGGTGAAATTCTCGGATTTGCCGGGCTTGTGGGCGCTGGACGCACGGAGCTTCTGGAAGGCGTGCTCGGTCTTCGTCCCTCTGAAGGGTCCGTCACATTGGACGGGCGTTCCGTTCGATTTCGCGATGCGCGCGCCAGCATGGACGCCGGCATCGTCTATCTCAGCGAGGATCGAAAGGGCAAAGGGCTCCTCCTCCAGCAGTCGCTGCGCACCAATCTGACGCTGGCGGCGCTGGATCGCTTCACGCGCGGCCCACTTCTCAGCGCGGCTCAGGAGGAAGAAGCGCTGAGCGAGGCCTTCCGCGAGTTCGATATTCGCGCGCGAAGGCGTGATCTCCTGGCCGGGCAATTGTCCGGCGGCAATCAGCAGAAGCTTCTTCTGGCGAAGATGATGCTGCTGGCCCCCCGCATCGTCGTCATCGACGAGCCGACACGTGGCATCGATATCGGCACCAAGGAACAGATCTATCGGTTCATCGCGCGGCTGGCCGAAGAAGGAAAATCGGTCATCGTCATCTCCTCCGAGATGCCCGAGTTGATCGGCCTGTGCGACCGTATCCTCGTGATGCGCGAGGGCGTGATCGCGGGTGAGGTTTCGGGCGCGTCCATGACCGAGCGTGACATCGTGATGCTGGCGACCGGCGCCGGCGAGGAAGAGGCTGCGCTCGCGGCCGAGGGAACGAGCCTATGAGCGACGCCGCCACCACGCCGGCACAGACCCAAGCGCCGCGCCGCGAGATCGATTTGCGCGCGGTTGCGCCCTTCGTCGCGCTGGCCGCGCTGCTCATCTTCGGCGCGTTGCTGAACCCGAACTTTCTCGGGATCGACAATCTCACCAATGTCGTCACGCGCTCGGCCTTCATCGCGATCGTGGCGATCGGCGCGACCTTCGTCATCTCGGCGGGCGGGCTCGACCTGTCGGTCGGCTCCATGGCAGCCTTCGTTGCCGGCACGATGATCCTTTTCCTCAACGCCGCGCCCGTGGAGGGCGCGGTGGGGATGATCGCGCTCGCCATGGCCATGGCGCTCGGGGTCGGGGCGCTGTGCGGGCTGGCGAACGGGCTGATCGTGACGCTCGGGCGCATCGAGCCCTTTATCGTGACGCTCGGAACGATGGGCATTTTCCGCGCCTTGACGATCTGGCTCGCCGAGGGCGGCTCCATCGCCATGGCCTCGCGCGACCTGCGCGCCGCCTATCGCCCGGTCTATTTCGGCAATCTCTTCGGCGTGCCGATCCCTGTCGTCGTCATTCTCGTCGTCGCAGCGCTCGGCGCTTTCGTGCTCTACCGCACGCGCTTCGGCCGCCATGTGATGGCGGTGGGCTCCAGCGAGGACGTGGCGCGCTATTCCGGCATCAAGGTCGATCGCGTCCGCACGATCACCTACATCATCCAGGGCCTGTGCGTCGCCATTGCGGTACTCGTCTACGTGCCGCGCCTGGGCGCGGCCACCGCCACGACGGGCCTTCTTTGGGAGCTTCAGGCCATCACGGCCGTCGTCATCGGCGGTACGGCGCTGCGCGGCGGCGTCGGCCGCATCTGGGGCACGGTCTGCGGCGCACTGATTCTGGAGCTCGTGGGCAATATCATGGTCCTGTCGAGCCTCGTCAGCGAATACCTCATCGGCGCGGTTCAAGGCGCGATCATCATCGTAGCGATGCTGATCCAGCGCTCGCTCGCCCGTCGCTGAGGCGGGGATATCGGCGCGTGGCGAAGCCGGGGCCGGCCGCACGCAAATGGGAGAAGGCCCCGGACATCGGGAGGAGACCCACAATGAAACGTATCGTCGCGAGCCTTGCCGCGCTCGCCGCCCTGTCCGCAGCACACGTCGCGCTGGCGCAGGAGAAGAAGGTCATGGCCGTCTCGATCCCCGCCGCCGATCACGGCTGGACCGGCGGCGTGGTCTACCATGCCGAACGCGAAGCCAAGATGCTCAAGGAGCGCTATCCCGGCCTCGAAATCATTCTCAAGACCTCGCCGGACGGCGCGGCGCAGGCCAACGCGCTGGAAGACCTGACGGCCCAGGGTATCGACGCGCTGGTGACGCTGCCGCACAATTCGGACGAGCTGACCGACCCGATCCGTCAGGTCAAGGACGGCGGCGTCTTCGTCACCGTCGTGGACCGCGCCCTCTCCGACCCTGCGATTCAGGATCTCTATGTCGCCGGCAACAATCTGGAGCTGGGCAAGGTCGCAGGCGAATATATCAAGGACCGGATGAAGGATGGCGGCGACGTCGTGGTCATTCGCGGCCTGCCCATCGTGATCGACGAAGAGCGGCAGAAGGGCTTCGACGAGGGCATCGCCGGATCGAAGATCAAGGTCCTCGACCGTCAGTTCGGCAATTGGTCGCGCGACGACGCCTTCAAGGTCATGCAGGACTATCTCGCCAAATACCCCAAGATCGACGCGGTCTGGGCACAGGACGACGACATGGTGGTCGGCATTCTCGAGGCGATCGAGCAGTCCGGCCGCAAGGACATCCAGTTCGTGGTCGGCGGCGCAGGCATGAAGGACATGATCAAGCGCGTGGCGGACGGCGACAAGATGGTGCCGGTGGACGTGCTTTATCCCCCCGCTATGATCGCGACCGCCATGGACCTGACCGCCGCCGGCCTTTTCGACCAGAACCCGGTGCGCGGGAAATACATTCTCGACGCCACGCTCGTGACGAAGGACAACGCCCAGGAATTCTACTACCCGGATTCTCCCTTCTGAGCTGTCGAACAACCTGACAGGACAAGCGAAAGGGCTTCATCGCGGCTCCTTCGCCGCCTCCAGGCCATCCAACGCCCATGCGGTTCACGCCTCGTTGACGATCCGTCTCCTTCGGCCTAGCTGCGCGGCTCGTGGCCTCGTGCCATGAAGCCGCAGCGATCCCCATCGGAGACTGATCGGATGAAGCTCTATTACAAGCCAGGCGCCTGCTCGCTCGCGCCCCATATCGTCGCCTGCGAGGCGGGTCTGCCGGTCGATCTGATCTCGGTCGATCTGATCCAGAAGAAGCTGGACGATGGCGCGGACTATTTCGCTGTCAATCCGAACGGCTATGTCCCCGCGCTCGACATCGGCGAAGGCCCCGTCCTCACAGAGGCCTCGGTGATCGTTCAGTATCTGGCGGACCAGAAGCCGGAAGCGCGCTTGATGCCGCAGGCGGGCACGGTCGAGCGCTACCGCGCGCAGCAATGGCTCGCCTTCATCGCGACCGAGCTCCACAAGCAGTTCAGCCCGCTTTTCAAGCCCAATACGCCCGATGCCACCAAGGAGATTCAGAAGGAGCTTCTGGCCAAGCGTTTCGGCTTCTTGGACGAAGCGCTCGCCGGCAAAACCTATCTGATGGGCGAAAGCTTCACCGCCCCCGACGCCTATGCCTTCACGGTGCTGAGCTGGGCCGATCGTCTGAAGCTCGACATGTCGGCTTTCGCGAATATCGCCCGCTTCAAAGCAGCCGTTTCTGCACGTGGCGGTGTGCAGCAGGCTCTGCGCGAAGAAGGGCTGGCCTGACATCGATCCCGGCGGTTCGCGCGATGCGAACCGCCGGAAATGCTTAGCGAGGGCGCGGAACTTGGCCGTTGCGTCGGCCTTCGGAAGCGGGATAGTTGCGGCTCACGATCTCAACCCGACCGGATGCGCCATGCCCGCCAAGACGCTGTTCATCGTCCAGCAGTTCGAACGGCAGGGCAAACGCCTTGTGGCCGGCCGCCAGATGGATTTCAAGACCGCTCAGGAAGCCATCAGCCGGGCAGAGCGCGACGCCGCCCGCGTGTCGGGTGTGGTGGCCATTCAGCAGACCATCGATACGGACACGGGCGAAGTGCTGGAAGAGCCGATCCTGCTGGGGCGCCATGGCGACCTGCCGGCGGAGTTCAACGACAACTGATCGCGCTCGGACGGTACGCCCCGCCTTCTAAGAACAGTTGCGAAAGCCTCCGCGCCTCTCCATCTGACATCACCGTGAGCAGGCGCGGACGCTTCCCATCGGCAGAGCCGCATCCTGGGTTCGCAGGAGTGTCGTTTGCGTTTCCCCAAGCTTGCCAGCCGCCGTATCACCATCGCTCTGTCATTGGCGCTTCTGGGCGCGCTGCTTCTGATCGCCATTCCCGGCGCCGGCCTCGTCGTGTCGTCCGGTTTGCCGGATGTCCGACAGCTCGATGCCATGTTGGACGCCTGTCAGGTCACGAGTGTCTTCGAAGCCGAGCCCCGACCCGGCGAAACGGGTGGCAAGACCGATCGTCTTCTCTGCCCGGACGCGGTCGGGCCGACGGGATTTTCCGAGGCGCTTCTGTCGGCGGTCGTCGCCAGCGAGGACGAGCGGTTTCTCGGCCATCGCGGCGTCGATGATCTCGCCGTCCTGCGCTCCCTTCTGCCGGGTTTTCCCGGCGGAGGCAGCACGATCACGCAGCAGGTCGCGCGCACGCTGTTCCTGAACGACGAACGGCTGCTTGGTTACGCTGCGCCCGGCAAGCTCCTGCGCAAATTGCGCGAATGGCATGTCGCGCTGGCGATCGAAGCCCTGCGCGACAAGCGCCAAATTCTGACGATCTATCTGAACATCGCCCCGCTCGGGAACGGCATTATCGGCTTCGATTCGGCCGCGCGCTATTATTTCGGCAAGCCCGCGCGTGATCTCGACGCGATGGAAGCGGCGACGCTTGTCGGCATGTTGCCGCAACCGATGAACCGCCAGCCGTTCAAGGAAGACATGGCCGAGGCTGCGAGCGCAGCCAACGCCGCCGACCGCGTGCTCGCCAAGATGCTGGCGCTTGGGCTGGTGACGCCGGCCGAAGCAACGGCAGCGCAGGCCAAGGTGACGCGCGTCCTGCGCAAGGGCACCCTGTCGCGCCCGCCGCATGAGACGCTGCTTGCGACCCTGAGGCCGATCGAATACCGCCGCGTGCGCGATTTCGCGGCGGTTCAACTCGCCGAACGTGGGCTGACCAACGAGGCCACGCGGATCTTTTTGACCCTCGATCCGGAATTGCAGGCACTGGCCGATCAGGCCACAGCCAAGCCGCCCAAGGATGCCGAGATGGCGGGCGTCGTGCTGGGGCCGCAGGCGCAGGTTCTGGCGATCTCGGGTGGCACCTATTCCACGTCGAGCTGGAACCCCGCCTGGCGCGCCAACCGATCGATCGGCTCTATCGCCAAGCCCCTGCTTTATTCCTTGGCTCTCGAACACGCGGGCGACATGCCCAAGACATGGTCCACCGCGCCTTTGAAAGGCTACAACCCAGCCGAGCCCAACGGCGCCTGCCGCAGCGGGCTGACGCTGGAGACCTACCTGAAATACTCTTGCAACCGGCCGTTCGTGTCCATCGCGGCGCGCGAGCCCGCTTTGGCAACGCAACGCGTCACGGCCTTCGGCTGGCACGCGCCCGATAATCCTCTCCTGATCGCGACCGGCGGCGTTCATTCCAATCCGATGGACGTCGCCCTCGGCTATACGGCCTTTCGCAATGGCGGCCGTCTCCTGCGACCGCAGGTGATCGTGGCCGCGACGGGCACGGGCGGGCGCTTGCTCACCTTCGAGGAACCGGACGAAGGGCGTCGTGTGCTTGCGCCCGACACGGCCAATGCCGTGCGAGCCGCGCTGTTTCAGCCGACATCGGCAGGCGGCAGCGCGGCCGCCGCGCGCGGGCGCAAGCACGCGGCTGCCGTCTGGGGCAAGACCGGCACCAGCGACGATGATCGCGATGCCTGGTTCGTCGGCTCCACCGTCGGCTGGACAGCCGCGATCCTGGCATGGCGGGAAGCGCCGGGTGTCGGCCAGATGAGCGGCGGCGGATTGTCGGCGGTCCGGTTCGGCCGCATGGTGGACGCCTATTGGCCCGATCGCAACTGGACGGGAATGCGGGACGGCAGGCTGCGAGATGGCGGCGCGGCCGTTTATGGCTGGTGGGCGCACCCGCAGCGCCTATGGAACTGGCTGGCCGCCAAGGCGACGATGGTGCTGGCCATCGCGTTGCTGGCGATGGCGTTGGGCTTGCTGACGGGTCACAGGTCAAAGGCCCCGACCCCACCGGCAGAAGACCCTGACCCGGACAGCGTCCGCGAGGTCTAGGTCAGGAGGCGATCTCGCGCCTCGCGCCGGTAATCATGCGCCGGGCGATCTCCCGAACGGCCTCGTCATCCTTGGTGTCGTCGCGGGCGGGGTCGCCGAGATGGCTGAGGCTGCCTTCGATATGGTCGAGAAGCCCCGGCTGACGCATCTCGACATATTCGATCAGCTTGAAGAGCACATGCTCGGCGGCGATTTCGCGGCGGCGGGCTTGGATGGCGATGTCGTTCGTCATGGTTTCCTCCTATGGGTTTTGCGCAACGCGAAAATCCCGGAAAGCACCTTGCGACCTGACGTCGCTGCCACCGCGACGGAGATCAGGGTTTGCCGTCGCCCAGCACCTTCCGGCGTGCCGCCGCCTTCCGATTGGCCCATTCGATCCGGGCTTCCTTGTTCTGCTCCGCCTGCAGACGAGCGGCCTTCAGGCGCTCGGACTTCTGCTTCACGGTCTCTTCCTGGCCACCGCGAGGCGGTTCGCTCTTGTTCGTCATCCCGGCATCCTTCCTAGGCTCAGGACCTA
>NZ_LDQA01000031.1 GCF_001475935.1 Aureimonas ureilytica
GCGGCTGCGGCTGCGGCTGGGCGGGCGCGGCGGGTCTCTCGCCGCTCATGTCGAAGGGCGCAGGCTGCGCGGCGGCGGAGCCCGGCCAAGCGATGGCGGCGGCCAGAAGCGCGAGGGCGGATGCGGCGGTGCGTTTCATCCGCGCGCCTCCGCCGGCTTGGCTTTCGCGGCTGGCTTGCTGCCGATACCACGCAGGAGATAGCCCAGCCCTCGGAACGTCTGGTAGAGGCACACGCCGAAGAACCAGAACGATCCGCGCAGAATGCCGGGATTGCGCCGGCGCGCGCGCTGAAGCTGCTGCCATTGCCCGGAATCGGCGAAGATCAGATCCGCGATCAGCCGGTTGTGATGCGCGCTGTCGGCGGCAAAGGCGCAGCCGAGCACCGTGCTGCCCTCGCCGCGCTGAATGCGCTTGAACACGAGCGGGATCGTGTCGCGTCCGCTTTCCAGCTCGGTGCGCACCCGCAGCGTCGCGCTCGTGCCGCGCTCGACCTCAGGCGGCAGCGCGCCGGTGACGCGCACCGAGACACCCGAAACCGAAACATCCTCGATCGTGCCGGCCAAGAGGGTTCCCTCGATCTGGATGTCGCAGCGCCGCTTCACCGCGATGCGTCGGTTGGCCGTCGGCGTGCCGAGTTCCGACACGACGCCCAGCGCGCAGCCTGCGATCACGAGGTTCAAGACATTCCACGCGCCGACCACCATGGTCAGATCGGCGCGGTACGGCTCGTCGATCACGCGCCAGACGGTGGCCACCAGCCCCAGAAGCAGGACGGCGAAGATCACATAGAAGGGCAGGCCGATTTCCGACACGCGGCTTTCCGCGATCGACTCGTCCTTGGCGGTCACGTTGAAGGTCGGCTTGCGTGGATGCAGCATGGTGGAGACGACGGCGGGCAGGAGATGGACGCTCTGCACATATTCGTAGAGCTCGGAAATCCACGGCCAGCGGAACGAGCCATACATGGAATTCTGCATCATCAAGTTCACGGCCATGTAGGTCAGCGTATAGGCGACGAACTCGCCGGACGACGCCGTGAAGATCTGCAGGCCGAAGAAGAGATAGAAAAGCGGCGCGACAAGGAACATCAGGCGCGGAAAGGGAAACAGCCAGAACAGCGTCGAGGACGTGTAGCAAAGGCGCTGCGGAAACGAGAGCCCACGCTTGAAGAGCGGGGCGCGCAACAACAAAATCTGCATCATGCCCTGCGCCCATCGCGAGCGCTGGCCGATGAAGGAGGCGAAGGTCGCCGGTTGCAGGCCCGCGATCAGCGGCTTGTCGAGATAGAGACTGCTCCAGCCGCGCGAATGCAGCTCGACCGCCGTCTCGCAATCCTCGGTGATGGAGATGCCCGAGAAGCCGCTCGTTTCCATCAGCGCCTCGCGACGCAGAAGCGCGGCCGAGCCGCAGAAGAAGGCGGCGTTCCACTTGTCGAGCCCGCGCTGGATGATGCCGTAGAACATCTCGTTCTCGGAGGGCATCTTGTCGAAGGTGCGCAGATTGCGCTCCAGCGGGTCGGGATTGAGAAAGAAATGCGGCGTCTGCACCAGGAACAGGCGCGGATCGTCCTCGAAATAGCCGACCGTTTCGGCCAGGAAATCGCGCGCGGGCGCGTGGTCGGCGTCGAACACGGCGATCAGCTCGCCGGTGGACTGGGTCATCCCGTGATTGAGATTGCCGGCCTTGGCGGAGGTGTTGCGCGCGCGCGTGAGATAGCGCGCGCCCAGCGCCTCGCAGAGCGCGTTCAGCTCGGCGTGGCGGCGCTCGGCGCTTTCAGCCGAGACCATGTCGTCGGACTGGCGCTTCTGGTCCGTGCCGCCATCGTCCAGCAGCCAGACCGTGAAACGGTCGGCGGGGTAGTTCATGGCGAGCGCGGAGGCCAGCGTATTGGCGAGCAGCTTGGTCGGCTCGTTGTAGGTCGGCACGAAGACGTCCACGCTCGGCGGCTGGCGGCCCGGCGTGAGCGTGCGCGAGGGGCGCGGCGGCACGGGCGCGGCCACCACGAAGAGGCTGAGCGCCAGCATGAAGACGCTGTACATCTCGGCGAGATAGAGAAGAAAACCCGGAATGAAGTTTTCGAGCTGGTTGACCGGCGGCAGGGTCGAGGTCGTGCGCCAATAGACGTAGCGCAGGACGATCGAGGTTCCGAGCGCGAGCGCCACGAGACGCCAGACGCCGCCGAGATCCAGCGTCTTCAGGATCACCATGACGCCGAGCACGAAGAGCACCGCGAAGAGCTGCGCCTGAAGGCTGACGGGCAGCGTGATCACCGCGATCGCCAGGATCGAGGCCAGGATCCACAACAGCGTCATTCCCACTCGCAACATGCACTCTCCCGATCCAGAGCCCATCCCTCGAACGCCGGTTCGAGTGATGGGCTCTAGGATTTTGGCGTCTCGCATTGTCCGGACGCGAAAGCCGACCCGGCTTTCGCTGGAAATGCTCTAGGGCGGGACCTCAGGCAGGCCCGCAACCCCCGGTCATCTTACGCTTCATCGAAGGAGAGACGCCCGAGGCGAAACGTCCCCTCTCCGCCCGTCACAAGAACATCGCGCTGGGCGTTAATGAAGTCTGAATGAAATTCAAGGTTATATTCGCCTTACCCGCATTGCGCGCAATCGTCGCACCCGCGGGTCAGCAGCCGCTTGCGCCCATCAGGCGACCGTCGGCGCAGATCGCGGGCGGAGCCACCACGGGGCGCGCCAACGTGGCGGCGGTTGACGCGGTGCCGGGGGGCGCGGGAACGAGGGGGGCGCTGCCCCCTGCAGCGTCGAGCGAGGTGACGCCCGGAGGCGGGGGCACTGGCGGCCCGACGGGCTGAGGCAAAGGCTCGGGCGCGGCGGGCGGCGCGAGCTGAAGCCTCGGTGTGGCCTGCGGTGCCGGCCGCGGCGCGGCGCGGCGCGCGCGAGGGGGCGGGGCGGGTTCGCTCACGGGCGCGGCCGATGCCACGCTGGCGCTCGCAGGCAGGAGCGGCTCGGGATAAACAGGGGCGCCGCCCTGTCCCAGCGTCGGCGAGGGCGAGGGCGGATCGCCATAGGGCATCCAGGAGAAATGGTTGAGGAAGGCGTTGACCCCGAGCCCGTAGAGCGTCGCCAGAAGCTGCGCCTCGCTCGCCCCCGCCTCGCATTGGCGCAGGCGCAGATTGATGATGCCGCGCGGGCGCAGGATCAGCGTCGCATGGTCCGTGCCGCTCAACCGCTGCCAAGCATAGAGGCAGGTCGTGCCGCCGACCTGCCCCGTGGCATAGCCGAAGGGGCCGTAGCGGTTCTGCACATAGAGCGCCGAGCGGCGCATCGCGACGCCGGGAAACTCCTGCCGCAATTCGCCCGCGATGTCGGCGCGTGCCAGCGAGCGTTCCGAGAGCGCCGTGCGCCCGGAGGTCGAGGCGTCCACCGGGCCGATGAACTGGACGCGCATCCGGTTCTGTCCGGCCGCACCGCCTCCGCCCGACAGGACGATCTCCTGCTCGACACCGTTGCTGAATCGCTGCTCCAGCACGCCGACGATGGAGGGGCCGCCGGCCGCCGGCAAGACGAAAGCCTCGCGCGGCGCCACGTCCCGCACGGTGGAAAAGCGATCGATCTCGCCGCGCGCGGCGCAGCCCGACAGAAGCGCAAGTGCAAGCAGCCCGCCCCCTATCGGCTTGCCCGCGATGCCGGACCGGAAAGCTCTCAGGCGAGACCGAGCGCCTGCAAGGCGGGGCCCAGAGTTCGGCCAGTCAGCTGCGTTCATCATCAAGATCGCCAGTTGCACTCGACAGGGGCCGGGACTCCCGGTTCTCCCAGAGCTAACAACCGGAGCTTGCGCCAATCTCAAAGACGATACGAAGGCCTTATAATGTACCCTCTGGTACCGGGTCGCAGCCAGTCGAAGCCACCTCGATACTGTAACGGGGCCAGAGATTGGCCTCGTCCGAAAGCAAAAGAAGATGGTCCAAACCGGCCTTTTCACGGATGCTGGCGACGGCGGCCAACGGGGTGGAAGTCGGGGAAGATTGACCTCGGCACCGGTGTTGATCGCCGTGCGCGCATCGTCCTCGGTACCCCATTCCAGTGCCTTCGCGACGGCCATCGAAGCGGCATCGACCGTGCGCTGAATCAAGGACTGGTTCAGCCACCGGGTCGAGAGATCGACGATGCCACCCAGCGCGCGACCAGAAGGATCGATACCGTAGATAAACGAAACGTTCGCGAATCCGCTAGAAATTTCAATATAAAATCGCGAAATTCTACGACATCATCTTAAATAAGATAAGTATCCAGTCCTAATTTACCTTCATTTTTTCCTTTATAATTCCCCGTTGTTAGAATGTTCTTTACGAACGGACGCTACACTCCATCAGATAACCATAGAGGCGGACGATCGACGCTCCGCGTCATCGAGTCTGTCCGGTTTCTCCTGTTCTGCCGATCGACGATCCGTCGCGGAAGGGGCGAGGTGTTCGGGCGAACGGGTCGCCAAGGCCGATTGCGGTCGGAGACCGAAGGGAGGCCTTCTTGAGTGGCGATCATTTCAAGGGAGCAGGCTCCGTCGAGCAGGCGCGGTTCCATGCGCTGGCGCGGATCTGGCCCGCGCTCTATGTCGCCTTGGTCGGCGACATGCTGGCCGTGGCTCTGGTCCACGCCGCATCCGCGCCGTGGTGGGCCTGCTTCATCCTGCCGGGCGTTCTCGTTCCCAAGGCCCTGATCTGGGCCGTCAGGTGGTATCGCAAGCGCAACATCATCCCGTCCGACGAGGACTGCACCAAGGCCCTGCGATTTCTCGGGTGGGAGATCGGGGCTTGGATAGCGGTGATCGTCGGCTGGGAAGCCTATATCTCCCAATGGGGCAATACGGAAACACTGGTGGTGCTCATGCTCTGCATGGCCGGCCAGATGGTGTTCATCCTGTTCGGTCTGCTTCAGCTTCGGGGAGCCTCGTTGGTCTCCGGCGCCTTCTGCGCCCTCGGCCTCATGTATCTGGGCTCCACCATCGGCTCCCTGCAGGGGGCTCTGGCGATCGCGGCCGTCCTCACCTTCGGCTTCGCCGGTCTGGCGCTCATCGCCCGTGCCTATTTCAGCGACTTCAGCAGCCTCGTGTCCTCGCGCCTGACGCTGGAAGCCAAGGCGCAGGAAATCCAGGCCCTCAGCGAAAAGAACTTCGCGCTCGCCAACACCGATGCGTTGACCGACATCGGCAACCGGCGCAGCTGTTTCCACGATCTGGAAAAGGCGCTGGAAACCTCCGCCAGGACAGGCCGGCCGCTGGCCTTCGGCATTCTCGATCTCGACGGGTTCAAGGCCGTCAACGACAGCAACGGGCATGTCGTGGGCGACCGGCTCCTTCATGCCATGGCGGCGCGCGTTCGCACGACGCTGGGCAGTCGCGGCCATGTGTATCGCCTGGGCGGCGACGAATTCGCCTTCATCATCGTGGGGGAAGACGCGCCGGAGTATCTCCTCCAGATCGGCAACGACCTCATCGCCAGCGTTCATTCCCCCATTCAGGTGGGCGAGTTGCGCCTCCTGCTCGGCGGATCGATCGGCTTTGCCAGCTGCCCGCGCAATGCCGACAATGCCGAGGATCTCTACGACCGGGCCGACTACGCCCTGTTCCACGCCAAGCGCACGGGCCGCCTGAAGACCGTGGTGTTCGACGAGGAGCACGAGCGCAGCGTGCGCCAGACGGCACTGATCGAGCGCTCGCTGCGCTCGGCCGACCTGGAGGCGGAATTCTTCCTGACCTTCCAGCCGATCGTGGATTCCCACCAGGACCGGACGATGCTTCTCGAATGCCTGGCGCGCTGGCAGAGCCCGACGCTCGGTTTCGTCTCGCCCGGCCAGTTCATCGTGGTGGCCGAGCAGTCGGGCTTCATCTCGACGCTCACCCCCGTGCTTCTGGAAAAGGCGCTTCGGGCCGCCAAGCAATGGCCGGAAGAGG
Organism: Aureimonas ureilytica; assembly: GCF_001475935.1. Classification (GTDB taxonomy): domain Bacteria; phylum Pseudomonadota; class Alphaproteobacteria; order Rhizobiales; family Rhizobiaceae; genus Aureimonas; species Aureimonas ureilytica_A. Next base: position 5,921 of record NZ_LDQA01000031.1, read on the forward strand.
TCGGCATCTCCTTCAACCTGTCGGGCCACGACATCGTGGCGCCCGAAAAGGTCCTGAACCTCATCGCGATCCTGATGCGCAGCGGCATCTCGCCCCGCCGCGTCGAGTTCGAGGTGACGGAAACCGCCATCATGATGAATCTCGATCAGGCGCTCGCCAACCTCCACCTCCTCAAGAACACGGGCGCGCGCATCTCGCTGGATGATTTCGGCACCGGCTATTCCTCGCTCAGCCAGATTCAGAAGCTGCCGCTCGACAAGATCAAGGTGGATGGCAGTTTCGTGCGCGATCTCGAAAGCAACGAGGCCAGCCGCAAGATCGTCAGCTCCGTCAGCGCCCTGTCGCGCGATCTGGCGCTGGCCTGCGTGGTGGAAGGCGTCGAAACGCGCGAACAGCTCGACATCCTGCAAGGGATCGGCTGCTCGCTGATCCAGGGCTATTTCTATTCCAAGCCCATGCGCGAGGCCGATGTCGGAGCCTTCCTCGACCAGCAGGACGTGACCCGCGAACTGGCCCGCGCCGCCCGCACATAACCGACGACGATCGTTTCGGATCAGCCCGGCTCAGGTCCTCGCGGCCAGCGCCGGGCTTTGCCGCATCTTCTGCGCGAGGACGGGCGCCAAAGGCATCCGAGCGCCTTTTTGCGAGTTCGCACACACTTGATTCAGCCTCGCTCGCGCCAGCGCGCCAGGACGGGCCGATCTCAAGCCTTTTTTAGCTTCCGCTACGTTAGCTGGGCCGGAATTCCAGTTGGAGGCTTTGGCCGATCATGAAGCCCTGTTGCAGGACGCTACGAACCATCGCGCGCGCGCTGGCACCGCTCCTCGCCGTGCTCGGGCTTTGGACGGCGTTGCCCGCCGCAGCCGCCGGGCTCGTGGACCAGACCGGGCGTGCCTTCGATGAGGCCGCGCTCGGGGGCCGCTGGCATCTCGTTTATTTCGGCTACACCAACTGCCCGGACATCTGCCCGACATCGCTGTTCGAGATGACGGCCGCGCTCGATCTTCTGCCGGAAGCGAGCCGCACCGAGATCACGCCTGTCTTCATCACGCTCGATCCGGCGCGCGACACGGCCGAAGTCATGGCGCGCTATGTTCAGCCGCTGGGCCACGGCTTCGTAACCGTCAGCGGCGACGAGACCTCGGTGGATCGCTTCGCCTTCCGGCACCGGATCGTGGCCGTGCGCAACGTGCACCAGGGCGCGAACTATTCGGTGGATCATACGAGTTCGGTGCTTCTCTTCGGCCCGGATGGCCGGGAGGTCGAGCGCTTCCCCTATGAGATGGACTTTCACGAGGTCGCGCGCCGCATGGCCGCGCATATGGCCGCCGCGCCCGCTCGCGCTCCCGGCGGCTGAGCCCGACCGCCCTCTCGACGCTCTTTCCCGTTTTCACCCGATGAATGGTGGCTTCCATGGCACGCTCTTTCCTCCCTGCCGCTCCCAACATCCGCTGGCGCCGCGAGGCCCTGCTGGCGACGGCGGCCATCGCGCTGGCGCTGGGTTGCCCCTCTCCGGTTCTGGCGGGTGCGCCCAATATGGAGGGGCGCTGGAGCGACGTGTCCGCCTGGCCGCGCATTCCCATCCATTCCGCGCTGACGCCGGACGGCAAGGTCGTGACCTTCGGCGCGACCCCGCAGAACAATCAAGGCGGGCTCGACATCGACATCTGGGACCCCAAGCTGGGCCTGGGGGACGATGCGCATGTGACCCTGCCCAACAGCATCAATGTCGATAGTTTCTGCACCGGTCAGGTCATAGAGGCCTGGAGCGGCGAGCTGCTGATGGTGGGCGGATCGAACAATGCGGACGACGACAACACCTACAAGACGTCGAGCTTTTCCTACAAGACCCGCGCGCTGACCGCCCTGCAGCGGGTCGCCTATCCCCGCTGGTACGCCACCACCACGACGCTGCCGGACGGGCGCATCATCGTGAATGGGGGCGTGAAGCCCTATTCGAACTCGGCCGACGCCAGCACGACGGCGGAGCTGTTCACGCCCGGCCAGGGCTGGCGCGCGCTCACCGGGACCACGCAGGCCCGGCAGGGGGCGGACGACCACGAGCGCCGCTACTGGTATCCGCGTGTCTTCCCGACCGCGAACAACAAGATTTTCGTGCTGGCCGGTAAGATCATGTACCGGATCGGCTATGACGGAAACGGCTCGTTCGGCGATGTGCAACCCTTCGACGGGCCGAACTGGGGCGGCACCGCCTCGACCGTGCTGTTCGCGCCCAACAAGATTCTCCAGTTCGGCGGCGGCATCACCTTCAACGAGGACCAGTCGGCCCCCGCCGGCTCGCGCAATGCCAGCATCATCGACTTCTCGACCTTCCCCTACAAGGTCTCGGACACCGGCCAGATGGCCTATGGCCGCCATTGGGTGACGGGCACCGTCCTGCCGACGGGCGAGGTCCTGGCCACCGGCGGAGCGGAGGGCAACAACACGCTCCAGAACGTGGCCTATGCCGCCGAAATCTGGAATCCGCAGAGCGGCCAATGGCGCACGGGAGCCTCGATGAAGGTTCCGCGCCTGTATCATTCCACAGCGCTTCTCCTGCCGGACGGGCGCGTTCTCGTGGGCGGCGGCGGTGCGCCGGGCCCGGTCACCGGCAACAATGTGGAGGTCTATTCGCCGCCCTATCTCTTCGGCGCGGACGGCAATCTGGCCACGCGCCCGGTGATCTCGAGCGAGCCCGGTACGGTGCGGCTCGGACAGACGATCCAGGTTTCGGCCACCGGCAACCGGCCCATCGCGCGTTTCACCATGGTCAAGACCGGCGCGGTCACGCATAGTTTCAACACCGACCAGCGCTTTCTGGAGGTGCCCTTCACGAAGTCGGGCGACGGCTATGCGCTGACGCTGACCGGCAATGCGCTGGAGGCGACGCCCGGTTACTACATGCTGTTCGCTCTGGACGATCAAGGCGTCCCTTCGATCGGCAAGATGATGCGCCTGCCCTCGCCCACGGCCGACAATGGCGACACGCCGCCGCCGGCCCAGAACGGCGAGACCGGCGGCCTCGGCCCCGTCGTCGCAGACACGGGCGGCAACGCGGGCAATGCCGGCGGCACCAATGCCGGCGGCGCGGCCATTCCCGCTGACGGAAACGCGACACCGCTGATCGCGTCCCATTCCAATCTCTGCCTCTCCGTTCAGGGCGGGGGCGATACGGAAGGTGCACAGGTTCTGCAGGAAACCTGCAATGGCAGCGCGATCCAGAAATGGACGTGGAAGCAGGCCAATGGCGGCTACACCCTGGTCAACAGTCAAACCAACAAGTGCCTCGACGTCTATAATTTCAAGACCGACGACGGCGCCGCGCTGGTTCAATGGGGTTGCTGGGGGGGGGACAACCAAATCTGGAAGCCGACCCAGACCGCCCAGGGCCTGACGCTCATGTCCAAGCAGACCGGTAAATGCGTGGATGTTGCAGGCGTCTCCATGCAGTCCGGCGCGCAGGTCTTCCAATGGACCTGCAATGGACAAGCCAACCAGGCCTGGACGACAGGCACGGCCGGCAACGGCAATACCGCCAACGGCAATACCGGCGGCGGCGCGACCTCGGGCGATGTCACGGCCAACGCGCCGACCCAGTGGACCCAGATCGGCACGCAGGGCGCCAAGATCGCCTCGGCCGCCGACGGCACGACGCTGACGGTCAACTCGGGCGACGGCACCGTCTGGCGCTACCAGAGCGACAACAATTGGGTGGCGCTGAACGGACAGGCCATGAAGGAGGTCGCGGCGGGCGGCGCCAACCGGATCTACGGCATCGGCACCGACAGCGCGATCTATCGCTGGACCGGCACGGCCTGGACCCGCGTTGGCGGCTGGGGCCGCACGATCTCGGCCGCGTCGGACGGCACGGTCGTCATCACCAACGACAAGAACGAGATCTGGCGCAAGAACGCCGACGATTTCAACGACGGCTGGACGCGCGTCAACGGCACCAGCGCCAAGGTCGTCGCCATCGCCGCCAACCGCTTCTGGTCGATGGGCGCGGACGGCAAGGTCTACCGGTACGACGGCAACGGCAACTGGAACCAGGTGGGCGTCACGATCTCCGACATCGCCGCCTCGGCCGATGGCTCCATCAGCGTCGTCAACACGACAACACGAGAGATCTGGCGCAAGACAACGGACGACAACAACGGGAACTGGACCAAGGCGATGGGCAAGGGCCTCCAAGTCGCGGCCCCCAGCGCCCGCTGGCTCGTGGTGGTCGGCACCGACCGTAATCTCTACCGCTTCGCCCCGAACGGCTGAGCGAGCCATCCTCGACACAGCGCCGGCCCGACCGAAATGGTCGCGGCCGGCGCATCGATTTATGGGTGTACCCAAAGTCTGCAGCACGCCCCTTGATAGGCTTCGCGGCTAGAACCGCCCTTCCCTGGGAAGTCGCAGGAACCGGGGACGGACCTGTTCGGGTCGACCGACCTGGGCTTGTTCCCGTCGAGCATTGTTGCCGGCAGACACAATCCCTCGCCCGCCCTCCGCCCGATGGGTCCGTCCCCGGTTCTCAAACCTCGCAAAGGATGAAGGAGGGACAGCGGCCTTCGCATCCCATCGGATTGTTCGAACCTCCCGTGGCCATGGGCGTTCAGGGCGCGGCCTTGGGGAAGATGCGCGTCGACGGCGCGACGCATGAGGCCACCATCGGACTGAACGGATGCGATCTCCGACGCGGCCCCTCCCCGCTCGATCCGATGGGGCGCCATGCACTCTCGCTCGAAACCTGGTTCGACCCCGACCACCTCGCCGGCAAGACGCACAGGCTCGCCGTGCTCAGGTCCGGCGGCGCATTGGCTGCGGTTCGTCGATCCGCTTCGTGATCCATCCCGGCGGATCTTCCCCGGCTTCGTCGGCGTTTGCCGTCCCGCCTCGGTGTCAAGCTCCGCCTAGCGGGTGGCTGCGGCCTGAAGACTGTTCTGCCGGAAGGCGGCGAGGAGATCGTCCATCGGCCGGCCCTGGTGCATGCGATCGAGCGGCAGATGCGCGCCCTCGAACCAGCCGGCATCGGCCTCCGGGTGCGGACCGCTCAGAACCACGATTCCCCGGCCGAACCCGTAGCGCGCGGCGGCGATGTCGCCGTTCTCGTAGGTCGCGATGGTGCGGAACTCGGGGTCGTCGTCGGAGCGAAGGAGATAAGCGCCGTCCTGAAAGAACATCGTGTTGGCGTGGCCCGCCCAGGTGAGGTCGATCGCGGCATCCTCGATCGTCTGGATCGGGAAACCCGGCCGGCCGACTTCGCTGTCCATTTCATGCGGCACGAGGCCGAGATGCGAACCGCCCGCGAGATAGGCGCCCATGCAAAGGCCGAGATAACCACCGCCCCCTGCCACGAAATCGCGGATCGCGTTCACGCGCTCGTCGCCGAAGCTGTGAAAGGACGCGTCCATGTCCTGCCCGCCGCCCGGCTGCACATAGAGATCGTAGCGCGCCAGCGTCTCGGCCGAGATGTCGATGGCCTCGTCGGGGCCGACAAGATCGACACGGTAGCGCGCGTCGCTGCCCTCGATGGCGCGCTGGGCCGCTTCCGAGCAGCCCTCGCAGCCGGCCGGCCCGCGATAGACGGCGACATGCACGAACCCGTCGGAGCCCGTCGATGTCGGCCCCAGCGCCGAAAGGGTCGCCAGACCCAGTGAAGCCGCCATGATCAGACTCCCCAATGTCAAACTCTCGTCCTCCGGCGCGAAGCGAACCACTCGGGTTCCCTCCCCGCAAGCACCAGTGCCCACCGCGCGTTCCCGGCCGCGTCGGTTTGGCTCAGGGCCTTGCGCCGGAAACCCGCCACGGTTCGGCCCCGTTCGCACCGATTAGCAGCCCATTGCGTCGAGATGGTGGGCGTGGGCGGCCGGATGGGCGCGCTGCCGGTGGCCGTCTTCCGGACGTTCGAAAGCCATCGCCGGCCGTCGGCTCGATCATTCTCGTGAACGGCCAAGGCTCGTCCTGTCCCGTTGCGTGACGACGGGATGGCCTTCGCCGTTGCGTCTTTCGATGGACGGAGGGCGGGACCTTCTGCGTAGAATGAGCGCGCGTCCAAACCACTCATCCGCCGGAGTCATCCGATCATGCCGAGCCAGCCGTCGCAGCCCTTCCGTGGCTTGTCCGCGTTTCCGATCACGCCGGCCGACGCACAGGGGCGTGTCGACGATGCCCTGCTCGGCAGACTCCTCGAACACCTCTGCGACGCGGAGGTCGCCTCGATCGGCCTGCTCGGCTCGACCGGCATCTATGCCTTCCTGTCGCTGGACGAGCGGCGTCGAGCGGTCGAAGCCGCCGTCGAGGCCGTGGGTGGGCGCGTCCCGCTTCTTGTCGGCATCGGCGCGCTGCGCACCGATCATGCGATCGAACTGGCGCGTCACGCAGAAACGGCCGGCGCCAGCGCCCTTCTCCTGGCGCCGATGTCCTACACGCCGTTGACCGAGGACGAGGTGTTCGAACATTACCGTTCGGTCGCCGGTTCTTCCGGGCTGCCGCTCTGCGTCTACAACAATCCCGGCACGACCCATTTCACCTTCAGCAGCGAGCTTCTGGCGAGATTGGCGCAGCTGCCGACCATTCAGGCGGTCAAGATGCCGTTGCCGGCCGGCGAAACCCTGGAAGATGCAATCCCTCTCCTGCGGGAGCGAACGGGACTTGCCATCGGCTATAGCGGGGATTGGGGCATGGCGGATGCGATGCTGGCGGGGGCCGATGCCTTTTACAGCGTTCTGGCCGGCCTGCTTCCCCGGCCGGTGATTGCGCTGGTCGAGGCCGCCAAGCGCGGCGACGAAGAGACCACACGGCAGCTCGACCATGCCTTCCTGCCTCTGTGGGACTGTTTCAAGACCTATGGCAGCTTGCGGGTGATGTATGTGCTCCTGAGCCGGCTGGGCCTTGGCCGGTTCGAACCGCCCCGCCCCATCCTGCCGCTCGGAACGGAAGCGCGAGCCCGCGTCCTTGCCGCACTCGACCCCGTCCTGAATCGGTAAGGCGGGGCGACGCTCGAACGTCCGGTTGGATGGGCGTCGGCCGACCCGACCCGTTCCTATCAGCATGAAGGATTTGTAATGTTATAACGATCGCGCTATGGACCGCCCTCAGGAAACGAGTGCGGTGCGGTGGGCCATGCTGGAGATCGAAAGCTTGCGCGTTGCCATGGGCGGGCGCGTTCTTCTGGATGGGATCGGCTTTTCGCTTCGCGCGGGCGAGCGGGTATGCCTGCTTGGTGCCTCGGGCTCCGGCAAGTCGCTGACGGCGGCGGCCATCACCGGCATTCTGCCGGCCGGCTTCCACAGCGAGGGCTCGGTGCGCGTGGCCGGGCACGAGGTTCTGCGCCAGCGCGCGCCTCAAAGACCCAAGGATGCACGCGTCGCCCTGGTCTCGCAGGACACGCAATCGGCGCTCAATCCGCTGGTGTCGATCGGCGCGCAGCTGGTGGAGCCGCTGCGCCGGCACGGCGGGCTCGGGCGCGAGGCGGCCAGGGACGCGGCGCTGGCGCTGTTGCGCTCGGTCGATCTGCCGGCCACCCCCGCCTTTCTCGAAACCAGCCCCGCGGATCTGTCGGGCGGCCAGCGCCAGCGCGTGTGCATCGCCTTGGCGCTCGCCTGCCGCACGGGCCTGATCGTCGCCGACGAACCCACCACCGCGCTGGATCTCGTCACGCAAGCCAAGGTTCTGCGCCTGCTCGGCGAGCGCACCGGCGACCAGGGGCCGGCGCTGCTGCTCGTAACGCACGATCTGTCGGCCGCGCGCATGGCCTGCGAGCGCGTTCTGGTTCTGGCCGAAGGGCGCATCGTGGAGGACCGGCCGATGGACGACCTCTTCGCGACCCCGCGCCACGATTTCACGCGCGAGCTGGTCGCCTGCGCGCTGGCCGAGGCCCGTCCCTTCGCCCCGGCCGAACTCGAGGCGGCGTAACGCCCGATGGCACAGCCTCCGCTCAACCCGGACGGATCGCTCCTCAGCGCGCGCGCCCTGGCGCTGAGCTATGGCGCGCCGGTCGGCTTGTGGCGTCGGGCCGAACGGCAGCGCGTCCTGTCCGACGTGAATCTTTCCATCGCGCCGGGCGAGCGCGTGGCGCTGGTCGGGCGCTCCGGTTCGGGCAAGACGAGCCTGCTCCGTGCGCTTCTGGCGATCGAGGCGCTGGATGATGGCGAGATCGAATGCCAGTCGCGCCGGGTTTACCCCGGCAGCACGGCGGCGCTGCGCTGGTACAGGCGCGCGGTGCAATATATCCCGCAGGACCCCGCCGCCTCGCTCGACCCGCGCATGAGCGTTCTTCGGCAGGTCTGCGAGCCGCTCCTGCGCCTGTGCGACGAGCGCGCTCCGGCAGCGCGCGCATGTGAGGCTCTTGCGCTTGTGGGGCTCGGGCTGGAGTTTCACGATCGACGGCGCGGCGAATTGTCGGGTGGGCAGGCGCAGCGTGTGACGATCGCGCGCGCCATCGCGCCCCGGCCGCAGCTCGTGATCGCCGACGAGCCGATGAGCGGGCTCGACCTGCCGATCCGCCGACAGGTGGGCGAAGTGCTGCGCCATCTCTCCGAAGCGGAGGGCACCGCGCTGCTTCTCGTCTCGCACGATCTCGCCGCTGTCGCCCTTCTCTGCTCGCGCATCCTGGTGATGAGCGAGGGGCGCATCGTGGAGGACCGGCCGACGCGCGAGCTGATCGCCGCGCCCCGCCACCCCGCGACGCGAGCCCTGGTGGAGGCGGCGCGGGCGACGCAGCCCGGCCCCTCCCCCGCGCCCTGGTGCTGCGAGCGGCTGTAAGGCCGCCGACCAGCGCTTCTCCGTTTTCCAACCGTGATCCCTTCCCCTCCCCGGCCGCGCGCCGCTTGACCGTCAAGGACGCCTTCCATGTCTCGCATCCGTCTCTCGCCCCGCCCCATTCTCGCCGGCCTTCTCGCCCTCGCCGCTGTTTTGCCGTCCGGCGCGATGGCGCAGGAGGGAGCGACAGCGGGACAGCGCCTTCGCCTCGCCATGCTCCAGCCGCCGCGCTCGGGGCTGAACCCTCTGACCGACGACGCCTTCAAGCTGTCGCGCTGGAGCGCGGCCGAGACGCTGGTGCGGCTCGATACCGACGGCACGCCGCAGCCCCTTCTTTCCACAGGCTGGACACGCGTGGACGAGAGGACCTGGCGCTTCGACATTCGCGACAACGTGCTGTTTCATGACGGCACGCCGCTCACCGCCGAGCGTGTCGCCGCCTCGCTGACGGCGGCCACCAAGGCCGTGCCCAAGCCGCGCATTCTCGATGGCGTGCAGCTGGAGATCGAAACGGATGGCGAGCGCGCGGTCCTCGTGCGCAGCGCCGTCAGCGATCCGCTCCTGCCCAACCGCCTGTCGAGCCCGCAGCTCGCGATCTTCGCCGCGCGGGCCTATGGCGCGGACGGGCGCGTCAACCCGATCGAGGCCGGCACCGGGCCTTTCGTCCTGAAGGAGATCAACGGCACGACCAGCGCCCGGCTCGACCGGTTCGACGCCTATTGGGGCGAGCGCGCCCGGCTTGCCGGCATCGACGCCGATTATGTGCCCGACGGCACGGCCCGCGCGGCGGCGCTGCGCACCGGGACGGCCGACGTGGTGGAGGCGATCCCGGTGTCGCAGGCCGCGCTTCTCGACCCCCAGCTGATCCACGAAGTGCCGATGCCGCGCACCAACACACTCTATCTCAACACCAAGCGCGGCCCCTTTGCCGATGCGCGCCTGCGCCGCATCGCGGCCGCTGCGATCGACCGCGCCGCGCTGGTGCGCACCGTCTATGAGGGCCGGGCGGACGCGGCCAAGGGGCTTCTCGGCCCGGCCCTGCCCTGGGCCGCCGCGCTGCGCGGCGAGCCCGCCGCGCTCGCGCCCGAGGGCAAGGCCGATGGGGCCGAGATCGTGCTCGGCACCTTCACCGACCGGGCCGAACTGCCGGAGGTCGCCGTGCTTCTGGAGCAGCAGCTGACCGCCGCCGGCTTCCGCGTGCGCCAGGACGTGCGCCAATACGCCCATATCGAAGCCGATGCGTTGGCCGGGCGTTTTGACGCCTTCATCCTGTCGCGCGCCACCGTTCTCGATTCCGGCGATCCGGTCAGCTACATGGTGTCGGATTTCTCCTGCAAGGGCTCCTTCAACATCGCGCAGCTCTGCGACGAGGGCGTGGACGAAGCGCTCCGCCGCGCCGCAGCCGCGCCCGCCGGGGACGAGCGCCAGCGTGCCGTGATGGCGGCGGAAGCCGCGATCCTGGCCACGGGCGCGGCGGTTCCTATGCTGCACGAGCGGGTGATGCAGGGCGAGGCTGATGGCGTCAACGCCGCCGCGCGCGACCCGCGCGAGCGCGAGCTGGTGCGCACCGCCACGACCCTGGCGAGCGCGGGTCAGTGACACCGGACGCCTCGCCCAACCTTGCCGGGAAGCGCTCGCGCATCCCGGCGAAGAGCAGCGCAAGGGGCGGGAGCGCCGCCGCGCGCCTTGCGCCCTTGCTGCCGGCGCTGTCGCGGCTGGTCACGCTGCTGGCGGTTCTGGTTCTGGCGGGCCTTCTGCCCTGGCTTTCGGGCCGCGATCCCGCGCTCAGCATTCTGCGCGCGCGCTCCGGCGAGCAGGAGGCGACCACTGAAGCACTGAACGCCATCCGCGCGCAGCTGGGGCTTGGGGACGGGCCATGGACCTCGCTTTTCGTTTGGGCCGACGGTCTCCTGAAGGGGGATGCAGGTGTTTCGTGGGTATCGGGCGCGCCGGTCCTGCCGGGCATGGTGCAGGCGACGGGCGTGTCGCTGACACTCATGGCCGCCGCGCTCCTCGTGGTTCTGCCGGTGATCGGCCTGATCTGCGCGCCGGTCCTGCGCGCGGGGTTGCGGGGAGAGGCGCGTCGCGGCTCGGGCGCCGTGCCCGCCGCGCTGACGGCGCTGCCGGAATTCGTGCTCGCCACCGTGCTTCTCGTGGTGTTTTCGGTGTGGCTGCGCGCCTTTCCGCCCTATGGCTGGACGAGCTGGACCCACGCGGTTCTGCCCGCGCTCGCCCTCGGCCTGCCCGCCGGCGGCCTGCTCGGCCGCCTGTTTGCCGATGGGCTCGCCACGACGTTCAGCGAGCGCTGGGTCACGACCTGGAGCGTCGCGGGCTTCTCGAACGCGCGCATCGCGGGGGCGGTGATCGCGCGCACGCTGCCCGGCCTTCTGCCACAGGTCGGCATGGTGCTGATCGCGCTGACAGGCGGCGCGGTCGCCGTCGAAAAGGTCTTCTCCATTCCGGGCCTCGGGCGCGCGACGCTCGGCGCGGCCTCGGCGCAGGATCTGCCGACCCTGCGCATGGGCCTTCTGATCCTGCTCGTCCTCGCGATCATGATCGGCAGTCTGGCGACGCTCGCCGGCGCATGGCTTCTGCGGCCTGCGATTCGCAGCGGCTCGCTTCCGGTGGCGCAGGAGCCCGAGACCCCACGTGGCGGGTTCGTCGTGCCGGCGCTCGCCCTGTCGCTTCTGGTGGTGCTGGTGCTGGCCGGGCTCGGGCGCGATCCCTTCACCTCGGCCTATCTGCGCTTGGAAGCGCCCAGTCTCGCCCTACCGCTCGGCGCGGACGGGACGGGCCGCGATCTTCTGGCGCGCGTCTCGCACGGCGCGGCGACGACGATCGGCCTTGCCTTTGTCACCACGCTTCTGGCCTTCCTGATCGCGCTGGTGGCGGGCAGCTTCCCGCGCCTCATGGCCGGGCCGATCGAGGTCACCAAGGCGACGCCGCCGGTCATTTCCGGCCTGTTCGTCGCCGCGATCCTGGGTGCAAGCTCCAGCGGCGCGATGCTGGCCGTGCTCGCGGTCGCCTGGGCGCCGCTCGCGGCCCATGTCGCCGCCCTGTCGCGGCAGTCACGCGCCCAGCCGCATGTGCGCATGGCCCCGCTGCTCGGCGTCGGCCCGCTGCGCCTGACGCTGCGCTATGTCCTGCCGGCGGTGGTTGGCCCGGCGCTGCGCCATGCCATGCTGCGCCTGCCCGGCATCGCGCTGGCACTCGCCGCGCTCGGATTTCTGGGCCTGGGCGCGCGCCCCCCCGCGCCCGAATGGGGCCTCGTTCTGGCCGAAGGGATGCCCTATCTCGAACGCGCGCCCTGCGCGGTTCTGATGCCGGCGAGCGCGCTGGTGCTGCTCGCCGTCTTCGCCGTGTCCGCCGCCAATCTCAGCTGGCGGCGGCGCGTCAGACGCCGCTGACCGAACCCGATCAGGCGGCCTTGCGCAGCGGGGCCGGCTGGAATTCCACGCCATCCGAGGCGACGGCGGAGGCCGGCTCGGGAGCCTCGGCCCCGCGCGGCGCGTCGGAAAGCTTGAAGAAGCCGACCCGCTCGTTCAGCACCCGACCCTCGTCCGACAATTGCTCGGCCGTCGCCGCCATCTCGCCGGCCGCGCCGGCATTGGCCTGTGTCACCTGATCGAGCTGCACGATGGCCTGGCTGATCTGTGTGATGCCGACCGACTGTTCCTGACAGGCGGCGGCGATCTCGGCCACCAGATCGGAGGTGCGCTTGATGTCGGGCACGAGCCGATCCAGCATCCGGCCCGCCTCGTCGGCGACGTTCAGCGTCTCGTCCGACAAGCCGGCGATCTCCTCGGCGGCCACGCGCGAGCGCTCGGCGAGCTTGCGCACTTCGGAAGCCACCACCGCGAAACCCTTGCCGGCCGAGCCGGCGCGCGCGGCCTCGATCGCGGCGTTCAGCGCCAGAAGGTCGGTCTGGCGGGCGATGTCCTGCACCACGCGAATCTTGTCCGCGATGGTGCGCATGGTCTCGACGGAGCGGGATACGGCTTCGGCGGTGCGTTCCGTGCTGGCGCTGGCCGCGCGGGCGATGGCATTGGTTTCGGCCGCGTTTCCGGCGTTCTGGCGGATATTGGCACTCATTTCCTCCACCGCGGCGGAGGCCTGCTCTGAGGCGGCAGCCTGTTCGGTCGCGCCCGAAGACAGACGCTCGGCGGCCTCGGAGGTCAACGCCGCATTGGACGAGACCTGCCGGGCGGAGTTCAGAACGCCGCCGACAATGGAGGTCAGACGCTCGCCCGTCTGATTCATGCTTTGAAGCAGCACGCCCACTTCGTCGCGCGAGCGCACTTCGGCGCGCTGCGTCACGTCGCCCGCCCCGATGGCTTCGGCCAGTTCCACCGAACGCGCGATCGGACGGCGCACGACGCGATCGACGATGACAGCCAGAAGCGCCAGCGTCGCCACCAGAATAGCGCCGCCGCCGAGCAGCATCATCTTGGCCTGTTCGCGCGCGGGGCCCGAAATCACCGTCGCGGGCACATCCACCACCGCGATCCAGCGAGCATCGAGACCCGGCAGATCGAAGGGCAGGAAGATGCGCTCGGCGGGCTCGCTCAGCGTCGTGAAGGTGCCGGACACCTGCTGTGGTTGTCCCGTCGCAAGGGCGTCTTCCAAGGCCTTTCTGCCGACCGCGCTGGTATAGGGTTGGTTCAGGTGGGCCGCATCGGGGTGAGCGATCCACTTGCCCTCGCCCGACAGGAGCGTGACCCGGCCGCCGAAGGGCCGCAGGCTTGCCAGAGACTCCAAAATCCTGCCGAGGCCGATGTCGATGCCCGACACGCCCAGGAACGTTCCGTTCGACACGACCGGGAAGGTGACGCTGACCATGGACTGATGCACAGCCGTCGACGTATCGAGATAGGGCGGAGTCATCGCGCCCTTGCGGCTCTTGGCCGTGAGGGTCCAGAACGCCTCTTGGTACGAATTCTCGAAGGATCCGAAGGCAATCGTGCCGTCCGGCGCGCGCGTCCAGGTCGGATTGAAGTGGCCTTGAGAGTCGCCGGCGAGCTCCGGCACATTGGCGAGATTCTGCCCATCGAAGGGCCGGCTGGCGTCTTCCCCGAACCAACTTCCAACCGTGAGCGGATTGTCCATGAGATTGGGCTTGAGGCTTTGAATCACCCCCTTGCGATCCCGGTCGCCCAACGCATGCCTCTCTCCGATCGCCCCGGCCATGGACCGGGCCGCGCCGGCCAGTTCCATGATGGGTGCCGTCACCAACCCGGCCACGGCCCGCGCCTCCGAACGAATGGAGGCGGCGACCATCGCCTGGGTCTGCTCTTTCGAAATCAGGGCGAGGTAGGTCATCGTCGCGCCGACGGTCAGCGCAATGCTGATGCCGGCTGCGATCAGGAGCTTCGCGGTCACGGACCATCGCATGGGGGAACTCCTTCCAGCGATCTGAGAAATCGGATGGAGGGAGCATCGCAGCCGGGCGTTAAACTCGTCTAAGTTGACGCAGTTCGATGACGAACATTGTCAACAATTGCCTACCTTAGCCCGACGGGCCGTTGCGGCGGCTGGTCGCAGGGCGCGATCTGCGCGCGGCAACCAGGAAACCTGCGAACCGGAGACAGGCGCCATGAGGCGCCAAGCCCGTTCTGGGAGCGGAGCCGATGCCAGCGCAATCAGCAACGACGCCGATAGGCGGAACGAGTCGGCGGGCCGACCGTGCGCCGTTCCTTGCCGGCTTCTAATCCCCCGCCGTCAGAAAATTCCGGCCGCCCGGCGCGGCGAGGCTGGCGGGGGCGTCTTCCTCGTCCTTCAGGAGAACGCCCGAAAGATTACGGCGGAAGGCCTCCTGCATGAGATAGACGAGCTTCTGTGCCGCGCGCGGCGGCTGAATGCCCTCAGCCCGCACGTTCGAGATGCAGTTGCGGGATTCGTCGGTGAGGCCCGGCCTAGGGTCGAGCGTCAGGTAAAGCCCCATACTGTCGGGCGAGGACAGGCCCGGCCGCTCGCCGATCAGCACCACCACCATGCGCGCGCCAAGGAGATGGCCGATCTCGTCGCCCACCGCCACGCGCGCCTGACGCACGATCGAAATGGGCGCGACGCTCAAGCCATGGCGGGCGAGCAGGGGCAGGAGTTCGGCCAGGAGGCTCACGGCGTTCTCCTCGATCGCATGGGCCGAAAGCCCATCGCCCACCACCAGCGCGACATCCACCGGCTCGGCCCTTCTCGCATGGGCGAGCAGCATCTCGCGCGAGGCGTCGTCGAGGCTGCGCCCGGCATCGGGGCGCTGAAGATAGGTCACGCGGTCGCCCGCGCGGCTGGCGAGCGGCAGCGTCTTCTGGCCGAGGCCAGCGATGGCGCGCGCCAGCGCCTCCCCGTCCAGCTCGCGCTGCACGGCGTTGCGCGCCTTGGCATGGGCGAACTGGAATTCGAGATGCGGCGCGGTCGGCAGGCTCGTGCCGGCGCGGCCGAGCGCGATGCGCGCCGCCGTGTGACGGCGCAGCTCGGCCCAGGGGTTGGAAACGACGGGGGTGGCGGGTTGATCGTCGGACGACATGGGAAACCTCACCCCTTCGCAACGCTCAGCGCCCGCGCAAAGGCGGGCGGCAGATCAGCGCCGAGCCGGAAGGGCGCGCCGCGCTCCACGATGCCGGCCTCTTCCAGCCAGGCCTGAAACTCCGGCGCGGCCTCGAGGCCCAGCGCCTTTCGCGCATAGAGCGCGTCGTGGAACGAGGTCGTCTGATAGTTCAGCATGATGTCGTCCGAGCCCGGAATGCCCATGATGAAGCTGATGCCGGCGACGCCCAGGAGTGTCAGCAGCGTGTCCATGTCGTTCTGGTCGGCTTCGGCATGGTTGGTGTAGCAGATGTCGCAGCCCATCGGCAGGCCGAGCAGCTTGCCGCAGAAATGGTCTTCCAGCCCGGCGCGGATGATCTGTCGGCCATCATAGAGATATTCGGGGCCGATGAAGCCGACTACGGTGTTGACCAGAAGCGGGCGAAAAACGCGCGCCACGCCATAGGCCCGCGCTTCCAGCGTCTGCTGGTCTACGCCGTGATGCGCGCCGGCCGATAGGCAAGAGCCCTGCCCGGTTTCGAAATACATGGCATTGTCGCCGATCGTGCCGCGCCTCAGGCTGGCGGCGGCCGCATAGCCCTCGCGCAGGGTCGAGAGCCCGATGCCGAAGGAGCGGTTGGCGGCTTCCGTACCGGCGATCGACTGGAACACGAGATCGACCGGCGCGCCCCGGTCGATCAGCTCGATCGAGGTCGTGACGTGGGTCAGCACGCAGCTTTGCGTCGGAATGCGATAGCGCTGGATGATCTCGTCCAGCATCTGTACCAGGGTGGTGACCGCCGACACGCTGTCGGTCGCGGGGTTGATGCCGATGGTCGCATCGCCCGAGCCGTACATCAGCCCATCGAGAATGGAGGCGGCAATGCCGGCGGCATCGTCGGTCGGGTGGTTGGGCTGGAGGCGCGTCGAAAGCCGGCCGGGCAGGCCGATCGTGTTGCGGAATTTCGTGACCACCCGGCACTTGCGGGCGATCAGGATCAAGTCCTGATTGCGGCAGATCTTCGAGACGGCGGCGACCATTTCGGGCGTGAGGCCGGGGGCGAGCTTCGTCAGCGCCGCCTCGTCCGCCGCGTCCGACAGGAGCCAGTTTCGGAACTCGCCGACCGTCATGTGCGAGACAGGCGCGAAGGCAGCGAGATCGTGCGTGTCGATGATCAGCCGCGTGATCTCGTCGCTCTCATAGGGAACGACGACCTCCTGAAGAAAGGTCTTCAGGGGCGTGTCGGCGAGCACGAGTTGCGCCGCCGCGCGCTCTTCCATGTCGGCCGCAGCTAAGCCCGCCAGTGTATCGCCCGAGCGCTCCGGCGTCGCCTTGGCGAGCAGGGTCTTGAGGTCCGCGAAGATATGGCGTCGGCCGCCGCGATCGAAATGATAGGCCATCGGACGCTCCTTCCAGGCAGGGTCTCGCCGCGCCGGGTTCGCTGCGGCGCGGGAGGGAGTTTACGATTCCGGGCGGCGAGCGCCAGTCCGCCCGAGCCGAGAACGCCAAGCTTTTCTCAAGGCTTCGAAACCGGCAGCGCCTGCCCCCGCACGGTGTGGCGGGGCTGGAGGAGGAGGGCGACGAGCGCGGTCCAGCCGGTCTGGTGCGACGCGCCGAGCCCTTGACCCGTTTCGCCGTGGAAGAACTCGTTGAAGCTGATGCGGTCGTCGTCCGCCTCGTCTCGTGCGCCATCGGCGGCCATGGCGGGCCGCGTGCCGGAGGCGTCCTTCAGGAACAGGGCGCAGAGGCGGCGGGAGATGTCCTTAGCGACATCCCGCAAGCCGGTCATCCGGCCCGAGCCGGTGGGGCATTCCACCGCGAAATCCTCGCCGTAGAAGCGCTCGAACTCCAGAAGCGCTTCCACCAGCATGAAGTTCAAGGGCATCCAGACCGGGCCGCGCCAGTTGGAATTGCCGCCGAAAATGCCGGCATCCGACGTTCCCGGCTCATAGCGCACCTCGTAGCGCCGGCCGGCCCAGTCGAACTCGAACGGGTCGGTCTCGTGCGCCTTGGAGAGCGAGCGCAGCCCATGCGGCGACAGGAACTCGCCCTCATTCAACATGCGCTTCAGAAGCGCCGTCATGCGCTGGCGGCGCAGGAGCGAGAGGAGCAGGCGAGCGTCCTGGCCGGTCTCGCCATAGCGCGAGACCTGCCCCGTCAGGTCGGGGCGATGGTGCAGCATCCAGCGCAGGCGTTCGGCGAAGGCCGGGAAGAGTTCGGCGGTCCCGGCGTCCAGAACCTCCACCGCGCAGAGCGGAATGAGCCCGACCAGCGAGCGCACGCGCAGCACGGTCTCGCCGCCATCGGGCAGAACCAGCGCGTCGTAGAAGAAACCGTCCGCCTCGTCCCAGAGACCGCGCCCGCCCTTCTCGGCCTCGCTGCCGCCGACATGCGTCATGGCCGAGGCGATGGCGAGGAAATGCTCGAAAAACTTGCTGGCGACGTCCTCGTAGACCTTGTTTTCGCGCGCGAGCTCCAGCGCCATGCGCATGAGATTGAGCGCATACATGGCCATCCAGGCCGTGCCATCCGACTGCTCGATCTTCGCCCCGCCCGGCACCGGCGCGGAGCGATCGAACACGCCGATATTGTCGAGCCCGAGAAACCCGCCCTGGAAGAGGTTGCGGTCGGTCGCGTCCTTGCGGTTCACCCACCAGGTGAAGTTGATCATCAGCTTGTGGAAGACGCGCTCCAGGAAGTCGCGGTCGGCCCGGCCCGTCAGCGCCTCGTCCATGCGGTAGACGCGGAGCGCCGCAAAGGCCTGGATCGGCGGGTTCGCGTCCCCGAACGACCATTCATAGGCCGGCAGCTGACCGCTCGGATGCATGTACCATTCGCGCGTCAGAAGCAGGAGCTGGCTCTTGGCGAAGGCGGGGTCGATCATCGCCACCGACATGGCGTGGAAGGCGAGGTCCCAGGAGGCGTACCAGGGATATTCCCACTTGTCCGGCATCAGGATGATGTCGGCGTTGGAAAGATGCGTCCAGTCCGCGTTGCGGCCCGACAGGCGCTCGCGCGGCGGCGGGGGCGCGCCGGGGTCTCCGTCCAGCCAGCGTTTGACGTCGTAATGATAGACCTGCTTTGACCAGAGAAGGCTGCCGAGCGCCTGGCGCTGCACGAGGCGCGCATCGGCGTCCGGCACGTCCTTCTGAAGGGCCGCGTAGAAGGCGTCGGCTTCGCTGAGACGCTGCGCGAAGAGCGCGTCGAACGCCGTCTCGTCCATCTCGGCCGCGCCGTCCGGCGACCAGCGATAGCGCAAGGTCAGCGCCTCGCCGGGGCCGATGCGATGCTCCGACCAGAGTGCGCACTTGGTGCCGGCCTCGGGCAGGGCCGACGCGCCGCCGCCCAGCACATGCTCGCCGATTGCGTCCTTGAACGCGCCGTCCGGCCCCTCGCCATAAAGGCGGCGATGGTTGGTCTCGTTTTCGCAGAAGAGCACCCGCGCCGGCTGGAGGCTGGCGAAGCGCCGCGGCGCGAAGCCCGGATGCTCCGCCCGCACGCCCTGCCCTGCTTGCCATCGGGCGACGCGCGGCTTTTCCACGCCGTCGCCCCAGCTCCAGATATTACGGGCCACGAGCTGCGGCAGGACATGGAGCGCGGCCTCGTCCGGCCCGCGATTGTGCACGGCGACGCGCATCAGGATATCGTCCGGCCCCGCCTTGGCATAGGCGATCTCGACATCGAAATAGCGCCGCTCGGCTAGAATGCCGGTATCGGCCAGCTCGTATTCCGGCGCGGGCGTGTCGCGCCGCCGCGCGTTCTCGGCCAGAAGCTCGGCATAGGGAAAGGCGCGCTGCGGGTAGCGATAGACCATCCGCTGGAAGGAGTGCGTCGGCGTGGCGTCGAGATACCACCAGACCTCCTTCACGTCCTCGCCATGGTTCCCTTCCGCATTGGTGAGGCCGAACATGCGTTCTTTCAGGATTGGGTCGGCCCCGTTCCAAAGCCCGAGCGAGAGGCACCAGTGCTGGTGCGCGTCGCAGAAGCCGCCGATCCCGTCCTCGCCCCAGCGATAGGCGCGCGAGCGGGCTTGGTCGTGCGGAAAGGAGGCCCAGGCATCGCCGTCAGCGCTGTAATCCTCGCGCACCGTGCCCCATTGCCGCTCGCTGAGATACGGTCCCCAGCGCCGCCAGCCGGCGCTTTCGGCCTCGCGCAGCCGCCGGCCCTCTTCTGTGTCGAAGATTTCGGCGCTCATGGGCGCTTGGCCCATGAGGCGTCAGACAGCCGGCGCGGCAGGGCGACAAGACGAGGCGAGATCACGAAAGGCTCCTGGGCAGCGTAGACCGAGCGCCCGCCCTTACAGCCGATCTCTCGGCACGTGCAAAGCGGACCATGCGACGATCTGTCTTCGCAGCGCCGAAGGGCAAGGTGAGACAGCCAAGTTCTTCACGGCCATCCCCCTTTCGCGCGTCGAAGACGTCCGGCCTCGGACGACACGCCGGACTTTCGCGCCCTCCCACAGAGCGAAGCCCTGTCTATGCGAGAGGAGGCATCGGCGCACCCAAAAGAATGAGGCGAGCGGGGGGCTGGCCCGGCGAAGGCTCCCGGCACGCTTCCGGTGCACCATGCGCAGCCGTTCGCACCATAGCGCTTCGCCCATGCGAAGGGGGCCCGCCGAACTGCGAGCCCACCGCGCCCTATGCCAGATCGTTCCGATGCGGGATCAAGCGCTCAGGCGTTCGAAACCGCCGTCGAGATCGAGGTCGAGGCCGCTCGCTGCCGGGCGCGCGGGAGCGGGCGCCGGGTTTGACGCGGGCGCGCGGGCCGGCGCGGCGGAGGCCGGGCGCTGGCTGTAGGTGTCGCCGAAATCCTTCACCTTGGAGCGCAACTCGGCAATCGTCGCCTCGCGCGCCTGCTTGGGCACCGGGGCGGCGCCCGCGCGGCCCTGTAGTTTGAAGAAGCGCGCGTTCTCGTCCAGCCGCATCGCCTCGGCCGAAAGCTGGCTGGCGGTCGCCGCCATCTCGTTGGCCGCGCCGGCGTTGGACTGCGTGACCTGATCGAGCTGCTGGATCGCCTGATTGATCTGCTCGACACCGATGGACTGTTCGCGGCAGGCCGCCGAAATCTCGGTGATCAGTTCCGCCGTGCGCTCGATATCGGGCACGAGCGCGTCCAGCATCCGGCCCGCTTCTTCGGAGGTCAGTAAGGTCTCGGCCGACAATTCGCCGATTTCCTGCGCGGCGACCTGAGAGCGCTCGGCGAGCTTGCGCACCTCGGAGGCAACCACCGCGAAGCCCTTGCCATGATGCCCGGCGCGGGCGGCCTCGATCGCCGCGTTCAGCGCCAGAAGATCGGTCTGGCGCGCGATTTCCTGGATCACCGCGATCTTCTCGGCGATCGTGCGCATGGCCTCGACGGAGGCCCCGACCGCCTTGCCGCTCTTCTGCGCGTTGGCGGAGGCTTGGGCGGCGATCTTCTCGGTCGTGTTGGCGTTCTCGGAATTCTGCCGGACATTGGCCGCCATCTGTTCGATCGCGGCGGACGCCTGCTCGGACGCCGCAGCCTGCTCCGTCGCGCCCGAGGAGAGCTGCTCGGCCGTCGCGGCCGATTGTGAGGAACCCGAGGCGACCTGCGCGGAGGAATCGCGGATCGAGGCGATCGTGTCGTTCAGCTTGGACTGCATCTGGGAGAGCGTGGTGAGGAGATCGCCGATCTCGTCGTTGCGCGCCACCAGAATGGGCTGGGAAATATCGCCCTCGCCGATCCGGCGGGCGTGGTGCTGGGCGAGATCGAGACCCTGCGCGATGGAGCGCGCCAGCCAGAAGGCCGCGAACGCGCCCGCCAGAACCGCCAGCACGACGAGGATCATCATCCGGTCGCGGGTGGATTCGTATTCGGCCTGGGTGCTGCCCGCCAGCCCTTCCGCCACACGCGTTTCGGCCGCGATCAGCTCGTCGAGTTGCCGGATCAGATCGAGAAGATAGGGCCGCCCTTCGGCGGAATAGTTTTTGTTGGCCGTCTCAGCCGCGTTCGTGGTGCCGAGCGTCGCAATCTTATCGACGATCGGCTTGAGGCGCGTCCAGTCCTCGAACTGCTCGTTCACCGCCTCGGCCATGGACGTGCCGGCCGCGACATCCCGATAAGCCGTCATGCCTTGATCGAGAACCGACTTGCGTTGCTCGAAGACCTTGAGCAATTCCATCGACCGCGCTTGATCCGACTCGGCTGTTGCCGCCATCAGTCGATACATCATCTGCGGCAGGGCGAGCCGCACGGTTGAAGCGGTGTCCCGCAACGGACCCGAAACGCCGGCCGCGCCCAACGCTTCACGCACCTTGGTGAAATCGTCGGTCATCTCGTCGATCAGTGGAACGGCGTCGTGCGAATAAAGCTCGTTGGCGCGCGTGGTCGTGTTCTGCTGAACGAGATCCATCGTCTTGATGGCCATGCCGTGCCACACGTCGATAGCCGCGACGATCTTGTCCACCGCGGCGAGGGCTTCGGTCATATCGGGGGCGAGGCCCGCGCGATACTGCGCCATGACCTCAAGCTCGCGCACGACGCCGGCCTCGATATCCTCGCGAAGCTTGGCCATTTCCGCGTCGTTGGTGGAGGCGAGCATCCGATTGATGGTGCGCCCGAGATCCTGCATCCCACGCGCCGCATCGCTGACCCGCTTGGTCTGCGTGAAGGGACGGGCGACGAAGGACTTCATGTTCTCGTTGGTCGATTGCAGGCTGCGAACGGCATAATAGCCCGACGCGCCCATGACCCCCAGAATTCCCGCGAACGCGACTGTGAGTTTCAATCTGATCGACAGTCGCATGTTCCGATGCTCCCCTACGGCAACCTTTCGAACATTTCATCATCGATCAGTTTAAGATTAACGAACAAACAGCCTCGCGTCGTGAATTTTCAGTTTGTCCAAGACACCATTCCGGTGCGTCACACGGCAAGTGCGGTTTGTCGCCGCAGTTCCCGACCATCCTTCGAAAGTAAAGAAACTTTTCTCACAGAAACGTGATAGACCGAGACGTGTATCGTTTCTTGCCCGCCAAGCTAATTCGTAAGCTATACCTGACTTATCGAGGCGCTGAGCTTTCACCGTAGGCCCGCTCGGCGCGGCGATAGGTTCGCTCGCTCGATCGGATCGTATCGGCGAGGTAACGACTGAGCGTTTCGATGAGCCGGGGCGTGACGCGCAGCGTCTGCGGACGACGGCCGACCTCTTCGAAAAAGCCCCTCTCGATGGCGAGGGCGATCAGATTGCGCATATGCGAGCGCGAGCGGCCGAACATCTCGGCGTAGGAGACCAGGTCGGATTCGCGCAAAGGGCGCGTGGGATCGGCCGAGGTCTCATGCATCGCCGCGTGCAGCACGAGCGTGGCGCCGCCGCGACCGAAGAAGGCCGCAAGGTCAGGGTCGCGCATCAGGAGTTCCATGGCCGTCGCCATGGCGATCTTGCCCGCGCCGATACGGGCTACGAAAGGGAGGAACTTGTCCTCGCGACGAAGGATCAGGTCGAAATTTTCTTTGGGAAAGAGCGCATGACACGCGTCGCAATACAGCTTCACGAAGCACCAGTGCCAATACACGAGCGGCGGCAAGGGACGCAGAAGCCGCACGCGTCTATCGCGCGGATGAACCACGACCTCCAGATGGCCTGTCTGAATGAGACGACTGAGATAGGCGTCGATCTGGCGGGCGCTGTAGAGACCGTACGTGGCCATGCGCTGCTTCAGTTCGGTCGGTGTCGCAGCGGTTCCCCCTTCGATATCGTCGCCGTCCAGTCCCATGATCTGCCCGAGCAGAATGACCCGCCAGGCATCCACCGCGAAACCGCCGGGAAAGTTCTGCGTCGTGTAGAGGTCGAGCGTTCCCCGGTTGAGAGCCGCGCGCACCTGTGGAAACAAGGGATGGTGCAACACCTCCTCGGCCGAGCAAAGCGGGATCGTTTCGTCGTCAGTGGTGTCGGGGGGCGAGGCCAAAGCCGCGCGATCGCGATCGGCCGGTTCGCAAGGACCCTGCGAGGCGTCGGTTGCTGTCAGGTCGTCATGATGAAATTTCTTCATCCGGCCAGTCTCGCCTCCGGCGCCGGCTCGCCGGTGAGATCGCGCAGCCAGGCCAGAAGCCGGCCCGCCTTGTCGTCGCCCGCCATCGCAGGCATTTCGCCCGCGCGCACCTCGCTCGGCAGAAAGCCGAACTTGGTTTTGAACGCACGACTGAAGCTCTTGTCTTCGGTGAAGCCCGTGGCATAGGCGACGCTCGACACGCGCGGGCGGCCCCCCCGTGCGCTCGGACGCGTCAGCAGGCGGAGCGCGGCGGCCAGACGCCGCTCACGGATGAAGGTCTGTACGCCGCCCTCCCCCGCGAATTCCCGGTAGAGCGCGGCGCGCGACAAGCCGAAGCGACGTTGCAGAAGCTCGACGCCGAGGTCGGGGTTGTGCAGATGGCTGCGAATGAAATGGCGGATTTCGAGCCGCGCGCGCCACTCCGCCTCCTCGCCCTGCGCCTGCGCGCCGCTCAGGAAGCCGGAGCAAAGTCGCGCGGCCGCCGCCGTCAGCGCCGGCAGGTGTTGCGGCGTCAGGCGATCGGCGCAGCTCATGATACCCTGGATTGTGGTGAAGGCGATCTGCCCGGCCGCGTCCGCGCGAAAATCCGCCACCTGCCCATGCAGGGCCTCGACACGCAGGGGCTCGCTGGAAAGAAGCACGCGCGGCAAGAGGATGTTCACCGCGTCCACCGCCTGATCGGAGCGCACCGTGACGGGCTGCGACAGATCGTAGATCACCGCGCCGCCGCCTGTGGCAAGCCGCTCTTGGCGCGTTTCGATGCGGCTGCGGCCTTTGGTGTAGAACTGGATGAGCAAGTGGTCGACGCCCTGCCGGGCGGATTTGCGCGCTTCACGTACCAGATCCTGTGCCGGCGCCACGACATCTCCCACCAGCAACGCGCCGAGATGGAAGGTCTTCATCGCGACAGGTTGGGACAGATCGGTTTCGTCCCGCTCCGCCAGATCGAAGAAAGGCGAAACATGCGTGCGCCATTCATCCCAAAGCCTTGCCGAATCCCGATCCTGTTGCGCTCCATTATGGTGCATTTCGACGCAATCGATCAATGGACCCACCACATTCACCAGCGATATTACGTTACGTAATTTGGGCGAAAAAGGCTTCTACTGAGCCTTTCTTGCGATCATCATTTGTTAACGACGATTAGGTCTCGGCGTCACACGGCACAATGGTGCTCGGTTGACAAAAACTGCGCATATCTTCTCGTTACGGGTTTGAACCGAAGCGCGAGCGGGAGGGCGACGGTTTGCCGAGGCAACCGCCGCCCTCCCGGAGTCAGGTCGTCATTGTGCCGTCTCGTATGACGCTCAGTTCTGGCTCTCCGGTTTACTGGAAGAGCTTGAGGACCTGCGAGGCGGTCTGGTTGGCCATGGCCAGAGCCTGAACACCCAGCTGCTGCTTCACCTGAAGCGCCTGAAGGCGGGTCGATTCTTCCGACATGTCCGCATCGACCAAGGACGAGATGCCCTTTTCGATCGTATCCATGAGCGTGTTGACGAAGCTCGACTGGCTGTCGATGCGCTTGGCAACCGAGCCGAGGCTCGTGGCCGCCGCCGTCACCTTGGAAAGCGCCGTGTTTACGATGTTGATGTAGGCGTTGATGACGTTGAGCTGCTTGTCCGCCGTGTCCGCCCCGCGCGCCGTCAGCTTATCCTGGCTGATGTCGATATCCATCACCGAGATGCCTTGAGGCGCGGTCGTCGCACCGGCTGACACGGCAAGATCCGTGATCGCCAGCGTGGATTTAACGTTCATGCTGGTGCTGCGGATCACGAGGTCGCCGGTCTTGCTGTCCTTCTCGGCGACGACCTTGGTGTTGTAGCCCTGCGCTGTGAAGACACCGTTCAGAGCCGCCACCATATCGTCGGTGGTCTTGAGACTGCCGCCCGAATTGGGAAGCGCCGCGACGATGCTGGCCTTGGTCAGTTCCGCCTTGAACGCCGGGTAGCCGTCCACCGCGACCTTGAAGGAGATCGAGTCGTCATCGTCCAGCGTCACGGCGTTGAACTGGAAGTTGGCCTTGGCGGCTTCCGCCACCACACCATCGGCGCCCTTGTCGAAGCCCGTGGCTGACTGTGCGGTGGAGATCAAGCCGCCAAAATCGGTCTTGTTGCCATCCGTGTCTGCCACGGCGGTGGTGACGCTGATTTCCGAGTCAGTATCTTTGTCGCTCTTGTTCATGTTGGTGAACTTGAGCTTGGCCCCATCCATTTCGACCTTGGCCTGGCCCGAGCCGAACTTGTTGTCGATCTGTTCCTGAAGCGCTGCAACGAAAGATGCGTTATCTTTCGTGTTGGCAGACGTCAGAATGATCTTAACATCCTTACTTGAAGTTGTCGTATTATTGGGATCCGTCAGACCGATCGTAAAGGTCAGCTTGTCGCCAGCGTACAGCTTCGCGATATTCAGATCCGCGTCACCCTTGATCGTTCCGCTAGCTGGGGTCGTTGCGCTTTTGGCGCCCTTGACTGCGGCGTCCATCTTCAGGCCGACACCGGTGGCCCCGGTGCCGGCGCCCGTGGTGACATCGGTCGTCTTGCCGTCGCCGCCATCCACTGCGGTCATATCCGTCAGCGTAATCGAATCGTTTTTCTTCGGCGATCCGACGATGGTAAGGGAGAAGAGCCCGTTATCGTTGACGACCTTCACGTTCTGGTCAGGGGCAGCCGTATCCAGTGCGCTTTGAAGGGCGATCTTGAACTTATCAACGGACGAAACCGCATCCGGCGTGAGCTTCACAATCACGGCCTTGGCCGCTCCGGCCGTCTGATCGTCCTTCGTGGTTGTGATGGAGAAGGTGATCTTATCACCCGCTGACAGCTTCGTCAGGTCGACCTTGCCGAGCGCGAGCGTCGGTCCGGTTTCCTTCGTGGTCGCACCGCTGACACCCGTATCCGCAGCCACCTTCAAACCGGCATCCGCGATATTGCCGGCGACGCGCGTGCCGCCATAGGTGAGGTCGGTATCAACGCCGGCGATCCGCGTCGTCAGACGTACGGCACCGTCGAGAACGGCATCGCGCCCAGCCGCCGTGTTGTTATCGAACAGCGCGGTCTGGGTCGTGTCGATATCCACCGTGCCGATGGTCACGCCGCCAGTGGCCACACGATCGAAGGACGAGACGACCTTCTTCAGCGCGGAGTAGCTCGCGTCCGCCGAGTTGACCGACAGCCAGTTCTCGCCGGAGAAGACGGCGGAGTTCGCGATCGACTTCAACTGGTTCTGCAGATCGCCGATCTCGGACTGGATCTTCGTGCGATCGACACCGCCGGACGTCGCAGCCGACAGCTT
>NZ_LDQA01000032.1 GCF_001475935.1 Aureimonas ureilytica
CCTCGCCTTAGGGGCCGGCTAACCCTGCTCAGATTAACTTTAAGCAGGAACCCTTGGACTTTCGGCGAGGGTGTCTCTCACACCCTTTATCGTTACTCATGTCAGCATTCGCACTTCCCATACCTCCACGGGCCCTCACGGGTCCCGCTTCAACAGCCTAGGGAACGCTCCGCTACCGCTTGCACAAAGTGCAAACCCACAGCTTCGGTGTATGGCTTGAGCCCCGGTACATTTTCGGCGCAAGAACCCTTAAATCTAGACCAGTGAGCTGTTACGCTTTCTTTAAATGATGGCTGCTTCTAAGCCAACATCCTGGTTGTTTTGGGATCCTCACATCCTTTCCCACTTAGCCATAACTTGGGGACCTTAGCTGGTGGTCAGGGTTGTTTCCCTCTTCACGACGGACGTTAGCACCCGCCGTGTGTCTGCCGGACAGTTCTTCCAGGTATTCGGAGTTTGATTGGGTTTGGTAAGACGGTGAGTCCCCCTAGCCCATTCAGTGCTCTACCCCCTGGAGAATACATCCGACGCTCTACCTAAATAGATTTCGCGGAGAACCAGCTATTTCCGAGTTTGATTGGCCTTTCACCCCTAGCCACAAGTCATCCCAATCTATTGCAACAGATGCGGGTTCGGTCCTCCAGTGCATGTTACTGCACCTTCAACCTGCTCATGGCTAGATCACTCGGTTTCGGGTCTAATCCGACGAACTGAACGCCCTGTTCAGACTCGCTTTCGCTACGCCTCCACCTATCGGCTTAAGCTTGCTCGCCAGACTAAGTCGCTGACCCATTATACAAAAGGTACGCGGTCACCCTTTCGGGCTCCCACTGTTTGTAGGCATCCGGTTTCAGGTTCTCTTTCACTCCCCTTGTCGGGGTGCTTTTCACCTTTCCCTCACGGTACTGGTTCGCTATCGGTCATGCACGAGTACTTAGGCTTGGAGGGTGGTCCCCCCAATTTCAGACAGGATTTCACGTGTCCCGCCCTACTCGAGGACCATGACAGACATTGCGCCTACGGGACTATCACCCACTCTTGTCAGGCTTTCCAACCTGTTCGGCTTCTTCTTGTCATGGTCACTGGCCTGGTCCGCGTTCGCTCGCCACTACTAACGGAGTCTCGGTTGATGTCCTTTCCTTCGGGTACTTAGATGTTTCAGTTCCCCGAGTTCGCTTCTAACCCCTATGTATTCAGAGTTAGATACCTCGCTGTTGAACCTTGGTAACCGCAATCGCACCGGGGCTTGCGCTCCAGTGCCATTCCGATCTTACCAAGGTTCGGAGGTGGGTTTCCCCATTCGGAAATCCACGGATCAAAGCTTATTCGCAGCTCCCCATGGCTTATCGCAGCGTATCACGTCCTTCATCGCCTGTGCATGCCAAGGCATTCACCAGATGCCCTTAAGACACTTGATCGTTCTCATCGCCCATGTTCATCAGACCCCATCCTAAGACGGGGTGAGAGAGACGAACAGGACGGCTTCATTCTTCTGAGCGCCCTCAACACCGGCCCGCGTGCAACGGGGATCGGCGTCCTGCGACGGCGCTCTGTCAGCTCTCGTGCCTTGGAGGACGAGAACTGACGAAAGACCAGCTTCCAGAGACGGGACCCGACAACGGCGGTCAGGCACGTTGATCGGTGACGCCACGGCCCGAAGGCCAAGGCGCCGGGTATGGCGCGGAACGTTGTTCCAGCGGGCGATGAACCCTCTGGCGATCCGCCCCGGACAGGGTCGATCGGCCTTTCGGCCAGTCGATCCTTCAGGACCCGTCTTCTCTTCACAATGTGTCAGAACAGGCGAACCGAACCCCGATGGGCGCGGCCGCAAAGCGTGCACTTTCTTCCTGGATATCCCGGTCCAAACCATTCGGAGGGAATGGTGGAGCTTGTCGGGATCGAACCGACGACCCCCTGCTTGCAAAGCAGGTGCTCTCCCAGCTGAGCTAAAGCCCCGTTCCCGATCGCCGCGAGGCGCTCGAGGCAAATGGTGGGCCCGGGTAGATTCGAACTACCGACCTCACCCTTATCAGGGGTGCGCTCTAACCAACTGAGCTACGGGCCCGATCTTCTTGATCCCGGCCCGGCCGAGGTCGTCGTGATATATCCAGGGAAGAAAGAGAAACATGGGCGGCGATGCCGGCCATCACCCCAATCCCGATCTCGAGGATCGATGGACAGGGCACTGGTATGCGCGATGCTCACCTGACTGATGGCATCTTGTTCTAAAATCATCCGATACGGAAGTCCGAAGCGTCTGCCCGAAAGCAGAGGGTTCGAAGGCCGTGAAAGGGCGATCCTTAGAAAGGAGGTGATCCAGCCGCAGGTTCCCCTACGGCTACCTTGTTACGACTTCACCCCAGTCGCTGACCCTACCGTGGTCGCCTGCCTCCTTGCGGTTAGCGCAACGCCTTCGGGTAGAACCAACTCCCATGGTGTGACGGGCGGTGTGTACAAGGCCCGGGAACGTATTCACCGTGGCATGCTGATCCACGATTACTAGCGATTCCAACTTCATGCACTCGAGTTGCAGAGTGCAATCCGAACTGAGACGGCTTTTTGGGATTAGCTCGACCTCGCGGTCTGGCTGCCCACTGTCACCGCCATTGTAGCACGTGTGTAGCCCAGCCCGTAAGGGCCATGAGGACTTGACGTCATCCCCACCTTCCTCTCGGCTTATCACCGGCAGTCCCCCTAGAGTGCCCAACTGAATGCTGGCAACTAAGGGCGAGGGTTGCGCTCGTTGCGGGACTTAACCCAACATCTCACGACACGAGCTGACGACAGCCATGCAGCACCTGTGCACCTGTCCCGAAGGAATAGCTCCATCTCTGGAGCCGTCAGGGCATGTCAAGGGCTGGTAAGGTTCTGCGCGTTGCTTCGAATTAAACCACATGCTCCACCGCTTGTGCGGGCCCCCGTCAATTCCTTTGAGTTTTAATCTTGCGACCGTACTCCCCAGGCGGGAAGCTTAATGCGTTAACTGCGCCACCGAGAGATAAATCCCCCAACGGCTAGCTTCCATCGTTTACGGCGTGGACTACCAGGGTATCTAATCCTGTTTGCTCCCCACGCTTTCGCACCTCAGCGTCAGTATCGGACCAGTGAGCCGCCTTCGCCACTGGTGTTCCTGCGAATATCTACGAATTTCACCTCTACACTCGCAATTCCACTCACCTCTTCCGAACTCAAGACACCCAGTATCAAAGGCAGTTCCGGGGTTGAGCCCCGGGATTTCACCCCTGACTTAAATGTCCGCCTACGTGCGCTTTACGCCCAGTAATTCCGAACAACGCTAGCCCCCTTCGTATTACCGCGGCTGCTGGCACGAAGTTAGCCGGGGCTTCTTCTGTGGGTACCGTCATTATCGTCCCCACTGAAAGAGCTTTACAACCCTAGGGCCTTCATCACTCACGCGGCATGGCTGGATCAGGCTTGCGCCCATTGTCCAATATTCCCCACTGCTGCCTCCCGTAGGAGTTTGGGCCGTGTCTCAGTCCCAATGTGGCTGATCATCCTCTTAGACCAGCTACCGATCGTCGCCTTGGTAGGCCTTTACCCCACCAACTAGCTAATCGGACGCGGGCTCATCCTGAACCGATAAATCTTTGCCCCTCAGGGCACATGCGGTATTAATTCCAGTTTCCCGGAGCTATTCCGCAGTTCAGGGTAGATTCCCACGCGTTACTCACCCGTCTGCCGCTCCCCTTGCGGGGCGCTCGACTTGCATGTGTTAAGCCTGCCGCCAGCGTTCGTTCTGAGCCAGGATCAAACTCTCAGGTTTGATAAGAGTTCTTCCCGACTAGTCACTGTCTCAAAGCATCGACGAGAGAAACGACCAAAACACCGGCCAGCCCGAAAGCCAACCAGCGCACATGATCGTCAAACACTCCAACCGAAGTCGGAGCGTGTACACTCTCATCTCAACGAAACGTGTCTCGTCGGTTTGTTCTCTCGGACGTCACTCAAATGGAAAGGAAATACCATTCAGAGCGCGTCCTCGGCCAACACCGCCGTCCACGTTTCTCTTTCTTCCAACACTATTCAATTTTCAAAGATCACGGCGGACGAACCACCGTCGGTCGACCCTCGGGCCAACCTTGCAAAGCATCCAACAGACACTTCGAAACTTTTGACACCCGGAGGCGCAAAAACGAGCCGACCAGCTTAACCTCCCAGGAAACCTGAGAACCAAACCGTCAGCTTTACCGCGAAACAAACGAGCCTTCCAGGCCGGCTTGTCCGCCCGACAGCGCCAGGGCCGTCGTTGATGAGCGGCTTATAAGGGGATTCTTCACGGGAGGTCAACACCCCCTGTCACGAAAAATGAACGGAATCGTCGTGAAACCGACTCGGGGGCGGTTCTCATGAGTTCAAGTTACTGATTTCAATAGATAATTCCTCTTCTTCATAGGCTTCGCACGGGTTCTGTCGGATGAACCGGCCTCTGAGAGCTGAGCCTTGGGCGCCTTCATGCCCTTATTGGGCGTCGGGTCGCCGAGGTGACGAGGCGCGTCACCAGTGGGGAAGGCGCAGACGCTGATCCCATGCCTCCCTCAAGAGCCCTGGAGAGGGTGAGGCTGGTTTGGGCGGGATCCAGAATAGGCGCTTTCGTACCGATCACCGGCACGCTGATGGCGACGTTGGAGCGCTAAAAGAACCTATTGGGAGTGCTCGCCGACGAGCTTGAATAAAGGCCTTAGGTCGCTCGATTAGCTCCTCATCAGGGGCGTGATGCAGGTTTCGAACGCCTGATTTTCCGGGATTTGGATGCTGCCCGCTTTCTTGTTCTAAATGTTCTATATGTTCAGGGAAAAATACGCTTTTAAAAACAATATCTTGCGTTGCGAAAAGCTACCTATGGGGACTGAAAAGCTACCTATGGGGACTGAAAAGCTACCTATGGGGACTGAGGGCTATTCAAAAGGCTACCTTTGACATGTATAGCAGGTAGCCATGGGAAAGACGCTGCAAGTGATCGCTGATCGGGCCTATGACAAGGACCGCTCCTACCGCCCAGGGGAACTGGTGGAGGGGCGTTTTGCCGACCTCACCAATCCACCTGGCATCGTGGCACTGAAGCTCTACGAACTGATGTTCCGGGCTGCGGGGGCAGCACTAGCAGAAGACCGTTGGCACACACTCGATCTAGCGGCGATCAAGGCTGAGGCAGGGATCAAGAACCTGACCAAGCGCGAACTCGTGGACCTGTTCAAGGAACTGAGTGGCGCAGTCATGGAGTACCAATCCGGCACCAAGATCGTGGTGGGCTCACTTTTGGCGATCGCGGAGATCGAGACCGACGACGGCCCTGTGGTCGCGCGCTGGAAGTTCGGGGAAGCGTTCCGCCACATCGCCCAAGGCTCGGATTATTGGGCGATCATCGACCGTTCCACAGCGCTCTCAATGACCAGTCGGTACGCTATGCGACTCCATGAGATGATCGCGCTCCGAGCGAACCTCTCTCACAAGGCTTCCGAGACTTTCACGCTGCTCGATCTTCGTGCTCGCCTTGGAGTGCCAAAGGGTAAGCTGGAGAGGTGGGATATGCTCAACCGGAAGGCTATCCAACCCGCCATCAACGAAGTGAACCGGATTTCGCGCTTTGCCGTCTCGGCCGTCCCGAAGAAGCGCGGACGCATCGTCGTGGGGGTCGAGATCTTCTGGTCGGTGCGGACCCACGACACCGAGATCGAGGGGGAGCCCGTCCCCTCCCGGCCATCGCTTTCCGTCATCCCGCCCGAGGACACGCCTTCCGAGGCTCCAAAAGCTTCAAGGACGCGCGCCGTGCGCAAGCCGGCGTCGGACACTGCCGCGTCCGCCAAGCCGCGCCAGCGGCGCTCCAAGGCGGACGCGGCGCCCCCGCCCTTGGCGGCCTTCCCGAGCGAGGGAAGCCTTCACTACACGGCTTGGGCCGAGCCGGCGCGCCGGGAGCTGCCGCAGCCGACGCCCGATCTCGCTGTGGTGGCGGATGCGTTCCGGCGCTGGGCGAAGGGCCGCAAGATGGCGCTCGACCATCGCGACATCCTTCAGATCTTCGAGACCTGGTGCGCCAAGTACCAGGTCCGGAAATAGCGCCGGTGCTTTCGCCTATCCTCTGACGGCCGCCAGGAGCCGCGTCACGAGGCCGGAGCGATCAGGCTCCGGGGAGGGCGAGACGGCGATCGTCTTCTCGTGGGTGATCGCCAGCCGCTGGGCCTGGTCGCGCCACTGGTTGCGCTCTTCGCGCAGCTCGGCCGCGCGCTCGCGCTCCGTTGCGAGCAATGCCTCCAGGCGCTCCACCGTGAAACGAAGCGTAATCGCCTCCTGCAACGCCTTGGCGTCCATTTCACCGTACGGCGATCCCGTTTCGGATCGCTGCACCGTTTCGCTCGGGGCCGTTTCATGGTTGGCCGCCAGGTAGCGGGTGAGCTCGGACGGGTCGATCCGGAAGGAGCCGTCCTCAAGGCGCGTGGCCGAGATCTTACCGCTTTTGACCGCGCGCCAGATGGTCGGCTTCGTCTTGCCGGCGACTTCGGCAGCCGTTGCAAGCGTGTAGGACATGGAGCGGGGCCTTGTGTTCGATCCTGTTGCGCAACGCTAGCGATCGAATGGTTAATCCAGCCTTAAGCATTCAGATCGTTCGTTGCGCCCATGCCCTGAAACACCTTGCATGAAACGATCCGAAATAGACACTATCGTAGGATGTTACGGCTCAAACCTCAGAGCTGACATCAACTCTTGGCGGCTTGCCTCCCTGGCAGACCCCTTTGGCTTCATAGCCCCTTTTGCAGGCTCGGCTTGCCTTCACAAACATCTCGGCTTCGTCTCTGCCGGAGATCGTTTCGGAGGCGTTCGAGGCACCGGAAAATGCCGCTTTTCCAGCGGCAAAATGCGTTTTTTCCTGTTTTTTCTTGTTTTTAAGGGCGAAAACGCCTTTGGAATCATGAGGTTATACCCCCCTATTCTGCCTTTTTCCGGGTTATCTCTGCCTTTTTCCGGGTTATCTCTGCCTTTTTCCGGGTGTTTTCCACAGTCTGCCGTTGCGTTTCCAGACGGCAGAATTCACCTATTCTGCCCTTCGAGACTTGCGGCAGAAGTACCCGGAACATGGCAGAGTTGACGAGGAAACCAGCGGCTAAATTCCGGGTCGAGCGCTATGATCCAGCCGCCCCGGAGCGCCCTGCGGAGGAGCGATGGGTGTCCATGAGCAATGCCCTGACGCGGGCAGGGCATGGGCTGACCCTGGCCGAGAAGCGCATCATCGCGCATGCCGCCTCGAAGCTGGACAGCCGGCGGCCCTTGGCGCCGGGCGAGGTCCCTCAGACCCATCTGACGGCGGCCGAGTATGCCGAGACCTTCGACGTGGATCTCACCACCGCCTACGAGGCTCTGCAGAGCGCGGCCAAGACCCTCTACGAGCGATCCATCACCTTCTACGAGGCGGCGCACCGGCGGCGCGGCAAGTCGCTGTCTCTGGCCAAGGTGCAGATGCGCTGGGTCGGCTCGGTGAAGTACCACGAGAAGGAAGGCTGGGTGGAGCTGCATTGGTGGCCGGCGCTGCTGCCGCACCTGACGGGGCTCAAGAAGCAGTTCACGAGCCACCAGCTCAAACAGGCTTCGGCGCTGCGCTCGGTCTATTCCTGGCGGCTCCTGGAGCTTCTGACGCGGTTCGGCTCGACGGGCCGAGCCGAATACACGGTGGAGGACTTCGCGGCTTCCATGGACGCGACGGAGAAGCAGCAGGCGGACTTTGCCGCCATCCGGCGCAAGATCATCGAGCCCGCGGTGCGCGAGCTCGTGGAAAAGGACGGCTGGCAGATCGAGTGGAAGCCGATCAAGGCGGGACGCAAGGTGAAGGCGGTGCGCTTCGACTTCATGCGCGATCCGCAGGGTCAGCTGTTCTGACGGCGATGGCTCGATCGGGCCTACCCCGACGTGCCGCGCGCCTGGGACGCCGTGATCGTCGCCTCCGGTGTGGCCTTGAGGTTTTGTGACGTCAGCGCAGCGCCACCATCCAATTGGGACAGGGATGAGCGTTGAATTCAAAAATCCTCATAAATCGCCACTGACGTGCGATTCAATCCGAAAGCTACCCATCTAGGAAAAATACGAAAATCGCTTCCTGTGACCTTCTGTGGTCGAATGAGAGGCGATTGGGAAGCGTAGGATCTGCTGGAAGCATACTGGCTTTCAAAAGTGCCAATAGAGCTGTGTCGCTTGGCGTTCTCGGCCTTCGGGATCGAAAGGCCCGAACGCAAAAAACCCCGCCTCGGAAGAGGACGGGGTTTTTGAAATGCGAGAAGAGAAGAAGGATGTGATTGGCAGACCTGGCAGCGACCGACTTTCCCGCGTCTTAAGACGAAGTATCATGGGCGCTGAGGCGTTTCACGGCCGAGTTCGGAATGGGATCGGGTGCAGCCACCTCGCTATAACCACCAGGTCGGCCAATCACATCAGTCTGGAAGCTGTATCTTGAAGAAGAAGCCCGCACATCCCGGCAAGGCCTGGGATGAACATGGGCGAATGAGAACGATCAAGCCGATCGAGCTATTAGTACCGGTCAGCTTCACGCGTTACCGCGCTTCCACATCCGGCCTATCAACGTGGTCGTCTTCCACGGCTCTGATAGGGAATACTCGTTTCCAGGTGGGTTTCCCGCTTAGATGCCTTCAGCGGTTATCCCGTCCATACATAGCTACCCTGCACTGCGGCTGGCGCCACAACAGGTCCACCAGAGGTATGTCCATCCCGGTCCTCTCGTACTAGGGACAGATCCTGTCAATATTCCTGCACCCACGGCAGATAGGGACCGAACTGTCTCACGACGTTCTGAACCCAGCTCACGTACCGCTTTAATTGGCGAACAGCCAAACCCTTGGGACCTGCTCCAGCCCCAGGATGCGATGAGCCGACATCGAGGTGCCAAACAACCCCGTCGATATGGACTCTTGGGGGTCATCAGCCTGTTATCCCCGGCGTACCTTTTATCCGTTGAGCGATGGCCCTTCCACGCGGGACCACCGGATCACTATGACCGACTTTCGTCTCTGCTCGACTTGTCTGTCTCGCAGTCAGGCGGGCTTATGCCATTGCACTCGACGACCGATTTCCGACCGGTCTGAGCCCACCATCGCGCGCCTCCGTTACTCTTTGGGAGGCGACCGCCCCAGTCAAACTACCCACCATACACTGTCCCGGATCCGGATAACGGACCGCGGTTAGACATCCATGACGATAAGGGTGGTATTTCAAGGATGGCTCCACGCGAGCTGGCGCCCACGCTTCAAAGCCTACCACCTATCCTACACATGCCGACACGAATGCCAGTGTAAAGCTATAGTAAAGGTGCACGGGGTCTTTCCGTCTGACCGCAGGAACCCCGCATCTTCACGGGGAATTCAATTTCACTGAGTCTGCGTTGGAGACAGCGGGGAAGTCGTTACGCCATTCGTGCAGGTCGGAACTTACCCGACAAGGAATTTCGCTACCTTAGGACCGTTATAGTTACGGCCGCCGTTTACTGGGGCTTCGATTCAGAGCTTGCACCCCTCCTCTTAACCTTCCAGCACCGGGCAGGCGTCAGACCCTATACGTCGTCTTGCGACTTCGCAGAGCCCTGTGTTTTTGATAAACAGTCGCTACCCCCTGGTCTGTGCCACCACCAATAACTTGCGTTACTGGAGGTCACGCTTCTTCCGAAGTTACGCGTGCAATTTGCCGAGTTCCTTCAACGCAGTTCTCTCAAGCGCCTTGGTATACTCTACCAGTCCACCTGTGTCGGTTTAGGGTACGGTCTATACGGTGGGGCTATTTCCTGGGACCCCTTCGAGGCTCGACCAATCCAATAAGGTCGAACAACACACGGGATCCGTCACTCACCACCAGGCCCACGAATATTAACGTGGTTCCCATCGACTACGCCTTTCGG
>NZ_LDQA01000033.1 GCF_001475935.1 Aureimonas ureilytica
TGAAATAGCCCCCGAATGAACCGGACATGATCTCCCATTCCCGCAAGGGTTAGGAGTAGTGTTGTGTCTATGACTGGTTCTTATCCAAAGGCAGAGGTTCTGCCGGGTCCCGAGCGACGCCGATCGTGGTCGACGGCCGAGAAGCTGTCGATCGTCCAGGAGACCTACGAGGCGGATGTGACGGTGAGCCTGGTGGCGCGTCGTCATGGCGTCGCGCCCAACCAGCTCTTCCGCTGGCGCAAGCTGGCCGCGCAGGGCGCATTGGTCGCCACGAAAGCGCAGGAAGACGTCGTCGCGGCCTCGGAGTATCGCGCTCTCCAGGCGCAGGTTCGCGAGTTGCACCGTCTGTTGGGCAAGAAGACCCTGGAGACCGAGATCCTCAAGGAGGCCCTGGAGGTCGCGGCGGGCCCAAAAAAAGCGCTGTTGCGCTCGCTGTCGTGGCCGAAAGACGGTTCGCGATGAGCGCCGTCTGCACGGTGCTCGATGTCGCCCGATCGAACATCGCAGAGCGCATGGCGGGGCGTCATCGCAAGCCACTTGGACGACCGCCGCAGCCCGACGCCGATCTCGTGGCTGCGATCAAGGCGGTGATCGCCGACATGCCGACTTATGGCTACAGGCGGGTCCATGCCATTCTCTGCCGCAAGGCTCGGGCCGCCGGGGAGCCGCTGCCCAACCACAAGCGCATCTACCGGGTGATGAAGGCCCACGGCCTCCTTCTCCAGCGTCATGCCGGCGATCCCGACGCACGGCGCCACGACGGGCGCGTCGCCGTGGACCGCTCGAACCTGCGCTGGTGTTCGGACGGCTTCGAGATCGGATGCGACAACGGCGAGAAGGTGCGCGTGGCCTTCGCGCTGGACTGCTGCGACCGCGAGAGCATCGGCTTCGTCGCCACCACCGAAGGCATCAAGGGCGAGGACGTCCAGGATCTCATGCTGCTGGCCGTCGAGGCCCGCTTCGGCCGCGTGAACCGCCTGCCGCAGACGATCGAATGGCTCACCGACAATGGCTCGGGCTACATCGCCAGCGAGACCAGACGCCTGGCACGCGACATCGGCCTGGAGCCCAGGACCACGCCCGTGCAGAGCCCCCAATCCAACGGCATGGCCGAAGCCTTCGTGCGCACGATCAAGCGCGACTACGTCCGCGTCTCTGCCCTTCCTGACGCTCGGACCGTCATCGACACGCTGCCGATCTGGTTCGAGCACTACAATACCGTTCACCCTCACAAGGCGCTCGGATATCTCTCACCGCGCGAGTTCATCGC
>NZ_LDQA01000034.1 GCF_001475935.1 Aureimonas ureilytica
AAATTCCTGACAGTCCCGAAGGATGTCGGCACACCGTTCAACTGTCAGGCCATCTTTCCAGTCCACTCACAGACATCTGCGACCTGAAGGTCTCCCTTCCGGTCGATCCTCCATCATCCAGCCGAAGTCGCGCTGGCCAGCTCGAACGGCCTTCCGCTTCTCAGCACCGCCCAGATAATCCTGGCCATCTTCGCCGCCAGCGCGACGACGGCCGTGTTCATGTGCGTTCGCGACAGGAGACCACGAAGCCACATGCCCAACAAGGTCGTCCCCTTGGCCAGGGTCGGCAAGGCGGCCCTCGCTCCATGGATCAGCATCTTGCGAAGATAGCCGTTGCCGCGCTTGCTGATCCCCAGAAGCCTCGGCTTGCCGCCGGTCGTCATCTGCCGCGGCACAAGGCCGAGCCAGGCCGCAAGGTCGCGGCCTCGGCCGAATGCCTCACCCTTTCCAACCGAGGCCACGAAAGTGGTCGCGTTCAACGGACCGATGCCGGGGATCGCCGAGAGCAACGTCATCGAAGCGTCCTGTCGAGCGAGATCGGCAAACTCCGCGTCAAAGGCTCCGATCCTGGCGTCAAGAGCGCGCCATTGTGATCGCATATCGTCAATCAAAACCTTGACCCGAGAACCGATCGCCATCTCACCGGCGAAACGCTGATCCAGCCCGAGCGCGAGCTTGCGCCGTCCCTTGGCGATGACAATCCCTCGCTCGAGAAGGATCGCCCGAAGCTGGTTGATCAGGGCCATGCGTTCGCCGACCAGGCGATCTCGGGCGCGATGCAGGCTCTGTATGTCGAGCTGCTCGTCGCTTTTGAGATCGACGAAGCGCATCGTCGGGCGAGTTGCCGCTTCCGCGATCGCCTCGGCATCCCGATCGTCGTTCTTCTGGGCCTTTACGTAGGGGCGAACGTACTCCGGCGACATGAGGCGAACCTCGTGACCCTGATCACGAAAGTAGCGACCCAGATGATGAGCGCCGCAGCACGCTTCCATCGCCACGATGCAAGAGCGCAGGCCAGCCGCCAGCTTCAGCACGGTATCGCGACGCATCCGGCGCCTCAACACGACGGTTCCAGAGCCGTCCATGCTGACGACGCTGCAGATGTCCTTGCTGAGATCGATGCCCAGAACCCTGATCTCATTCATCGGTTCGCCTCCGTGCCAGTCTCAACCGACGCCAATCATGCGCCGAGGGAAAGGGGCGAGCCATTCCATAAACGGACGTTGCCCTTGGCTCGCCTGGAGCGATCCGACGGACGGTTCACGGTGAGTGTCGTAGCGCGAACGCTGGATGTCGCCCGATCGAACATCGCCGAGCGACGCGGCACGACGGCGACGCCGCGGGGTCCGTATCGCAAAGTCAAGGATGCCGTCCTGCCCGCCATCCGCGCCATCGTGGATGCCAAGCCGACTTACGGCTACAGGCGCGTCACGGCGCTGCTGAACCGTGAGCTGCGCCTTCAGGGGCAGCCAACCGTCAACGCCAAGCGAGTGCTACGGATCATGCAGCATCACGGGCTGACGCTCGAACGCCATACGGCCTTGCGGCCCGGTCGAACCACGACGGCATCGTCATCGCGCTGCGCTCCAACATCCGCTGGTGCTCGGACCATCTGGAGATCCACGCCCGCAACCGCGAGATCGTGCGCATCCTCTTCGTCCTGGACGCCTGCGACCGGGAGGTCATCGCTTGGTCGGCCGTCTCCAATGCCAGCATCTCCGACGAAATGGTTCGCGATCTGATGGTGACGGCTGTCGAACGTCGCTTCGGCACCACCAAGGTCCCGCATGCCGTCGAATAGCTGTCAGACAACGGCAGCGCCACCATCGCCAGGGAAACCGCCGACACGGCCCGAGCCCTTGGCCTGACGCTGCTGTTCACGCCCGTCCGCAGCCCGCAATCCAACTGCATTTCCGAGGCCTTCGTCAAAACGTCGAAGAGGGACTATGCCCGCGTCACCATTCTGCCCGACGCCAGCACGATCCTCGCCTTGCTCCCCGAATGGATCGAGGACTATTGCGAAGTCCACCCGCACTCAGGCCTGAAGTTCCGCTCGCCCCGCGAGTTCATCAGGCTCAGTGCCTAAACCCAACCGCTGCCTGTCCGGTGAAACGGGGTCCACTCCACCCGGCGGAAAAGTTGGAGGATTGGCGCAGATACTGCAACGAGGAGCGCCCGCACGGGGCGATCGGGAACAAGGTCCCGATCTCGTTCATCAATCCCGACGGCGCAACCGGCCCGCCGTCTTGACGAAGCCGGAAAACTCCAGCTTCCGGCGGTCCAACGATTGGGAGCGGATCAAAGCCCCACCATCCATTGGATTTGAACAGGGCCACCTAACGGGGGCAGACCACCCACCAAGCCGCCGCGCATGCATCCGATATCAAACAAAATGCGCAACTGTGTTGTTAAAGGGAGAAACCCCGTTATGGCGACGCCCTAATGAAGCAGTCCGTTAGAGCGAAGACTTCATTTTGGAACCAGCTAAGATTCATATTAAAAGTTAGTTAACCGGTGATTCGCCGGATGGACGGTCCTGCCTACGGCCGATCCTGGACGATTCAAGAAGGATTGGATTTTGATGCAGCCGTTCGACTCCGCTGGTGAGACACTCGAGAATGCTAAAAAGGCGATTTACGCACGACGGCGTCAGGGCCTGCATTTCGCGCTGCTTTGCACAACAGCGATCGTTGCCGTTACGGTATCTCCGGTCGTCCTGGGTCTGGTTTCGACCGATTTCGGTCAGGCCCATGCTGACGGCGGCAGGGGGGCTCCCGATGGTTATAATAGCGCCCTCGCCGGTGTAGATAGTTTGACCGGCCCTGGGAACAACGGTGCCTCAGTCGGCGGCGGCGGCGGAGCAGGTGCCACGGGTGGCAATGGCGCAAGCGGCAGCGCGAGCGGCGGGACTGGCGGAAGCAGCGCCGGTTCGGCGGGTGCCAATGGCGTAGCAGGAAGCAACGCGTCCGGCAACGGTGCGGGTTCTGGCGGCGGCGGCGGCGCCCATGGCTATACCGACACATCGGGCAACTTGCCTTCGAGCGCGACGACGGGCGGCAATGGCGGCAATGGCGGCGCAGGGCAGAACGCGGGCAATCCCGGCGGTGGCTCGGGCGGCGGCGGCGGCGGCGGCGGTTACGGCGCGGCGGTCAGCGGCCTCAGCACGACCGCCGTCACCGTCGGCAACAACGCGACAGGCG
Organism: Aureimonas ureilytica; assembly: GCF_001475935.1. Lineage (GTDB taxonomy): Bacteria > Pseudomonadota > Alphaproteobacteria > Rhizobiales > Rhizobiaceae > Aureimonas > Aureimonas ureilytica_A. The sequence continues at coordinate 3,201 of NZ_LDQA01000034.1, forward strand.
GTCAGGGCGGTACCGGCGGCAATGGCGGCACCTACGACGCCGGCAACGGCTTCCTCGTGCCAAAGAGCGGCGCCGGGGGCGATGGCGGCATTGGTCTTTATCTCGGCTTCAATAGCACCGGCACCGCCACGGTCAGCGCGGGCACGACGATCACCGGCGGTCAGGGCGGTGCGGGCGGAACCGGTGCCTCGGGCGGCGCGGGCGGCGCGGGCCTCCTCATCGGATCGAGCGGCCGCGTTACGCTTACCATCAACGGCACCGTTTCCGGCGGCACGGGCGGAAGCACGTCCGCCGGCGGCGTCGGTATCCAGGGCCGCAATCTCGCATTGACGATCGGTTCCAGCGGATCGGTGAGCGGCGGTTCTAAGGGAGGGAGCCCATCCGACCATGCGCCGTCGCTCAACTTCACCGGCGGCAGCAACAACAGTTTGACCTTCGACTCCAGCGCGACCACCGGCAACGCGTTGACGGGAGGGATCCTGCTCAGCAGCACGGCCAGTCTTGCGCTGACTCGCGCCGGCGGCGACTCTGCCCTCACCCTCTCCAACATCGTCGCCGGCACCGGTTCGCTCGAAAAGACCGGGGCGGGCACTGTCAACCTGTCTGGTATCAACACCTATACCGGCTCCACCACCGTCACTACCGGCACGCTCGGCTTGACGGGCAGCGGCTCGATCGCCTCATCGAGCAATGTCGCCGTCAATGCCAATTTCGACATTTCCGGTCTGACCGGAACCTCGACGACCATCCACACCCTGTCGGGTTCGAGCATCGGTACGATCGGGCTTGGCAGCAAGACGCTGAATATCTCGCAGGACAGCGACGGCACCTTCAACGGCGTGATCGGTGGCACGGGGCAGATCGGCAAGGCCGGTTCGGCCAAGCTCACCTTGTCGGGAAACAATACCTATAGCGGCGGCACGACGATCAGCGGCGGCACGCTCGCGGTCTCGGCAAACAACAATCTCGGCGCCAATTCCGGCGGGCTCACCTTCGATGGCGGCACATTGCAGGCGACCAATACGTTCGCGACAGCACGAGGCGTGGTGCTGAATTCCGGTGGCGGCAGTGTTGCTGTCGACGGCGGCAGGGTGATGACAGCATCAGGCGTCGTGACGGGCACCGGCGCGTTGACCAAGATCGGCTCGGGCACGCTCACCCTGACGGGCGCGAACACCTATAGCGGGGCGACCTCAGTCTCGGCCGGCACGCTGGCGATCTCGGGTGCCGGCGACATCGGGCAGTCGAGCGCCGTCACGGTCAACGGGATGCTCGACATCTCCGCCCTCTCCGGCGGCGCGACCACCATTCAGACGCTGAACGGCGGGGCGGGTGGCGCCATATTCCTCGGCAGCAAGGCACTGACGGTTCGTCAGTCGTCGACGGGCACTTTCAGCGGCGTCGTGTCCGGCACGGGTTCCTTGTCGAAGACGGGCTCGGGCACGCTGACGCTGACGGGCGCGAACACCTATAGCGGCGGCACGACGGTTTCGACCGGCACTCTGGTCGGCGACACGACGAGCCTTCAGGGCAATATCGTGAACGATGCGGCCGTGATCTTCAATCAGGCGACGAACGGCACTTACGCCGCCGTGATTTCCGGGACCGGCACTGTGGAGAAGACCGGTGCGGGAACCTTGGCGCTGACCGGCAGCAACCGCTATGCGGGTGGCACGACGATGACCGCCGGTACGCTGGCAGTTTCCAACGACGCCAGTCTCGGCGCGGCGTCCGGCGGGCTGACCTTCAGCGGCGGCACGCTCCAAGCGACAGACAGCCTTTCCACGGCCCGCAACATCACGCTGAACGTTGGTGGCGGCTCCATCCTCGTCGACAACGGCAAGAACCTGACGGCCTCCGGCACCGTGTCCGGCACCGGTGCCTTGACCAAGAGCGGCGCCGGTACGCTGACGCTGACGGGTGCGAACACCTATACCGGCAGCACGACGGTCTCTGCCGGTACGTTAGCTCTGTCAGGCAGCGGCAGCATCGACCGGTCGAACTCGGTGGCGGTCAACGGGGGGCTCGACATCTCCGGTATCTCCACAGACACGACCGGTATCGTCAACCTGACCGGCAGCGGCGCGATCGTCCTCGGCGGCAGGACGCTGGCGGTGAATCAGTCAACCGCCGGAACCTTTGCCGGCACCGTGTCCGGCACCGGTGCTTTGACCAAGAGCGGCGCCGGTACGCTGACGCTGACGGGGGCAAACATCTATCGCGGCGGCACGACGATTTCGGGCGGCACGCTGGGCGGCAACACGACGAGCCTCCAGGGCAATATCGTGAACAACGCCGCCCTGGTCTTCGATCAGGCCACGGACGGCACCTATGCAGGCAACCTGTCCGGCACCGGTACCCTGACCAAGGCCAGCGCCGGCACGCTGACGCTGACGGGCGGGAACATCTATAGCGGCGGCACGACGATATCGGGCGGCAGGCTGGTCGGCAACACGACGAGCCTCCAAGGTAATATCGCGAACAACGCGGCCCTAGTCTTCGATCAGGCAAGCGCCGGCACCTATGCCAGCACCCTTTCCGGCACGGGTACGCTCGCCGTCCAAGGCCCCGGCATCCTCAAGTTCACCGGAAACAGTTCGGGCTTTGCCGGCACGACAAATCTCGCCGGAACCCTCTCGGTCGATGGTCAGCTCGGTGGCCAGATGAACGTCCTTTCGGGCGGAATCCTGAAGGGCAACGGCACGGTCGCCACGACGAAACTCGCCTCCGGCGCCACGATCGCGCCCGGCAACTCGATCGGTCGCCTCGCGGTTGCCGGAGACCTGAACTTCGCCCCCGGTTCGACCTATCAGGTTGAACTCGGTCCGAACCAGGCATCCGACCGGATCGACGTTTCCGGCACGGCGACGTTGAACAATGCCGCGCTGGACGTGCGGGTCGATCCGAGCCTCAGCTATCTGAACGGCCAGCTCTACACGATCCTGACGGCGGGGACCGTCAGCGGTCAGTTTGCGAATCCGTTCCCGGCCTCGATTTTCATCGATTCCAAAGTCCTCTATAGCGCCAAGGAGGTGCAGCTCCTTCTCGCCAAGGGCCGCCGCTTCGACAGCGTCGCGGCGACTTCGAACCAGAGCGCCGCGGCCTCGGCACTCGACAGCCTCGACCAGACGGTGGGAACTCCGAGCCAGGCGCTCTACAACACCATCCTGTTCTCGGCGACGGCCGCCGATGCCAGAGCGGCCTTCGACCAGCTTTCGGGTGAAATCCATCCCTCGGTCAGCACCGGGCTGATCGAAAGCTCCCGCTTCCTGCGCGATGCGATGCTCGGCCGCCTCGGCAACGTTCTCGGCACACCTGCCGGCAACGTGGCTACGCAAGGGGGCGCGGTCGACATGGGACACGGTCTCGGCGCTTGGATGACGGGCTACGGCTCCTGGGGACAGACCGACGGTGACGGCAATGCCGCCTCGCTCGATCGCGATACCAGCGGTATCCTCGTTGGCACTGACGGCCTCATGGGCGAAAGAGTGCGGATCGGGCTGATGGCCGGCTACAGCCATTCCTCCTTCGATGCCGACCAGCGGATGTCCTCGGCCGATGTCACCAGCTACCACGTCGGCGCCTATGCCGGCACGGAGCAGGGGAAGTTCGGGTTGAAGGCAGGCGCATCCTATAGCTGGAACGAGATCGACACGGAACGTAGCGTCGGCTTCGCCCGGTTCTCCGATCGCCTTTCGAGCAGCTACGACGCTGGCACGGCCCAAGTCTTCGGTGAAGTCAGCTACCGTCTTGACCTTGGCGGCGTCAGGCTCGATCCTTTCGCCAATCTCGCCTATGTCAGTCTCGGCACCGACAGCTTCTCCGAGCAGGGTGGAGCGGCCGCCTTGTCTGGGCAGAACGAGACCAGCGACGCCACCTTCTCGACGCTCGGCCTCCGCGCCGCGAGGGACTTTGATCTCGGCGGCGTGACCGTTTCGGCCAAGGGTATGGTCGGCTGGCGTCACAGCTATGGCGATGAGACCCCGCAGACGGTCCTGTCCTTCGCGACGGGCAACAGGTTCACGGTCTCCGGCGTTCCGATCGCCAAGGATGCTGCGCTTCTCGACCTTGGTCTCGATGTGAATATCGCCCCGAAGACGAAATTGGGCGTTAGCTACAACGGTCAGTTCGGCTCGGATGCGCACGAGAGCGGCGTTGCGGCACGCTTCGCCGTCGAGTTCTGATCAAGCGGCCGGGCGGATGGTATGGTCCACCGCCCGGCCACCTGAAATAGCCCCCGAATGA
>NZ_LDQA01000035.1 GCF_001475935.1 Aureimonas ureilytica
GCCGCCGCCGCGATCGCGGCCGCCGGCACGCCGGTCTTCGCCGTCAAGGGCGAGACGCTGGACGAATATTGGGATTACACCGACCGCCTGTTCCAGTGGCCGGACGGTGAGCCCGCGAACATGATTCTGGACGATGGCGGCGACGCCACGATGTACATCCTGCTCGGCGCGCGCGCCGAAGCGGGCGAGGACGTCCTGTCCAACCCCGGCTCCGAAGAAGAGGAAATCCTCTTCCGCCAGATCCAGAAGCGCCTGTCGCTTTCGCCCGGCTTCTTCAAGCGCCAGCGCGACGCCATCAAGGGCGTGACCGAGGAAACCACCACGGGCGTCAACCGCCTGTACCAGTTGCAGAAGAAGGGCCTCCTCCCCTTCCCCGCGATCAACGTCAATGACAGCGTGACCAAGTCGAAATTCGACAACAAGTACGGCTGCAAGGAATCCTTGGTGGACGGCATCCGCCGCGCCACCGACGTGATGATGGCCGGCAAGGTCGCGGTGGTCTGCGGCTATGGCGATGTGGGCAAGGGTTCGGCCGCCTCGCTGGCGGGCGCCGGCGCGCGCGTTAAGGTGACGGAAGTCGATCCGATCTGCGCGCTTCAAGCGGCGATGGACGGGTTCGAGGTCGTCACGCTGGAGGACGCAGCCCCCACCGCCGACATCGTGATCACCACCACCGGCAACAAGGACGTCGTGACGCTCGACACGATGCGCCTTCTGAAAGACATGGCGATCGTCGGCAATATCGGCCATTTCGACAACGAGATTCAGGTTGCCTCGCTGCGCAACCTGACTTGGACCAACATCAAGCCCCAGGTCGACATGGTCACCTTCCCCGATGGCAAGCGGATGCTGCTTCTGTCGGAAGGCCGCCTTCTGAATCTGGGCAATGCGACGGGCCACCCGTCCTTCGTCATGTCGGCCTCGTTCACGAACCAGACGCTGGCGCAGATCGAGCTTTTCACCAAAAGCGAGAAATACGAGAACAAGGTCTATGTGCTGCCCAAGCACCTGGACGAGAAGGTCGCGCGCCTTCACCTCGGCCGCCTCGGCGTCAAGCTCTCCACCCTGTCGGACGAGCAGGCCGCCTATATCGGCGTGACACCGCAGGGCCCGTTCAAGCCTGAGCACTACCGGTACTAACGACTCGGGGTCCTCACAAGCAGGGGTCGAATACGCCGAAGGCAACCCCTTCGGCGTATTTTCTTTTTTAACGTCTGTGCCGTTCCTGCGCTTTCTCTGAGGTTATCCACCGTTTAAGTTTTACGAATCGTCGCCCCGTTGGGGAGCGGGGCGTCGGTGACGGGGACAACTGTCTTTTCTCGAAAGGCGGCGGAGAAGGACGGGGGATGACACGACTGAAATCCATGATGAAGGCGGGTTCGGCGACCCGCTTTCTGTCTATGCTCGACACGCGATTCGGCCGGGTGCTGCGCGGCGCGCCCGCGCTGCTTCTGGCGCTCGGCGTCACGAGCGCGCGGGCTGAGGAAGCCTCCGGGGCGATGCGCCCCGAAACGGTGCTCAACCTCGCGCTGATCGGCCTCACCATCGGCGCGGCGATGATCGCCGCCGTCTGGCTGATCCGCCAGCAGGCCGCGACCGCCGAAGAGAACAAGCGCCTGCGCGCCGACCTGTCCGACGCGCTCAACGAGGCGGATCGGCGCGGCACGCTTCTGGCCGATGACAATCAGCGCCTTCTCGTCTTCAGTGGCTCCGGCGCGCCCGATCTCGTCGGCACGCTGCCCAAGCTCTTCGGTGCGCCGCAGGACACGGCCGCCTTTCTCGACTTCGAAGGCTGGATGGCCCCCGAGGAAGCGCGCGAGCTGATCCGCGCCCTGTCGCAGCTGCGCAACCGCGCCGAAGCCTTCCGCATGGAAGTGGAATCGGCCGGCGGCCATGTTCTGGAGATCGCGGGCCGCACGGCCGGCGCGCTCGCCGTGGTACGCTTCACGCCGCTGTCGGGGCTGCGCGAGGAGATCGCGACGCTGCGCCTCGAACAGAACCGCGCCAATGGCATGATCGAAACCATGCAGGCACTCTTCGACGCAGCGCCTTTGCCCATGTGGCTGCGCGGCGAGGACGAGCGGCTGGTCTGGGTCAACGACGCCTACGCGCGCGCCGTGGACGCGCCGGGCGTGATTTCCGCCGTGGACGCACAGACCGAATTCCTCAACGAGCAGGACCGCGCGCAGATCGTCGCCGGCCGCGCGCAGTCGGGCCGCTTCCTGAACCGGCTCAGCGCCGTGGTGGACGCCGACCGGCGCAACTTCCTGGTGGTGGACGCGGCCGGCCCCTTCGGCTCGGCGGGCCTTGCCATCGACATTTCCGAGACCGAAAGCGTGCGGCGCGAGCTGCGCGAGACCGTGCGCTCGCATTCCGAAACGCTCGACCATCTGACGACGGCAGTGGCCCGCTTCGACGACAAGACGCAGCTCGCCTATCACAATTCCGCCTTCGCCAAGCTCTTCAACCTCTCGGCGACCTATCTGGACCGCGCGCCCGATCTCGTATCGATCCTCGACCATCTGCGCTCCGTCGGCGTTCTCCCGGACGATCGGCCGCTGCGCGACGTGAAGGCCGAGATCCAGGCCGCGCACCGCGCCACGCAGCCGACCGACGCGCTTTGGCATCTGACGGACGGGCGCACGCTGCGCGTCTTCACCAGCCCCGAGCCCTCTGGCGGCGCGAGCTGGGTGTTCGAAGACCTGACCGAGAAGCTGCAACTGGAATCGCGCCTCAATACGCTGGTGCGCCTTCAGGGCGAAACGCTCGACTATCTCAGGGAAGGCGTCGCGGTGTTCGGCCAGGATGGGCGCCTGCGCCTGTCCAACCCGATCTTCGCCGAGCTTTGGGGTCTGTCGCAGGAATTTCTGGACGCCAAGCCGCATGTCCGCGCCTTCGCGACCACCGCGACGGTCACGATCCGCCGCCCGGCCGATGGTTCGGAGCCAGAAGCCAGCTGGACCGGCTTCGCCCATGCCGTCACCGCTTTCGACGAAGCCCCGCGCGAGGCGCAATCGGGCGAGTTCGAACTCTCCGACGGGCGCGTGCAGGCCTATGGCATCGTGCCCCTGCCCAACGGGCAGACCATGCTCACCTTCTCCGACATCACCGACGCGCGCCGCGCCGAGCGGATGCTGCGCGAGAAGAACGACGCGCTGGAACATGCCTCGCGTCTGAAGAACGATTTCGTCCAGCACGTGAACTACGAGCTGCGCTCGCCGCTGACCAACATCATCGGCTTTTCCGCGCTCCTGCGCTCGCCCGAGACCGGCCCGCTCAACACGCGCCAAAGCGAATATCTCGACTATATCGGCACCTCGACCACGACACTGCTCACCATCGTCAACGACATTCTGGATCTGGCCACGATCGACGCCGGGATCATGGATCTCGATCTGGGCGACGTGGACATCGCCCATACGGTGGACCACGCGGCCGAGGCGGTGAGCGAGCGGCTTCGCGACAACGACATCCGGCTCGACATCGACATCGCGCAGGCCGGCGCGAGCTTCCGCGCCGATGGGCACCGCGTCACGCAGGTTCTCTTCAACCTTCTGTCCAACGCGGCCAATTTCGCGCCGCAAGGCTCGACCGTGCGCCTCACTGCGCGCCGGCGGGGCGACAATCTCTTCTTCGCCGTCGCCGACGAAGGCCCCGGCATCTCGCCCGCCAATGTCGAGCGCATGTTCGAGCGCTTCGAGACCGATCCGGCCGGTGGCCGGCAGTCGGGCGCGGGGCTCGGCCTTTCCATCGTCAAGAGCTTCGTGGAGCTGCATGGCGGCGATGTGACGATCTCCTCCGGCCCGAAGGGCGGCGCGGTCGTGACCTGCCGTTTCCCGCTCCGCCGGCAGGAGCGGGATCTCGCCGCCGAATGAGCCGGCTGAGTTCCGCTTTCGAACGGACCCTGCCGGACGAGGCGGCGACGGCGCGCCTGGCCGCCGACCTCGCGCTCGTCCTGAAACAGGGCGACGTGGTGGCGCTCTCGGGCGATCTCGGCGCCGGCAAGACGCATTTCGCCCGCGCCTTCATCCGGGCGCTGGCGGGCGACCCCGCGCTGGAAGTGCCCTCGCCGACCTACACGCTGGCGCAAATCTACGAGACCCGGCCGAAAGTCACGCATTTCGATCTCTACCGCCTCGGCGACGAAAGCGAGCTGGACGAACTCGGCTTCGAAGAGGCCGTGGAAACCGGGCTCGTTCTGGTGGAATGGCCCGAGCGCGCGCCGGACACGCTGGCAAGCGCCAGCCTTCACATCGAACTGACCGACGGCCCGGCGAGCGGGCGGACGGCCCATATCCGCGCGACGGAGGATGCGGCCAAGCGCGTGGCTCGCACGCTGGCGGCGCGGGACTTTCTCGCGCAGGCCGGCTTTGCCGAAGCCGACCGCGCGCCGTTCCAGGGCGACGCTTCGGCCCGCCGCTACGAGAGCGTGGCGGCGCATGGCGCGGGGCCGATGATCCTCATGGACTCGCCGGCCTTGGTTCTGGGCCCGCCCGTGCGCGATGGCCTGCCCTATGCGCGCATCGCGCACACGGCCGAAACGGTTCTGCCCTTCGTCGCCATCGCCCGCGCCTTGAGCGAGGCGGGCCTCGGCGCGCCGGCGATTCTCGACGCCAACCTCGATGCCGGCTTCGTGCTGATGTCCGATCTCGGGCGCGGCATCGTGCTGGATGAAACCAACTGCCCCATCCCAGAGCGCTACGAGGCCACGATGGCCGCGCTGGCGCATTGGCACGCGCACCCGCCGCGCCGCGAGTTGCCGGCGTTGGGCGATGCCGTTCATGTCGTCCCGCCCTTCGACCGGGGCGCGCTGTCCATCGAAGTCAGCCTGCTTCTGGACTGGTACTGGCCGCATCTGCGCGGCCGTCTGCCGGATGAGGCCGAGCGCCAGCGCTTCGAAACTGTCTGGAACGCTCTGTTCGACCGGTTGGGCGATGCCGAGCCCGCCATCGTCCTGCGCGATCTGCAATGGCCGAACCTCGTGTGGCGGCCGGACGAGGCCGGTCTGAAACAGGTCGCGATCCTCGACTTTCAGGACGCGATGATCGGCCCTTCGGCCTATGACGTAGCGTCACTGGCGCAGGACGCGCGGGTCGATATGCCGCTCGAACTGGAACAGCGCCTGCTCGATCATTATATCGGTCTTAGAGCAGCCCAGGATGGGATTTTCGATCGCGCGCGTTTCGCGCAAGACTATGCGATCATGAGTGCGCAACGGAGCACGAAGATTCTGGGAATTTTCGTGCGCTTGTTTCGCAGGGACGGCAAGCCGCAATACCTGCGTCACATTCCGCGTATTCAATCCTATCTTCAGCGCAGCCTGATGCATCCGGTTCTCGGCGACCTCGCCGCTCTCTACCGGGACTGGGCTCTTCTCGATGACACAGCCGCCCGAACGCAGGACTTATGACGCTTCAGACCCTCGCCCCGACGCCCCTTCACGCCCGCCCGCCGCGCCGCGCGCCGAAGCCCAGGACGGCGATGATCCTGGCGGCGGGTCTCGGCAAGCGCCTGCGCCCGATCACCTCGATGATCCCCAAGCCTCTGGTCGAAATCAACGACAAGGCGCTGATCGATTATGGGCTGGATGCTCTGGCGCGCAACGGCGTGGAGCGGGTGGTGGTCAACGTCCACTACATGGCGGACCTTCTGCGCGCGCATTTGCGCAAGCGGCGCGATATGGAAGTGATCATCTCCGACGAGAGCGACAAGCTGCTCGAGTCGGGCGGCGGCATCGTGCGCGCCCTGCCGCATCTAGGCTCCGATCCCTTCTATCTCATCAATTCCGACACGTTCTGGATCGACGGCTACCGCGACAATCTCGATCTTCTGGCCGATCTCTGGAACCCGGCGGAAGCGGACATGCTGCTGCTGATCGCCGAGATGCGGCAGGCCACGGGCTATGACGGACGGGGCGATTTCACCATGGACCGCGAAGGCCGGCTGCAGCGCGTCGCCGAACGGGACATGAGCCCCTTCATCTATGCCGGGGCCGGCATCCTGAAGCCCGATATCTTCAAGTGCCTGCCCGAGGAAAGCTTCTCGCTCAACCGCGTCTTCGACACGGCGATCGAGAACGGACGCCTGTTCGGCGGGCGGCTGGACGGGCTCTGGCTCACCGTCGGCACGCCGCAGGCGATCCACGACGCGGAAGCCGCTTTCGCGGCCAGCGCCACGCGCGTTCAGAACGCCTGACGCCGGCCCCAGCGGGGCGGCCAGCCAAATCATGAGAACGCGAAGCCGGCGGTTCGGCCCCCGCCGGCTCCACTTGTGGCCGCGCACCGTGGACGCTCCTCAGCGCCCTTGCGATAGGCGGTGGGGGATTGCGGCGTGCCGGAGCTTGGTCTTCACCGGCCATGTCGGCTAGACTTAAGGCCATGCGCCCCAACGTCTTTTCCATTTCGCCCGGCCTGCCCTTCCTGCCGACGCTGGCGGACGGCATCCTGTCCGGCCGCTTTCTGCCCGGCCTGAGCTTCGCCGACGATCCGCTGGCTCTGGCGGAACTGACGATTCTCGTGCCAACGCGCCGCGCGGTGCGCTCGCTCGGCGAGGAATTCGCCAAACGCTTGGGCGGCGCGGCGGCCATCCTGCCGCGCATCCACCCCTTGGGCGATGCCGACGACCCGAGCGCCCTGTTCGAGGAAGGGCCGGGGGCGGAACTCATCGCGGAAATGACCGCTCTGGAGCGCCGGCTGCTTCTGGGCCGGCTCGTGCGCATCTGGAAGGAAAGCCTCAACCGCGCGTCGCTGCGGCTCCTGGCCGGCGAAGAGCTGATCCTGCCCGCCTCCAGCGCCGACGCGCTCTATCTCGCGCAAGACCTTTGCGCCTTTCTGGACGAAGCGGTGAACGAGGAAGCGGGCCTCGGCCAACTGGCCCAGCTCGCGCCCGACCGGCTGGCCGAATGGTGGCAGCTGACGCTGACCTTTCTCCAGATCCTGACCGAGCAATGGCCGGCGATTCTGGAAGAGCGCGGAATGCAGGACCGCGCCGCCGCGCGCGTACGCTGGTTCGACGCGGAGGCCGAGCGCCTGCGCCGGGCGCAGCCCAAGGCCCCGATCATCGTCGCCGGCACCACCGCCACCGCCCCCTCCACCGTGCGCTACCTTCAGGCCATCGCCAATCTGCCGAACGGCGCGCTGATCCTGCCGGGGGTGGATTGCCATCTGGATGAGGAGAGCTTCCAGGCGATCGACGCCAAGCGCTCCATCGCCGCGCCCGGCCACCCGCAGCACGTCATGCGCCGCATTCTCGGCGGCCTGCTGATCGGGCGCGATCTCGTCCATTCCCTCGCCCCGGACGAGGGCGACCCGCTCCTCGCACGCGAACGCTTCATGTCCGACGCGCTGCGCCCGGCCGAAACCACCGATCTCTGGGCCGAGCAGGCCACAAAACACGGGCGGACGGCACTCGACGGGCTGGAACTGATCGAAGCGTCAGACGAGCGCGAGGAAGCGCTGGCCATCGCGGTCGCCATTCGCGACGCCTTGTCGGACCCCGAGGCGACCGTCGCGCTGACGACGCCCGACCGCAACCTCGCCCGCCGCGTCGAGGCCGAGTTGGAGCGGTTCGGTGTGCAGGCCAACGATTCCGCCGGCCGTCCGCTTTGGGCGACGCCGCCGGGCACCTTCACGCAGTTGGCCCTCGCCGCGGCTCTCGAGCCCGGCGATCCCGTCGCGCTTCTCTCGCTTCTCAAGCACCCGCTCCTGCGCCTCGGCCTGCCGGCGGCGGACGCACGTGATGCCGCGCGTGTGGTGGAACTCATCGCCCTTCGCGGCGGAACGGGCACGGCCGATGGCGCGGCCTTGGCGAGCCTCTTCCAGCGCCGGCGCGCCGAGGCGGAGGCGCCGGGCTCGCGTGCGCCCCGCCCCGTGCGCCTTCTGTCCGACGAGGATCGCGACAAGGCAGCTCGGCTCTGCGAGGCGCTGGAACAGGCGCTGAAGCCCTTGGCGGGCCTGCGCAACGATGGCGAAGGCGAGATCGCGGATTATGCCGTCTGCCTGACGCGGGTTCTCGAAGCCCTGGGCCGTGACGAAAGCGGCAAGCCGACCAACCTCTACGCCGAGGAAGCCGGCATTGCGCTGCGCGATTTCTTGCGCTCGCTCGTCTCCGCGCCCGACACCGGCTTTGCCTTCCGTCCGGAAGAGCTGCCCGATGTCGTGCGCGCCCTGATGAACGACGTGACCGTGCAGCCGCGCGGTGGCCTGTCGCAGCGGGTCTTCGTCTGGGGTGCGCTGGAAGCGCGCCTGCAGAATGTCGATGTCATGATCCTGGGCGGCCTGAACGAGGGCGTCTGGCCGCGCGCGGCACGCTCCGACGCCTTTCTCTCGCGCGTCATGCGCACCGAAATCGCGCTCGACCCGCCCGAGCGGCGCATCGGCCTGGCCGCGCACGATCTCTGGATGGCGCTCGGCAATCAGCGCGTCATCATGGCGCGCGCCCATCGTTCGGGCGGCTCGCCGGCCATCCGCTCGCGCTGGCTCCAGCGCATCCTGACGCTCGCCGGCAAGGCGGGCGAGGCCGAGCTTCTGGAGCGCGGGCGCGTTTATCTCGACCATGCGCGCCAGTTGGACGCGGTGGAGCCGCAAGCGCACGCGCGCCGGCCGGAGCCCTGCCCGCCGCTGGAGGTGCGCCCGCGCCGCGCCTCCGTCACCGAGGTCGAGACCTGGGTGCGCGATCCCTATGCGATCTATGCCCGCCGCATCCTCAGGCTCGACCCGCTGCCCGAGATGCTGCGCGCGCCCGGCGCGCCCGAGCGCGGCAATCTCTACCACGCCATTCTGCATCGCTTCGTCGCCGAGGGCGTCGACCCAGCCGCCGAGGACGCCGAGGCGAAGCTTCTCGCCATCGCGCGGGAGGAGTTCGAGCGGGAAAAGCTGCCGGCCGAAATCGAAGCCATCTGGTGGCCGCGCATGGAAACGCTGGCGCGCAACATGATCGAATGGGAGCGCGAACGCGCGCCCGGCATCGCGGAAAGCTTCACCGAGATTCGCGGCGAAGTCGCCTTTCCCGATCTCGATTTCACGCTGACGGGCTATGCTGACCGCATCGACCGATTGCGCGACGGGCGCATCGAGATCGTGGACTACAAGACCGGCACACACCCGTCCGTCAAACAGGCGCGCACCCTGCTTGCCCCGCAATTGCCGCTGGAAGCCGCCATGGCGCGGCTCGGCGGGTTCGAGGCGCTGGGGCCGGTCTCCTCCGTCGCCGATCTTCTCTATGTGCGCCTGCGCGAGCGCGAGTTCTACGACGAGCGGCTTGCTCATGGCGGCGGGCGCACGGGCGAGCCGCAATCGGGCGACGATCTTGCCACCGCCGCGCTTGCCAGCTTCCGCCGGCTCGTCGCGGCCTATCGCGCCGCTGACAAGACCTATCCCTCGCGCACCCGTCCGTTTCTAGCGGGCGATACGTCCGGTCCCTACGACCATCTGGCGCGGGCGCGGGAATGGTCGGTCGCCGGCCCGGCCGAGGAAGGAGAGGCGCAATGAACGTCCTGACGCCCAAGCTCAATGCGGCGGCGGACCCGCAGCGCATCGCCTCCGACCCCGCGCTTTCCGTTTTCGTGGCGGCCAATGCCGGCTCGGGCAAGACGCATGTTCTGACCGAGCGCGTGGTGCGCCTGCTCCTGTCGGGTGCCGAGCCCTCGCGCATCCTGTGCCTGACCTACACCAAGGCCGCCGCCGCCGAGATGCAGACGCGCGTCTTCTCGCGCCTCGCGGCCTGGACGACGATGGACGAGGCCGCGCTCGGCCGCGCCCTGGAGGCCCTGGAGCAGAAGCGCCCCTCGCGCGAGCGCATCGCGCGGGCACGCCGGCTCTTCGCCTGCGCGCTGGAAACGCCGGGCGGATTGAAGATTCAGACCATCCACGCCTTCTGCGAGGCGATCCTCCATCAATTCCCGATCGAGGCCAATATTCCCGGCCATTTCGAAGTGATGGACGAGACGGAAAGCGCGCTGCTTCTGGGCGAGGCCCGGCGCATGTTCGTCGCCGGCTCGACCGACGAACCAGGTGATCCCGAGCGCGCCGAACTGACGCTCGCCTTTGCCGACGCGCTGACGCTGGCGGGCGAATGGGGGCTCGACGCGCTACTCGGCGAGATCGTCGCCAAGCGTGACCGCATCCGCCGCCATCTCGCCTCCACGGGGGGCGTGGAAGGCGCGGTGCCGCGCCTGCGCGAGGCGCTGGGCTTGAGGGAGGGCGACGACGAGGACACGATCCTCGCCGGAGCCATCGACCCGCCGGGCTTCGAGGAAAGCTTCCGCGAGGCGCTGGCCGAGGCCGCCGCGCGCTCGGTCAAGGCGACCGACGCCAAGCTTGTGGAGAAGCTCAACCTTTTCGAGGCCGCCGAAACTCCGGCGCGCCGCTTCGAGGCGCTGCGCGAGATCGTGCAGAAAAAGGATGGCGGGCGCTACAAGCCGTCCTCCGTCGCGACCAAGGCCGTGGCCGACGCCTTCCCGGATTTCGCCGACCGGCTGGAGGAAGCCGCCGACTTCATGGACGCGGCCTGCGAGCGGCTGGCGACGCTGCGCCTGTTTCGCGCCAGCCGCGCGGCGCTGACCATCGCCGAGAAGCTGGAGGGCGATTATCAGGCGCTCAAGCGCAAGCGCGGGCGGCTCGACTTCGAAGACCTCATCGTGCGCACCGCCGATCTTCTCCTGCGCTCGGACGCTTCGAGCTGGGTTCATTTCAAGCTGGATCAGGGCATCGACCATGTTCTGGTGGACGAGGCGCAGGATACGAGCCCGCGCCAATGGGAGGTCGTGCGCCAGCTGGTGGAGGAATTCTTCGCCGGCGGCACGGCCCGCAAGATGCCGCGCACCATCTTCGCCGTGGGCGACGAGAAACAGTCGATCTACTCCTTCCAGGGCGCCTCGCCCGCCATGTTCACCAATGAGCGGCTGAACCTCCAGCGCCTCGCGGAAGCCGCCGGCCTGCCCTTCGAGCGGGTCGAGCTGCATCGCTCCTTCCGCTCCGTGGCCGATGTTCTCAACGCGGTGGATCAGGTCTTCGCCGAACCGGAGGACCGGCGCGGCCTGACCTTCGGCGGCGAGCCGCCCGTCCATGTCTCGGCGCGCGGGGCCGAGCCGGGGCTGATCGAGGTCTGGCCAGCGCTGATCCCCTCGGCCAAGTCGGAGTCGGACGACTGGCTCGACCCGATCGACCACGAGCCGGAAGCCTCGCCGGCCAACCGGCTGGCGCGGCGGATCGCTGAGACGATCAAGGGCTGGATCGGCGAGCCGATCAGCGTGAAGGGCGAGCGGCGCGCGCTGGGCGCGGGCGACGTGCTCGTTCTCGTGCGCAAGCGCTCCGGCTTCGTGGGCGCGATGGGCGCGGCGCTGCGCGAAGCCGGCATTCCCGTCGCGGGCGCGGACCGGCTCGTGATCACGCAGCATATTGCCGTGTCGGACCTGATCGCGCTCGGCCGCACCGTGTCGAACGCCGAGGACGAACTGTCCCTCGCCGCCGTGCTCAAGAGCCCGCTCTTCGGCTTTTCCGACGACGACCTCATGGCGCTCGCCCTGTCGCGCCGCAACGAGGGCCGGCCCGAGCCGCTCTATCTCGCGCTGCGCCTCTTGACCTTCCGTGATGCCGACAAGCGCCTGCCCGATTTCGTGAAGGGCGCGGCGCGCGAGGCGCTGCTGGTGAAGGCGAGCGCGGCCTTCAAGCGGCTGGAGGAGCTGCGCCGGCGCGCGGGTTTCGAATCGGTTTTCACCTTCTTTGCCCGCATTCTGGGGCCGGAGGGCGGACGCGCCCAGCTCGTCGCCCGGCTGGGGCGCGACGCGGGCGATGTGGTGGACGCGTTTCTCGATCTGGCGCTGGCCGAAGAATCGGCCGGGCGCGGCGGGCTCGACGCTTTTCTGGCCGATCTCGAAGCCTCGCCGCCCGAGATCAAGCGCGAGATGGAAGGCGGGCGCGGCGAAGTGCGGATCATGACGACCCACGCCTCCAAGGGTCTGGAAGCGCCCGTCGTGTTTCTGGTGGATCCCGGCTCTGCGCCGTTCAGCCACAGCCATGGGGCGAAGCTCCTGGAATGGGGCGATATGCCGGGTCTCGCGCCCGACCAGCCGCCTGGCTTTCTCTGGTGCCCGGAATCGGCCCTGCGCAACGACGTGGTGCGCGCGTTGCAAGAGCGCGAGCGCGCTCTCGCGGAGGACGAATATCGCCGGCTTCTTTATGTCGGCATGACACGCGCGGCCGACCGGCTCGTGGTGTGCGGCCTGTCGGGCACACGCGGGCCGGACGCCGCCTCCTGGCTGCAACGGGTGGAAAGCGCCCTCGCCCCCCATGCGCGCGAGATCAAGGACACGGAAACGGGCGAGCGCCTCGCCTTGCGCTTGGGTGCCGACCCCGCGCGGGACCGGCTGGCGGCGGCCGCCCTCGCCCCGCCCGCCGCGCCCTCGCGTGAACTCGACCTGTCACCGCTGCCCGAAGAGCCGCCCCCGCCGCGCCCGCTCGCTCCGTCCACGGCCGGCGGCGCGCATCGCATCGAAACGCTGGAGGAACTCGACATCCAGCCGCGCGAGCCGGACGAGGCGCTGACGCCGGACGCGCTTTCGCCGGTTCTGGGCGGCGGACGGGAGCCGGGCGTCGCCATCCGGCGTGGCACGCTGGTCCACAAGCTCCTGCAAATCCTGCCCGACATCGCGCCGGACGATCGCGAAGCGCGCGCGCGCCTCTTCCTGGACGTCGCCGGTGCTTTCCTGACGCGGGAGGATCGCGAAGCCGTGCTGCACCGCGCCTGCGGTCTCCTGAAAGATCCGCGATTCTCCCCCTATTTCGCGGAAGGCAGCCGCGCCGAGGTTTCCGTCTCGGGTCGGCTGGAACTCGGCGGCCATTCCTATGTCGTGAACGGCTCGATCGACCGGCTCCGCGTCGAGGGCGGGATCGTGCGCATTCTCGATTACAAGACGAACAGAGTGTTCACCGAAACGCCGGAGGACGTGCCGCCGCCCTATGTCCTGCAGCTCGCGCTTTATCGCGAACTTCTGAAGCCACTCTATCCCCAAGCCGAAATCCGGGCGGCTCTGCTCTACACCGAGGGGCCGGTCTTGGTGGAGATCAGCGCCAAGGCCATGGACCGCGCCATTGCCGCGCGGGCCCGCCAAGCCGCCGGCGCGAAGGGCTCGGCTTGAAGAGGGGCCTCGGCCCATCTACCTATGGACGACAGAACGGGAGCGTCTCACGTGAGTCGCACCCATTCCCCCTCCCCTCGCCGGGCTTTAAAGCCCGGCCTTCACCGGAGCCTGACCATGGCCACCAAGAAGACCGACAACAACAGCTTCCAGTCCGACGTTCTGCAGAACGCCAAGCCCGTCGTGGTGGACTTCTGGGCTGAGTGGTGCGGCCCCTGCAAGATGATCGCCCCGGCGCTCGAGGAAATCTCGGAAGAGATGGGCGCGGTCGACATCGTGAAGGTGAATATCGACGAGAACCCGGACCTCGCCGCGCAGTTCGGCGTGCGCTCGATTCCGACGCTCATGCTTTTCAAGAATGGCGAGCAGGCCTCGGTTCAGGTCGGCGCGGCCCCGAAGTCCAAGCTTGTCGCCTGGATCAATTCCAACGTCGCGGCCTGATCGACCAAGCCCCAAACGTCAAAAGCCCGCGCGGTGCGCGGGCTTTTTTATGCGTGGTCCAAGTTCCTCAGCGCGGCGCGAGGCCGCTTTCGCGCAGGACATCGCCCGCCAGATAAAGCGAGCCGCAGACGAGAAAGCGTGGCGCTGGGCTCGACTGCCAGCCGGTGGAGACCAGCCGGATCGCCTCTTCCACGCTGTCGCAGGGCTCGGCCTCCAGCCCCGCGTCGATCGCGGCATCGGCCAGCTCCTCCGCCGACAGGCCGCTGTCGGACGAGCGGATCGGCACGGTGAAGACATGGCGCGCCATGCCGGCGAAGGCTTCGAAGAAGCCGACCGGCTCCTTGGTGTTCAGCATCCCCGCGATCAGAAACAGCGGGCGCTGCGTGCGGTCTTCCAGATCGGCCAGAGCTTCGGCCACGACGAGGCCGGCGCCGGGATTGTGCCCGCCATCCAGCCAAAGTTCGGAGCCGGGAACGCAAAGATCGAAGAGCCGGCCCGACGTGATGCGCTGGAGACGACCCGGCCATTCGACGCGCGTCAGCCCCGCTTCGATCGCGGCCTGGGGCGGGTCGAAGCCACCCGCGCGCAGCGCCGCGATGGCCGTCGCCGCATTGCCGAGCTGGTGCCGGCCGGGCAGACGCGGCATGGGCAGGTCCATCAGCCCGCGCTCGTCCTGATAGACGAGGCGGCCATGCTCCTCGAAGGCCAGGAAATCCTGCCCATAGACATGAACGCGCGCGCCGGTCCGCTCCGCCTCGCGGCGCAGGACGCCGAGCGCCCCTTCGCTGGTCTGCGGGCCGATGACCACGGGCACGCCGCGCTTGAAGATGCCGGCCTTCTCGCCCGCTATCTTCTCGACCGTATCCCCGAGGAAAGCCTGATGATCCAGCGAGATCGCGGTGACGACACTGACCGCCGCCGTCTCGATCACGTTGGTCGCGTCGAAGCGCCCGCCGAGCCCGACTTCCAGCACCGTCGCATCGGCCGGATGTTCGGCAAAGAGCACGAAGGCGACCGCCGTCAGAAGCTCGAACACCGTGATGGGCCGGCCCGCATTGACTGTGGCGACACGGCGGATCGTTTCCGCCAGTTCCTCGTCCGACACGAGTTCGCCCCGACCGCCTGCTTGGCCGAGCCGGTAGCGCTCGCGCCAGTCCACCAGATGCGGCGAGGTGTGGACATGCACCGCACGGCCCGCCGCCTCCAGAATGGCGCGGGAAAAGGCCGAGGTGGAGCCCTTGCCATTGGTGCCCGCGACATGGATCGTCGGCGGCAGGCGAAGCTGCGGCGCGCCGAGATCGTCCAGAAGGCGCAAGATCCGGTCGAGCTTCAGGTCGAAGCCCTTCGGGTGCAGTTCGAGAAGCTTGCCGATTTCCTGATCGGCAAGGCTTGGAACGGATGTCACGGGCGCTCCGGGTGTCAGGCGGCGTCGGCTTCGGCCGGAGCCGCACCGTCGTTTTCGGGCGGCGGCGGCAAAAGCGCGACCGGGGTCTTGGTCAGAACTTTCAGAAGGCGCGCGATCGTGCCTTTCAGCTCGTGGCGATGGACCACCATGTCCACCATCCCATGCTCCATCAGATATTCGGACCGCTGGAAGCCTTCGGGCAGCTTTTCGCGGATCGTCTGCTCGATGACGCGCGCGCCGGCAAAGCCGATCACCGCGCCGGGCTCGGCGATGTGGACATCGCCCAGCATGGCGTAGGAGGCGGTCACGCCGCCCGTGGTCGGATTGGTGAGAACGACGATATAGGGAAGGCCGGCATCCTTCACCATATCGACCGCGACCGTCGTGCGCGGCAGCTGCATCAGCGACAGGATGCCTTCCTGCATCCGCGCGCCGCCCGAGCCCGCGAAGAGAACCAGCGGACGCTTGCGATCCACCGCCGTTTCGGCCGCCGTGACGATGGCCTCGCCCGCCGCCATGCCGAGCGAGCCACCCATGAAGGCGAAGTCCTGAACGGCGGCGACGATCGGCAGCGTCTCGATCTCGCCCGCCGCCACCAGCACGGAATCCTCAAGACCCGTCTTGGTCTTGTATTCCTTCAAACGGTCCGTGTAGCGCTTGGAATCGCGGAACTTCAGCGGGTCCAGCGGCACCTTTTCCAGCGCGATCTCCTCGAACACGCCGCCATCGAAGAAATGGGTCAGGCGATCGCGCGCCCCGATCTTCATATGAACGTCGGACGATGGGATGACGAACTGGTTGGCTTCCAGATCCTTGTGAAAGACCATCTCGCCCGTTTCCGGGCACTTGATCCACAGGTTCTCCGGCAGTTCGCGCGAGGGCTGGCCGAGAAGGCTGGTCAGCTTGGGGCGAACGTAATTGGTGATCCAGTTCATCGGGGCGATCCCTCGGAAATGCGTGTCGCCCGCAGCGGGCGCGAAAGGGTGAGATGGCGTGCCGCTCAGGCCGCCGCAAGCTTCAGATCGGCAAGGCCGCCGGCCAACTCGCGCACGAGCCCGCAGACCGCATCGACCACGGCCTGCGTGCCGCCCTCCGCCGCGCCTTCCATGGCCGCGACGAGCGCCGAGCCGACGACCACGCCGTCCGCATGGCGGCCGATGGCGCGGGCCTGCTCGGCCGTGCGCACGCCGAAGCCGACGCAGACGGGCAGCGAGGTCTGGCCCTTGATGCGCTGAACGGCGGCCGACACGGCCGACGCGTCGGGTGCGGCGGAGCCGGTGATGCCGTTGATCGAAACGTAGTAGACGAAGCCCGACGTGTTCTTGAGCACCGCCGGCAGGCGCTTCTCGTCGGTCGTGGGCGTGGCGAGACGCACGAAGTTCAGCCCGCCCTCCACGGCCGGCAGGCACAGCTCGTCGTCCATCTCGGGCGGTAGATCGACCACGATCAGCCCATCGACGCCCGCCGCCTTGGCATCCGCCACGAAGCGATCGACGCCGTAGATATAGACCGGGTTGAAATAGCCCATGAGGATGATGGGCGTGCGATCATCGATCTCGCGGAAGCGGCGCACCGTCTCCAGCGTGCGGCCCAGCGTCTCGCCGGCGTTCAACGCGCGCAGGCCGGCGCGCTGGATCGCCGGGCCATCCGCCATCGGGTCGGAAAAGGGCATGCCGAGTTCGATCAGATCAGCGCCCGCGCCCGGCAGGCCCTTGAGAACTTCCAGCGTCGTCGCCCCGTCCGGGTCGCCCGCCATGATGAAGGTCACGAGCGCGGGCCGCCCTTCGGCCTTGAGATCGGCAAAGCGCGTTTCGATGCGTGTCGTCATGGTAAAGCCTCGCGCCCGGTTCGTCATCCAGAGTTCGTCAAGAGGATGCGATACAGGCGTCCGCGATCCATCTCAAGGTGGCCTCGTCCGCCAGCATAGGCGTTCCCAGGATCGCAGGCGTCTCATAGGGGTGCAGATCGCGGATCGCGGCGGCCACGCTCTCGAAAAGATCGGCCCGCGTTTTCAGTACAAGCGGCACTTCGGCCGCCCGCTCGATCGTCCCGTTCCACCAGTAGCGGCTCTCGATCGGCGCGCCGATCTGGCTGCAGGCCACCAGACGCCGCCCCAGAAGCGCATCGGCGATCTCGCGCGCCGTCGCCTCGTCCGGGCAGGTCACGTCGATCGAGATCGCCGGCATGGCTTGTCCTTAGATTTCCAGCCCCATGGACTTGGCGATCGTGTGAACGTCCTTGTCGCCGCGCCCCGAGAGGCACAGGACGATGGACTGGTCCCGGCTCATGGTGGGCGCGATCTTGGCGACATGGGCGAGGCCATGGGCCGATTCCAGCGCCGGGATGATGCCTTCCATGCGGGTGCAGAGATGGAAGGCGTCCACCGCTTCGGTGTCCGTCACCGGCACATAGGAGACGCGGCCGGTGTCGCGCAGCCAGGCGTGCTCGGGGCCGACGCCGGGATAGTCGAGGCCGGCGGAAATGGAATGCCCTTCCAGAATCTGGCCGCTCTCGTCCTGAAGAAGATAGGTGCGGTTGCCGTGGAGCACGCCGGGCCGGCCGCCGCTCATGGAGGCGGCATGGCCGTTTGGCACGTCGATCCCATGACCGCCCGCTTCCGCGCCGTAGATCGCGACGGAGGGATCGTCCAGGAAGGCGCGGAACATGCCGATGGCGTTGGACCCGCCGCCGACGCAGGCGACCACGGCGTCCGGCAGCGCGCCGGTCTCATCCAGCATCTGCTGGCGCGTTTCGTCGCCGATGATCTGCTGGAAGTCGCGCACCATGGCGGGATAGGGATGCGGGCCGGCGGCGGTGCCGATCAGGTAATACGTGTCCTCGACATTGGTCACCCAGTCGCGCAGCGCCTCGTTCATGGCGTCCTTCAGCGTGCCGGCGCCGGCCGTCACCGCGCGCACCTCGGCACCCAGAAGCTTCATGCGAAAGACGTTGGGCTTCTGGCGCTCGACATCCGTCGCGCCCATGAAGACGACGCACGGCATGCCGAAGCGCGCGCAGACGGTGGCGGTGGCAACACCATGCTGCCCCGCGCCGGTTTCGGCGATGATGCGCGTCTTGCCCATGCGGCGCGCGAGCAAGATCTGCCCGAGGCAGTTGTTGATCTTGTGCGAGCCGGTGTGGTTCAGTTCCTCGCGCTTGAAGTAGACGCGCGCGCCGCCGAAATGCTCCGTCAGCCGCTCGGCGAAATAGAGCGGGCTCGGGCGGCCGGTATAATGGGTCTGGAGATCGGCGAGTTGCGAGAGAAAGCTCTCGTCGGTCTTGGCCGCCTTGTAGGCCGCTTCGAGGTCCAGAATGATGGGCATCAGCGTTTCGGCAACGAAACGACCGCCGAATAGGCCGAAGCGGCCATCATCGTCCGGGCCGAGCTTGAAGGAATTGGGGGTCGGGATCTCGGTCATGCGAAGCGTCGCTCAAGGCTGGAGGAAGCATCGGACGCGCCAGCCAGCGCAGCGGCGTCGAGCGCGTCGAAGAAACGGTGGATCAGGCCGGCATCCTTGCGACCCGGGGCGGATTCCAGGCCCGAGGAGGCGTCGAGCCCCTGCGGGCGAACGCGGCGCACGGCCTCGGCCACGTTGGACGGGTTGATGCCGCCCGACAGAAGGAACTGACGGTCCTCGCCGAGCGCGTCGAGCAGGCTCCAGTCGAAGGACACGCCGTTGCCGCCCGGCAAGACCGAGCCCTTGGGGCGCTTGGCATCCAGCAGAATCCGGTCGGCGACGGGGCGAAACCGGGCGACGGCCTCCAGATCCTGCGGCATCGAAACGGAAATCGCCTTCATCACCGGCAGGCCGGTCAGCGCCGCGATCTCGGCGACGCGCGCGGGAGACTCGGAGCCGTGAAGCTGCAGCGTGTCGGGCCGGATGCGCTCGGCGATGCGGGCCAGCGTCTCGTTGTCGGCGTCGACGGTGACGACGGTCACGGCGGCGCGGCCCAGTGCATGGGCGCGCAGGCGCATCATCGCGTCCATCTCCAGATGGCGCGGGCTCGGGGCGAAGTGAATAAAGCCGATTTCCTTGCCGCCGCGCTCCAGCACGGTGTCGATATCGGCTTCGGTCTTCAGTCCGCAGATCTTGATATGCGGTCGTGTCACGCGTTCATCCCGGTTCGGCCGATCGAAGCGGCCCGTGAGGCTCAAGCTCGTGTAAAGACAGTCTTATCGCCTCGGAATACGGCGAGTGTAAAGCGCAGCGCCGGTTTGCCAATGCATTTGCGACGATCAGCCCGCCGAAAAACGAACCGCATGGAGGCCGGAGCCCTCCGTGCGCAGCCAGGCCCGCCCCGCGTCCATGCCGGGGCAAAGCTCGCGGCAGAGCGACCAGAAGCCGGGGCCGTGATTCATCTCCCGGAGATGCGCCATTTCATGGGCCACGAGATAGTCCAGCACGAAGGGCGGTGCCATGACGATGCGCCAAGAAAAGGACAGGCGCTGGTCGGCCGTGCAGGAACCCCAACGGCTCGTCGTGTCTTTCAGCGAAATCGAGCGCGGGCGAAGGCCGAGTTGCGTGGCGTAGCGCTCCACCGCCGCCTCCAGATCGCGCCGGGCTTCGCGCTTCAGGGCGTCGGCGACGCGCCGCGCCGTATGGGCCGGCTCACCGCCGACATGAAGACGCCAGTCGCCGCCCTCCTGCGGCGGCGGATCGAGCCGCGTCAGCCGCCGTGCGGGATCGTGCACCACCAGAAGCGCCCCGCCCCGGAAGGGCAGGCGCGCGCCATCGCAGACCAGTTGGGGCGCGGGACCGAGCCGCTCTTCCACCCAGCCGCGATGGCGTTCCAGAAAGTCGAGAACGGTGGCGCGCGCCGTGCGGCGTGGGATGGTCAGCCGAACCCCGCCACCGCCCGGCGTCATGCGCATGGTGATGCGACGCGCGGTCGGATGCTCGCGCACCTCCAGGGGAACGCGCCGCTCGGCCACAAGCAATTCCTCCGGCAAGGCGGGTTTCCGGGCCTTCGGGAGAATGGATTTCAGAAAACGCGACATCCCGTCTCTTCGGCCGCAAGGCCCCGTTCGGACACACGAAACGACACGCCGGTCCGGCGCATTCGGACCTCCTTCTAGCGCCTTGCGACACAGGCTGGAAGGCATACGAAAAAGCCGCCGGGCGAACCGGCGGCTTTCGATGTCTGCGACGAGCCAGTCAGATCAGTTGCGAACGATATCGGCATCCACCGCGCCGGCGCGGCGGCCGCGCTGGCTCATGAAGCGATCGAACTCCTCTCGGTCCTTGGCGCGGCGCAGTTCGCGCGCATAGGACTCGAACTCGGCGCTGGCATTGTCGAGCCGGCGGCGCTCTTCGTCGAGGCGCTTCAGCTCGGTGTCGCGCCATTCGTCGAAAGCGAGATTGCCGGTCGCGCCGGCCTGGAACGGCATCCGGGCGCCCGAACGGCGAAACCCGTCCACAACCTTATCGGTCGCGCGGTTCACGTCGAAGCGGAAGGCCTCCAGCCGGTCGCCCCACAGGATATAGGCGAGAACGGCAAGGCCGAGCGGCCAATAGGCCATGAAGCCCAGAACCATCAGCGCGATCGTGGCAGGGGTCCAGGCGGGGCGGATCAAGGCGTGAGATTTCATGTCGTGGTGTCCATCAACCGAAAGCCCATGGGTAGCGGGCAGCGATCCCATAGATCGAGATGGTGGCGAAGCGGGGGCGATTCAACGCCGCCCCCGTTTTCCCTCACGACTTCCGCTTGACCTTGCGTAGTGCCTTCATAAGGCCCGACGCGCCCTTGGCGGGGCTCGCCGCCTCGTCCACCCCGTGAGGCAAGTCGAGTTCGGCGGCGCGATGCTCAGCCTCCATGGCCGCTTCCTCGATCGGATCGGCCGGAGGGGCGAGCGTCAGTTCGGCCATGGGCGCGGGCGCGGGCGCCGCGTCCGCAGGGTCGGGCACCTCGTCTTTCGAGCCGCTGGCGTCCGTGGATGCGGGGGAAGGCTGAGCGGCGCGGCGCTCGCGCGCCTGGAGTCCGTGCGTCAGAGCGAAGTCGATGATGCGCGGGGCGATCTCGGCGCGGAAGCGCGAGCCGTTGAAGACGCCGTAATGGCCGACCTTGGGCTGGAGATAATGGACGCGCATGTCGTCGGGGATGGAGGAGCAGAGGGTCTGCGCCGCGCGGGTCTGGCCGACGCCGGAAATATCGTCGTTCTCGCCCTCGACCGTCAGAAGCGCGGTGTGGCGGATCTTGCTCATGTCGAGCCGAAGGCCGCGATGGGTGATCTCGCCGCGCGGCAGCGAATGGTTGATGAATACCTCTTCCACCGTCTGGAGATAGAACTCGGCCGTGAGGTCCATCACGGCATTGTATTCGTCGTAGAAGATACGATGCTTCTCGGCGGAATCGCCGTCGTTCTTCACCAGATGCCAGAAGAAGTCCTTATGGGCGATCAGGTGCCGGTCGAGATTCATCGACATGAAGCCGGTGAGTTGTAGGAAGCCGGGATAGACATCGCGCATGAAGCCGGGATGGGGAAACGGGACCTTCATCACGGCATTGTCGCGGAACCAGTCGATGCCCTTGGATTCGGCCAGACGGTTCACTCCGGTCGGATTGACGCGGGTGTCGATCGGCCCGCCCATCAGGGTCATCGAGGCGGGGGCAGCGGGGTCCTCGTCATGCGCCATGCGCGCGGCGGCCATCATGACAGGCACGGCCGGCTGGCAGACGCCGATCACATGCGTGTCCGGCCCGAGGAAATGCAGCATCTCGATGATGTAATCGACGTAATCGTCGAGGTCGAACCGGCCCTCCGTCAGCGGCACGAGGCGCGCGTCGATCCAGTCCGTGATGTAGACTTCGGCATAGGGCAGGAGCGCTTCCACCGTGCCGCGCAGCAGCGTGGCATAATGGCCCGACATGGGCGCGACGATCAGGAAGCGCGGATTGGCGGGACGCTCCTTGGGCAGGGCGCGCTCGAAATGCACCAGCCGCGCGAAGGGCTTGGTCATCACCGTGCGGTCCACCACCGGCACCCGGAGCCCGCCCACCAGCGTGTCGTGGATCTGCCATTCCGGCTTGCTGTAAACGCGGGTGGTGCGCTCGAACAGCTCCGCCATGGCGGCGACCGTGCGCCCCATTTCCGTCCCGGCCAGCGGGTTCATGGGGTTCTGGTAGAAGGTGCGGGTCGCGTCCGCCATCGCTCGAAAGGGAGCGAGAACGGCATGGTTCCATTCATAGAGCTCGTACAAGCGTCTCACTCCTTGTCCGGGCCGGGTCGATCCCCGGCCTCGGCACCACTATAGCAGTCAAATGCAATCTTTTCCTTGCGCCCTCGTTCCCGGCCCTTTCATGGCGAGCGCAGCTCCGGCGCCGAAATGGATCAAAGCCAGCGGATCAGAAGGCGTCGCTCCCCTAAGGAAGCACCGTCCGGGCATTGCGCGCTGATTTGCTTGCGCAGGGCTGGCGTCCAGTTTTCGGGATCGACCGCCAGAAAGCGATGGCGCTCGGCAAAGCGGATCGCATTGGCCTCCCGCGCGTCGGAGAGGCCGAGCGCGCGGCAGAAGAACCAGTTCGCTCGCGCGGTGACCGCGCCGAGCAGCGCCGTGCCGAGCCCATGGCGACGATGAGCGGGATCGACCGCGAGCGCGCCGATCCAGAAACAGCCTTCCGACCCGTCTCCGTCGGCCTCTCCAGCCAGCACGGAGAGGGGCGCGGCGGCGGCAAAACCCGCGATCTGGCCATTCTCCAAGGCGGCGACGAAAACCTCGTAGCGCGGCAGAAGCGCTTTGAACGAAGCGTCGGAGCCAAGACCCACACCGCACGTCGCTGCGATGGCGCAAACGGCCGGAAGATCGCCCGGCTCCATCCCGCGAATGCGATGGGACGCCGGGCCGGGCCTCGTCAATCGACGCCTTCCACGATCAGAAGATCGGCCGTGGACACGGCCTCGCGAATCCCCTTGCCGGTCTGATATTCGGCCGAGCGGTAGCAGGCGAGCGCGTCCTCCATGGAGGCGAACTCGATCACCACGTTGCGCACGCGGGTGTTGCCCTCGAGCGGCTCGAACGGCCCGCCCCGCGCCAGGAACTTCGCGCCGTGGCGCTGGAGCGCCGGTGCGGCCGCCGCGATATAATCCTGATAGCGCTCGGGGTCGCTCACATCGACATGGGCGATCCAATAGGCCTTGGGCATGGGTCTCTCCTCCCCCCTTCGAAAGCAGTTCCCGCCATGATGGCCCGCCAGCCCCGCCGGAGGCAAGGCGGCGAGCCGCCCGCCAGGCAGGGGCGCACGATCCGGCCCGTCAGACTCCCGCCATTTCCGACAAGATGGCTTGCGCGGCAGCGCGCGGGTCGGGCGCGGCGATGATCGGGCGGGCGACGACGAGATGCGAGGCCCCCGCGCGCAAGGCATCGGCCGGCGTCACGACGCGCTTCTGGTCGCCCGCATCCGCGCCGGCCGGGCGGATGCCGGGCGTGACCACGGCCATATCGGGGCCGATCAGTTTGCGCAGCGCGGCCGCTTCGGCGGCCGAGGCGACGATGCCGCCGAGCCCGGCGTCGCGCGCTTGGGTCCCACGGCGCATCACCAGATCTTCCACGCTCATCTCGATACCGGCCTCGCGCAGATCGTCCTGCCCCAGCGATGTCATCACCGTGACGCCGAGGACGCAGAGCGGACTGCCGGAAGCGCCTGCCGCTGCGGCGCGCATCACCTGCGGATAGGCATGAACGGTCGTCATCGTCACACCCATGGCGGCGATGTTGGCGACGCCCTTTTCCACCGTATTGGCGATGTCGTGGAGCTTGAGGTCCAGAAAGACCTTCTTGCCCATGCGCACCAGCTCGGCCGCCAGCGGCAGGCCGCCGGAATAGCCGAGCTGATAGCCGATCTTGTAGAAGGAAACCGTATCGCCCAGCGCATCCACGAGGGCTTCGGCCTCGGCGCGTCCGGTGATGTCGAGACCGACGATCAGGCGATCGTCGGCGGGAAGGATGGCGTCATGGCTCAGGATGGGGACTCCCGTGGAATATCGACGGTGACGGTGGTGCCGCTCGTGTGGGAACTGACATCGATTCGGGCGTCGAGCCCGCGCACCAGCGATACCACGATTCGCCCGCCGAGACCGCCGCGCGGTCCGCCGTTTTCCTTCTGCCCTTCACCGTCGCTGGCCTTCGGTCGAACGCTACCGCCCGTCGCCTCGGCCAGACTCGTGGCGACCTCGCGCGCCATGTCTCCGTCGGCCGAGAGTGCCACAGCCTCGTCCACCCGCTGGCTGGTGCGCGCCTTGTCGGCCTCGCCATAGGGCCAGCGCGCCTCGCGCGGCAAGCCGATACCATCGTCGGTCACGGTGAGGCGGATGACGCCCGAGGAGAGCATCTTCAGCCGCGCCTCGACTAGCCCCTCGTCCCGTCCCTTGAAGGCGTGTTTCAAGGCGTTGGTCAGAAGCTCGGAGAAGAGCAGGCCAACTCGGGCCGCACGCTCCACGCTGATGTCGATCGCATCGCAATCGACATTGACGCGCACCGAGCGCCGCCCGTCGAGATAGCCGATCGTGGAGGCGATACGGCTGATATAGGCGCCGAGCGGAATGCGCTGCGAGCGCGTCGAGCCGACGCCCGACTCCGTCATCTCCTGATAGAGAAGCTGGAGGCTTTCGATGCGCCGCGCCAGCGTGTCGAAGGCCTCGGTGCTCGTATGGGCGCGCGACTGCATCCGGATCATGCCGATAATCATCGCCAGATGGTTCTTGACCCGGTGCTGGATCTCGCCGAGCGCGGCATCGCCCTTCACGAGGCCGGTTTCGACATGGCCGTCCTCCTGCGCGTTCACGCCACCAGACAGGTCGCGCTGCACACCGAGGAAGCACTGAAGCTGGCCGCCCGCATCGTAGAGCGGCGTGATCATCAGCCGGTTCAGGAAGGTCGTGCCGTCGGCCCGGTAGTTCAGAATATCGATCGTGATGTCGCGCTCTTCGCGCAAAGCCGCGCCGATCAGCCCGGCGGCGTTGGGGTCGGTGTCCGGCCCTTGCAAAAAGCGGCAATTACGCCCGACAACGGCCTCCACCGTGTAGCGCGAGATGCGCGCGAAGGCCTGGTTGGCATAGACGATCGGGTTGTCGGGCAGATGCGGATTGGTGAGAACAAGCGCCAGCGGAAGCTTCGCCAGAGCGGCCGTCGTCATCCCGTCGGGCATGCCCGCGGTGCTGTTGTCGGTTTCTGGTCGATCCATGCCGTGTCCTTGAGCACCGCGAAAGGCGGCGCGTTGAAAGGGAATATCGCGACCCCTAACGACTTCAAGCCCGAGCTGGTTCTCCCTTTGTGCGCTCCAAAACCCATCCCGTTCAAATGATTGGGCTTTTAAAAATCTTGTGGTGATATGTCGCGGGCGATGGAAACGAAAGCTTTACCCGCTCGTCAGTGCGCCTCGTCCCAATTCGCCGCGGCCCTGGCATCGACCACGAGCGGCACGGCGAGGTCCACGACCGGCTCGGCCGCCTTTTCCATGACACGGCGCACGACCGGGATCGTCGCTTCCACTTCCTCGTCCGGCACTTCGAAGACGAGTTCGTCATGCACCTGCAGGAGCATCCGCGCTTGGAGACGTTCGGCCTTCAGCGCGTCCTCCATGCGCACCATGGCGCGTCGGATGATGTCCGCCGCCGAGCCCTGGATCGGCGCGTTGATGGCCGCGCGCTCGACGGCCGCGCGCACCTGCGGGTTGGAAGAGCGGATGTCGGGATAATGCGCGCGCCGGCCGAACAGCGTCTCGACATAGCCGGCCTCCTTCGCGAAGGCCTTCACGCGGTCCATGTAATCGCGGATGCCGGGGAAGCGCTCGAAATAGCGCTTGATATAGGAGGCTGCCTCGCCCTGCGGGATCGAAAGCTGGGCCGCGAGGCCGAAGGCCGAGATGCCGTAGACGATGCCGAAATTGATGGCCTTGGCCCGCCGGCGCACCTCGGAGGGCATGCCCTCCACCGGCACGCCGAACATCTCGGACGCGGTGGTCGCGTGAATGTCCTGCCCCTGCCGGAAGGCCTCCGTCAGCTGCGGAATGTCGGCCATATGGGCGAGCAGGCGAAGCTCGATTTGGCTGTAGTCGGCCGAGAGTAGCTTGTGGCCATCGGGCGCGACGAAGGCGGTGCGAATTTCGCGCCCTTCCTGCGTGCGGACCGGAATGTTCTGAAGGTTCGGCTCCGACGAGGACAGACGTCCCGTCGTGGTGGAGGCCATGGAATAGGACGTGTGGATGCGGTCCGCCTCGTCCATGTAGGTCGGCAGCGCGTCCGTATAGGTGCCCTTCAGCTTGGTGATCTGGCGCCAGTCCACGATGCGGCGGGGCAGTTCGTGCCCTTGAGCGGCGAGGTCTTCCAGAAGGCGCGCGTCGGTCGCCCACTGGCCGGTCTTGGTTTTCTTGCCGCCGGGCAGGCCGAGCTTGCCGAAGAGCACCTCGCCCAGTTGCTTGGGGCTGCCGACATTGAAGGGCTCGCCGGCCAGAATGTGAATGTCGGCCTCCAACCCCGCCGCCTTCTGCGCGAAGCGACCCGACAGGCGCGACAGGATCTGCCGGTCGGCGCGGATGCCGCGCTCTTCCATGCGCGCCAGCACCGGCACCAGCGGGCGCTCCAGCCGCTCGTAGACCGAGCTCATCCCTTCGGCCACCAGGCGCGGCTTGAGCACGCGCCACAGGCGCAGCGTCACGTCGGCGTCCTCGGCGGCGTATTCCGTCACCTTGTCGATCGGGCAGGCGGCGATCGGTTTCGCGCCTTTTCCGGTGCCGCAGAGGTCCTTGTAGGAGATCGGCTTATGCCCGAGGAAGCGCTCGGACAATTCGTCCATGCCGTGCCCTTCGAGCGAGGACGAGGCGTCGAGCACGTAGGAAATCAGCATCGTATCGTCCATCGGGGCGATGTCGATGCCATGGCGCAGCATGACGAGATAATCGTATTTGGTGTTCTGGCCGATCTTCAGGATCGACGGGTCGGTGAGAACCGGCTTCAGGAGATCGAGCACGCGCCCGAGTGGCAGCTGCAAGCCGACGCTATCCGCCGCCTCGCCGCCTGACAGGAGATCGCCGCTGCCCTCCCCGATATGGCCGATCGGCACATAGGCCGCCTCCCCCGGCGCGACGGCAAAGGACAGACCCACGAGGTCGGCGCGCATGGCGTCGAGCGAGGTGGTTTCGGTGTCGAAGGCCAGAAGCCCCGTGTCATAAGCGCGGGCGATCCAGGCTTCGAGGCGAGCCTCGTCGCGGATCGTCTCGTAGCGCGAACGATCGACCGGGGTGGAGGCGGCCTCCGACAGGCGCTCGGCGGCGAGCCCGGCCGGCGTCAGCGGCATCGCGCCCTCCGCGCCCCCGCCCGCCAGCGCGGTGTCGCCGCCGGCGTCGAGATCGGGGCCGCGCGGCGCGTCGGAAATCGTCACCGGGGCGGGTGCGACCTCGCTGGCATCGGTGCCGAGCTTGGCCGCCACGCGCCGCGTCAGCGTGGTGAACTCCATCGCCTTCAGGTAGGCGACCAGCTTTTCGCCGTCCGGCTCGTGGATGAAGAGATCGTCCAGCGAGGTGTCGAGCGGCGTGTTCTGGTCGAGCGTCACGAGTTGCTTCGACAGGCGCGCCTGATCGGCATGGGCAAGAATGTTCTCGCGGCGCTTGGCCTGCTTGATTTCACCCGCGCGCTCCAGCAGCGCTTCCAGCGTGCCGAAGGTTTCCAGAAGCTCGGCGGCGGTCTTGGGGCCGATGCCGGGCACGCCGGGCACATTGTCCGATGTGTCGCCGACCAGCGCCTGAAGGTCGATCATCTTCTCGGGGTAGACGCCAAACTTCTCGCGCACGTCCTCGGGGCCGAGGCGCTTGTCCTTCATCTGGTCGTAGAGGATGACGCTCGGGCCCACGAGTTGCATCAGATCCTTATCGGAGGAGACGATCGTGACGTCCCCGCCCGCCTCGACGGCAAGGCGCGTATAGGTCGCGATCAGATCGTCCGCCTCGAAGCCTTCCTTTTCGATGCAGGGCAGGTCGAAGGCGCGCACGGCCTCGCGGATCAGCGAGAATTGCGGGCGCAGATCCTCGGGCGGCGGCGGCCGATGCGCCTTGTAGCCATCGTAGAGCGCATTGCGGAACGTGGTCGAGGAATGGTCGAAGATCACGGCAAAATGGGTCGGGCAGACGCCGACCGAGGTGTCGCGCGATTCCTCCACCAGCTTCCATAGCATGTTGCAGAAGCCGGACACGGCGCCGACAGGCAGCCCGTCGGACTTGCGCGTCAGCGGCGGCAGCGCATGATAGGCTCGGAAGATGTAAGCCGAACCATCGACGAGGAAGAGGTGATCGCCCTTTTGCATGGGTCAGGTGGTATCGCGCGCCGCGCGGCCTGTCCATCGCGCCACTCGGGTGTCCGCCGTCACCGGGTCGGGAATCCCTCCAAACCCACATGCTTTGGGCTTGCGGCCAGGGATCATCGCCGAAGCTCCCTAGGAGAAAGCAAGGACGGCTTCGGGTCCAAAAGGAATTACAAATGTTTAATTGCAAGATCACGCTTTCGTGATCATACGGCCTTGAACGGAAACGGCCTAAGGCGCATTTTATCACCAACGGCGCACGACAGCGCCGCTTTCGGCCCCAAAGCTCGTCCCCCGCTTTTGTGCCGAACTCAGAGCGGAATGTCCCCATCCCCCCTCTCGGGACTCCGCTCTATCAGAAGGAGCCGTCGCGACAACCCCCCTCCAGTCCGCGACGGCTCTTCTTCTGTTTGACGCCTTCCTAAATTACGATCGCGCTTCGATCCGGCTATGAATGGCTGGCAGTTCGGGCTGGGCTCATGACGGCTAAACAGACGCGCTTGCTTATCATAGCCCTTATGGGGTTCTGCTTCATCGCCACACTCTCCGGCGCGATCTGGGATGCGATGGCGGGTGATTGGGCTTGGCGTCATTGGGTCACCCCCACGCTTTTCTTCATGAACCTCCTCCTGAACGTGGCGATCCTGCTTCGAAAGCCAGCGCGGTAGTCCCTCGGCGCCTTTCCCTTTGCGGCTCGCGCCCCGAGGCGCTATGCCCGTTCGATCCCGGCGGCGCGACGCGCCGTCACGATCAGCGGAGGGCCTCATGGCCGGTCTCGACAGCGTTCTGTCCTGTCTCGATCTCAATCTCGACCGCTCGGTGGATCGCCTGTTCGATCTCCTGCGCATCCCCTCGATCTCCACCGACCCGGCCTATGCGAGCGACTGCCGGCGCGCGGCGGACTGGCTCCAGAAGGATCTGGCCGCGATCGGCTTCGACGCCTCCGTGCGCGAAACACCGGGGCATCCGATGGTGGTGGCCCATCGCAAGGGAACCGACGGCGCGCCCCATGTTCTCTTCTACGGCCATTACGACGTGCAGCCCGTCGATCCGCTGCCGCTCTGGGACAACGATCCGTTCGACCCTCGGCGCGTCACCATGCCGGATGGCACCGAGCGCCTGACCGGGCGCGGCACGGCGGATGACAAGGGCCAGCTGATGACCTTCGTGGAGGCCTGCCGCGCCTTCATCGCCGAAACGGGCTCGCTGCCGGTCACGGTCACCATCTTCCTCGAGGGCGAGGAAGAATCCGGCTCGCCTTCGCTCCTGCCCTTCCTCGACGCCAACCGCGAGGAACTCTCGGCCGACGTCGCGCTGATCTGCGACACCAATATGTGGGACCGCGAAACGCCCGCGATCTCGACCGGCCTGCGCGGTCTCGTCGGCGAGCAGCTGACGATCCGCGCCGCCTCCATGGACCTGCATTCGGGCTATTTCGGCGGGGCGGCGGCCAATCCGATCCACGTGCTCGCCAAGATTCTGGCCGATCTCCACGACGCCGCCGGGCGCGTGACGCTGCCGGGCTTCTATGACGGCGTGCCGGAACTGCCCGAGGAGGTCCGTGCCTCCTGGGCGACGCTCCCCTTCTCCGAAAAGGAGTTCCTCGGCTCGGTCGGCCTGTCAGTGCCCTCGGGCGAAAAGGGTCGCTCGGTTCTGGAGCAGACGTGGTCGCGCCCCACGGCCGAGGTCAACGGCATCGAGGGCGGCTATACCGGCAAGGGCTTCAAGACCGTGATCGCGGCTGAGGCCCATGCCAAGGTCTCCTTCCGCCTCGTCTTCGATCAGGACCCCGCCAAGATCAGAGAAAGCTTCCGCGCCTTCGTCCAGGAGCGCCTGCCGGCGGACTGCACGGCCGAGTTCCACGAGCATGGCGGCTCGCCGGCCATCCAGCTGCCCTTCGATTCGCCGGTTCTGCGCACGGCGCGCGAGGCGCTCTCGGCCGAATGGCCCAAGCCCGCCGTGATGATCGGCATGGGCGGCTCGATCCCTGTGGTCGGCGAGTTCAAGCGCCGGCTCGGAATGCCCTCGCTTCTGATCGGCTTCGGCCTTGGCGACGACCGCATCCATTCGCCCAACGAGAAATACGAGATGAGTTCCTTCGCCAAGGGCCAGCGCTCCTGGGCGCGGGTACTGGCGGCGCTCGGCGAAAAGCGCGCATGAGCGGGGAGCCCGCAAACCGGGAGCCCGTCGATCTTGCCGCCAAGCTCGCCAGTTTCGGCGAGCACTGGTCGCCGCGCGTCGTGGCCGGCTTCAACGGCCATGACGTCATGGTGGTGAAGGTGCAGGGCGAGTTCGTCTGGCATTCGCATCCCGAGACGGACGATTTCTTCTTCGTCCTCAAGGGGCGGCTGACCATCCGCATGCGCGAAGGCGACGTGACGCTCCTGCCGGGCCAGCTTTTCGTGGTGCCCAAGGGCGTCGAGCATTGCCCCGTGGCGGAGGAGGAAACCCATCTCCTCTTGATCGAGCCGGCCGGCACGCCCAACACGGGCGATCCCGCAACGGCCGCGACCAAACATGCGATCTGACGCGGGAGGGGCGCGCGGCGAAATCCGCCCGCCCGTCTCCTCTCAACCGAAGAGCTGAGCGTAGCCTTCGGGCTTGAAACCGACGGTGATCGTGTCGCCGCGCTGTAGAACCGGGCGTTTGATCATGGAAGGCTGGGCCTTCATCAGCGCGATGGCCTTGTCACGCGACAGGTCCGTCCGCTCGGCCTCGGGCAGCTTGCGAAAGGTCGTGCCGGCGCGGTTGAGGACTTTCTCCCAGCCCACCTGATCGCACCAGTCTTCAAGCTGAGCTTCCGTCACGCCATCCGTCTTGAAGTCGTGAAAGGCGTAATCGACGCCCTTGGCCTCCAGCCAAAGGCGCGCCTTCTTCACCGTGTCGCAATTGCGAATACCGTGCAGCGTGACCGTCATGAGCGTTCCCTTAAAATGGCAGGCGGCCCGAATCGCCGCCCGCCGTTTCGGGAACGGGTCTTACTCGATCCGCGCGCCCGATGCCTCGATCACCGGCTTCCAGCGGGCGATCTCGGTCTTGACATGTTCGGCGAGCTTTTCGGGCGAACCGCCGACTTCGGTCGCGCCGACCTCCGCCAAACGCTTGGCCACCGCCTCGTCCTTCAGCGCCGCGTTGGCCGCTTCGTTGAGCTTGGCGACGACGTTTGGAGGCGTGCCGGCGGGCGCGAAGAGCGCGTTCCAGGTGTTGGTCTCGTAGCCGGGAACGCCGGCCTCCTCCATCGTGGGAATATCGGGGAAGTTCGGCGCGCGGGTCTTGGTGGTGACGGCGAGCGCGCGCAGCGTGCCGGAGCGGATATGCTCGGTGGACGAGGGCAGATTGTCGAAATTGATCGGCACCGCGCCGGAGATCGCGTCCACCAGCGCCGGGCCAGAGCCCTGATAGGGCACATGCACCATGTCCACGCCCGCCATGGATTTGAACAATTCGCCCGAGAGATGCAGCGGCGTGCCATTGCCGGACGAGGAGTAAAGCTCTTCGCCGGGCTTTTCCTTCAGCCGCGCGATCAGCTCCTTCACGTCCTTGGCCGGATAGTCCTTGTTGACGGTCAGGACGTTCGGCACCGTGACGAGCCAGGCGACGGGCGTGAAATCCTTCACCGGGTCGAAGGGCGGCTTGGCATAGAGCGAGGCCGACAGCGCGTGGGTCGCGATCGTGCCCATCAGGATCGTGTAGCCGTCCGGCGCGGCCTTGGCGACGAAGCTCGCACCCAGATTGCCGCCGGCGCCGCCCTTGTTATCCACAAGGACCTGCTGTCCGAGATGCGTGCTCATGGCCTGCGCCACCGTGCGCGCCACGAGATCGGTCGAGCCGCCCGCCGCAAAGGGCACGACCAGCGTCACCGGCTTGGACGGAAAATCCTGCGCCCAGACGGGCGCGGCGGTAAAGGTCGCGACAAGGGCCGCGACGACGAAGCTGGCTTTCATGATTCCTCCCAGAACCCAGAGCCTCCCGGCAGGGGCGCTCCAGCGAAGAGGATCAACAGGGTCATAGGCGCGCAAGTACCGGGGCGGAACCACACGCAAACGTGAGCGAGGCGCAATTGTGTCTTCGAGGTAACGACCGCACCACCGAATGCACCGCACGCGATCCATTCGCTTGAAAGACGGGTTAGCCAGGCAAGAATTGGGCTAATGATAGCGACAAAGCGGATCCGTCCGCACCCGGAGAAGTCTTTCGTGTCTCAGCGTCTTGCCTCGACCCTTCTTGCCGTTACGCTCGGCCTGCTCGCCTCGGCCGCCTCCGCGGCCGACTACGGCACGCCCGATACGAGCGCCGTCGCCGTCGCCAACAATTCGGACCTGATCATCGAGCTGGGCGCGGGCGTGTCCACGCAGCCCGCCTATGAAGGTGCCAAGGACTACATCGTTTCGGGCTTCCCGATCGTCTCGCTGCAATATCTGAACCTGCCGGGCCTGTTCGAGATCGGCTCGCGCGAGGAGACGAACGGCGGCTTCAAGCTGGCCCCCTCGTTCCGCTTCATCGACAAGCGCAACGCGGCCGACTATCCCGAGCTGCGCGGCACGCGCGCGCTGGACGAGACCTATCAGGTCGGTCTGCGCGCCGGCTATGAATTCCCGATCTACGAGACGTTCAACGCCGAAATCTACGGCGAAGCGCGCTATGCCTTCGGCGAGGCGGACGGGTTCGTCGGCAATGCCGGCGTCGATTTCATCTCGCGCCCGACCAAGGCGTGGGAGCTGAAGCTCGGCCCCACCACGAGCTTTGCCGACAGCAACTACATGAGCACCTATTTCTCGGTCACGCCGATCGAGAGCCTCGCCTCCTTCGGCCGCCTGTCGGCCTACGAGGCCGATGGCGGCTTCAAGACGGTCGGCGTGCGCGGCTCGGCCCGCTACGAGTTCCGCCCCAACTGGTTCATCAACGCCAATGCCGCCTATGAGCGCATGGTGGGCGACGCCAAGGATTCGCCGATCGTGAAGGTCGGCTCGGAAGACCAGTTCTTCGCCGGTATCGGCCTGTCGCACCGCTTCTCGCTCGACCTGTTCTGAGCGACGCCTCCCGGACATGACAAGCAGGCCCGGCCGGAGCGATCCAGCCGGGCCTCTTGCGTTTGGGGCGGCGCGCCGTTCACACCCCGGCAGCTTTCCTTAAGACCCCGTTAAATCGCCGCATTTAGGCTGGACATGCGGTGGCCTTGCCATGCGCGCCTTCGACCCCGCGCCATGGTTCCAAAGGGTTCAGACGGGGTTCAGACGCCTCATGCCATTGCAAGGTCGGCGGACCTCGCGCATGGACAGGCCATGCCGTGCGCTGCACGCGCTGCGAGATCGAAACAAAAGGGGTGCGGATGGCCTGGCGCAAGAACGAGCGGATCGAGCCGACCTTCGGCGGCGACGTCGAACCGGACGAAAGCGAAATTCGCGTCTCCGCCGACGACCGCGCCGTGGTGGCTTCGAACGAGCGTCGCGCAGGCGGCGGGCGACGCGCTGCCCGCGACATCGACGGGCGCGCCACGCGCCGCGACACCAACTCGCGTGATCTCGGCAGCGGCGGGCGCGGCGGCGGTGGCTCCGGGCGCGGCGGCAAGGGTGGCGGCACCGGCGACGGCGGTGGCATGGGTGGCTTTTTCGGTCGCCGTCCGCGAAAGCGCCGTTCGCTGATCGGCCACACGATCCGGCTTTGCTTTCTTCTGGCCTTCTGGGGCGGGCTCGCGGGCCTGGCCGTGATCGGCTATTTCGCCATCAAGCTGCCGCAGGAAGCCTGGGCCATTCCCGCCCGGCCGCCCAACGTCAAGATCGTCTCGGTTTCGGGCGAGCTTCTGGCCGATCGGGGCACCACGGGCGGCGAAGCGGTCGCGCTCGACCGGATCAGCCCCTATGTGCCGCAGGCCGTCATGGCGATCGAGGACCGGCGCTTTTATTCGCATTACGGCGTCGATCCGATCGGCATTTTGCGGGCCTTTTCGCAGAACATGGCGGCGGGCGACACGGTGCAGGGCGGCTCGACGCTGACCCAGCAACTGGCCAAGAACATCTTCCTGACGCCCGACCAGACGCTCCAGCGCAAGGTGCAGGAAGCCATTCTGGCGCTCTGGCTGGAGCACAAGTTCACCAAGGATCAGATCCTGGAGATGTACCTGAACCGGGTCTATTTCGGCTCGGGCGCGACGGGCATCCAGGCGGCGGCGCGGCGCTACTACGACAAGAACGCCGACGAACTGACGCTGATCGAGTCCGCCACCATCGCCGGCCTTCTGAAGGCGCCCTCGCGCCTGTCGCCGGCGCGCGATCCGCAGGCGGCGCGCGCGCGCGCCGAGGTCGTGCTTCAGGCCATGGTGGACGAGGGCATGATCACCAAGGCCGAGGCGGACGCCGCCAAGGCCGCCAAGCCCACCAAGCCCAAGAGCTTCTGGACCGGCGCGCAGCACTACGCCGCCGATATGGTGATGCGCGATCTACCGCTTCTGGTCGGCGGCGAGATCAAGGAAGATGTCGTGGTGCAGACCACGATCGACCTCAATCTGGAGAAGAAGGCCGAGCAGGCCATCGCCAAGACGATCGACCGCGCCAACCAGAACGTGTCGCAGGGCGCGCTCGTCTCGGTGGACGGCACGGGCGCGATCCGCGCCATCGTGGGCGGGCGCGACTATGCGACCTCGCAGTTCAACCGCGCGGTGGACGCCAAGCGCCAGCCGGGCTCGTCCTTCAAGCCCTTCGTCTACGAGACGGCGCTGGAGCACGGCTACCGGCCGGAGACCATCGTCAATGACGGGCCAGTGCGCATCGGCAATTGGACGCCCTCCAATTACGACAACAAGTTTCGCGGCGAGGTCAGCATGGCCGATGCCGTGGCCAAATCGCTGAACACGGTCGCCGCCAAGCTGACGGCGGATCTCGGGCCGCAGACGGTGATCGCCACCGCCAAGCGCATGGGCATCCAGTCGCCGCTGGTGGACAATGCCACGCTCGGCCTCGGCACGTCGGAAGTCTCGCTTCTGGAACTGACGGGCGCCTACGCGCCCTTCGCCAATGGCGGCTATCTGGCAACGCCCCATCTGGTGAACCGCGTCACTACGTCGTCCGGCAAGGTGCTC
The DNA here is from genome assembly GCF_001475935.1 of Aureimonas ureilytica. Taxonomy (GTDB): domain Bacteria; phylum Pseudomonadota; class Alphaproteobacteria; order Rhizobiales; family Rhizobiaceae; genus Aureimonas; species Aureimonas ureilytica_A. The sequence goes on from NZ_LDQA01000035.1 coordinate 35,346, forward strand.
TACGAGCGCGACGACGCGGTGCCGCCCGTGATCGTCGGGCAGGACGTGGTCGGCATGATGAACGCCATGCTGACGCGCGTCGTCACCTCGGGCACCGGCCGCCGCGCGTCCTTCCCCGGCTGGCAGATCGCCGGCAAGAGCGGCACGACGCAGGATTTCAAGGACGCTTGGTTCATCGGCTACACGTCGAATCTGACCACCGGCGTCTGGCTCGGCAACGACAATGGCAAGCCGATGCGCCAGGTGACGGGCGGCTCGCTGCCGGCCGACGCCTGGAAGGATTATATGGTCGCCGCGCATGAAGGCCTGCCCGCCGTGCCGCTGCCCGGCCATTACCGGATCGGCGACCCCGCCAATATTCCGGTGGCGAGCGCGCAGCCGAACGGCGCGATCATCGGCTATGACGCGGGCGGCAATCCGGTCTACGAGAACACCGAACTGCCGGCCGGCGGCACCGACCCTTACGGCCAGACCGTGCCGGGCGAGCCCACCGCCATCGCACCGCCCGCCGAGGACCCGGCGCAGGCGCCCTCCCCCGAGGGCACCTACCAGGACGCGCCCGTGGCGGCGCGCGAGCCGACGCCGGCCGTGCGCGACATGCCGCGCTACCGCGAAACCCCGAACTACCGTGAAACGCCCAACTATCGCGAAACGCCCCGCCAGCAGCCGCGCCACGATCAGGGCCAGGGTCTCGGCGGCGAGGACCGGGGCTATGCCAGCCGGCCGGAACAGGATCTGCCGACCCGCGACGCCTACGGCGCTCGGCCCGCTGGCCGCGATCCCTATGGCGACCCGTATGCCGATCCCTATGGCGACGATCAGTATGGCGGCCCGCCGCCCGAATATGGAGAGCCCGCACGTATGCGTCCGCCCGCCCCCATCGCGCCGGCGCGCTCGGTGCGGCGCGGCGACCTGCCGCCGGATGCGGTTCTCGAAGGGCCGGCCCGCGTGGTGCGCCCGGAAGATCTGCCGCCCGACGCGGTGCTGGAAGGCCCCGCGCCCGGCGGTCGGGCAAGCGACCGTTCCCTGTTCCGAGACTTCTTCAACAACTGATCGCGAACCGGGCGAAGGCGACACAACGAAAAAGGCCGTGGGGCAGTCCCACGGCCTTTTCTGCATTTCTGGAGCCTGCCGCGCGTCAGATCGCCGGCCGCTCCTTCGAGGAGGAGGTATCGTCGGAGCGCAACTCCTCCTTGGCCGCACCGGCCGCAGCCTTGGCGACGGAGGAGACCTTTTCGGCGATCGTCTCGCCCGACCCGTCGGAGGGCTTCAGCCCCTTGTTCTCGGCCTCGGCGCTGCCCGCCTCGTAGGCTTTGGTGGCGGCGGTCTCGACCGCTCCGGCCATGTCACGCCCACGCTCCAGCGCATCGTCGCGCAGGCGATCGCGTGCCTCGCCCATCAACTCGTCCTCGACACGGGTGGAAGGCAGAGCCGCGCCGATGGCCGCCCCCACCGCCAGCGCCACCGCGCCAAGGATCAGCGGTTCCTTCTGCAAGGTGTCGAGCAGCGAGCGCTGGGCGTAGCGGCCGTAGGACGAGGCCTGATCGCCCAGATGCGAGGCGCTGCGATAGGTCGAGGAACCCGCATGGGCGAGGGCGTCGCGCGCATCGTGGGTGAGCCGCGTCGCGCTGTCGGAGGCGGCCGATGCGCCGCTCGACACGGCACCCGCCGCGCCGGACACGCGATCGGCCAGCCCCGAGGCGGCCGAGCGCGTGCTGTCCGCCACCGCGCCGCCCGCCGAGCGTGCCCGGTCGGCCACCCCCGGCGAAGCGTCCGACTGCGATCCGGTTCGAGTGACGACGCCGTTCGTGCCGGTGCCCTCGCCGAGCGAAGACGGATAGCGATCCGGCGACCGGCCGGTGTCATGGCCGTGGCGGCTCGACCGTGCGCCTTGACCCAGAAGCAGCCACGCCGCGCCGGCCCCGATCAGGCCGAGGGCCAGCGGATTGTCGCGAACTTGCCGGTTCAGATTGTGCAGCATCTCCGCGCCCTGCCCCTCGCGGGCATAGGTCATGAACTCGTCCACCATCTGGCCGGGAGACAGCTTGCCCTTGAGGCTGTCGAGCGTGGCGTCCAGGCTGGAGCGGCGATCTTCGGCCTCGCGGGCCAGGCGGTCTGTCTCGAGGCTCATCGGGTCTGCTCCTTGGCGAGTTGGCCGTCCTTCTGAAGCTGGCCGAGCGTACGCTCGGGCGCGAGATTGACGGCTTCGAGGCTTTTCTTGCCGGCGGCCAGAAGCACGACTCCGATGACGGCGAGGATTACGCCGACCAGAAGCGCGGCCCAGGCGGGGTCCATGTATTTCGCCATCGCCGTGACCAGCGCGCCGGCGAGGATGATCAGCGACACGAGAAGGCAGATCGCGCCCGCCACCAGCGAGCCGCCGGCCAGTTGCATCTGGCTCAGCTTGTCGGAGAGTTCCGCCCGGATCAGGCGGCCCTCGGTGCGAAATAGCTCCGTCGCCTCGCGCAGGACATCGGCCAGAAGATCGGGAACGCTGCGGGTTTCACGCGGCTCGACGCTCATCGCTTGTCTCCCTGAAGGCTGGAGGAGGAGCCCGTCAGGCTCTGCGTGTTGGTGGAGCCCGATGTGCCGGGCGCGCCGAGATCGGCGCGGGACTCGGTGCGGCCGGACGAGCCGGATTTCGCGCCGCCCGACAGAAGATCGGCATCCGGCGCGCCGGGGCCGAGCGGATCGGCGGCGAGCGTGGACGAGCCGGACGATGCGATGGCTTCGCTGGTGGGCATGCCGGACGCAAGGCTCCCCGGCGTCGAAGCGCCCATCGCACCAGCGGGCGGCCGCGTGACGGCGCTGGCACCGGGAACATGGCCGGCGCTGCCGCTGGTCCTGGTGGCGGTCGTGTCATGACCGCTCGACGCGCCGTGCGAGGCGTAGCGCGCGGCGCTTTCGCCGGAGCCCGTATGGGAATGCTCGCTCTCAGCTGTGGGAAGAGCGCTCCTCACCCTGTCCGCGTCGGCATGATCGCCCGAGGCGCGGGCGAAGCGGCCCAGCGCCACGCCGGCCAGCGTCGCGCCGATCAGAAAGGCGGCGGGCTGGCGACGGGCGAAATCCGCGACCGAGCGCGTCACGTCCTGGAGATCACGCCCCTTGAGCGCGCCGGAGGCCTGCTCCAGCCCGCCCGCGACTTGCCGCACGAGGTTGGCTGCCATGGACTGGTCGCGCTCTCCGAGTTCGTCGGACGCCTTGCGAATGGCGGCGGAGAAATCCTCCAGACTGCTGGCGGCGGCAGCTTTCCCGCTTTCGGCCGTTCCATAGGCTTTGGACCGCGCTTCGGACATGAGGCTCGATGCCTCGTCGCGCAGACTGGCCGAGGCCTGCGAGGCCTCGTTGCGGGCCGACTGCCCTTCGCGTTCGGCGGCCTGCGACAGGGTCTGGCGATCGTCGCTCCAGCGCTCAGCGCCGGTTGGATTGTGCGTGGATGACATCCCGGACCTCCTCAGCGCAGCCCGAGAAACGACAGGATCGCCAGAACGACCACGATGAGGCCGATCAGATAGATGATACTGTGCATGGCTCCGCCTTCTTGTTGTGTGGGCGTCTCCTCCGCGTCGTCGGATGCGGCGAAGACCGTTCGCAAGCCAAGCGAACAATTCGGGGCGAAGTTCCTGCGCAAGGCTCGCGCAAAAGGGGGTTTTCCTTTGGGCGTCCATGGTTAGGCGGGTATGGAGCGGGAAAATCGCAAGCTGTGGCGCGCCGATCGAAACGGTGTCTTGCGCCCCTCAAGCCCCATTCATATATAGCCTCCAGCCTCGCCGGGAGGGATCATCCCCGCCCCTCGGCGACACGACGAATCCGCTAGGTGCCGCCTTTCGGAATGCCTCGAACGGGGGTCCGGGCTGCACGCTCAACAAGGAGAAAAGAATATGGCGAAGGTGATCGGTATCGACCTTGGCACGACCAATTCCTGCGTCTCCGTCATGGACGGCAAGACGGCGAAGGTGATCGAGAACGCCGAAGGCGCGCGTACGACACCCTCCATCGTCGCCTTCTCGACCGACGGCGAGCGTCTGGTCGGCCAGCCGGCCAAGCGCCAGGCGGTGACCAACCCCGAGAACACGCTGTTCGCGGTCAAGCGCCTGATCGGCCGTCGCTACGACGACCCGACCGTTGCCAAGGACAAGGGCCTCGTGCCCTACAAGATCGTCAACGCTTCCAACGGCGACGCCTGGGTCGAAGCGCATGGCGAGAAATATTCGCCGAGCCAGGTCTCGGCCATGATCCTTCAGAAGATGAAGGAAACCGCGGAAGCCTATCTCGGCGAGAAGGTCGAGAAGGCCGTTATCACGGTTCCCGCCTACTTCAACGACGCGCAGCGTCAGGCGACCAAGGACGCCGGCCGCATCGCCGGCCTCGACGTCCTGCGCATCATCAACGAGCCGACGGCGGCCGCGCTCGCCTACGGTCTCGAGAAGAACGACGGCAAGACCATCGCGGTCTACGATCTGGGCGGCGGCACGTTCGACGTGTCCGTGCTCGAAATCGGTGATGGCGTGTTCGAGGTGAAGTCGACCAACGGCGACACGTTCCTCGGCGGCGAAGACTTCGACATGCGCCTCGTCGATTACCTCGCCGGCGAGTTCAAGAAGGATCAGGGCATCGACCTGAAGAACGACAAGCTCGCTCTTCAGCGCCTGAAGGAAGCGGCCGAAAAGGCCAAGATCGAACTCTCGTCCGCTTCGCAGACCGAGATCAACCTGCCCTTCATCACGGCGGACGCGACCGGCCCGAAGCACCTGACGCTGAAGCTGACGCGCTCGAAGTTCGAAGCGCTGGTGGACGATCTCGTGCAGCGCACGGTCGGCCCGATGAAGGCCGCTCTCAAGGATGCGGGCCTGACGCCGAATGACATCGACGAGGTCGTTCTCGTCGGCGGCATGACGCGTATGCCCAAGGTCCAGGAAGTCGTGAAGGGCTTCTTCGGCAAGGAGCCGCACAAGGGCGTCAACCCGGACGAAGTCGTCGCCATGGGCGCGGCGATCCAGGCCGGCGTTCTGCAGGGCGACGTGAAGGACGTTCTCCTTCTCGACGTGACCCCGCTTTCGCTCGGCATCGAGACGCTGGGCGGCGTGTTCACGCGCCTGATCGACCGTAACACGACGATCCCGACCAAGAAGAGCCAGGTCTTCTCGACCGCCGAGGACGGCCAGAACGCCGTGACCATTCAGGTCTACCAGGGCGAGCGCGAGATGGCGGCCGACAACAAGTCGCTCGGCCGGTTCAACCTCGAGGGCATTCCGCCCGCACCGCGCGGCGTGCCGCAGATCGAAGTGACCTTCGACATCGACGCCAACGGCATCGTCAACGTGTCGGCCAAGGACAAGGGCACCAACAAGGAGCAGCGGATCACGATCCAGGCTTCGGGCGGTCTCTCCGACGCCGACATCGAGAAGATGGTCAAGGAAGCCGAGGCCAACGCCGACGCCGACAAGAAGCGCCGCACCGCCGTCGAAGCCAAGAACCACGGCGAAAGCCTCGTCCACTCGGCCGAGAAGTCCCTCAAGGACTATGGCGACAAGGTCTCGGCCGCCGACCGTCAGGCGATCGAGGACGCGATTGCGGACCTGCGCGCCGAGCTCGACAAGTCGGACGCCGATGCCGACGCCATCAAGGCCAAGAGCGAGAAGCTCGGCGAGGTCTCGATGAAGCTCGGTCAGGCCATGTACGAAGCCTCGCAGAGCGATGGCGGCGCGGACGCGACCGCTTCGCAGGGCGGGCCTAAGGCCGAGCATGACGACGTGGTCGATGCCGACTTCGAGGAAGTGCAGGACGACGGCCGCAAGAAGTCGGCCTGATCTCCTTCTATCACTACCAGCAGCCCCGGTTCGAAAGAGCCGGGGCTGTTTTCGTTTGGAGCGGATGCTCGGCCTCCCATAGGCGGCACCGCCCGACCTTCACCACCTGAAGGTCAAACCAATATCTCCAAGCAAGGCTTAACGTTAACCCGAGGTAAGCTTCCCACTCTGACTGCCGGGTGAGCCCTTTCCGTCTATAATGGCCTTCAGCACCTGAGATGGACTGGGCCCTGAGAGGCGAAGCCGATGCATTTCCGCATTTTCGATTGCTGGCGTTTTGCCGCCGCGCTTCTCGTGATGACCTATCACTTCCTGTTCTTCGCGCCGGGCCAAGCCGCTTATACGGAAACCGATCTTCTGTTCCGGCTCCTGCCGCTGCTCGACATGTTCTTCATGATCTCGGGCTTCGTGATCATGAGCCGCTATGGCGACCGCATCGACACGCTGCCGGCCTATGCGACGTTCCTGCGTCGGCGCATCGCTCGGCTTTACCCCTTGCATCTTCTGACGCTCGCCTTCTTCGTCGGCGTGGCGCTGATCGGCCGCGCCGGCTTCGTGCATCTTCAACTGCCTGAGCGTTGGGATCTCCACGCGGTGCCGCTGCATCTTCTGGCGATCCATGCCTGGGGCACGACGAACGCGCTGTCCTTCAACTACCCGTCCTGGTCGGTCAGCGCGGAAATCTTCTGCTATCTCCTGTTTCCGCTGGTGCCCTTCGTGGTGCGCAGGGCCGGCGCGCTCGGCCTGACGCTCACGCTCGCGGCCTATGTCGTGGGTCTGGAGATCGCCAGCCGCGCGGGCTTTTTCCCGAGCGGCCATTGGACCACAGCCGACACCTATGGCGCTTACCGCGCGCTCGCCGATTTCATGGCCGGCGGCCTTGCCTCGCTTCTCGTCACCCGGCGCGCGCTGAACGTGACCTCGCATGCGCCAGGCCTCGTCAGCCTCGGACTAGCCGTCGCCTGCATGGTGTGGCAGATCGACGTCCACGCCACGCTTCTCTTTCTGTTCGGCGCGATCCTCCTGATCGGCCTGTCGGAAAGCGCGCGGCCCGACTCCACCCGCGCTCTGGCGCCAGCGATGAAGCTCACCTGCGTTTCCTTCGGCATCTATCTCTGGCATCCCGTCATGGAGACGCTGTTCCTGTCGATCCTTTGGAAGCGCGTCATCGAGCCGACGGGCTGGATCGGCTTCCACGCCTATCTGGTGCTGCCGATCCTGGCCTCGATCCTCGTCGCGCTGCTTTGGCACTATACGCTGGACGGCCGGATCGCCGCGCTTCTGGCGGGCACGCACCGCCGCACCGCCCCTGCCGCGCGCCTCGCTAACGCCTGACACATCGCGGTCAGCGCCTGGGTTTATTCGATTTTTCGTGCCACGGCTTCCATTCCGAGAGCCGTGGCGTAAACATGACAGGTGGCTACGATACGGCCATGCGGCGCGCGCGGCCGTCTTTCTCGCGAGCCTTGCCTATGGTAACGCGCCGGAACAGCGCTTACATGCCAGAACGCGCCTTTGCGGCGCGCGCCGGGATCGGCTTGCCTCGTCTTTGCGACAGGGCGCGGCCATCCCGCATTCCACTCGGTGCGAGAACGGTGAAGCAGTGTCCGTGAAGGTCGATTACTACGAAACGCTCGGCGTCGCGAAAACCTGTGACGACAAGGTTCTGAAGGCGGCGTTCCGCAAGCTCGCCATGCAATATCATCCGGACAAGAACCCTGGCGACGCCGTCGCCGAGGCGAAGTTCAAGGAGATCGGCGAGGCTTACGAGGTTCTGAAGGACCCGCAGAAGCGCTCGGCCTATGATCGCTACGGACATGCCGCCTTCCAGAACGGCGGCGGCGGCGGTGGGTTCCGCGGCGACTTCTCCTCTTCCATGGCCGATATCTTCGACGACATCTTCGGCGAGATGATGGGCGGGCGTGGCCAGACCCGGCGTCAGGGCGGCAATTCGGGCGGGCGCGAGCGCGGCTCGGACCTGCGCTACAACATGGAAATTTCGCTGGAAGAGGCCTATCTCGGCAAGACCGCCGAGATCAGCGTGCCCACCACGATCCAGTGCGACGTGTGCAACGGTTCGGGCGCCAAGGCCGGAACCGCGCCGCGCACCTGCCCCACCTGCGGCGGCATCGGCCGCGTGCGCGCCGCGCAAGGCTTCTTCTCCATCGAGCGCACCTGCCCGACCTGCCAGGGGCGCGGCGAGATCATCGCGGACCCCTGCGGCAAGTGCGGCGGCGAAGGCCGTCTGCCCGAAGAGCGGAATCTCTCGGTCTCGATCCCGGCCGGCATCGAGGACGGCACCCGCATTCGCCTCGCTGGCGAAGGCGAAGCGGGTCTGCGCGGCGGGCCGGCGGGCGATCTCTACATCTTCTTGTCGGTGAAGCCGCACGAATTCTTCCAGCGCGACGGGGCGGACCTCTTCTGCAAGGTGCCGATTTCCATGACCACCGCCGCGCTCGGCGGCTCCTTCGAGGTCACGACGCTCGACGGGGCCAAGACGCGGGTCAAGGTTCCGGAAGGCACGCAGTTCGGCAAGCAGTTCCGCGTCAAGGGCAAGGGCATGCCGGTTCTGCGCTCGGCGCAGATGGGCGATCTCTTCATCCAGATTTCCATCGAGACGCCGCAAAGCCTTTCGCGTCGCCAGCGTGAACTGCTACAGGAGTTCGAAGAAATCTCCTCGTCCGAGAATTCGCCGCAATCCACCGGCTTTTTCTCGCGCATGAAGGAATTCTTCGAGGGCCTCAGCGACTGAGCCTTCGCTGAAAGGGTCGGCTTGCCCTCCCTTTCCCGCCCTTCGGGCGGATCATCCAGGCATAGGTGGGGTCGATCCGGCCGCGCCTGTGTCTCGCGCCGGGAGCCATGCCCCGACACGGGTCCTGCCGGATCGCTTTGAGGGAGATCCGCGCCTGTCGACCACCCCGCTCCGCAAGCCGCCTTTGGCCGAGGCCAGTTTCCTGCGCGAATGGCTGCGCCAGCCGCTGAAGGTCGGGGCCGTGTCGCCCTCGTCCAAGGCGCTGGCCGAGCGCATGGCGTCCTATGTGCCCCTGCCCGGCGAAGACGGCGTGATCCTGGAACTCGGGCCGGGAACGGGCGTCGTGACCCGCGCCCTGTTGAAGCGAGGCGTGGAAGCGGACCGGCTTCTGTGTCTCGAATACGCGCCGGAATTCTGCGCGCTTCTGCGCTCGCTGTTCCCCGCCGTGCATATCCTGCGGGGCGATGCCTACCGACCGGGTGCGGACCTCGATGCCTGGCTGAACGGCCGCCCGCTGGCCGCCGTCGTCTCCAGCCTGCCCCTGATGGCGCGACCGGAGGACGAGCGCAGCGCCGCGCTCAATGCCTATCTCGATCTCTTGCCGGTCGGCGCGCCTTTCGTGCAGTTCACCTATTCGCCCGCGCTGCCGGTTCGGCCCGAGCGCGTCGAGGCGAAGGTGGAGGTCAGCCCCTGGGTGAAGCTCAACATTCCGCCTGCCCGCGTTCTCGTCTATCGGCGCGGCTGCCCCAAGCTCGCCGGCACCATCGGTTAAAAAAACATTTCCTTCGCATTTGCGTCATCAAGCTTGTCTCATTCCGGCGGTATGAGAGGTTAGCAGAAGCGACTCGAACCGGGAGGAATGGCGATGGAACGCCGCACGGACGCCGCGACGACGAACAAGGACGAGCGAAACGCCGATCTCGCCCGCTTTTTCGGAACCTGGATTCGCCACCCGATCAAGATGGGCGCCGTCGCTCCTTCATCCGCCCGCTATTGCGCGACCATGGTCGGCGCGGCGACGACGGAGCTGAACGGGCCGATCCTCGAACTCGGGCCGGGTCTCGGCGTCGTCACTCGCGCGCTTCTGAATGCCGGCGTCGCGCCCGAGCGCATCACCTCGATCGAATATGACCGCGAATTCGCCTCGACCCTGCGCGAGCGCTTTCCGCGCGTGAACGTGATCCACGGCGACGGGTTCGATCTCGACGCCACGCTCGGCGACGATGGCGAGACGAAGTTCGCCGCCATCCTTTTCGCCATCCCGATCGTCCACATGGAGCAGGCGGAGCGTCAGGCGCTGTTCTCGCGCTATTTCCGCCGTCTCATGCCGGGCGGCAACCTGACCCAACTGTCCTATCTCTGGAAGCCGCCGGTCAAATCGGTGGCCGGCGTCTTCGACGTGTCCTCGACGCCGATCGTGTGGGACAACATCCCCCCGGCGCGCGTCTGGATCTATTCGCAGGCCGCGCCCTTCGCGGCGGCGGGCGCGGTGCATTGATCCCACGCCTTCTCGTTCTTTCCGGCTCGCCTCGGCCCGATGCGCCCGAATCGCGCCTCGCGGCCGAGGCGACACGGCTTCTGGCGGCTTCGAACACGCTGCTGACGGCAGCGAGCCTCGCCGATTATCCGCTTCCGCTCTTCGAGGGCGGGAAGGACGAGGCCTTGCCGCAGAATGCCTGGCTGCTGGCGCAGCGCATCGCCCTGCAGGACGGGGTCCTGATCGTCAGCGGCGAGCACCATGGCGGAATGCCGGCCCTTTTGAAGAACGCGATCGACTGGATCGCCCATGCGGCGGCGCGCGAAAACCGCCCGCTCGATCCGTTCCGCCGACTGGTGGTGGCGCTGGCCGCCGCCGCACCGGACGCGACGGGCGGCCGCGAAACCCTTGGACAATTGCGAACCGTTCTGGCCTATCTCGGCGCGGAGGTGATGACGCGCGAGTTTCGCTTGGGCGAGGCGGGCACGGCCATCGACGCTAGCGGCCAGCTGACGCGGCCCGGCGATGCCGAGCGGCTCGGCGACTTTCTGGACAGCGCGCTGGATCATGTGGGCGCGCTGGGGCGTCAAGCCTGAAAGCCTGCGGGATAGACCGGAGGCCGACACGACGGCTGGTTTGAACCGCCCCGTTTCGTTACGCCGGCTCCCCTCGAGGTTTTCCCGGCCTTCGAACCCCTGCCAGGGAACGCGATTGACGCCCGGCGGCCATTGGGAATCCAGAGCGATCCGCCAGAGCGCGCCGTCCAACTCGCGATGAGCGCGCAGGCTGCATGGGCCGAACTTGCTTTCCCGCGATCTTTGGGCATGTTCCCCAGCGAAGGCGCCCTGCCGGCCAAATGGCCTATCGGCCAGAGGAGTTGCATGTGAGTTTCGATCCCGATCCGCCCATGGACCCAGCGACGGTACGACGGGACATGCGGCGCTATCTCCACGCCCATTGGCGCGCCTTCAGCCTTCAGGGGTTGCTGATGGCGCTGGCCGGCATCGCGGCGCTGCTTCTGCCCTTCGTCGCCACCATCGTCTCCACGCTCTTCTTCGGCTGGCTCCTGATCCTCCTGGCCTTCGCCGGGCTGATCGCCTGTTTCCGAATGCGCGGAGCGGAAGGGTTCTGGAGCAATCTCGCCTTCACGCTGCTGACGCTGCTGCTCGGCGCGATCATCCTGTTCGACCCGTTCGCCGGAGCGGTGACGCTGACCACGGCGCTTGCCGTCTATTTCCTGCTGGTCGGGCTCGCGACCTTTCCGCTGGCCCTCGCCTTTCGCCAGTCGACCGGGCGCTTCGTGCTTCTGGTCGTGTCGGCGCTGGTCAATGTGGCGCTGGCGCTGTTCCTCGTGATCGGCCTGCCGGGCACGGCGGTCTGGGCCGTCGGCAGCTTTCTCGGCATCTCGCTGTTGATCTCCGGCATCAGCCTGCTTCTGGCCGCGCTCGACGCGCGCACCGGGCCGAAGGGCGGCTCGGGCCGGCGCTGACCGGACGCGCAAGCCGGGGCGCTCGCTCGTCCCGGCTGCTGTCGATCAGACGTGCTGACCGCCATTGATGTGGATTTCCGCACCGTTCACATAGGACGCCTGTTCCGAGCAGAGGAAATAGATGATGTCGGCGACTTCGGCGGTCTTGCCGAGCCGGCGCATCGGGATCTGCTCCACGATCTTCTCGGTGCCCGGCGAGAGGATCGCCGTGTCGATCTCGCCCGGCGCGATGGCGTTGACGCGCACCCCGTCCGGCCCGAAATCGGCGGCCATCTCGCGTGTCAGCGAGGCGAGCGCGGCCTTGGACGTGGCATAGGCCGTGCCGGCGAAGGGATGCACCCGGCTGCCGACGATCGAGGTTACGTTGACGATCGAGCCCTTGGCGGCGGCGAGTTCCGCGTGGAGCCCACGCGCCAGCATGATGGGCGCGAAGAAGTTCACCTGGAACACGTCGCGCCAGACATTCATCGGCGTGCGGATCGAGTCCATGCGCGCGCCCTTCTCGGCTTTGGGCGAAATCGCGGCATTGTTGACCAGCGCGTTCAGCTGGCCGCCATTTTTCTGGAGCCGCTGGCGGATTTCCGAAACTGCGAAGCCGACATCCTCGGGGTTGGCGAGATCGACCTTGATGTGGTCCTCCGCGCCCGCCGGCCAGGGGCAATCCACCGCGAAATCCTGCCGCGAGCAGGTGATGACGCGCCAGCCCTCGCGCGAGAAGCGCTTGACCGTGGCATGGCCGATGCCGCGCGAAGCGCCGGTGAGGACGATCGTCTTGCGGGAATCGCGCGGCTGGGCTTCGGACACGGCGGAACCTCATGGATAAGAAGAGCGCCCACGCGCCTCGCGCGGGCGTTCGGCCGGTTGATTTCACGCGGACCTGCCCCTCCTTTAGCGCAAGGGTGCGCGGAAGGGAAAAGACTTCCTTCCGCCTCGCCCCGGCCTCCCGCCCCGCCGCACCGGGACGAGGCCGCGTGCGCGTTGCAAGGAAAGGTCGCCGCCACATGACACGAGGCTTGGAGCGCGAGGCGCAAGGGGAATGTGGGGTCGAAGCGAGCGGGCGCGCCGCCCGCTCGAGGGGATCGCGCTGGGGCCTGGGCCGCTCCGCCCGCGTCGCTCTCGTCAGCGTGCTCGCCCTTTTGGCTGCGCCGGCCGGCGCCGCGCCGCTGCCCGACCTTGCCAACTGGAGCGGGGTCGAGAGCGCGGCGCGGGGGACCAGCGTGCGGATCGCCGTGCCCAATGCGCCACCCGCCGCGCTCGCCTATCTCCAATGGGCGTCGGGGGAACTCAGCCATCTTTACGGCGTGACGCTGGAGGTTTCCGCCGAGGCGAGTGCCGCGTCGGCGCTCGCTTCGACGAAGGGCGGAACCGTGCCCGATCTCGTCTGGATCGAGGGCGACGGCTTTCCCGCGATGATGAAGGCCGGCCTTCTCTCCGCTCCCTTTGCGGACCGTTTGCCCAACTGGCGCTTCGTCGATCTCGAACAGCAACCGAGCGTCCTGTCGGATGCGGGCGAGCCGAGCGATTTTCGTCTCGCGCCTTGGGGCCTGCAAAAGCTGACCTTCTTCACCGACACCGCGCGCACCGGCCCGGTGGAGGGCTTGCCCCGCTCGGCCGAGGCGCTGGTCGCCTATGCCGAAGCGCACAAGGGCCGGGTCGCCCTACCCGCGCCCGGCAGCCTGACGGAGCGGCGCTTTCTGGAACAGATGCTGTTCGATCTGGCGGACGAGCCCTCCGTTCTCCTGCGCCCGGTGGAGGAGAGCGACTTTTCGAGCGTCAGCGCGCCGCTCTGGCGCGCTCTGGATCGGCTGCGCGCGGCCAGCTGGCACGAGGGCCGCTCCTTTCCCTGGAGCGACGGCGAAGCGCTCGACCTTCTGGCCAAGGGCGAGGTGGACATCGTGGCCGGCTTGAACCCGATGGGCGCAGCCAGCGCGATCCGCCAGGGCCATCTGCCGACCACCGCCCGCCCCTTCCTGTTCGACGGCGGCATGATCGGCGGCACGCATTTCCTCGCCATTCCGCAAGCCGCCGCCCAGCCCGCCGGGGCACTGGTCGCGGCCAACTTCTTCCTGTCGCCCGAGGCCCAGCTTCGCAAGGCCGATCTCGCCGGCTGGGCGGACCCGAGCGTGCTGGCCGCCAAGACCCTCCCCGCCCCGCTGGCGGATCGGATGCGCGCGGAAGCGCGGGACCCCGCCATCCCGTCGGCGCGAGCGCTGGGTTTCACCATCGCCGAGCCGCATCCCGGCTGGGGGGACAAATTGGCCGAGGAATGGGCGCGGAGGTCGAAGCCTTGAGCCAGACACCGCTTTCGCCGACCCGGCGCGCCCGCAACTGGCGCCGCTTCGGGCTGGTTCTGAAGAACCGGCCGCGCCTTCTCGTGTCGATCGCTTTGATGGCCGCGAGTTTCGCCCTCCTGCCCCATTCCATGCGCGGCTCGACCCGCGCTTTGATCGCCTGGGATGTTGGGGTGCTCTCCTATCTCCTCTCGGTCGGGCGCATGATGATGCGCGCCGATCTCGGCCTCCTGCGCGCCCGCGCCCGGCGGCAGGACGAAGGGCGGCTCGCCGTTCTGATCGTCACCAGCCTCTGCATCTTCGCAAGCTTCGGGGCCATTGCGGCCGAGCTGCACGGCCTCGGCAACAACGCGACCCATAGCCCCGGCCGCCTGGCGCTTGCGGGCGTCACCGTGCTCCTGTCCTGGGTGATCACGCAGGTCGTCATGGCGCTGCACTATGCCGGGGAATTCTACGGCGACCCGAAGGCCGAGGGCGGCCTCGCCTTTCCGGGTGGCGACACGATGCCGGACTATCTCGATTTTCTCTATTTCAGCTTCACCATGGGCGCAGCGGCCCAGACCTCGGACGTCGCCGTCACCTCGCGCGGAATGCGCCAGCTCGTGCTGGCCCACACGATCCTCGCCTTCCTGTTCAACACGACGATCCTGGCGCTGGCGGTGAATGTGGGTGCGAGCGTGATCTGATCAGAACTCGAGGATCATGTCCCAGCGATCCAGCCCCGGCCCGTAGCCGTCCGGGGTCACGGACAGGGTTCGGAAGCCGAAGCGGGCATAGAAGCCTTGCGTGTGCTGGCTCGTGTCGAGCCTGATGCGGCGAAGACCGGGCTTCGTCGCAGCCACGCGCAGACGCGCCTCGGTCAGCGCGCGCCCGAGCCCTTGGCCGTGGTAGGTGCGATCCACCATGCCCCAACACAGTTCGCCCGTTGCGCCATCGGCCGAGACGCCGAATCCGCCGCAGGCGACGACGCGGCCTTCGCGCTCCAGAACGAGATAGGTGCCATCGGAAGACGGCCGATCCAGAAAGCGCGCGAAGTCGGCGCGCTCGGACAGGGCGAAGAAGCGCGGCACGTTGCCGTCGAACAGGGCGAGACAGGCGTCGCGGTCTTGGCGGATATAGGGGCGCGGGGATGGGGCGGCGCGATCGGGGTGCTCACTCATGCGCCCCGCATGGCCATTTCCGACGGGTCTGGCAAGATCGCGGACAGGCGGAACGCTTTCGTCGCACAAACGGCGCGAAGGCCCGCGCGTCGCTGGACTTGCGCGCCGCCGCCCGCCAAAACGCCCGGCATGATCGCGCTGCCCACGCTTCCCGTTTCCGCCGTCCTGCCCGATGTCTCTCGCGCGCTCGCCGCCCATGGCTCGGCCGTGCTCGTCGCCCCGCCCGGCGCGGGCAAGACGACGCTGGTGCCGCTGCATCTCCTGAACGACCTGCCCGAGGGCCGCATCCTTCTGGTCGAGCCCCGGCGCATCGCCGCGCGCGCGGCGGCCA
>NZ_LDQA01000036.1 GCF_001475935.1 Aureimonas ureilytica
GGGCGGGGGCGGGCCGTCTCCTTCGCCTCGCTCGGGTTGAACACGGGCCAGGCGCTGTTGCCCTTGGCCTTCACGGCGGGCGCGGCATGGCTTGGCTGGCGCGGCGTCTGGCTCTGCGTGGCCATGCTCCTCTGCCTCCTCCTGCCGCTCGCCGCGCTGCTGTTTTCGCGCGAGCGGAAGCCCGAGACGCCGGCCGGCACCGTGCCGGAAACGCAAGGCTGGACGCGGGAGCAGGTGCTGCGCGACCCTCTCTTTCCCTTGCTTCTCATGGCCATGCTGCCGCCGGCCTTCATTTCCAATACGGTCCTATTTCATCAGGTCTATCTCGGCGAGCTGCGCGGCTGGTCGTCCGGGCTCTTCGCCAGCGCCTTTCCACTCTATGCGCTGGTGACGGTCGGCTCGCTGCTTCTGGCGGGCTGGCTGGTGGACCGCTTTTCGGCCCGCGCGCTCCTGCCCTTCTATCTCCTGCCGCTCGGCCTTGGCTGCCTCGTGCTCGGCACCGTGGAAGGGCCCGCCGCCGCGTTCCTCTTCATGGCGCTTTATGCCTTGAGCGACGGGTTCTCGCTGACGCTGTTCGGCACGCTCTGGCCGGAAGTCTATGGTGTCAGGCATCTGGGCGCGATCCGCTCGGCCATCGTGCCCCTCATGGTGCTCGCCGCCGCCCTCGGGCCGGGCTTGGCGGGCGTCCTGATCGACCGGGGCGTGTCCTATCCCCTGCTGCTCGGCGCGATGGGGGTCTATTGCCTCGCCCTTCTGCCCCTGATGCTGGCCGTGCGACCCGCCTTGGCAAAACGCATGGCTGGATGACGGCCCGCACCTTGCCACCCTTCCCGCAACGGGCCTAAGAGCGAAGCGGCCATAAAGCGTTCTGACGCCCCGGCCCCCGTTGCTCCTGCGCTCCAGCAGGTGCCAGCGCCCTCCCCCTCGGGCTCGCGTCGGCCCGACCCGCCCATGGTCTCAAAATGCCCCTCGATCTCGTCTTTCTGCTTCTGGTCGGCGCGGCGTTTCTAGCCGGGTTCATCGACGCCATCGCGGGCGGCGGCGGCATGATCACGGTGCCGGCGCTGCTTCTGGGCGGGGTCGATCCGCTCACCGCGCTCGGCACCAACAAGCTGCAATCGCTCTTCGGCTCGGGCTCGGCGACCATTGCCTATGCGCGCAAGGGGCATATGCGCATCACCGACATGTGGGGGGCGGGCCTCCTGTCGGCCGGCGGCTCCGCCTGCGGCGCGCTTCTGGCCGCCTCGCTGCCGCTCGACTTCCTGCGCACGCTCCTGCCCTTTCTCCTGATCGCCATCGCGATCTATTTCGCGTTAAAGCCCGGCCTGTCGGATGTGGATCGCGAGCGCCGAATCTCGCCCAAGCGCTTCGCGCTGGTCGTGGTGCCGCTGATCGGCGCCTATGACGGCTTGTTCGGCCCCGGCACCGGCTCGTTCTTCATGCTGGCCTTCGTGGGTCTTGCCGGCTACGGCGTCCTCAAGGCGACAGCGCACACCAAGTTCCTGAACTTCGCCTCCAATCTCGGCGGCTTTCTGGTCTTCGCCAGCGTCGGGACGATCCATTGGAAGCTCGGCCTCGCCATGGGCGTCGCGCAGTTTCTGGGCGCGCGGCTCGGCGCGGCTTCGGCCATGCGCTTCGGCTCGCGTCTCATCCGTCCGCTTCTCGTCACCGTGTGCATCGCGCTCGCCCTGCGCCTTCTCTGGTCATGAGCCGGCCGCGCGTTCCCGCCCTGATGCTGCAGGGCACGGGCTCGGATGTGGGCAAGAGCGCGCTGGTGGCCGGCCTCTGCCGCCTGTTCCGGCAAAGGGGGCTGACCGTGCGCCCTTTCAAGCCGCAGAACATGAGCAACAATGCCGCCGTCGCGCGCATTCCCGAAACCGGCGAATGGGGCGAGATCGGCCGCGCGCAATGGCTTCAGGCGCTGGCCTGCGGCGCGGAGCCGAGCGTCCACATGAACCCGGTCCTCCTCAAACCCCAAAGCGAAACCGGATCGCAGATCGTGGTGCAGGGGCGCGTCGCAGGCGCAGCGCGAGGGGCCGACTATCAGCGGCTGAAACCGACGCTTCTCGGCTCGGTTCTCGGCAGCTTCGCCCATCTCGAAGCCGAGGCCGACCTGATCCTGGTGGAAGGCGCGGGCTCGCCGGCCGAGATCAACCTGCGCGCTGGCGACATCGCCAATATGGGCTTTGCGCGGGCGGCCGACGTGCCGGTCGTGCTGGTCGGCGATATCGACCGGGGCGGCGTCATCGCCTCGCTGGTGGGCACGCACACGATCCTGCCGCCCGGCGACCGCGCGCCGATCCGGGGCTTTCTGATCAACAAGTTCCGGGGCGACGTCAGCCTGTTCGACGAGGGGCTCGCCGCCATCACGGATTTCACCGGGTGGCCGAGCTTCGGCGTGGTGCCCTGGCTTGCCGAGGCACGCCATCTGCCGGCCGAGGATTCCGTAGCGTTGGAAGCGCGCCAGGCGCCGTCACGCGGCGCGGCGCAGCTTCTGGTCGCCGTCCCGGTTCTCGACCGTATCGCCAATTTCGACGATCTCGACCCGCTCGCCGCCGAGCCCGGCGTCGAGGTGCGCTTCGTCAGGCCCGGCGAGCGCCTGCCGGCCGATGCCGCGCTTGTCGTCCTACCCGGCACCAAGTCCACGATCGCCGATCTCCAGGCCTTCCGCCGCAACGGATGGGACGGGGACCTCCGCGCCCATCACGCGCGGGGTGGGCGAATCCTGGGTCTGTGCGGTGGATACCAGATGCTGGGCACACGCATTCGCGATCCGGACGGTGTGGACGGGACATGCTCCGAGGCCGCGGGGCTGGGGCTGCTTGAGGTCGAGACGGTGATGAAAGGGCCGAAGACCGTGCGCGCCGTCGCCGGCCTGTCGCATGAGGGCTTGGCCGTCACCGGCTACGAAATCCATATGGGCGCGACGGATGGGGCGGACCGCGCCCGCCCCTTCGCCACGATCGACGGGCGCATGGAGGGCGCACGCAGCGCCAATGGGCGGGTCGAGGGCACCTATCTCCACGGCGTCTTCGGCTCGGATGCCTGGCGTCGTCGCCTTCTCCAGGGCTTCGGTCTGACGGGCTCGAACCAGTCCTATCTGAAAGGCGTGGAAGCCGCGCTGGACGCCATCGCCGCCCAGTTGGAAGCCTGTCTCGACATCGACGCGCTCTGGGCCATTGCGCAAGACCGCGCCCGCAAAACCTGACCTGCCGCTCAGATTACCGGAACATGGACGCAATACGACAGGAGTTTCATTCGACTCGGCCCGCCTGTCTGGACTAGCTCGCAGGATGCCCGATCCCGTGCCAGCGAAGCACGCGCGGTCTGCCGAGTCGGGCCGGGGTGTCAGAAGAAGGTAGAAGAGCCATGTCGATGCCAAGCCGCTGGGCGGACAATCCCCATGGATACGGTCTCGTCAGCCGCGCCCTGCATTGGGGCATGGCGCTGATGATTCTCTGGCAGCTCCTGACGGCCATCGTGCGCGCCACCGCCGAGCATGGCGCGCTGGACAACGTCCTGTGGGGCACGCATGTCTCGGTCGGCTTCACCATCTGGTGGCTCGCCATCCTGCGCGGCGTCTGGGGGTTGGCGAATCTCTCGCGCCGCCCGGCCCATGAAGGCCATCCGCTGATGCGCGGCGCCGCGACGCTCGGCCATGTCGCGCTTTACGCCCTGCTGATCCTCGAACCCACGCTCGGGATGCTGCGCGCCTTCTTCAAGGGGCGTGAGCTGGTGATCTACGGCTTTCCCATTCTGGTGCGCGGCGATGCGCCGCGCAATGCCGTTCTGGGCTCCTTCGTCAGCGAAGCGCACGAGTTCCTGGGCTGGAGCCTCTTCGTGCTCATCGCGGGCCATATCGCCATGGCGCTCTGGCATCATCTCGTGCGCCGCGACGGCACGCTGCGCGCCATGACGCATGGCTCCACCGCGCCGCGCCTGCGAGCGGGCATCTGACAAAGGACACGGGGCGCGCGCGAGCGCCCCGCCCCTCACTCGCCGTCGAGATAGCTCTTGAAGCGGGGGGCCCAGTTCGGCTCCCAGCGCGACAGCGGCGGGCGGTTGCTCGCGACATCCTCGGCGGCCCAGCGGATGCGCTTCTCGTCCATCTCGCGGGTCGTCTCGTTGTCGGGGCAGAGAATATAGAAATCGCCCGCTTCCAGCCGGTCCAGCATGAAGGCGACGGTTTCCTCCGGCGTCCAGGCGCCTGCGGGCTTCTCGGTGCGGTCGCGGCGCGTCAGGTCGGTCCAGACGAAGCCGGGGATCAGCAGCGCCGCTTCGACCCGGCAGTCCGCCCTGTTGCGCAATTCGTGCTGGAGTGCCTCGGTGAAGACCTTCACGCCCGCCTTCGACACGTTGTAGGCGGGATCGCCTGGCGGCGTGGTGATGCCCTGCTTGGAGCCGGTGTTGATGATCAGCGCCGGCTGGCCATGCGCGATCATGGCGGGGCCGAAAATGCGCGTTCCGTTGATGACGCCGCCGAGATTAATCGAAAGAACCGCGTCCCACTCGCCCTGCTCTCCGAAGATGGAGGAGCCGGGCTGGATGCCGGCATTGTTCATGAGCACATGAACGGGGCCGAGCGTCGCCTCGATATGCTGGGCCGTCTTGGCGAGGCCCTCCCGGTCGCTGACGTCGCAGGCGGCCGCGACGATGCGCCCTTCCTCCTCGCCCGCCAGCGCGACCAGCGCCTCGTGAGCGCGCACGAGTTCCTCCATGCGACGATCCACAATGGCGACCTTGAGGCCCATCTCCACGAAGCGCTTGGCGGCGGCGAGGCCGATGCCGGTGGCGCCCCCGATGACGACGGCGGTGTGAAGCGGGGCGATGGCGGGGTGGTGCATGGGTCTCTCCCGACGTGAAACGGCGCGCGCAGCGGGCCGGCCGGACGATGCCGGCCTCTTCGGCCTGCCCCGTGTCTGGCCTCAGTTCGCCTTCGATGTCCAGCCCGTGCCGGCGCGTCAAAACCGCAGCGCGCCAGCCGGCCAAACAAAAATGAACCATGCCCGAAGAGAGCGACATCTTGACGTTGCCGCTCGCTTTTCCAGGGCCGCCCCATCGTTAGCCAACCAAAACACAACGTGAACGCCCGATCGTGACATTTTCGCCGCCGCACCGGTCAAAGCCTTGGCATTCCTCGCGAAACGCGACAGCCGCCGATTGACGACGGCAGGCGAAGCGGCCAACGTTTTCCACTGATACGACCGATCCCATGCTCTTCTCCGGATGGCATTCTTCCGTGACCTTCAACCCTCATTCCGCTTCCCGTGACGAGCTGATGGCCGAGGTCGAGCGCCTTCGGGGCTGCCTCGCTTCCGTGCGGATCGCGCCGCCGCTGCCCGATGGAAATGTCAGCCGGGAGCATCAACGCGCCATTGCGGAAATGCGGGCCGAGGCGGCGAACCATCTGCGCGCCGCGCGCCGAACCGCGCGTGAGGCCAGTTCACTCCATCACGAGGGTGACGACCTCGCTGCGCGGCTGCGCCGGAGCGAAGCGGCGCGCATCATGTCGGAAGAGCGCCTGTCGCTCGCCTTCGAGGCTTCGGGTTCGCTCGGCTGGTGGGACTGGGACCTGACCACGGACAAGGTCTATGCCGGCCCCTATTTCGCCTCCATGTTCGGGGTCAGCGAGCAGGAAGCCGAAGAGGGCGTCCCGCTCGAACTCTTCGTCTCCGGCATTCACCCCGACGACCGGGAGCGGGTGGCGCTCGCCATTGGGGAAAGCGTGGCGTCGGGCGGCGAATACGAGCAGGATTATCGCTTGCACAAACCCGCGACGAACGAGATCACCTGGGTTCACGCGCGCGGCCGCGCCTACCGGGACAAGGAAGGCCGCCCCTTGCGCTTTCCGGGCGTTGCGATCGACATCACCGCGTTTCGAGAAAGCGAAGAACGCAAGCTGGCTCTGGCTGCGCTGGGCGAGCGCCTGCGCGACATGCACGATGTCGGCGAGATCGCCTTCGCGGCGGCCGAGACCATGGCCGTGCAGCTCAACGCGACGCGCGCCGGGGTCGGCGTGGTGGATGCGGTTCAGGAAACCGTGTCGATCCAGCCCGACTGGCGCGTGCCGGGCATCGCCAGCATCGCCGGCCTGCATCATTTCCGGGACTACGGGTCCTTCATCGACGATCTGAAGCGCGGCGAGATCGTGCTGATCGAAGATACGAGGCGTGATCCGCGCACGGCCGATCACCACGCCTCGCTGGAGGCCATCGACGTTCGCGTTCTTCTCAACGTGCCGATCATCGAGCACGGCCAGCTGTCGCTGCTTCTCTTCGTCCATGACAACAAGCTGCGCTCCTTCTCGGAAGCGGACCTGCGCTTCGTGCGTTCGGTGGCCGACCGCACCCATGCCGCCATCGGCCGCAGCCGGGCGGAAGAGCGCGAGCGGCTGCTCATTCGCGAACTCAGCCATCGCCTCAAGAACACGCTCGCCATGGTGCAGGCCATCGCCTCGCAGACGCTGCGCAACGCGCCCGACATGGCGACCGCGCGCGAAACGCTCGGCAGCCGCCTCGCCGCGCTCAGCCGCGCCCACGATCTGCTTCTGGGTCCGGGTCAGGCCGCCACCGAAATCGGAGCTGTGGCCCATGACACGCTCGCCCTTCATGACGACGGGCAGAATCGCATCCGCCTGTCCGGCCCGCCCGTTCGGCTCGACGCCAACGCCGCCCTGTCGCTGGCGCTGATCCTGCACGAGCTGGCGACCAACGCGGCCAAATACGGCGCGCTGTCGGTGCCAGAGGGCACCGTGGATCTTCAATGGGAGATCGAACATCAGGATGGCGCGGACCTGTTCCGCCTTGTCTGGCGGGAGCGCGGCGGCCCGCTCGTCACCGAACCCACGCGCCGGGGCTTCGGCTCGCGTCTGGTGGAGCGCGGCTTGCCGGGCGCGGTCAGCGGCAGCGTGGAACAGCGTTTCGAGCCGGGCGGCCTCGTCTGCCGCATGGAAGCCCCGCTCGGCGCCTTGCACAGCTCGGACGGGTAGAGGCGTATCACGCAGGGCACGGGCGTTTTCCTCCGGGCTGCACCAACAGCCACCGGAGGTTTCGTAGTCCGGAAACTTTTCCCGATGTCGCGCCTTTAAGGGGCATGAGCACGCTCGCAAAACACGCTGTGGCCCTTGTGGCGGAAGACGAGCCTCTCCTGCGAATGGAGGCGGTGGATCTTCTGGAGGATGCCGGCTTCACCGTTCTGGAAGCGGCCAATACCGAGCAGGCGCTCCATCATCTCGCTCAAACCGAAACGATCACCCTTCTCTACACCGACATCGAAATGCCCGGCCCGATCGACGGGATCGATCTGGCGCGGGAGGTGGCGGCGCGTTGGCCTCATGTCTCGATCGTCGTCTGCTCGGGCCGCGTCAGCCCCGGCGACGGCGAACTGCCACGCCAGGCCCGCTTCGTTTCCAAGCCGGTCAGCCTCGCCCTGATCCGTCGCGCCGTCGAAAAGGCGCTTCACCCCGGCTAGAAACGCCCGTTTGACGAATCGGCCGATGGCTCTCATGCCCGCGAAGAGCGAAATATCGTCCGAAAAGACCGCAATCCAGCGCGCAGGAATTTCCAGACACAGCTAAATAATCCGCCTAAGCTTCTCCAGCACCTTGCCTATTGCCGCTTGGAGGCCAAATCCTGTCATCTGCGTAGACCCGTGACGGGCGGGGATGACGTCGCGGTTGGTCAGGCAGGGTGGAAGGCGGCTTGGGAATGAACCTGTTCGAGGTGTCGGCGCGTGTTCGCGCGACGCCGGCCCTGTCGTGGGGTCTGGCGCTATTGACCTTTGCGGCTGCCCTCTCGCTTCGCTTTGCCACCAACCATATTCTACCGGTGGGCTTTCCCTACCTCACCTTCTTTCCGGCTGTGATCCTGACGGCCTTTTTCGGCGGGTTCTGGCCGGGCGTCACCTGCGCCGTCCTGTCGGGCCTGTCCGCATGGTACTGGTTCATTCCGCCCTTCAACTCGTTCGAGGTGCATCCGGGAACCGCGATCGCCCTTCTGTTCTACGTCTTCGTCGTGGGCGTCGATATCGCGCTGATCGACGCGGTTCACCGGGCCATGGACAGGCTGCAGGATGAACGGGCAACGGTCGGGCGGCTCTACGAGCAGCAGCGCGCCATGTTCCAGGAGCTGCAGCACCGCGTCGCCAACAACATGCAGTTCGTCTCCAGCCTGCTCGGCCTGCAGAAGCGCAAGGTGATGCAGGACCCGGCCAGCGCGGCGGCCGCCTTCGACGACGCACGCGCCCGGCTCGACACGGTCTCTCGGATTCATCGCCGCCTCTACGATCCCGAAACGCTGAAACAGCCGATCCGCACCTATCTGGCCGATCTCAGCGCCGACATTCTGGAAACCTCGGGCGTCGAAAACATTCGGGTCGAGATCGAGATGGGGCCGGAGATGGAGGGGCGCAGCTTCGAGCTCCAGCATCTCACCACGCTCTCGCTGATCCTGGTGGAGGCGATCACCAACGCCTTGAAACACGCCTTCCAAGGGCGCAACGGTGGCACGATCCGCGTCGGTCTCTCGGCCCTCGGCAACGGGTTCTACCGCCTGAGCGTCGCCGACAACGGCGTCGGCTTTCAGGGGCCCGTCGATCCGGCTACCTCGCGCTCGCTCGGGCAGCGCATTCTCCAGAGCCTCGCCCAGCAGCTCGGCGGAACGATCCGCTATGTGAGCGAGGGGGGCACACGCATGGAGATGGACTTCTCCCCACCCCGCACCCGCTCGGCATCGGCCTGACGAACCGCCTTCCTTGAATCGTTTGACTTGGGACGGCAGCCGTTTAATCTGGGCGATGGATGGTCCCGCGCCGCACCCTGCGCGCACGGGCTAAGAGGGAATGCGAAGGGCCGACTTAAACCAAGGGCCCGGATCGCAGCCGACCCCGCGACTGTAGAGCGGAGAGGTTCCTCCACCGGCGATGATCCGCCGGAAACGCCACTGGATTTCGATCCGGGAAGGCAGGAGACAACCGATGACCCGCGAGCCAGGAGACCTGCCATCCCTTGCGAAGGCGGCCATTTCGGCCGCCGTCACGGAGGTTGATGCCATGACTCGAACCGCCCTTTCGGCCGTTCATCCCATTGCCGCGCCCGCACAGGCGCGCTTCGCCATTGCCGCGTTCGCTCTCGCGCTCGGCGCCTTTCTCGTCTGGGGCGCGGGCTTTGCCAGCGCCAACGCCCTGCACGACACCGCGCATGACGCGCGCCATGCCATGGGCTTGCCCTGCCACTGACGCTTCGCCCTCCCGTGCCGGCCGATCCACGCGTCCGGCCTTGATGCGATTCGTCTCGTTTCTTTGACGGAAGCGCCGGAAAGGCGCTCCGAAGGCAGGATATTGCCCATGTTGACCCGCACACTCGCGGCCGCGCTGTTCGCCGGCCTCGTTGCCGGCGCATCGATCACGCCCGTGCAGCAGATCAAGCTCGTGCCCCTCATCGTCGCGGCCGAGGTCTACGAAGAGGGGGGAGCGCCCGCCCATGCGGCCCACGCGAGCGCGCTCGGCCTCGTCTCGCCCGCGTTCGCCCATTCGGCTGGCGACCATGCCTCGGCCGGCGGCGAGCACGAAGCGACGACGCTGGTCGCCAGTCGCACCGGCGGCTCGCTTCTGGCCAATCTCGTGCTCGGCTGCGGCTTCGCACTGGTCCTCGCGGCCGCCAGCCTCGCCCTGAACCGGCCGATCACCCTGCGCAACGGCGCGCTCTGGGGCTTGGCGGGCTTCGGCGTCCTGACGCTCGCCCCCGCGCTCGGCCTGCCGCCCGAACTTCCCGCCATGCCGGCGGCGGACCTCGCCGCCCGTCAGTTCTGGTGGCTCGGCACGGTCGCGACGTCTGCCGCCGGGCTGGCGCTTCTGATGCTGCGCCCCTCGCCCGCCGCGCGGCTCGGCGGGCTCGCGCTCCTCGTCGCGCCCCATCTCGTGCCCGCGCCGCACCCGGCCGATCTCGCCAGCCCCATTCCGCCGACGCTGGCCGCCGAGTTCGCCGTCGCCTCGCTCAGCGTCTCGGCGCTGTTCTTCGTGCTGATCGGGCTCACGGCGGGCTTTGCCTTCGACCGCTTCGCGCGCTTGGGCACGCGCGCGGCATGAGCGTCCATTTCATCCTCGGCGGCGCGCGCTCGGGCAAAAGCCGGCTGGCCGAAGGGCTCGTGCTGGCGACCGGCCTTGCGCCCGTCTACATCGCGACGGGCCAGGCTTTCGACGCCGAGATGGAAGCGCGCATCGCCGAGCATCAGGCGCGCCGCCCCAGCCCTTGGGTCACGGTGGATGCGCCGCTGGATCTCGCGGAGGCAATTGCCCGAGAGGCCGGCGAAGGCCGTGCGCTTCTGGTGGACTGCCTGACGCTCTGGCTCACCAATCTCATGATGGCGGAGGCCGATATCGAGGCCGAAGCCAAACGGCTTTGCGACGTCCTGAATGGGCTACCGCCCGGCTTCGTCGCGCTCGTGTCCAACGAGGTGGGCCTGTCCATCGTCCCCGAAAATGCCCTCGCCCGCCGTTTCCGCGACGAGGCGGGCCGGCTTCATCAACAGATCGCCGCGCTGGCCTCGAAGGTCACCTTCGTCGCCGCCGGCCTCCCTCTCCAGCTCAAAGGCTGACCCCATGCGCAAGATTCCCGCCACCGTCATCACCGGCTTTCTCGGCGCCGGAAAGACCACGCTGATCCGCAATCTCCTCCAGAATGCCGATGGCCGGCGCATCGCGCTGGTCATCAACGAGTTCGGCGATCTCGGCGTCGATGGCGACATCCTGCGCGGCTGCGGCGTCGAGACCTGCCGCGAGGAAGACGTGGTGGAACTCACCAATGGCTGCATCTGCTGCACGGTGGCCGACGACTTCATCCCCACGATGGAAAAGCTCTTGGAGCGGGCCGACCGGCTCGATCATATCGTGATCGAGACCTCCGGCCTCGCCCTTCCGCAGCCGCTGGTGGCCGCCTTCAACTGGCCCGAGGTGAAGGCGCGCGTGACGGTCGACGGCGTCGTCACCGTGATCGACGCGGCGGCGGTGGCCGCCGGCCGCTTTGCCGACGACGAGGCCAAGGTTCAGGCCCAGCGCGAGGCCGATGAGAGCCTCGACCATGACAATCCGCTGGAAGAGCTGTTCGAGGACCAAATCCGCGCCGCCGATCTTCTGGTTCTCTCCAAGGCCGATCTCGTGGAGGCCGAGGCGCTGGAAGGCGTGAAATCCGAGATTCAGAAAGCGGCCTCCCGCAAGCTCGCGATCGTCACGGCCGAGCAGGGCAAGCTGCCGGCCGACGTACTGCTCGGACTCGCCGCCGGAACCGAGGATCACATCCACGAGCGCCGCTCGCATCACGAGATGGAGCACGAGGCCGGGCATGAGCACGACCACGACGATTTCGAGAGCTTCGTGGTGGAAACCGGCCCACTCGCTTCGCCCGACGCCTTCATGGCTGGGCTGAAAGCCTTGATCGCGGAACACGACATCCTGCGTGTCAAAGGCTTCGCCGCTGTCGAGGGCAAGGGCGCGCGGCTGCTGATCCAGGCCGTGGGCGGGCGGATCGACAACTATTACGACCGCCCCTTCGCCGCCAACGAGGCGCGGGTTACCCGTCTCGTCGTGATCGGCCTGCACGATGCGATCGAGGAGAGCGAGGCCGCGATCCGTGAGGCCGTCGCGCGTCTGGCGGCGGCACCCGTGCAGGCCGCGGCGGAGTAAGAAGCCTTGCATCTTCTGGCCGCCCAGCGCGGGACGATCGCGGACGGGGCGGAGGCGGTGGACCTCGGGCAGAGCCCCGGCGACATCCTGTTCCTGTCCGCCGCCGACACGGAACTGGCGGCGCTCGCTGGCGCGGCGCGGCGGCGGGGCTTTGGCCCAGCCGAGTTGCGCCTCGCCAATCTCCTGCGCCTGTCGCATCCGATGTCGGTCGACACGTGGCTCGCGCGCATGAGCGCGCAGGCCAAGCTCGTCGTCGTGCGCCTGCTCGGCGGCGAGCGCTACTGGCCGCATGGCTGCGAGGCGCTGATATCTGGCGCGCAGAGCGATGGCTTCCGTCTCGCCATCCTGCCCGGCGACGACAAGCCCGATCCCGGCCTCGACCGTTTTTCGACGCTAGACCCCGAGGACCGCGAGGCGCTGTGGCAACTGCTCCGCCAAGGTGGCGCGGCCAATACGGATGCGTTTCTGGACGGCTGCCGCGCGCTGATCCGAGGCGAGCCTGTGCTGACAGAGGCGCGGCCCATCCTGAAGGCCGGGCTGCTAGAGCGCGAGCGCGCGCCGGTCGAGGACGAGACCCGCCCCCTCGTGCCGGTCGTCTTCTATCGCGCGCTGGTGCAGAGCGGGCAGACCGAGGCCGTCGAGGCTCTGTGCGATGCGCTGCAGGGGGAAGGGCTCTCTCCCCTCCCCCTCTTCGTGTCGAGCCTGAAGGACCCCGTCAGCGTCGAGACGCTGCGCGCCGTTTTCGCGCGCCAGCCGCCCAGTGTCGTCGTGAATCTCACCGGCTTTGCCGTCTCGACGCCCGGCGGTGCGCACAAGGGCACGGTGCTGGACGAGAGCGGGGCCGTGGTGCTTCAGGCCGTGCTCGCCAGCGGCGGGCGCGAAGCCTGGGCGCAATCGACCCAAGGCCTGTCCGCGCGCGATCTCGCCATGAGCGTCGCCCTGCCGGAAGTGGACGGGCGCGTTCTCTCGCGCGCCATCGCCTTCAAGAGCGCGGCCGAATGGGACGCGCTGACGGAAATCGACCTCGTGTCGCATCGGCCCGAGCCGGATCGCCTCTGTTTCGTCGCTGAACTCGCGCGCCGCTGGGCCACGCTGCGCACGGCCGCTCCCCCGGAGCGGCGCATCGCCATCGTGCTCGCCAATTATCCCAACCGCGACGGACGCATCGGCAATGGCGTCGGGCTCGACACGCCCGCCGGGACGGTGCGCGTTTTAGAAGCCCTGCGGGACGCGGGCTATGGGGTGTCTGACATTCCCCCGGACGGCAACGCCCTGGTGGAGCATCTGCAAAAGGGGCCGACCAATTCGGGCGAGCGCGCGGGCCGGCTCATTCGCGAGACGCTGAGCCTTGCCCGCTACCGCGCCGCCCTCGCGCGCCTGCCGGCGTCCTTGCAAGACGCGATGACCGAGCGCTGGGGCGCGCCGGAAGACGATCCCTTTTTCGATCCGGCCCATGGCTTCTGCCTGCCGCTCGCCCGCTTCGGCGATGTCATGGTCGGCGTGCAGCCGGCGCGCGGCTATCAGATCGACCCGAAGGAAACCTATCACGCGCCGGACCTCGTGCCGCCGCATGGCTATCTCGCCTTCTACGCCTTTCTGCGGGAGAGCTTCGGCGCCCATGCCGTCATCCACATGGGCAAGCACGGCAATCTCGAATGGCTGCCGGGCAAGGCACTGGCATTGTCGCAGGAGTGTTGGCCGGAAGCCGTCTTCGGCCCGCTGCCGCATCTCTACCCGTTTATCGTCAACGATCCCGGCGAGGGCACGCAGGCCAAGCGCCGCGCCTCGGCCGTGATCGTGGACCATCTCACCCCGCCGCTGACGCGCGCCGAGAGCCATGGGCCGGCCCGCGACTTGGAGCGGCTGGTGGACGAATATTACGAGGCGTCGAGCGGCGATCCGCGCCGCGCCGCGCTGCTCCGCAAGGACATTCTGGCGCTGCTGGAGGCGAGCGGGCTCGGGGCCGACGCGGGCCTTCGCTCCGGCGAGGCGAGTGACGTGGCGCTGCAAAGGCTCGACGCTTGGCTCTGCGATCTCAAGGAAATGCAGATCCGCGACGGGCTGCATGTCTTCGGCCTTGCGCCCGAGGGCCGACTGCTGACCGACCTCACCACCGCCCTTGCCCGCCTGCCGCGTGGGCAGGAGCCGGCCGATGCCTCGCTTCACCAGGCGCTGGCGGGCGATCTCGGGCTCGGCTTCGACCCGCTCGACTGCGACTTTTCCACAGGCTGGACCGGCCCGCGTCCCCAGCTTCTCCACAGCCTGTCCAACGACGCTTGGCGCACGGTCGGCGATACGGTTGAGCGGATCGAGCTTCTAGCCGCGCGCCTCGTCTCGGGCGAGGCGGAGCCCTCGTCCGAATGGGCACGCACGATCCCCGTGTTGGCGGAAGTCGAGGCCCGGCTGAAGCCTTCCGTCTGCGCCTGCGGCGCGGCGGAGATGGCGGGGCTCCTGCGTGGGTTGGAGGGCTGTTTCGTGCCGCCCGGCCCCTCCGGCGCGCCGACGCGGGGGCGGCCGGACACGCTGCCGACCGGGCGCAATTTCTTCTCGGTCGATACGCGCGCCGTGCCGACGGAAGCGGCCTGGCGACTCGGGCAGCTTTCGGCCGAGCGGCTGGTGGAGCGCCATTTCCAGGACCAGGGCGAGTGGCTCAGTTCGGTCGGCCTCACCGCCTGGGGCACGGCGAACATGCGCACGGGCGGCGACGATATCGCGCAAGCTCTCGCCTTGATGGGCGCGAAACCCACTTGGGATCGCACCTCCGGCCGCGTCACCGGGTTCGAGATCGTGCCGCTGGCCGTCCTCAGCCGCCCGCGCGTGGACGTGACCTTGCGCGTTTCGGGCTTCTTCCGCGACGCCTTCCCCGAGCAGATCGCGCTTCTCGACCGCGCCGCGCGGACGGTGGGCGCGCTGGACGAGGAGCCGGGCGAGAACCCGATCGCCGCGCGGATGCGCCGTGAGGAAGCGGAAGCCCGCGCGCGCGGCATTGCCCCCGACGAAGCCAAACGCGAAGCGGGCCACCGCGTCTTCGGCTCCAAGCCCGGCGCATACGGCGCGGGGCTTCAGGCGCTGATCGACGAAGGCGGCTGGCAGACGCGCGCCGATCTCGCCACCTCCTATCTCCATTGGGGCGGCTATGCCTATGGCGCGGAAGGCGAAGGCCGGCCGGCGCGCGAAAGCTTCGAGCGGCGCCTCGGCGGCGTCGAGGCCGTCGTCCAGAACCAGGACAATCGCGAGCATGACCTGCTCGACTCCGACGATTACTATCAGTTCGAGGGCGGCATGAGCGCGGCGGTGGAAACGCTGTCGGGCACCGCGCCCGTCGCCTATCACAACGACCATTCGCGCCCCGAGCGTCCGGTGATCCGCACGCTGGACGAGGAAATCGCCCGCGTCGTGCGCGCCCGCGTGGTGAACCCGAAATGGATCGCGGGCGTCATGCGCCATGGCTACAAGGGCGCCTTCGAGATCGTCGCGACGGTGGATTATCTCTTCGCCTTCGCGGCCACGACCCATGCGGTCGCCGACCGGCATTTCGATCTCGTCCACGCCGCCTTCGTGGAGGACGAGCGCGTTTCGGCCTTCATGCGGGACAACAACCCGGCGGGCTTTAGCGAGATGCGGGCGCGCCTGGCCGAAGCCATCCGGCGCGGCCTCTGGCATCCGCGCTCCAACTCGGCGAGACTTGCCCTCGAACCTTTGGCCCTCGAAACGGAGACCATCCATCCATGAGCGAGAAGTCGCCCCTCGTGGCCGCCATGAGCGAAGAGGAACTCGACGCGCGCCACGCCGAGAAGATGCGCAAGAAGAAGGCCGCGCGCGACAAGATCCTGGCGACCAAGACGCAGGAAAAGGGCCTCGTCATCGTCCACACCGGCAAGGGCAAGGGCAAATCAACAGCCGCCTTCGGCCTCGTCTTCCGCGCGCTCGGCAACGGCATGAAGGTCGGCATCGTCCAGTTCGTGAAGGGCAAGTGGGAAACCGGCGAGCGCGCCGCGCTGGAGCGCTTTCCGGGCGAGGTGACGATCACCGCTATGGGCGACGGCTTCACCTGGGAAACGCAGGACCGCCAGCGCGACATCGCCGCCGCGCGTCAGGCTTGGGAGCGCGCCAAGGCGATGATCTCGGACGAGGAGCACGACATGGTGATCCTCGACGAGCTGAACATCGTGTTGCGCTACGACTATCTGGCCGTGGAAGAGGTCGTGGACTTCCTACGCGAGCACAAGCCCGAGATGAAGCATGTGGTCATCACCGGGCGCAACGCCAAGGAAGAGCTGATCGACTTCGCCGATCTCGTGACCGAGATGGAAATGGTCAAGCACCCGTTCCGCTCCGGCATCAAGGCCCAGCGCGGCATCGAGTTCTAGAGCGTTTCCAGCAAAAGCCGGATCGGCTTTCGCGCCCGGACAATGCGAGAGAGCATGTCCGGCGAACCCAGGTTCGATGGAGGTGCTCTTGGGCTTGTTCTCTCGCGGCCGGTATCGCCCCACCCTCCCCTTCGTTCGGATTGTGTCGATGACGCTCGGCCAACCTTCGCTCTTCCACGAAACGGAGCGTCTTCGTCTCCGGCCCTTCCGTGCCGACGACTGGCCCTTCTACGCGGACTGCCATTCGCGCGGCGAGGTCTATCGCTATCTCTACGCCGCCGCGCCGACGGGGCAGGCCTTGGAAGAGCGGTTTCGGCGCGTTCTGGGCGCCCGGTTCGAGCGGGACGGCGACATGTTCCGGCTGGCTGTCACCGCCAAGGCGGACGATGCGCCGGTCGGTGAGGTTGTTTTGAAACTGGCGAGCCGGGAGGCGCTGCAAGGCGAGATCGGCTATATCTTCCACCCCGCCTCCGCCGGCCAAGGCTTTGCCACGGAAGCTGCGGCCGCCATGCTGGACATCGGCTTCGAGGAGATCGGCTTCCATCGCATCTTCGCACGGCTCGACACCGAAAATGTTGGCTCGGTGGGGGTGGTGGAACGCCTTGGTCTCCGCCGCGAAGCGCATTTAATCCAGAACGACCGCTTCGACGGTCGGTGGGGAGACGAATATGTCTATGCCCTGCTGAGGGCGGAATGGCGGGAGCGCGCCGCCCGCCGACCGATCTGCCCATCATCCTGAGCATTTCCAGCGAAAGCCGACCCGGCTTTCGCGCCCGGATAATGCGAGGAAACAAGGGCCTGGAGCCCATCAGGCGAACCGATTTTCGATGGATATGCTTTAGAGCCGGGGCCAAAACCCTGCGGGTCGATCCGCCGGGTCCTTGCGCCCCCGATCATCGTTGCCGATGCGCTGCATCGTCTGCGCTCGGCGCCTCGTCGGGAACGCAAGTCCCTCGCCGGCTCTCTGCCTCAGGGTTCTGTCCCCGGCTCTTAGAGACGAACGGAAGAAGCGGCGGGACGGCTTGTCCATCCCCAGCCGCATGTCAGCGCTTGCGAGCGGACCGGCCCCGATGCCGGTCTTTGCTTCCGAAGCTGCCCAGCTGACCGCCCGTTCGGCGGGCGTTCAATCGCCGTGCAGCTTCAGCGCCGGGCCCTTGGTCGGCGAGATCATGTCGGCGGCGATCGAGACCGTGCCGCGCAGACGGCCGAGAACGCGCCATTGGTGCTGGCGCTGGAGCGCGTTGTAGGCGGCCGTCGCGAAATGGCCGTGGATGAGGAAATCGTCCTTCTTCCCGAAGCCGATCATGCCGACCGTTCCGGCGCGGCCGAGCGAGACGATCCGACCCTTGTCAGCATAGCGGAAGGGTTCCACCGGCTCGCCACGCGCGATCAGCGGCAGCACCTCGACGAGATAATCGGCCTGTTGGCTCGCGGCCTGCGCGGTCGGCGGCAGCGGTTTGTCGGCGCCGGGCGGCGTCAGACTGGCTGCATCGCCCATGGCATAGACATGCTCGTCCAGGCTCGAGCGCAGCGTCTGGTCCACCACGATGCGCCCGCGATTGTCGATCTCGAAGCGGCCGAGGCGTTTCAGGATCGGATTGCCGACGAGACCGGCCGCCCAGACGGCAAGGTCACAGGGCCAGCGCTCGCCCGACTTGGACGACACCGCATCCACCTCGATGCGCGAGACATTGACGTCGGTTACGGTCTTGATGTCGAGCCGGCGCAGACGCTCGGCCAATTGCTGGCGCAGTTCGGGCTCGGCCCCCGGCATGATCTCGGGCGCAGCTTCCAGAATGGTGATGCCCAGAAGCTTGCGCCGCCGCTCCGCCGTGCTCTGGTCGAAGAAGCCGCGCTCGGAGCGGCGCAGATGGGCGGCAAGTTCCGTGCCCGTCGCGCCGGAGCCCACGATCACCACCTCCGCCGGCTCGCCCGACTCGCGCGCCTCGATCATCGCGGCGATGAACCGATCGCGGAAATGG
The DNA here is from genome assembly GCF_001475935.1 of Aureimonas ureilytica. Lineage (GTDB taxonomy): Bacteria > Pseudomonadota > Alphaproteobacteria > Rhizobiales > Rhizobiaceae > Aureimonas > Aureimonas ureilytica_A. Next base: position 18,029 of record NZ_LDQA01000036.1, read on the forward strand.
TCGGCATCGGACTTGGTGTCGAGCCGCACGGCGAACTCCTTGACGCCTGTCGTGCCGAAATCGGGCACGACGCCGCCGAGCGCCACCACGCAGACATCATAGGGAATGCGCCGTTCGCGCGCGGCGGTCGTCCCGTCCTTTCCGGGAATGGCGGCCAGCACGATCTCGCGACGGTCGTGATCCAGTGCGCTCACCTCGCCCTGCTCGAAGCGGAAGCCCCGAAGATGCCCGAGCATGTAGAAGGACATTTCGGCTAGCGAGGAAGAGACGGTGCCGGCGGCGAATTCATGCAGGCGCGGCTTCCAGAGGTGAGCGAGTTCCCGGTCCACCAGAACCACCTCCAGCTCGCCCTTGCCGGCAAGCTGCGAGGCGAGTTCGAGGCCGCCCGACCCGCCGCCCAGAATGACGATCCGCTTGTGCGCCGTGCTGCCTGCCATGATCCTCGCCGTCTCCGTTTCACCTTTCGATCCGAACCGCGTCACCGAGCGCTTGTTCCCCCGCAAACGTGGCAGGCTCCAGAGTCTGGAGCCGCATCGCTCGTCTCGGGGGAAGCTCTCCTACAGACCCCCGGTGCCCATCAGGCCGGTGAGCCCGATGATGATGAGGTAGAAGGCGACGATGTAGTTCAGAAGGCGCGGCATCACGAGGATGAGGATGCCGGCGATCAGCGCCACGATCGGCTGGACGGTGATGATTTCCATGGGTTTGCCCTGTTTCTAGGAACGCGGCCGTCAGGCCATGTACCAGCCGTGGCTGACGGTGATGGACTGGCCGGTGAGCGCGCGTGAGCCGAAGCCGGCAAGGAAGATGGCGACCTCTGCCACGTCCTCGACCGTGGTGAACTCGCCATCGACCGTGCGGCCGAGCATGATGCGGCTCACCACCTCCTCCTCGGGAATGCCGAGCGAGCGCGCTTGTTCGGGGATCTGCTTCTCCACCAGCGGCGTCTTCACGAAGCCGGGGCAGATCGTGTTGGCGCGCACGCCATGCGGCCCGCCCTCGCGCGCCATGACGCGCGACAGGCCGAGAATGCCGTGCTTGGCGGCGACATAGGCGCTCTTGAGCGGCGAAGGCTCGTGCGAATGGACCGAGCCCATATAGATCATGGAGCCGGACTTCTGCCGGTACATATGCGGGATGCTCGCCTTGGTGACGAGGAAGGAGCCGCCGAGATGGATGTCCACCACGCGCTTGAACTCCTCGTAGGGGAAGTCCTCGATCGGGTGGACGATCTGGATGCCGGCATTGGCAATGGCCGTGTCGAGCCGGCCCCAATGCTGGACGACGCGCTCGATGCCGGCCTGGACACCCGCTTCGTCGGTCACGTCCATCGTCAGCGCGATGGCCGAGCCGCCCGCCGCCTCGATCTCGCCCGCCGCTTCCTCCGCCGCCTCGCCCTTCAGATCGGCGATGGCGACGCGCGCGCCTTCGCGGGCGAAGCGCCGCGCGATCTCGCGCCCGATGCCCGACCCCGCCCCGGTGATCACCGCAACCTGCCCTTCGAGACGCATCGCGCCCTCCTTCGAACCCCGCTTGGCGAGAGGGGAGAATAGTCCCGCAGCGCGTCATGGAAAGATCGTTGCGCATTCCCCGACAAAAAGCGGGCGACTTGTTCGCGCTTTTTCCTTTCGCCCGCGCGGAACGGAGCTATAACGCGGCGCACAAGGCCGAGGCGACGGCCCCCATAGCGAAAGGACCGGCCCCATGCAGGCTGTACGGATCGACGGAAAGGCGAACGCGGAATCGGTTCTTCGGGACGTGACGGCAGCGGGCGCGGCGCTGCACAAGAAAACCGGCGTCAAACCGGGCCTCGCCGTCGTGCTGGTGGGCGAAGATCCGGCGAGCCAGGTCTATGTCGCCAACAAGGGGCGCACGGCGGAGGCCTGCGGCTTTCACTCCGTGACCCATCGCCTGCCGGCCGACACCTCGCAGGAGGCGTTGCTGGCGCTGATCGACGAGCTGAACGCCGACCCCGCCATCCATGGCATTCTCCAGCAGTTGCCCCTGCCCAAGGGGCTCGACGCGGATGTCGTGGTCGGGCGCATCGACCCGGACAAGGACGTGGACGGGCTGACGCTGGTGAATGCCGGGCGGCTCGCCAGCGGCCTCGCCGACGATGCTTTCGTGCCCTGCACCCCGGCGGGCTGCATGGTGCTCCTGCGTCAGGTTCTGGGCGACGATCTCTCGGGCAAGCGCGCCGTGGTTGTCGGGCGCTCCAATCTCGTCGGCAAGCCCATGGCGCAGCTTCTGCTTCTGGCCAATGCCACGGTCACGGTCGCCCATTCACGCACGAAGGATCTGCCGGCGCTGTGCCGCGAGGCGGACATTCTGGTGGCCGCGATCGGGCGTCCGGGCCTGCTCAAGGGCGACTGCGTGAAACCCGGCGCGGTGGTGATCGATGTCGGCATCAACCGCGTGCCCGCGCCCGACAAGGGTGAGGGCAAGACGCGGCTCGTCGGCGATGTCGCCTATGACGAGGCCGCCGCCATCGCCTCGGCCATCACGCCCGTGCCCGGCGGCGTCGGGCCGATGACGATCGCCATGCTGATGGCCAATACGGTGGCGAGCGCCTGCCGCGCGGCGGGCGAGCCCCGCCCCCGGTTCTGACGGAGAGCCGGGGACCGAGACATGACCGATCCCCGCCCCTCCGCCGTGCCGCTGCGCACCGTCTCCGGCCTGTTCTATCGCTCCGTCGCGGCCGAGCGCGCCGGCGAGGTTCTGGCCCCGCCCGGCCCCAGCAGCGCCGGGCGCTATCATCGGCCGGGCGAGAGCGTTCTCTACATGAGCCCGAGGCTCGAATGGGCGATCAGCGCCGTGTCCGGCTATATCAGGGAGGACGGTCACGCGCGTGTCGTCATCCCGCTTCAGGTCAGCGGTGCCCATGTGCTGGACCAGCACGACGAGGAAGCCTGCCGCCTCGCCGGGATCGACCGCGAGGCGTCCAATCTCTCCTGGCGCTCCGTTCTGGCGGCGGGCGGCGAGCCGCCCTCTTGGCGCACGGCCGACCGGGCGCGCGAAGCAGGGGCCGACGGGCTGATCGACCGCTCGCGACAAATCCCCGGCGGCTGGCATCTCAACCTCTTTCGCTGGAACACACCGGACGCGCCCACCGTCATCGTCGCAGGCGAGCCTCAGCCCATCCGCCTGTCGGAAGGCGGGCCGGTCTGGGGTCTGTGAACTCCTTCATTCGGGAGGCACGAGCTCGCTCCGCGCGACCTCAAGCACCGCGCGGGTGAGCGGCTGGAGCGGCTCGGCCCCGAGCCGGCTGACCTGCCAATGGAGCGCCACATCCAGCGGCACGCCGGGCAGCAGTTCCACAAGGCGGCCGGCCTTCAGATGCCCCTCCACGAGTTGCACCGGGTTCAGGCCCCAGCCCATGCCGAGCAGCGCCGCCTGCACGAAACCCTGCGTCGAGGGTAGCCAATGGGTCGGGTGCGCGATGTCACGGCCGAAGGCGCGTTTCAGCCAGTCGGCCTGGAGCCGGTCCTTCTGGTTGAAGGTCAGCGCGGGGGCGGACGCCAGCGCGCGCGGCGTGACGCCCTCGGTGAAATGGCGCGCGGCGAACTCGGGGCTGGCGGTCGCGAGATAGCGCAGCGAGCCGAGCGGCAGCGACCGACAGCCCTGCACGGGCCGCGCCAGCGCGGTGACGGCGGCCAGAACTCGGCCCCGCCGCAGCCATTCGGCCGTGTGGTCCTGATCGTCCACCGCCATGTCGAGAAGATGCCCGGTTTCCGTCGAGAAGCGCGCAGCGGCCTTCAGGAACCAGGTGCCGAGACTGTCGGCGCTGGTGGCGACGGGCAGCGTGACGCGCGGCGCACCCGCTTCCTCGCCCACCCCGTTCGGCAGATGGCGAAAGAGATCGGCCTCCAGCAGGCCGATCTGCTCCATGTGCCGGCACAGGCGCGCGCCGGTTTCGGTGGCGCGGCAGGGCTGGCCGCGCTCCACCAGAACCGCGCCGACCCGCTCCTCCAGCTGGCGCACGCGCTGCGACACGGCAGACGGCGTGACATGAAGATCGCCCGCCGCACGCTCGAAACTGCCGGTGCGGACCACGGCGGCGAGCGCGCGAAGGGCGGGATAGTCCAGCATGTTCGGTTTAGCTCCGCTTCATCGGCCTAAGATGGTTTAACACGGCTAACCCATCCGACCATGCTACGTCGCTCCCGTAATCGAACACGGGGCTTTGAGATGATGAGCGCGAACGCCTATGCCACGGGCCTCACCACGGGGCTGACGCTGATCCTGGCGATCGGCGCGCAGAACGCCTTCGTGCTCAGACAGGGCATTCTCGGCGCGCATGTCCTGGCGGTGTGCCTCGCCTGCGCCCTGTCGGATGCGATCCTGATTGCGCTGGGGGTTTCGAGCTTCGCCCGCGTCGCCGCGCTCTTGCCGGCGCTGGACCCGATCCTGCGCATCCTCGGGGCGGGCTTCCTGATCTGGTATGGGGCCAAGAGCCTGATGCGCGCCTTCCGGGCGAGCGACGCGCTGCGTCTGGCGGAGGTCGGCGCGGGGAGCCGGCGCGAGGCACTCGCGACCTGCCTTCTCCTCACCTGGGCCAATCCGCATGTCTATCTCGACACGGTGGTGCTGATCGGCAGCCTCTCGACGCGCTTTCCCGGCGCGGAATCCTCGTTCGGCGCGGGTGCGGTCACGGCCTCCTTCGGCTTCTTCTTCGCCCTCGGCTTCGGGGCGCGCTGGCTGCGCCCGATCTTTGAAAAGCCCGCCGCCTGGCGCGCGCTGGAAGCCTTGATCGGGCTGACCATGGGCGCAATCGCGCTCAAGCTTCTGGCCGGCGGCTGACGTGCCACGAAAAAAGCCCCGCATCTGCGAAGAGATGCGGGGCTCACGATCAAACCGCGAGGACGCTCAGGCGTCCTTCGTCGAATCATCCGGCACGCCGGGCTTGGCCGGCGCGGCGTTGGCATCCGCGCCCACAGCCACTTTCGGCCCGCCCTTGGACACGCCGACCATGGCCGGGCGCAACACGCGCTCGCCGATCGCATAGCCGTCCTGCACGACCTGAACCACCGTGTTGTTCGGCAGTTCGGCGTTCGGCACCTCGAACATGGCCTGATGGAAATTGGGGTCGAAGCGCTGGCCCTCGGGCTCCAGCTTCTTCACGCCGTGGCGCTCCATCGTGGACTGCATGGACCGGGCGGTCATCTCCACGCCCTCGGCCAGCGTCTGGAGGCCGGGGTCCGTGTCGCGCGCGCCTTCGGGAATCGCCTGAAGCGCGCGAGCGAGATTGTCCGACACGGCCAGGATATCGCGCGCGAAATTGGCGACGGCGAACTGGCGCGCGTCCTTGACCTCGCGCTCGGTGCGACGGCGCAGGTTTTCCATGTCGGCGGCCAGACGGATCAGCCGATCCTTGACGTCGGCATTCTCGGCCTCCAATTCGGCGATGCGCGCCCGGTCGGCTGCCGCAGCCTCTTCGCCGCCCCAGGAGCCGGCCGGCTCCTCGGCGGTCTCGGCCTGCGCGCCCGCCGCGCCGGGAGCCGCGCCCGCGACGCCCGAGCCCTTGAAATAGGCGCCGCCGCCGGCGGAATGCGCGCCGCTTTCGCTCTCGTGGTCGTTCACGTGCTTCTCGCTCTCGCCTGTCATCGGGCACTCCTGTTCCTGTCGAGGGGACAAACGGTCCGGCGCCATGAGGCGGCCGCCGGACTGCTCTCCCGTAAAGGGTCGTCGCTGCGGCATATCGAATGAGGCGGGCCGGAAATCAAGGCCGACGCACCGGCGCTCCGCCCGCCAGAAGGCGCGACACGAGCCGCGCGGTATAGTCCACCATGGGCACGATGCGCCGATAATTGAGGCGCGTCGGGCCGATCACGCCGACCGCGCCGATCACGCGCTGATCAGAGTCCGAATAGGGCGCGATCACGAGCGAAGAGCCGGACAGCGAAAACAGCTTGTTTTCCGATCCGATGAAGATGCGCACGCCGTTGCCCGCTTCCGCCAGATCGATCAGCTCCATGATCGAGGTCTTGGATTCCAGATCGTCGAAGAGATGGCGCAGCCGGTCGAGATCGTCGGCCGCCGACAGGCTGTCCAGAAGATTGGCCCGCCCGCGCACAATGAGGCGCGAGGGCTGGCCCGCGCCCTCCCCGGCCCAGACCGCGAGCCCGGCATCCACCAGCTGGCGAGACAGCTCGCCGAGCTGGCGGGACGTTTCCTCCTTCAGCGCCTCGATGCGCCGGCGCGCTTCGGCGAGCGTGCGCCCGACCACATGGGCGTTCAGGAAATTCGCCGCTTCCACGAGCTGCGCGGCGGTAATGCCGGGCGGCAGGTCGAGAATGCGGTTTTCCACCTCGCCATTCTCGCCGACCAGAACCACCAGCGCGCGCGCCGCGTCGAGGCGCACGAACTCGATATGCTTGAGGCGCGGATCGGCCTTGGCGGCGACCACGATGCCCGCCCCGCGCGACAGGCCGGAGAGAAGCTGCGAGGCTTCCGTCAGCAGGGCATCGACCGGGCGGCGCTCGCCATGGTCGCGCACCTTCTTCTCGATCTCGGCACGCTCGCGCTCCGGCACGTCGCCGACTTCCAGAAAGGCGTCCACGAAGAAGCGCAGGCCGACTTCCGTCGGCAGGCGCCCGGCCGAGACATGCGGGGCATAGATCAGCCCCAGCGCCTCGAGGTCGGACATGACATTGCGGATGGAGGCGGGCGAGAGCGCGCTCGACAGGAGGCGCGAGAGATTGCGCGAGCCCACGGGCTCACCCGTTTCCAGATAGGAATCGACGATCAGCCGGAAAATCTCGCGCGAGCGCTCGTCCAGCCCGCCCGCGAGCGGGGTCTGGCTGGGCGTGAGATCGTGGAAGGGAGGCAGGACGCGCTTCATGGCCTGTCTTATAGGGATCGCGAGGGTTTCAGCCAAGGCGGAGAGAGTGGGCCGCCAAGCACCCTGTTCAAGTGTCGCCACACTCTTTAAGAGGCGGGTTCGAAATCGTTAATATGGACTTGTCTTGATGCGGCCTTCCAAACGCCAGAACGACGAACTGCGCCCTGTCTCGCTGGAGCGGGGCGTGTCGCGCCACGCCGAGGGCTCGTGCCTCGTCAAGTTCGGCGACACCCATGTCCTGTGCACCGCGAGCCTTGAGGAGCGCGTGCCCGGCTGGCTGAAGAATTCCGGCAAGGGCTGGGTCACGGCCGAATACGGGATGCTGCCGCGCGCCACGGGCGAGCGCATGAAGCGCGAAGCCGCCAGCGGCAAGCAGAGCGGGCGCACGCAGGAAATCCAGCGCCTCGTCGCGCGCTCGCTGCGCGCCGTGGTGGACCTTGAAGCGCTGGGCGAGCGCATGATCACGGTGGATTGCGACGTGATTCAGGCCGATGGCGGCACGCGCACGGCCTCGATCACCGGCGCCTTCGTGGCCCTGTCGGACTGTCTCGCCTGGATGGAAACGCGCGGCATGGTCAAGCGCGACAAGGTTCTGAAGGACCATGTCGCCGCCATTTCCTGCGGCATCTACAAGGGCACGCCGGTTCTGGACCTCGACTACCCGGAAGATTCGGCCGCCGGCACCGACGCCAATTTCGTGCTCACCGGGCGCGGCGGCATCGTCGAGATCCAGGGCACGGCCGAGGGCGAGCCCTTCTCGCGCGACGAACTCGAAGCGCTGATGAAGCTCGCCGAAAAGGGCATCGGTGAGCTGGTGGCGCACCAGAAGTCCTGCCTCGAAGCTTAGAACTGAGGAGGAAACCTCTGGGCGGAGGATGGTCGAGAGATTTTCGTTCGATCGCGACGAAGAGAGCGACGAAAAAATCCGACCAGCCGACCCCACGAGGTTTTGGCCTCAGTTCTTAACAATGCCTGAAGCCTCGGGTCAGCCTCGGGGCGCATAAACCTTGGGACTGGCGGTGCGCTCCGGCGCGCGCGCCTTCCCCGGAATGGACCCGACAGCGATGACGAACGCCTTCCCCCTCGATCCCGCCGGTGGTCCTCTCCTGATCGCCAGCCACAATGGCGGCAAGATCGCCGAGTTCCGCGAGCTTCTGGCCCCGCTCGGCTTCACCGTGGTCTCGGCCGCCGACAAGGCGCTGCCCGAGCCCGAGGAAACCGGCTCGACCTTCGAGGAGAACGCGGCGATCAAGGCGCTGGCGGCGGCGCGCACCACCGGCCTTCTGGCGCTCAGCGACGATTCGGGTCTGGTGGTGGATGCGCTGGGCGGCGATCCCGGCATCTATTCGGCGCGCTGGGCCGGCCCCGAGAAAGACTTCACCATGGCCATGCGCCAGATCGAAGAGAAGCTCCAGGCCGCAGGCGCCAACGCGTCCGCGCAGCGCACGGGCCGCTTCGTCGCGGTTCTGTGCCTCGCCACGCCCGAGGGCGAGACGAAATTCTATCGCGGCGAGGTGGAAGGCACGATCGTCTGGCCGGCGCGCGGCGCGCTCGGCTTCGGCTACGACCCCTGCTTCCTCCCCGAGGGCGAAACGCGCACCTTTGGTGAGATGCCCTCGCAGGAAAAGCACGGCTGGGTGCCGGGGCAGGCCCACGCCCTGTCGCACCGCGCCCGCGCCTTCCAGCTCTTCGCGCGGGAGGCGCTGGGCGTCGCATGAACATGATGATGCCCCGCCCCCTGTCGCAGATCCGGCCCTATACGCCGCCCGCCGGCGAGCCGGGCTTCGGCGTCTATATCCATTGGCCCTTCTGCGCGTCCAAGTGCCCCTATTGCGACTTCAACAGCCATGTGCGCCACCAGCCGGTGGATCAGGCGCGCTTCGTGGAGGCCTTCCGCCGCGAGATCGCAAGCCAAGGCCGGCGCACGAAAGGCGAAATCGTCACCTCGATTTTCCTCGGCGGCGGCACGCCCTCGCTGATGGAGCCCGCGACCGTTTCGGCCATTCTGGAGGCCGTGGCGGCGCAGTGGACCGTAGCCGACGGGGCCGAGATCACGCTGGAGGCCAACCCGACCTCGGTCGAGGCGGACCGCTTCCGGGGCTACCGCGCGGCGGGCGTCAACCGCGTGTCGCTCGGCGTGCAGGCGCTGAACGACGCGGACCTGAAGCGCCTCGGGCGGATGCATGACGTCGATCAGGCCATGGGCGCGATCCGTCTGGCGCGCGAGATCTTCCCCCGCCTGTCCTTCGACCTGATCTATGCCCGACCGGGCCAGAGCGTGTCGGAATGGGAGCGCGAATTGTCGGAGGCCATTTCGCTGGCGGCCGACCATCTCTCGCTCTACCAGCTGACCATCGAGGAAGGCACGATCTTCCACGCCCTGCACAAGGCGGGCAAGCTCGTGGTGCCGGACGGCGAATTGTCGGCCGAGCTTTACGAGGCGACGCAGCAGCTGACGCTGTTCCACGGCCTGCCGGCCTACGAGATTTCCAACCATGCCGCGCCCGGCGCGGAGTCGCGCCACAATCTCACCTATTGGCGCTACGGCCTCTATGCCGGCATCGGCCCCGGCGCCCATGCCCGCCTGCCGGGCGAGGACGGCGCGCGCCATGCCGTGTCCAACGAGAAACATCCCGAGACCTGGCTCAAGATGGTCGAGGACTGGGACTCGGGCGAAGTCGAGGACGAGGCGTTGGAGAGCTATCAGCAGGCCGACGAACTGATGCTCATGGGCCTGCGCCTCGTGGAAGGGATCGACCTCAAGCGCTGGCGCAAGCTCGCCGGGCGCGACATCGACCCAGCCGTCGAAGCCGAACTGACCGGCCATGGCATGATCGAACGCCTCGGCCCCGACCGGCTGCGCGCGACGCCCACCGGAATGCTCGTGCTCGACGCCGTGGTGGCCGATCTCGCGTGAGAGGGCCGCTTGCCGTCAGGACATGCGGCGCGGTGCCGCTTGGTGTCGCTGGCCTTCGGAGGACGATCCGCTGACCGGAGCCGCCCCGGCGCTGCTCATCTATGCCGGCGCGGCGCTGGCCGAGATCGCCGGCTGCTTCGCCTTCTGGGCCGTGTTGCGCTCGGGCCGCTCCGCCCTTTGGCTCGCGCCGGGCCTCGCCTGCCTCGTCCTTTTCGCCCTTCTCCTGACGCGGGTGGACGCGGCCTTTGCCGGCCGCGCCTATGCGGCCTATGGCGGGGTCTATATTCTTGCCTCGCTCGGCTGGCTCTGGGCTGCCGAAGGCGTGCGGCCCGACCGCTTCGACCTTCTAGGCGCCGTCCTGTGTCTGGCCGGGGCCTGCGTCATCCTTCTCGCGCCGCGAGGTGTTTCATGAACTCGTTCGACGATACGCCCGAAGACGAAACATCCGAAGGCATTGAGCCGCCTTTTCAGGAGTCCGGCGCAACCTATCTCGTGCGCGGGGCCACCCTGCGCGCGCCCAAGCCCGAGCCGGCGCTTTATCTCGTGGCGACGCCGATCGGAAACCTGTCCGACGTGACCTTGCGCGCGCTCGACATCATCGCCGGGGCGGATGTGCTCGCCTGCGAGGACACGCGCGTCACGCAGAAGCTTCTGTCGCGCTACGGCATTCGCCGCCGGCTCTTCGCCTATCACGAGCACAATGCCGCCGAATCCGGCCCCGCACTTCTGGACGAGCTGGAGGCCGGCCGCTCCGTCGCGCTGGTGTCCGACGCCGGCACGCCTCTCGTCTCCGACCCCGGCTTTCGCTTGGGCGAAGAAGCCATCGCGCGCGGCTTGCCCGTCGTGCCCATTCCGGGCGCCTCGGCCCCGCTGGCGGCGCTTTGCGCCTCGGGCCTGCCTTCCGACGCCTTCTTCTTTGCCGGTTTCCTGCCGGTGAAGGACGGCGCGCGGCTCGCCAAGCTCGAAACCCTGACGCGCGTGCCCAGCACCCTGATCTTCTTCGAAGCGCCGCACCGCATCGCGGAAAGCCTCGCCGCCATGGCCGAGGGTCTCGGGCCACGCCCCGCCGCCGTCTGCCGCGAGCTGACCAAGGCCTATGAGACCATCTATCGCGGCACGCTGCCGGATCTGGCCGAGCGCTTCGCAGCCATGGAGCGGGTGCGCGGCGAGATCGTCGTCTGCGTCGGCCCGCCGGCCGAGGAGCAAGCGGCGAGCGGCGACGTGGACACGATCCTGCGTGGGCTGCTCGCCGAGATGAAGCCGGCGAAGGCCGCGCAGGAGGCGGTGAAGCTCACCGGCCTGCCCCGCCGCGAGCTATACCAGCGCGCGCTGGACCTGAAAGGCGGCGCGTGAAACGCGCGGGCGGCGAGACGGGAATTGACCGCAAGCGCGCCTTCTTCCGTAAGGGGCACCGGGCGGAATGGTTGGCGGCCTGGGCCTTGCGCCTCAAGGGCTACCGCATCCTCGCCACCCGCTATCGCACGCCATCGGGCGAGATCGACCTGATTGCGAAGCGCGGCGCGCTTATCGCCATCGTGGAGGTGAAGGCGCGCCCGACGCTGCAAGCGGCCATGGACGCGGTGACGCCGGCCGCGCAGGCGCGCATCGAGCGCGCCGCCGACCTCTGGCTCTCGCGCCAGAAGCGCGCGGCGCAGCTCTCCCTCCGCTTCGACATCGTCGCCGTCCTGCCCCGCCGCTGGCCGGTGCATGTGAAGGACGCCTGGCGCGGGCGGACCTGAACGAGCCCGCACGCCCCGAGACGCCGTCAGACGCCCGCGCCGACGCTTGCAGGCTTCTGCGAGGGATGTGCGGCCGGAGAATGCGTACTCTCCTGCGGCGGCCCCTTGGGCATGGGCGCGGCAAGGTCCGGCACCATAGCGGGCTTGGTCTTGCGGCCATAGATGCGCTGCTCGATCGTCTCGGCGAGCCCGCGCGCCAGCGCCCGGTCCACGCGCGCCTTGTCCTGCGCCACCGAAATGACCGCGCCCGCGACGCCGTTCAGCATATATTGGTCGATCGCGATCACGTCGAAACGGGCAAGCTCCTGATCGGCCATATCGCGCAGAATGACGTTCGCGCCCAGCTTGTTGGAATCGCCTACGAGAAGCGACATGACCGGATTCTTGTAGGCCAGAAGTACCAGCCGGACCTCGACCTTGGTCGCCTTGCCGTCCGACACGCCGAGAATCTGCGCCGGCACGGTCTGTCGCACCAGCGACAGGATATCGGTTTCCGCGCGGATCGTATCGGCGGCGCTGACGGACACATCCCGGATCGCGAGGGGGCCGGTGGTTTCCACCACGGGCTTGGCGCAAGCGGAGAGAAGCGCGACGAGCGTCAGCGCGGCAAGACATCTGGCAAACATGAAAAGGACTTTGCAATCGAGGGAAGGGCTCGCGTCTCACGCGTTCCACGTCCACCGCAACGGATGAGGCAGACCTGAGCCATCACCAGTGCGTGAGACCACCGACATTCCACCGGCCCTGTTGCGCCGGTGCGACCCGATCACCAGCCCCGTGGACAGAACCGCCGTTCCCCTCTACCTCGGCAAGGACGGAACCGTTCGGGGAATACACCGCATGTCGCTCAAGGTCGCGGTCCAGATGGACCATGTGTCGGGCATCACCATCAAGGGCGATTCCACCTTCGCCCTCTGCCTCGAGGCCGAGCGGCGCGGGCACCAGCTCTTCCACTACACGCCGGACCGTCTTTCCTTGCGCGACGGCGTCGCCACGGCGCGGGTCGAGACGCTGAACCTCGTGGAAGAGCAGGGCAAGCATTTCACCCTCGGCGAGCCCCACAAGGTCGATCTCTCGACCATGGACGTGGTGCTCCTGCGCCAGGACCCACCCTTCGACATGAACTACATCACCTCGACGCATATTCTGGAGCGCATCCATCCCAAGACGCTGGTGGTCAACGACCCCGCCTGGGTGCGCAACATGCCCGAGAAGATCTTCGTCACCGAATTCGCCGACCTGATGCCGGAGACGATCATCACCAAGGACCCGGCCGAGATCGCGGCTTTCCGCGCCGAGTTCGGCGAGATCGTTTTGAAGCCGCTTTACGGCAATGGCGGCGCGGGCGTCTTCCATCTCACCAAGGACGACCGCAACCTCTCCTCCTTCCTCGAAACCTTCGCGCTTCTGTTCCGCGAGCCCTTCATCGCGCAGCGCTATCTCAAGGACGTGCGCAAGGGCGACAAGCGCGTCATCCTGATCGACGGCGAGCCGGT
>NZ_LDQA01000037.1 GCF_001475935.1 Aureimonas ureilytica
TGGTTGGGTCCCCTACCTAGCGTCAGGGGGCCGCGCGCGCTGCTTCGATCCGAAGGCCAAGGGCCGGCGCGAGTTCGTCGGCCAGAACCGCTCTCACCGCCTTGATCCGCTCCAGCGCCGCAGCGAGCTTGGCGCGGCCTTCGGTCGTCTGGACCACAGACCCGAGATCGGGGCCGAGCGAGCGGATGGAGACGGCGACCGCGCCGAGTTCCGTGTCGGGCGAGAGACTCAAGCCCGGCATCAGCGCGAGGAGGCCGGACTGCGCCAGAAGCGCGCGCAGTCCTTCGATATCGGCCACCAGCATGGCCGTGTCGTGCCCGCTGCGGCCGAACAGAAAAAGATTGGACGGTGTTTCGCCCTGGCTGGCCGCAAGGCCGGGCGCAAGGCGCGTGTCGCCGATTTCACCCAGGCCGCGCACGGCCGTCGTCAGGAACAGGGCCAGGACATCGTTCGGGCTGCGGAACACGGGGTCGGCGGGTTTGGGCTGGGTCAGGCGTCCGGCAAAGCCGCTGGGGTTGCGCCATTGCTCGGCCACCGCATCGGAAATCTGTCCGAGATTGCCGACGATCGTCGCGCCGTAGCGGCAGCGGAAGGAGCCGGCCCGCGATGCCAAGCTGTCCGAACCCGCGCCGAAGAGAACATATTCCAGTGCCGTCAGCCCCTGCACGGCGACGCTCTGGCGCGGCAGGAGATCGCTCGTCGCCGCGTCCGCGTTGCGCCGGTTGACGATGATCTGCGCCTGACGCTGCGCCGCGCCGCGCCGATCGGGCCAGAACAGGTAGCGCTCCAGCCGGCTGCCCTCGGCGATCGGGCCGAAGGTGATGAACTCCACCGCGCCGAAGGCCTGCGCCAATTCGCCGAAGCTCTGGCGCGCCGCGACCAGCGCGGCCTCGTCCGGCTTGGCGCAGAGCGTGTCGAAGGCCTTGGCCTCCGCCTCGCCGGCTTTATCGAGCCGCTCGTAACCGGGCCGGATGACCTTTTCGATCGCCTGCGAGGCAATGGCGGCGCGGGGTGAGGTTTCGGCGAGGGCGGAGCCCGGCGCGCCGGCCAGCGTCGACACCAGGAGACTGAGGATCAAGCCGTGCCGAAATGCACCATGCCGCATCGAAGGAACTCCTCATAGCCGAAGCCGCCGGCCGCAGCCGTCATGCGGCAAGACCCAGCCGCACCGAGCGAAAGCTGGCCGCGATCCGTACCGCCGCCCAGTCCAAGCGCGCCCGGCAAGACCGCACGCGATCAACGCCCTCCCCTTACGCGAGCGCGAACGGCCACGCCATGGCGATGCCCGCCGGGCGCAGGGCCGGCTCCAGCCCCGGCGCGATGACGGGCGTCTCGCAAAGAATCTATCGTCGCCCCGCTGGAACCGCCACAATCCCTCGCTCATCTCTAGGCAGTCCGCCGAGCGCTCCGCTTCGAGTCGCCGGCCGAGGACAAGCGATTGGCCGCCCCGGCGGCTTGCGAACGAGCGAACGAGATGAACACCGACGAACGTCAGATGCTTCAGAGCCTCTTCACCCGCCTGGGCGAAGCGGAGCGGGGGGCTCCCCCTCGCGACGGCGAGGCGGAAAGTTTCATTCGCGATCGTGTCTCCACCGCGCCGCACCTGCCCTATTACATGGCGCAGACGATCATCGTGCAGGAGGAGGCCCTCAAGGCCGCCCATGCGCGCATTCAGGAACTGGAAGAAGCCGAGCGCCAGCGCCCGGCCCAAAGCAGCGGCGGTGGCGGCTTCCTCAGCAGCCTGTTCGGCGGCGGCTCGTCCTCGCGTGACAATACGCCTGCGCGCGATAACAGACCGATGGGCGCTCCGCAGGGCTATCAGAGCGGGCCGGACGGCGGCTACGGCGCGCCGCAGCCCCAGCGCGGCGGCCCTTGGGGCGGTGCACAGCAGGCGGCCCCCGGCTACGGCCAGCCCCCGCAGGGCTATGGTCAGCCCCAGCCCGGCTATGGCGCGCCCCAGCCCGGCTATGGTCAGCCGGCCGGATACCAGCCGCCCATGCAGAGCGGGCGCGGCGGCGGGTTCCTCGCCGGCGCGGCGCAGACGGCCGTCGGCGTCGCGGGCGGCGTGGTGCTCGGCAACATGCTGGGCAACATGTTCGGCGGTTCGCATTCCTTCATGAACCCCGGCGAAACCCCGGTCGTCGAGAACACGACGGTCGAGAACACCGAGATCATCAACGAGGCGCCGCAGGCGCAGGACGTGGCCGATCAGGGCGGCTACGACAATGGCTATGACAATTCGGGATATCAGGACGCCAGCTATGACGATGGCGGCTTCGACGACGGCGGTGGCGACGACGACTACGCGTGAGGCCTACCGCTCGACCTCTCATGCGGGGCCGCCCTTCGGGGCGGCCCTTTTCGTTGGGGCTCAACTGGCGCTTTCGCTCTCCAGAAAGGCGTCGATGCGCCCTTCCCGGCCGGCGCCCGTCACGAGATAGAGCACGAGAATGGCGAGGAGCAGCCCGCCTGCGATAAGCGGCGCGGCCCAATCGCCCTCCGCGATGCGCACCACGATCAGCGTGGCGCAGAGCGCCGCGCCGAGGATCGGCACCACGCGGGGGATCTCGAACCGCCCCTTCGCCTCGCCCTTGCGGCTCTGGAGCACGACGAGCGCGATGTTGACCGCGGTGAAGACGGTCAGCAGCAGAAGAACGGTGGAGGCGGCGAGCGCGCCGATATTGCCGACGAGCGACAGCGCCACCACGATCACCAGGAGCGCGGCAATGGCGACATAGGGCGTGTGGCGCGTGGCATGGACGCGGCCGAAGGCTTCCGGCAGGAGGCCCTGACGCGACATGCCATAGAGCAGGCGCGAAGCCATGACGTAGTTGACGAGCGCCGTGTTGGCGACGGCAAAGATCGTGATGCCGGCATAGACGCTGGTCGGAAACCAGGGCGCGGCGCGCTCCACCACGAGGATCAGTGGCCCGGGCGCTTCGGCCAGTTCGCGCCAAGGCACGACCGAAACCGCCGTGACGGCGACGGCGATATAGATGGCGGTGGCCGCCAGCATGGCCGCGATGATGGCCTTGGGCATGGTGCGCTCGGGCTCGCGCACCTCCTCGGAGACATTCAGCATGTCCTCGAAGCCGATGAAGGAGAAGAAGGTCAGCACCGCTCCTTGCGCGACGAGCAGCACGACGGAGCCGCTGAGTGCCTCACCACTCTCGCCTGCCGGGAGTTCCAGAAGATTCGCGCTGCCCCAGTACGAGACGCCGACCGCGATCACGAGCAGGAGGCCGAAGGCTTCCACCACGGTGCAGAGCGCGTTCAGCCAGAGCGATTCGGAAATGCCCCGGAACAGGACGCCGGCCAGAAGCACGAGAAAGCCGATGGCAAGCACGCTTTGCGGCGCGTCGATGCCGGTGACGCCCATGAAGTTGCGCGCCACGACATTGCTCTGGGTGGCGATCGAGGTGAGGCCCGAACAGACCACGGCGAGGCCCACGACATAGGACAGCATCGGCCGGCCATAGGCGCGCTGCGTGACATAGGCAGCGCCCCCTGCACGTGGATAGCGCGAGGCGATGGAGGCGTAGGACAGGCCCGTGAGCAGCGCCGCCACCATAGACACCACGAAGGCGATCCAGATGGCGCTGCCGAGTTCCTTCGCCGCCTCGCCGATCAGCCCGTAGATGCCGGCGCCCAGCATGGAGCCGAGCCCGAACAGGGCGACCTGCGGAAAGCCGACCGCCCGTTTGAGGCTGGCGTGTCCGTCCTGCGTCCCCATCCCGATCCTCCCGTTCCCGGTTTCCCTCTCGGGGAGACGATAGCGGCGAGGTGACGCACGGCGAGTCCGATTGCGGCAAAAAAGCGGCGCGACTACGCCGTCAGGCTGTGGAGCTGCCCAGGAATCTCGTCCAGCCGGTCGACCACGAGATCGGCCCCGAGCGCGTCGGCGCCCAGCGCCGTGTAGCCGCCGCGCAGCGCCACGACCTTCATGCCAGCGCTCTTGGCCGCGTCCACGTCGTTTTCGGAATCGCCGACGAAGAGAATGCTGGCCGGCTCCAGCTCAAGTTCCTGCGCGGCGAAGAGCAGAAGATCGGGGGCCGGCTTCTTGCGCGGGCCGGCGTCGCCGCCGACCACGAGGGCCATGCGCTCCAGAATGCCGAAATGCCGAAGGATATCGTCGGTCTCGGCGCGGGGCTTGTTGGTGACGACGCCAAGCTGGAACCCGGCCTCGCCCAGGATGCGCAGCGTGTCGCTGGCCCCGGCATTGAGGGTCGTGAGTTCGGTCGCGCGCGGGCCGTAGATCGACAGGTAGCGGGCCACCACCTTGTCGCGCGAGGCCGGGTCGATGCTCTTGCCGAGCGCGGCATAGGCGCGCTCGATCAGCGCCTGCACGCCCGCGCCGACCATGACGGCGACGGCCTCCAGCGTGAAGGGCGGCTCGCCATAGCTCGCCATGGTCTCGTTCAGCGCGGCGTGGATATCGGGCAGCGAGTCGATCAGCGTGCCGTCGAGATCGAAGAGAACGGCTTTCGGCCAGGATGCGTCGGACATGGGGTTCTCTCCAGGCTCAGGCAGCGGGGGGCTCGATCACGGCGAGCGTGATCCAATGGGCGGACAGAGCGGGCTTGGGGGCGTTCTCGATCTCGATGGTCGAGTCCCAGGCGGACTGGACGGACACGGCGCGCTCCGTCAGCCCGACGAGGCGGAAGCGCCCGCGCACCCGCGCGCCGGATTTCACCGGCGTGATGAAGCGCACTTTCTCGAAGCCGTAATTGATGCCCATCTTCGTGCCCACCACGCCCGGCATCGCGCCATAGGCGAGGATGGACAGAAGCGAGAGCGTCAGGAACCCATGGGCGATCGTGCCGCCGAAGGGCGTCTCGGCGGCCGCGCGTACCGGATCCACATGAATGAACTGATGGTCGTGCGTCGCCTCCGCGAACGTGTCGATCATGCGCTGGTCCACCACCAGCCAGTCGGACACGAAGTCTTCGCCGTCGAGATACGCGCGATAGGTTTCCATCGGCACGAGGGTGGGCCCTTTGGGAGTGGTCGCGGTCATGGCCTGTCCTGAAACCTCCGTTTCCCCCGGCTCATAAAGGTTTGGGGCTGCGAAGGCCACGCTCGGGGCCGGGCTCATCGGGCGCTTTTTGCTGGGTTGCGGCAAAAGCCGCCCTAGCTACCGGCCCGACCGACCAACCCGAAGACATCCCACGGAAAGAAAACCTCATGTGTGGACTCTGCGGTGAGATCCGCTTCGACGGCCATTTCGCCTCCCCCGAGACGCTCAGCGCCATGGCCACCTGCCTCGCCCCGCGTGGGCCGGACGGATCGGGCATGGTCCTGCGCGGCCGCGTGGGCCTCGGCCATCGCCGGCTGAAGATCATCGACCTCACCGAACAATCCGCCCAGCCGATGGAGGATTCCGAACTCGGGCTCACCATCGCCTTCAACGGCTGCATCTACAATTATCCCGAGCTTCGGCGCGAGCTGGAGGGGATGGGCTATCGCTTCTTCTCGCATGGCGACACGGAAGTGATCCTGAAAAGCTACCACGCTTGGGGCCGGGATTGCGTGAAGCGCTTCCACGGCATGTTCGCGTTTGCCATCCACGAGCGCGAAACGGGCCGCGTCTGCCTCGCGCGGGATCGCTTCGGCATCAAGCCGCTGTATCTCGCGCAGGACAAGGACCGGCTGCTGTTCGCCTCGTCCCTGCCCTCGATCGTGGCCGCCGGCGGCATCGACACCTCGATCGACCCGGACGCGCTGCACCATTACATGAGCTTCCACGCCGTGGTGCCGGCACCGCTGACCATCCTCAAGGGCGTACGAAAGCTGCCGCCGGCCACGACCCGCATTGTCGAGCCGGACGGGCGCTTTGCCGACGAGACTTATTGGGCGCCCGCCTTCGCGCCCCGGCCCGAAGATGCGGGCAAGACGACGAAGGACTGGGAAGACGAGGTTCTGGAGCATCTGCGCCGCGCCGTGGAGCGGCGCATGGTGGCGGACGTGCCGGTCGGCGTGCTCCTGTCGGGCGGCGTCGATTCCTCCGTGATCGTCGGGCTTCTGGCCGAAGCGGGGCAGACGGGCCTTTCGACCTTCTCGATCGGCTTCGAGGACGCGAACGGCGAGATCGGCAACGAGTTCGAATATTCCGATCTGATCGCTCGCCATTACGGCACCAAGCATCACCGCATCTTCGTGCCCGGCGCGGAACTCCTCCAGAACCTGCCGGCGGCGATCCGCGCCATGTCGGAGCCGATGGTCTCCTACGACAATATCGGCTTCTTCCTCCTGTCGCGGGAGGTCTCCAAGCATATCAAGGTGGTCCAGTCCGGCCAGGGCGCGGACGAGATCTTCGCCGGTTATCACTGGTATCCGCCGATGCAGGGCGCGGCCGATCCGCTGGCCGCTTATTCCAGCGCCTTCTTCGACCGCTCGCACGATGTGCTGCAAACCCAGCTCGGGCCTCGTTGGCGCGGTGGGCGCAATGCGAGCTTCGAGTTCGTGCGCGATCACTTCGCCTTGCCGGGCGCGGACGATCCCGTCGCCAAGGCGCTGCGGATCGACAGCCAGATCATGCTGGTGGACGACCCCGTGAAGCGCGTCGACAACATGACCATGGCCTGGGGCCTGGAAGCGCGCGTCCCCTTCCTCGACCATGAACTGGCCGAGCTTGCCGGCCGCATTCCCTCGTCCGAAAAGCTGAAGGGCGGCGGCAAGGGCATTCTGAAGGACGTGGCCCGGCGCATCATCCCCTCCGAGGTGATCGACCGCAAGAAGGGCTATTTCCCAGTTCCGCAGCTGAAATATCTCGCCGGCCCGACGCTCGACATGGTGCGTGACACGATGGGCTCGGCGAGGGCGCGCGAGCGCGGCCTGTTCGACCCCGCCTATCTCGACACGCTCTTTGCGGACCCGGCGAGCCATATCACCCCGCTTCAGGGCTCGGAGCTGTGGCAGGTGGCGCTGCTCGAACTCTGGCTCCAGGAACAGGGGCTGTGACGATGGCGGCGCTGAAAACCGACAGCGCGCAGGCGCGCGACGTGTCCTTCGATTGCGGCTGGGGCCGGCTCTGCTTCGCGCAGACCTTCGAGGACCCGGCCCATCTCGCCCGCTCGCTGGAGGAGGAAGGCCCCGCCCGGCGCGACATCGCCTTCTATGTCTCGGAGCCCCATGTGCTTCTGGCGCAGGCACCGATCGACCTCTTCCTCGATCCCTCCCACACCTACCGGCTCGATCTCGCCGCGATGAAGCCGGCCTCGCGAGCCCCCAGCGGCTTTCGCATTCGGCCACTGGAGCGCGAAAGCGACACGGCCGCGATCAACCGCATCTACCGGGTGCGTCATATGGTGGAGGTCGAGCCGAGCTTTCTCTGGTCGCAGCGCGAGGGCTCGGCGCTGCGCTATCTCGTGGCCGAGGACGAGCGCACCGGCGCGGTGATCGGCACCGTCACGGGCCTCGATCATGTCGCGGCCTTCGGCGACACGGAGAACGGCGCCTCGCTCTGGTGCCTCGCGATCGACGCGCAGGCCGTTTATCCCGGCCTCGGCGAAGCGCTGGTGCGCGCGCTGGCCGGGCGCCTGCGCTCGGACGGGCGGCGCTCGCTCGACCTGTCCGTCATGCATGACAACGCCGCCGCCATCGCGCTCTACGAGCGGCTGGGCTTCCGCCGGCTGCCCGTGTTCGCGGTCAAGCGGCGCAATCCGATCAACGAGCGGCTCTTCACCGGCGCAGCCGCCGCCGACGAGGCGCTGAACCCTTATGCGCGCATCATCGTGGACGAGGCGCGCCGGCGCGGCATCCACGCCGAAATCCTCGACGCGGACGGCGGTTTCTTCCGCCTGACCTATGGCGGGCGCAGCCTGCGCTGCCGCGAAAGCCTGTCGGACCTCACCTCCGCCGTCGCGCTCTCCATCTGCGACGACAAGAGCGTGACGCGCCGCCTCGTGGCCGATGCCGGCGTCGTGGTGCCCGAGCAGATCGCGGCCGGGGACGACGAGGAGCTGTCCGCCTTCCTCCAAAGCCATGGGCAGATCGTGGTGAAGCCCGCACGCGGCGAACAGGGGCGCGGCATCTCCGTCGGCGTCGAGACGCTGGAAGAGGCGAAGGCGGCGATCGAGGCGGCGCGGCGCGAATGCGAGCGTGTTCTGATCGAAAGCTGCTTTCAGGGGCGCGATCTCCGCCTCGTCGTCATCGACTTCCGGCTCGTCGCCGCCGCGATCCGCGAGCCGCCGGCCATCACCGGCAATGGCGCGGACAGCGTGCGCGAACTCATCGAGCAATTGTCCCGCCGCCGTCAGAGCGCGACCTCGGGCGAAAGCCGCGTGCCGCTCGACGCCGAGACCGAGCGTACCGTGAAGGCGGCCGGCTACGCGATGGAGGATGTGCTGGCGGAGGGCGAGCGCATCACCGTTCGCCGCACCGCCAATCTCCACACGGGCGGGACGATCCACGACGTCACCGACATCGTGCATCCGCGTCTGGTGGAGGCCGCCATTGCGGCGGCGCGCGCCATCGACATTCCCGTCTGCGGCATCGATCTCATGGTCGAGGACCCCTCGCGCGAGCCCTATGTCTTCATCGAGGCGAACGAGCGGCCGGGCCTGGCCAATCACGAGCCGCAGCCGACCGCCGAGCGCTTCATCGATCTTCTCTTTCCGCTCTCCATCCCCTCCTCCGCCCGCACCGCGCGCCTCAAACGCCGCCTGGACTGAACGCCCGACCATGGCCCGCCATTCGATCGATACCGACTATCTCGCCGCGCAGCTGCGCGCCCTCCTCGCGATCCCGAGCCCCACCGGCTACACGGACACGGTGGTGCGCTATGTCAGCGAGGAATTGCAGCGCTTCGGCCTCGAAGTGGAACTGACACGGCGCGGGGCGATCCGCGCTATCAGGCAGGGTTCGCGCCGCGCGGCGGCCCGCGCCATCGTCAGCCATCTCGATACGTTGGGCGCGCAGGTCAAGGGTCTGAAATCCAACGGGCGGCTCGAACTCGTGCCGATCGGCACATGGTCGGCGCGCTTTGCGGAAGGGGCGCGGGCGACGATCTTCGCCGAGGACGCCACCTATCGCGGCACGATCCTGCCGCTGAAAGCCTCCGGCCACACGTTCAACGAGGAGGTGGATACCGCGCCCATCGGCTGGGCGCATGTGGAACTGCGCATCGACGAGATCGTGCGCGCGCCGGCCGATGTCGTGAAGCTCGGCATCGATGTGGGCGACACGGTCGCCATCGACCCGCAGCCCGAATTCCTCGACAATGGCTTCATCGTCTCGCGCCATCTCGACAACAAGGCGGGCGTGGCGGTCATGCTGGCCGCGCTGGAAGCGATGGAGCGCGCGGGCTCCAAGACGCCCGTGGATATCCACTGGCTGTTCACCATCGCGGAGGAGGTCGGCGTCGGCGCGGCCTCGATCCTGAAACCCGAGGTCGCCTCCATGGTGGCGGTGGACAATGGCACCAGCGCGCCGGGGCAGAACTCATCCGAATTCGGCGTGACGGTCGCCATGGCCGATCAGACCGGCCCCTTCGACTATCATCTGACGCGCAAGCTCGTGCGCCTCTGCCGTGACGAGGACATCCGCTTCCAGAAGGACGTCTTCCGCTATTATCGCTCGGACTCCGCCTCTGCCGTCGAGGCCGGGCATGATGTGCGCACGGCCCTCGTCACCTTCGGCGTCGATGCCTCGCATGGCTGGGAGCGCATCCACATGCATGCCCTGCGCTCGCTGGCCGAGCTTCTCACCGCCTATGCCGTCTCCGCCTTGGAGATCGAGCGCGACCTGAAGCAGAGCGGCGATCTCGCCGGCTTCACCCGGCAGCCCCTGGCTGAAGCGGGAGACGAATGAGCGCGCGAATGTTTGGGTAACGATAAATGCGTCTTCGGTATCATTTTTGAACCACACAACCCTGCCCTTCATACCGATGAAACCCTAGGGCCTGTTTTATCGAGGAACTGGACCGCACCGATCCGCCGGGTGCGCATTCTCGATACGAAGGCTCTACATGGCCCACCTTCCGCGACTGACGGTTCGCCTGAAAATGACGATGCTGCTCCTGGGCGGTCTTCTCATCTTATCGTTTGCCAATTTCTGGCAGGTCCGCGACACGATGATGAAAGACGCCGAAGAGAAAGCCGGCGCGCAGCAGACGACCAATATGCATGTCGCATGGGATGTGTTGCACCACTACGGGCAGGACTTCCGCATGGTGGACGGGCAACTCTTCGTCAGCCAGCAAAAGCTCGATGGTTTTTTCGAGCCGGTGGACCAGATCAAGGCGCTGGTCGGCGGCGTCGCCACGGTGTTCTCAGGCGATACGCGGGTTTCCACCAATGTCGTGAAGGCGGACGGAACGCGTGCAGTCGGCACCAAGTTGACCGCCGCACCGGTCATCGAGGCCGTTCTGAAAAACGGCCAGCCGTATCGGGGCAAGGCCGATATTCTCGGGCAGCCGTTCTATACGGCCTATGATCCGATCAAGGATGCCTCGGGCCAGACGATCGGCGTCCTGTTCGTCGGCGTCGCGCAGGACCATTTCCTAGCGGGTTTGAACGGACTTCTGGTCACGCTGGCCGGAACCAACGCCGCAATTCTCGTGGGTGTCGGAGTTCTGGCCTATTTCGCCATCGGCCCGATGCTGCGCCCCTTGCGCCTTCTGCGCGAGGATGTGCTCCACATGGCGGCGGGCGATCTGGCGCGGGGCGTGCGTCTGTCCAAGGGCCGCGACGAGATCGCGGATCTGCAGCGTGCCATGAGCGACATGACGGCGAAACTCTCCGAAACCGTCTCGGGTGTACGCGCCTCGTCCTCGCTGGTGGCCGCCGGCTCGGCCCGTTCGGCCGAAACCGCCGAGAAACTCTCGTCCGGTTCGACCGAGCAGGCCGCCGCCTCCGAACAGGCATCCGCCGCGATCGAAGAAATGACGGCCAATGTCCGCCAGAACGCCGACAACGCCTCCACCACCGAGAAGATCGCGGCCCAAGCTGCCGAACATGCCGGCACGACGGGCGAAGCGGTGGCGCAATCGACGAAGGCCATGCGTGAGATCGCCGAGAAGATCGCGGTGGTGCAGGAGATCGCGCGTCAGACCGACCTGCTCGCACTGAATGCGGCCATCGAAGCGGCCCGCGCCGGGCAGCACGGCAAGGGCTTCGCCGTCGTCGCCTCGGAAGTGCGCAAGCTTGCCGAGCGCAGCCAAACGGCGGCGCAGGAGATCGGCGCTCTCTCCACCCGCACGCTGGTGGTCGCCGAGGATGCGGGCCTGCGTCTGGAGCGGCTGGTGCCGGATATCCGGCGCACCGCGGAACTGGTCTCGGAAATCTCCGCGGCCTGCCGCGAGCAGTCCATCGGCATCGAGCAGATCAATCAGGCGATCAGCCAGCTGGATCAGGTGACGCAGGCCAATGCCGGCGCGGCAAGCGACATGACGGCCACGGCCGACCATCTCGCCTCCGAAGCGGGCCGCCTCGAAGAGCGCGCCGGTTTCTTCCGACTGTCGGAGGAAGAGCGCGAGCGGCTGCGCGAAGTGGAGGCGCAGGAAATCGCCGCCACCAATCGCCAGATCGAACAGCATAAGTTGAAGGCGGCGCAGCGAAGCGCCTCCGCCGCACCGTCCCGCAAGCCGTCCACCCTTCGTCGCGCCGCCGGCCCGGCCATGCTGGATCTCGACGCCGGAGAGCACGAACCGAGTTTCGAGCGCCTGAGCGCCTGACAGACTTTCCAAAAACGGCCGCCTTCGCAGCGGCCGTTTCCCTGTTCAGCTGGAGCGAACGTCTCCGGTCACGAACGGGTTGCCGTCGCTTTTCGGTTCATCGCGCCCCCGCTCGTCGCTGGGCACCAGATCGCCGGGCGTCTTCGAAGGCGAGTCATCGTCCATCTGTGCCTCGCGCGATTCGTCTTCCGGCCCGACACGCTTCCTGTTGTCGTTCATGCCAAAGTCCTTCCTGGTTTTCAGGGAAAGGCCTGCGCGCCGGATGAGTTCCGTTGCTTCCCCAGCCCGCTATGTCGGGAACGTCCCGACAGACGCGCGCTGGACATCACACGGTCGGGGGAGCATGTTGCACGTGCTAAGTCCTCCCACGGATCGGCCTTGGTCGCGTTTCCCGACTGCTCTGTCAGGGTCTCGTGGCCGCCCATGTTTCTTCATCGCGCTGGCATGAAAATGTCATTTTGCGATTGCTCTCCTGCCGGTTTCTTGGTACGAGCGCGTCATTCCCCGGTAGCTCAGTGGTAGAGCAATCGACTGTTAATCGATCGGTCGCTGGTTCGAATCCGGCCCGGGGAGCCACCCTCCACAGATCACCATCGCCGAACTGCAGGACACCGCACCGACGTCGAAGTCATGCGTTCGCGCTCCGATGGAACGGGCGGGTGACCTTGCCCGTTTCTCCTCCAGATATTGCGAGGAGTGTCGCTATGACCATCGAAAGACTGGAAGACGGACGGCCGATCACCCATGGCAAGCCCATGGGTCCAAAGCTGCGCTTCGCTATTGCGGCGTTTCTGATCGTGCTTTTCGGTGCGATGCTGAGCACGCTGATCCTGGGTGCACCGACCGCCAGCCCCAGCGTCGCGGAAATGTCCATGTCGCAGCAAAGCAGCACCCCGACCAATCCCAGCGGCAATCCGTAACAGCAGAGGGGAACACGAAGCCCCCGCTCTTTACCTCGCCTTAACCATGACTGCGCGAGATTGGTGCCATGTGGCTTCGTCTCGCTCGGCCCCCATACCGGATCGCCAGCACGCTCTTCGCCTTGATGGCGCTGGTGGCGATCGGCTTCGTCACATCGCCGGCGAGCTTCGCCCAAGCGAGCGCCTCGCTCACGTTGGCCTTCGAAGTCGGCGAAACGCCTGCTGATGATCATGCCGCCTTGCCGGCCAACGGTCATTCCAGCGAACCCGGCAGCACCCCCGCCGACGAGCCGCATTCGCTGGATGCTCTCGCCGTTCATCCCTGGCACCCTGCCACCAGGCCCGGCACCTCATTTCGCCAGGCTCGCACATCGCCCAGGCTGACGCCCGTTCTGGGCGGTCCCGACCGCCCGCCTCCGCGCGCACATCCAGCGTTTCGGAGCGAAGCCAGCGAAATCGTCTGACAACCCGCGCCATGATCAGGATAGGCCGGCTGCCTTGTTTGCAGAAACAGTTGGGTCGTGCCGGGACAGGCGACAGCCGCCCCTCCTCCTGACAGGCACGCCCGCGCCCATCCCACGGCTCGGATCGGACGCGACAAACAAGCGTTTTCGCAGACTTCCCTCCGCCAGTGCCGCCGATCGGCTTCGATCGGCCCGATGCCGCTGCGGATGCCCCAGACCCATGCCCCTTCCCTTCCTTCGACGCCTGTCCGTGAAAGCCACGCCTGAGTTCGGCTTTCGGCGACCACCCTATGTGCGCATTCGCACCGGCTTGATGCTCGCGATCTTCGCGGCCTGCTACCTCACCATCGGAGGCCGGCTCGTGATGCTGGGCGCGGTGGAGGAAGCTGTGCCCGTCGCCTGGCCCTCGCCCCCCTCCAAGGCGCGGCCGAACCTTCTCGACCGAAACGGCCATGTGCTCGCCATGGATGTCCCCAGCGCCTCGGTCTATGCCGAGCCGCGCAAGATGGTGGATGTGGACGAGGCCGTGGAAGGCCTCCTGCGCGTCTTCCCCGATCTCGACGCCAGCGATCTGCGCCGCCGCCTGTCGAGCCGCTCGGCCTTCACCTGGATCAAGCGCACCACGAGCAAGGCCGAGCGCGACCAGCTCTGGGCGCTCGGCATTCCGGGCGTCGGCTTCCGCGACGAGCTGCGCCGGCTCTACCCGAACGGGCGCGCGGCCGCCCATGTGATCGGCGCGGTGAATGTCGACAATATCGGCATCGCCGGCATCGAAAGCTGGGTGGACCGGCAGGGCCTTCAGGCGCTGCGCGGCGCGGGCCTCAATCTCGGCGGCAATCTGGAGCCGATCCAGCTCAGCCTCGATCTGCGCGCCCAGCACGCGCTGACCTCCGAACTGTCGGAGGCCGTCACGAAGTTTCAGGCCATCGCGGGCGCGGGCCTCGTGATGGACATCACCAATGGCGAGATCATCGCGCTGGCCTCCCTGCCCGACTTCGACCCCAACGTGCCGACCGACGCGCTGAAGCCCGATCGGATCAACCGCGTCGCCGTCGGCACCTATGAGATGGGCTCGACCTTCAAGGCCATGACCACGGCCATGGCGCTGGATTCCGGCCTGTTCGATATGCGCTCGGTCGTGGACGCCAGCGCGCCGCTGCGCTTCGGGCGCTTCTCAATCCGCGACTATCGCGGCCAGAACCGGCCGCTGAACATTCCCGAATCCTTCATCCATTCGTCCAACATCGTCATGGGCAAGATGGCCATGGCGGTCGGGCCGGAGCATCACCGCACCTTCCTCAAGCGACTCGGCCAGCTCGATCGGCTGACGACGGAGCTTCCCGAGAGCGCCAGCCCGCTCTTCCCCGCCAAATGGGGTGAGTTGAACACGGCCACCATTTCCTTCGGCCACGGCATCGCCGTGACGCCGCTTCAGGCGAGCATGGGCATCGCAGCCGTCGTCAACAATGGCCGCCTCCTGCGCCCGACCTTCGTGAAGGGCGCGCCCGTGGAAGAGCGCGTGGTGGCGGAGGGCGTCGTGTCCGAGCGCACCAGCGAGGCGCTACGCTTCCTGATGCGCCTCAACGCGCGCGTCGGCTCCGCCGGCAAGGCCGATGTGGACGGCTATTTCATCGGCGGTAAGACAGGAACCTCGGAGAAGGTCGTGAACGGGCGCTATGACAGCGGCACGGTGCTGACCGCCTTCATGGGCATCGCGCCCGCCCATGCGCCGCGCTATCTCTTTATGACCGTGCTGGACGAGCCCAAGCCCCTGCCGGAAACCTATGGCTTCCGCACCTCGGGCTGGAACGCCGTGCCGGTGACGGGCAAGATCATCGCGCGCGTCATGCCGATTCTCGGCGTCGGCCCAGCCGGTACGCCGCCCCTCTCCCCCTTCCCCGCCATGGCCTCGGCCCGTGCCTGGGGCTCGAACCTCTTCGTGGGCGGCCCGCGCGTCGCGAGCGGAATCAGCTACTGACCATCGCGATGGGCGGGCTCGGAGGAGCCCGCCCATCGAAACCGACGCGAGGCGCAAGAGCCGAGGCAAGCACAGCTCGCCCTT
>NZ_LDQA01000038.1 GCF_001475935.1 Aureimonas ureilytica
CTCGACCCCGCCATGGCGGGCGACGAGCCGGTGGCCGAGCCCGAGCGCCGAGCGGCCGAGCCGGACCAGCCCGCGCCGCGCGTCACCGACATTCTCGGCCATGAAGGGCTGATCGAGCCCGACGGCGTCGAGCCCCCGGAGGGCTGGGCCGAGCCCGGCGACATCACGCGCGATCCGCTCGACTTTCCGGCCGGGCGCGATCTCCGGCTTCAGGCACTGGCGCGCGGCGACGAGGGTTTTCTTCTGGCGCTCGGCTATTCCACGCAGCGCGGCTATGGACGAACGCACCCGTTCGTCGGCGAAATCCGCATCGGCCTTGTGGAGATCGAGGTGGAGCTTCCCGAACTCGGCTTTCCGATCACGATCGGCCGGGCGCGCGTCACCGAATGCCAGATGGTCGCGCAGTTTTGCGCGCCCGAAGGCGAGGACGCGCGCTTCACGCGCGGCTATGGGCTGGTCTTCGGCCAGAGCGAGCGCAAGGCCATGGCGATGAGCCTCGTGGACCGGGCGCTGCGGGCGGACGAGTTCGGCGAGGAGCGCCGCGCCCCGGCGCAGGACGAGGAATTCGTCCTCGCCCATTGCGACAATGTCGCCTCCACCGGCTTCGTGGAACATCTGAAACTGCCCCATTACGTCGATTTCCAGGCCGAGCTGCACCTGCTCCGCCAGCTGAACGCGGAGCGCGCCGGCGACGCCGAGACGAGCGATGGCGAGAGCACGACCCCGCGCGCGGAGGCCGCCGAATGACCCTCACCCTTCCCGCCATCAATTTCGCCTATCTCGACGAGGCGACGAAGCGGATGATCCGCCGCGCCATTCTCAAGGGCATCGCGATCCCCGGCTATCAGGTGCCCTTCGCCAGCCGCGAAATGCCCATGCCCTATGGCTGGGGCACGGGCGGCGTGCAGGTGACGGCCGCGATCATCGGGCCGGACGACGTGTTGAAGGTGATCGACCAGGGCGCCGACGACACGACCAATGCCGTCTCGATCCGTGCCTTCTTCGAGAGCGTCGCCAAGGTCGCGACGACGACGCGGACGCACGAGGCGACGATCATCCAGACGCGCCACCGCGTTCCCGAAGCGCCGCTGACGGCGGGGCAGGTGCTCGTCTATCAGGTGCCGATCCCCGAGCCCCTGCGCTTTCTGGAGCCGCGCGAGAGCGAGACGCGCACCCTCCACGCGCTGGAGGAATACGGGCTCATGCATGTGAAGCTCTACGAGGATATCGCGCGCCACGGGCATATCGCGACGACCTATGCCTATCCGGTCAAGGTCGAGGGGCGCTATGTCATGGACCCGTCGCCGATCCCGAAATTCGACAATCCGAAGATGCACCGCTCGCCGGCGCTCCAGCTCTTCGGCGCGGGCCGCGAAAAGCGCATCTACGCGCTGCCGCCCTACACGGATGTGCGAAGCCTCGATTTCGAGGATCATCCCTTCGCCATCCAGCGCTTCGAGACCTGCTGCGCGCTTTGCGCGGCGACGGGGGTCTATCTCGACGAGGTCGTGACCGACGACCGGGGCGGGCGCATGTTCGTCTGCTCCGACACCGACCATTGCGAAACGCGCCGCGCGGAGGGCCATGCCGGCCCGCTTCTGGGAAAGGCCCTGTCATGAGCGCGCAGACGCCGCTTCTCACCGTGCGCGATCTCGCCAAGCATTATGGCGGGCGGATCGGCTGTACCGATATTTCGCTCGACCTCTGGCCGGGCGAGGTTCTGGCCATCGTCGGCGAATCCGGCTCGGGCAAGACGACGCTTCTGTCCTGCCTTTCGGCCCGGCTGGAGCCGAGCGCCGGCAGCGTGCGCTACCACATGCGCGATGGCGAGATGCGCAATCTCGCCACCCTCACCGAGGCCGAGCGCCGGCTTCTGATGCGCACCGACTGGGGCTTCGTCCACCAGAACCCGGCCGATGGCTTGCGGATGCGGGTTTCGGCCGGAGCCAATGTCGGCGAGCGCCTGATGGCCGTTGGGCAGCGCCATTACGGACGGCTGCGCGAGGCGGCGGGCGACTGGCTCGCCCGCGTCGAGATCGACGCCGCGCGCATCGACGACCGGCCGAGCGAATTTTCGGGCGGCATGCGCCAGCGGCTCCAGATCGCCCGGAACCTCGTCACCCATCCCCGTCTCGTCTTCATGGACGAGCCGACCGGGGGCTTGGATGTCTCCGTGCAGGCGCGCGTTCTCGATCTCCTGCGCGCGCTGGTGTCCGATCTCGGTCTGTCGGTGATCATCGTGACTCACGATCTCGCCGTCGCTCGCCTCCTGTCCCAGCGCATCATCGTCATGAAAGCCGGGCGCATCGTGGAGGAGGGACTGACGGACCGCGTGCTGGACGACCCGCACCACCCCTATACCCAGCTTCTCGTCGCCTCGATCCCGGAGTCCTGACGATGACCTTTCCATCCCTCAACCCCGACCACCAGCCGCTTCTCGTGGCGGACGGCGTCGCCAAGTCCTTCACCATGCATCTGCGCGGCTCGATCCGCCTGCCCGTGGTGGAGAATGTCGCGTTCGCGCTGCATCCGGGCGAATGCGTCGTGCTCGGCGGCCCCTCCGGCGTCGGCAAGTCGTCCATCCTGCGCATGGTCTATGGCAATTACGCGCTGGATCGCGGCTCCATCCGGGTGCGCGACCCGCAGGACGGCGCGATGCACGATCTCGGCGCGGGCGATCCAAGGTTGGTTCTGGGCCTTCGCGAGCGCGCCATCGCCTATGTCAGCCAGTTCCTGCGGGCCGTGCCCCGCGCTTCGGCGCTGGATGTCGTGGCCGAACCGCTGCGCCGGCGGGGCGTGGCGCGAGAGGAAGCGCAGGAGCGCGCCAGCGCCATGCTGCGCCGCCTGAACCTCTCGCACGACATGTTCGACCTGCCGCCCGCGACCTTTTCGGGCGGCGAGAAGCAGCGCGTGAACATCGCACGCGGCTTCCTGACGGATCATCCGATCCTGCTTCTCGACGAGCCGACCGCCTCGCTCGACGCCGCCAACCGTGATGTCGTGGTCGGCATGATCCGCGAGAAGCTGGACGCCGGCACCGCCATTCTCGGCATTTTCCACGACGAGCCGGTGCGCGCGGCGGTCGCCACCCGCATTCTCGACATTTCCAGCTTCTCGGCCCGGAAGGCTGCCTGATGACCAAGCTCAACGAGCATGTGCCGCTGATCCACCCGACGGCCGAAGTTTCAGACACGGTCTTCGGCCGCTTCACCGAGGTCGAGGCGCGTTCCTATGTCGCCGAAAGCGAACTCGGCGATTATTCCTACGTCATGCAGGATTGCCGCATCTGGCGCGCCCGGATCGGCAAGTTCGCCAATATCGCCGCTGCCGTGCGCATCAACGCCACGAACCACCCAGTGGAGCGCGCGACGCTCCATCACTTCACCTATCGCGCCGGAGACTATTTCGAGGGCGCGGGCGACGAGGCCGAGTTCTTCGAGGCCCGCCGCGCCAGGGAGGTGACGATCGGCCACGACACCTGGATCGGGCACGGCGTCACGATCCTGCCGGGCATCACGATCGGCAATGGCGCGGTGGTCGGCTCGGGCGCGGTGGTGACGCGCAACGTCGATCCCTACTCGATCGTCGGGGGGGTCCCGGCCCGGCTGATCCGCGAGCGCTTCAGCGCCGCTACGGGTAAACGCATGGACGCGCTCGCCTGGTGGGACTGGTCGCACGACAAGCTCTTCGAGGCGCTTGCCGACTTCCGCCGGCTCGGCGCGGAGGCGTTTCTGGACGCCTACGAGATTGTCACCAAACCTTAACCCTGATGTCACCGACAGCCCAAACGGGCGTGACATGCTCCGCCGAAACGAGATGAGGGACGACGCCATGACCGCGATCCGCGTCACTCGACTGTCCAAGCGATTCTGGAACACGCAGGCGCTGAGCGATGTCAGCTTCACCGTCGAAGCCGGCGAGATGGTGGCGCTGATCGGCGCTTCGGGCTCAGGCAAGTCGACGCTGATCCGCCACATCGCCGGGTTGGAGACCGGCGAAGGCGAAGGGAGCGGCATCAGCCTCTTCGGCACACCCGTCCAGGCCGGCGGGCGGATGCTGAAGGGCGCGAAATCCGTGCGCGGCGACGTGTCGGTGATCTTCCAGCAATTCAATCTGGTGCATCGCCTGAGCGTTCTCACCAATGTCCTGATCGGCGCGCTCGGCCGCATCCCGCGCTGGCGCGGCACGCTCGGCCTGTTCGGCGCGCGGGAAAAGGCCAAGGCGCGCGAAGCCCTGGAGCGGGTCGGCATCGGCCATGCCGGGGCCCAGCGCGCCTCGACGCTATCCGGCGGCCAGCAGCAGCGCGCCGCCATCGCGCGCACGCTGGTGCAGGGCGCGCGCATCCTGATCGCGGACGAGCCCATCGCCTCGCTCGACCCCGCCTCGGCCAAACGGGTGATGGACGTGCTCGCCTCGATCAACCGGGACGACAAGATCACGGTTCTCGTGTCGCTGCATCAGGTCGATTACGCCCGGCGCTATTTCCCGCGCACGATCGCCATGCGGGACGGGCGCATCGTCTATGACGGGCCGTCATCAGCGCTGACCAACGAGTTCCTGTCCGAGCTCTACGGCTCGGCCTCGGAAGAACTGCTCCTGCCGGACGCCCCGGCGGCAGCGCCCCCGCGCCGGCCGGAGCCGGTGCGCCATCCCTCGCTCGGAGCCCTCGAGGCCGTCTGAGTTTTTCTGACACCATCGGAGACTGCCATGAACGCAATCCTCAAGGGTCTGGCGGGGCTTCTGCTCGCCTCCGCTTTCGCCGGTTCGGCTCTCGCCGAGACCGTCAATTTCGGCATCATTTCCACGGAATCGCAGCAGAACCTGCGGCCCAAATGGGAGCCGTTCCTCGCCGACATGGCGAAGGAAACCGGGCTCGACATCAAGCCCTTCTTCGCCTCCGACTATGCCGGCGTCATCGAGGGTATGCGCTTCGGCAAGGTGCAGCTCGCCTGGTATGGCAACAAGGCCGCCATGGAGGCCGTGGACCGCGCCAATGGCGAAATCTTCGCCCAGACCGTCCATGCCAACGGCACGCCGGGCTATTGGTCGGTGATCCTCGCGCCGGCCTCGTCCAAGCTGAATTCGCTGGACGACCTCCTCAAATGCGACAAGTCGCTGAACTTCGGCCTGGGCGATCCGAACTCGACCTCGGGCTATCTCGTGCCGATGACCTTCATCTTCTCGGCGCGGGGCATCGACCCCAAGGCCTGTTTCAAGAATGTCACCAACGCCAATCATGAAACCAACGCGATGGGCGTCGCCAACGGCCAGTTGGACGCGGCCGCCAACAACACGGAAAACCTGGAGCTTCTGGAGAAGAACCAGCCTGCCGCCTATGGCAAGGTCAAGGTCATCTGGAAGTCGCCGCTGATCCCGTCCGATCCGCTGGTCTGGGCGAAGGATCTGGCCCCAGAAGCCAAGGACAAGCTGCGCACCTTCATCCTGGACTACGGCACCGATCGCTCCAAGGGCGACAAGGCTCATGAACTCGCGGTTCTGAACGAGCTGCAATGGACCACCTTCCGACCGTCCAACGACGATCAGCTCCTCCCGATCCGCATCATGGAAATGACGAAGTCGATCGCGCAGGCCAAGGGCGACGCCAAGCTGTCGGACGCCGAGAAGGCCGAGAAGATCAAGCCGCTGGAAGAGAAGAAGGCCGCTTACGAGGCCGCGTTCGCCAAGCTTCCGCAGGGCTGATCCATTCCTCGCGCGCCGGGGCGACGTCTCGCCCCGGTGCCTTCCCGTCCTGACAGGTGACGAGACCCCATGACCCAAGTGAACACGATCTCCGAGACCGGCACAGCGACGAGGGCGCAGGGCGCGCGCGGCTCCTTTGGCTCGCTCGCCACGCTGGTGCTGATCGCGGGCGCGCTCGCCTGGAGCTGGGTCCCGGCCGATATGGGCCGCTGGACCTATCTCTTCACCGATGCCGGCAACATGGCCGAATATGGCAGCGCCTTTCTGCATCCCGATTTTTCGGAATGGCAGCTTTATCTCTCCGAAATGATCGTGACCGTGCAGATCGCGATCTGGGGCACGTTTCTGGCCGTTCTCCTGTCGGTGCCCTTCGGCATCCTCTCGGCCGAGAACATGGCCCCCGCCTGGGTCTATCATCCCGCACGCCGCCTGATGGACCTCTTCCGCGCCATTCACGAGGTCGTC
Organism: Aureimonas ureilytica; assembly: GCF_001475935.1. Taxonomy (GTDB): domain Bacteria; phylum Pseudomonadota; class Alphaproteobacteria; order Rhizobiales; family Rhizobiaceae; genus Aureimonas; species Aureimonas ureilytica_A. The sequence goes on from NZ_LDQA01000038.1 coordinate 6,166, forward strand.
TTCGCCGTGCTCTTCGTCGTCGCGGTCGGCCTTGGGCCCTTCGCGGGCGTCATGGCGCTTTTCATTCACACGACCGGCATTCTCGCCAAGCTGTTTTCCGAGGCCGTCGAGGCGATCGACCCGCGCCCGGTGGAGGCGATCCGCACCACCGGGGCCTCGCGGTTGCAACAGGTGATCTATGGCGTGATCCCGCAGGTCCTGCCGCTCTGGATTTCCTTCTCGCTCTATCGGCTGGAGTCCAATGTGCGCTCGGCGACCGTCCTCGGCGTGATCGGGGCGGGCGGCATCGGACAGGTCCTGTTCGAGTCGATCCGGGGCTTCTACTATCCGCAGGCCTCAGCCATGCTGGTCATCATCGTTCTGACGGTGAGTCTCATGGACCTCCTGTCCCAGTTCCTGCGAAAGCGCGTCATCTGATGAGAGCCGCGATCTACTTCACCCCGCCCGCCGACGCGCCCCTCACGCGCCTCGCCGCCGACTGGCTGGGACGGGATGCCTTCGACGGCGCGGCCGCCCGCCCCCTCGACGCCGAGCGCGCGGCGATCGTTGCGGAGCCCGCGCGCTACGGCTTTCACGCCACGATGAAGGCGCCCTTCCGCCTCGCCGACGACGCGACCCTGCCGACGCTGGACGAGGCCTTGGCGAGTTTTTGCGCGGCCCATTCCGCGCCCGCGATCGCGCGCCTCGCTTTGCGGCGCATCGCCCATTTCTTCGCGCTGGTGCCGGACGAAACGGAGCCGGCGCTGGATAAGCTGGCCGGCGAGTGCGTGCGCGGTTTCGAGCGCTTCCGCGCGCCGCTGTCCACCCGCGAATGGGAGCGCCGACGGCCCGAGACGCTCACCACGCGCCAGCGCCGGCATCTGGGAGACTGGGGCTATCCCCATGTGTTCGAGGATTTCCGCTTTCACATGACGCTGACCGGGCGCGTGCCGGACGAGGCGGCAGCGCCCATCGAAGCCACGCTCGCCCGACATTTCGAGTCGGTTCTCGGCCAGCCTCTGCCGGTCGATGGGCTGGCCCTTTTCGTCGAGCCCGAGCCCGGCGGCCCCTTCGTCGTCCATTCCCGCCATCCCTTGCGAAGCCAGCCATGAACGCCCACGCCATGACCACTCAAACCGAACAGGTCTTCACCAACGCCCTCATCGTCCTGCCGGACGAGGTGGTGGAGGGCAGCCTCCTCGTGCGCGAGGGGCGCATCGCCGATATCTCCGCCGGGAAAGTTCGCGGCGGCGTGGACTGCGAGGGCGACCATCTTCTGCCCGGCCTCGTGGAGCTTCACACCGACAATCTCGAAGGCCATTACCTGCCGCGCCCCAAGGTGCGCTGGAACATCCATGCCGCGCTTCAGGCGCATGACGCCGAGGTCGCGGCCTCGGGCATCACCACGGTTTTCGACGCCTTGCGCGTCGGGATGGACGAGGACGCCCAGCTCGGCGGGGCCGACATGCAGCTCATGGCCGATGCGATCGGCGCGGCGAGCGAGCGAGACGACCTGCGCGCCGAGCATTTCCTGCATCTGCGCTGCGAGGTCTCGGCGGAGGACGTGCTCCCCTCGTTCGAGCGGCTCGGCTCGCATCCTCTGGTGCGCCTCGCCTCGCTCATGGACCATGCGCCCGGCCAGCGGCAATTCGTCGATCTCGAAACCTACCGCATCTATTATCAAGGCAAGACGGGCATGTCGGACCCGGTGTTCGAAGCCTTCTGCGCCCGGCGGATCAAGGATTCACAGACCTATTCCGAGCGTCATCGCCGCGCCATCGCCGAGACCTGCCATAAGGCGGGCATCGCCATCGCCTCGCATGACGACGCGACGGCGGCGCATGTGGAGGAAAGCCGCGCGCTCGGCGTCGCGCTCGCCGAATTCCCGACCACGTTGGAAGCCGCGCGCCTGTCGCATGAAAGCGGTCTGGCGGTCTTGATGGGCGCACCCAATGTCGTGCGAGGTGGCTCGCATTCGGGCAATATCTCGGCGGCCGCGCTGGTGGAGCGGGGCCTACTCGACGTTCTCTCCTCCGACTACGTGCCCTTCAGCCTGGTTCAGGCCGTCTTCGTTCTGGCCGAGACGATCGGCCTTTGCGCGGCGGTGCGCATGGTCTCGGCGAACCCCGCCCGCGTCGCCGGCTTTGCCGATCGCGGCGCACTCCTGACGGGCCTTCGCGCCGATCTGGTGCGCGTCCACGCGCCGGAGGGCAAGGTCGCGACGCCGGTCGTGCGCGGGGTCTGGCGCGGGGGCCGTCGTGTCGCCTGATCGCGCACCCCACTCCGCCGGCATCCTGCTCGCCGTTGTCGGCCCGAGCGGGGCCGGCAAGGACACGTTGATCCGTCTGGCGCTGGAGCGGCTGGAGGACGAGCCGCGCCTGTCGCTCGCGCGCCGCGTCATCACCCGCGCCTGCGACGGCGGCTCGGAACTGCATGATACGCTGGACGAGGGCACCTTCGCCCAAGCCGAAGCGGACGGCCATTTCTGCCTGACATGGCGCGCGCATGGCCTGGCCTATGGCCTGCCGCGCTCCGTCGCGGACGAGGTGTCGAACGGGGCGCTCGTGATCGCAAATCTCTCGCGCCGCTCGCTGGAGGCGGCGGCGGACCGCTTCCCCCGGCTGGCGGTGGTGGAGATCACCGCGCCGCGCGAGGTGCTCGTGGCGCGGATCGCCGCGCGCGGGCGCGAAACGCGCGAGGAGATCGAAGCACGCATCGCCCGCTCCGTTCCTGTGGAAGCCGGCGAGGGCGTCTGGCGCTTCGTGCGCATCGACAATTCCGGCCCGGCCGAGAAGGGGGCGAGCCAGCTCGAAACCCATATTCGCTCACTGATCGGTGAATTGGCGGAACGGTCCGACACGCTCCAGCGCGTTTGACCTGAGCAACCACCGAGGCCAGGATATACGACGGTTTCCGGCCGCGATGCCGAGGCTGAACGCCACCGACAGCCAACGCGCTCTTGCGCCGGTCTCAGCCGCCCGGCGTCACGCGCGCCAAGGCGGCGAGGATCGTGCGTTCGGACTGGGCGAGATAGCGCTCCATCGCCTCGCTCGCCTCGCTCATGCGCCCGGCCTCCACATCGGCCAGAATGGCGGCGTTCATCTCGATATAGGGCGCGTGAAGAAGCTCGGGGTCGCGCAGCTGGCCAAAGCACAGGCGCAGCTCGGCGGCGACCTGCGCGTAGAAACCCGACAGTCGTTGGCTGTCGGCAAGATCCACGACGGCGGCGTGAAAGCGCATATTGGCGCTGCCGACCCCTTGCCAATCCTTCTCGGCGCAACAGGCGCGCGCCTCCGCCACCGCCGCGCGCATGCGCGCCACCGCCGGATGGCCGGGATAGGCACCGGCCAACGCACGGCCTTCCAGCATCCGGCGCGCCCGGTAGATGTCGAGGATCGAAGCGGCCGAGGGCACCGACACGAAGACGCCGCGATGAGGCTCGTGCCGCAGAAGCCCGTCCTTGGTGAGAAGGCGGAAGACCTCGCGCAGCGTGTTGCGCGAGACGTCGAAGCTCGCCGCTAGCGCAGTCTCGGACAAGCGCTCGCCCGGCTTCAACTCGCCCGCGATGATGCGGTCGCGCAAGCCTTCTGCGACCCGCGCGATCAGCGAGGTCGTGTTGCTCGCAACGGCGCTCAACGCGGCAGGCCGCGCCTGCGGGTCCAAAAGGCGTTCCTGATCTCGCGCGTCGGCATCGCCGTTCCTTCGCCCTGCCTCTCCCATCGTCGGCGGACCATCCGCCAAGCAAGGGCCGACATCAAGCCCACCGCCGGAGCGGCCAAGCGGATGGATCGCGAAATGCACAGGAGAGGGGCACGAGCCCGATCAATCATCGAGCGCGATGCTCAACAGCTGCACAGATTGCAGCACAGGATTGCAAAAATCGTTGAACAATCTTGACGTCATCGTTCTGCTAAACGACAGTTCTCCCCAATTCCGCCTCAATCACACGGCGCGGGCCGCTGTCACGGGAGCCAAGACGCATGAATCCAGTCCCTTCGCCTCGACCCGACGTGCCGCCCGCCTCATCGACCTTCGGGCGCGGCAACGAGTCCAAGCGCTTCGCGCTGATCTCGGCGGTGTTCCTGATGGCGACGGCCGCCAGCGGTCCCGGCTTCATCACTCAGACGGCGACCTTCACCCAGACCATGGGCGCGGCCTTCGCCTTCGGCATCCTGGCCTCGGTGATCATCGACTACATCGTCCAGATCAACATCTGGCGGATCGTCGCCGCCACGCGGATGCGCGCCTCCGACATCGCCAACGCGGCGATCCCGGGCTCGGGCTATCTTCTGGCCTTCCTCGTCATCCTCGGCGGCCTGTTCTTCAACATCGCCAATGTCGCGGGCGCGGGTCTCGGCCTCAACGCACTGGTGGGCCTCGATCCGAAGATCGGCGGCGCGCTGTCGGCGCTGCTCGCCATCGGCATCTTCCTGAACAAGCGGGCCGGCGGCGTGATGGACCGCACGATGATCGCGCTCGGCGTCATCAAGATCGCGCTGATCCTCTTCGTCGCCTATTCCGCCAGCCCGCCGGTGGGCGAGGCGCTGCGCCAAACCGTCTGGCCCGATGTGATCGACTTCCCGACCATCACCACGATCGTCGGCGGCACGGTCGGCGGCTATCTCACCTATGCCGGCGCGCACCGCCTGCTCGACAAGGGGCTGGTCGGCAAGGAAAACATCCCCTCCGTCACCAAGGCCGCGCTGAACGGCATCACGGTGACGGGGATCATGCGCTTCATCCTGTTCCTCGGCATTCTCGGCGTCGTGTCCTCGGGCGTCACGCTCGACCTGTCGGGCCGCACCGCCAACCCCGCCGCCCAGGCCTTCGGCCACGCGGTCGGCGAATTCGGCTTCCGCGTCTTCGGCCTGATCTTCTGGGCCGCCGGCATGAGCTCGATCATCGGCGCGGCCTATACGTCGATTTCCTTCATGACCGCCTTCAAGCCGGGCATGAGCGACCGCGCGCGCTCCTGGGCCACGGTCGTCTTCATCTCCGTGTCGCTCACCGTGTTCCTCGCCATCGGCACGACGCCCGCCGCCCTCCTCGTCTTCGTCGGCGGCTTCAACGGACTTGTCCTGCCCATCGGTTTGACCATCATCCTCTACGCCGCCTGGGCACGGCGCGATCTGATGGGCGATTACCGTCATCCTGTCTGGCTCTTCGGTCTCGGCGTCGCCACGGCCGCACTGACCTGGTGGATGGGCTATCGCTCCATCGGCCCGATCTTCGCCTTCCTCAGCCGCTGATCCGCAAAAGGAGTCCTCCATGTCCGCCATCGACCTCAACAGCGATCTCGGCGAGGGCTACGGAGCCTGGGCCATGGGCGACGATGCCGCCATGCTCTCCATCGTCTCCAGCGCCAACATCGCCTGCGGCTTCCACGCGGGCGACCCGGCGGGCTTGCTGCGCAGTTTGCGCGAGGCGGCGGCGCGAGGCGTCTCGGTCGGCGCTCACGTCTCCTATCCCGATCGCGTCGGCTTCGGCCGGCGCGACATGGACGTGGCCCATGACGAGTTGGTGGCCGATGTCGTCTACCAGATCGGCGCGCTTCAGGGTCTCGCCCGCGCGGCGGGCACGAGCGTCACCTACGTCAAGCCGCATGGCGCGCTCTACAATCGCATCGCGGGCGACGCCCGGCAGGGCCGCGCGGTGATCGAGGGCATCCAGCTGGCCGACCCGTCGCTGGTGCTGATGGGCCTTGCCGGCGCGCCAATCCTGGCGCAGGCCGAAGCGGCCGGGCTCGCCACCGTCGCCGAAGCCTTTGCCGACCGCGCCTATACGCCGGAAGGCACGCTCGTGTCGCGGCGTGAGACTGGCGCGGTGATCCACGACCCCGCACTTGTCGCGTCCCGCATGGTGCAACTGGCGAGAGACGGCACGCTCACCGCCATCGACGGCTCCACGATCCGCCTGGAAGCGCGCTCGATCTGCGTTCACGGCGACAGCCCCGGCGCGGTGGCCATCGCGCGCGCGGTGCGCGAGGCCTTCGAGCGGGAGGGCATCACTATTAAGAGCTTCACGGATCACGCGGCATGAGCGCGCTCGCCACCGCAGCCCAGATCGACAGCGCGCGGGACGCCCGTCTTCGCTACCGCGCCGGCCATGTCGCGCCGACGGCGGGCGTCGCGCCCGGCCTGACGCAGGCCAACATGATCGTGCTGCCGCGCGACTGGGCCTTCGACTTCCTGCTCTATGCCCAGCGCAATCCGAAAGCCTGCCCGGTGCTGGATGTGACGGATGCCGGGTCCGTTTCGACGGTGCTGGCACCGGGTGCGGACCTGCGCACCGACCTGCCGCTCTATCGCATCTGGCGCGACGGCCAGCTGGCCGAGGAGGTGTCCGATGCCAGCGCCGCCTGGGCCGAGCATTCCGATCTCGTCGCCTTTCTGATCGGCTGTTCCTTCACCTTCGAGACGCCGCTGCTCAAAGCCGGGATTGAGGTCAGGCACATCACCGATGGCACCAATGTGCCGATGTATCTGACCGACCAGCCCTGCCGTCCGGCCGGGCGGCTCAGGGGCCATCTCGTCGTCTCCATGCGCCCGATCGCGCCCGAGCGCGTGGCCGATGCCGCGATGATCTCGGGGCGTTTTCCGGCCGTGCACGGCTCGCCCGTCCATATCGGCGCGCCCGAGCGGCTTGGCATCCGCGACCTCGCCAAGCCCGATTTCGGCGATGCCGTGCGCATCGAGCCCGGCGAAGTGCCGGTCTTCTGGGCCTGCGGCGTGACCCCGCAGGCGGCCGTCATGGCGTCCGGCGTGCCCTTCGCCATCACCCATTCGCCGGGGCACATGTTCGTGACCGACATTCCCGACGCCGCCTATCACGTCTGAGGTTCCGCCATGCGTATCCTGCCGGTCAGTCTGCGGACCCTTCTGGTCGAACTCGCGGACTTGAACGAAACGCTCGCCCTCTTCGCCTCGCTCCAGGCCGAGCCTGTCGCGGGCGTGGAGGAGGTCATTCCCGCCGCGCGCACGCTGATGATCCGCTTCGAGCGGGATCTCATCTCCGCCGAGAGGCTGGCCGCTCATCTGGCCGAGCGCGACCTGTCCCGCCCGCCGGAGCGACAGGGCGCGCTGGTCGAAGTGCCGACGCTGTATGACGGCGAGGATCTGGAAGAGGTCGCGCGCCTCACCGGCCTCGACGTCGAAGAGGTGATCCAGCGCCACGCGGCGTCCGAGTTCACCGTCGCCTTTTCCGGCTTCGCGCCGGGCTTCGGCTATCTCGTGGGCGGCGACCCCGCGCTGCACGTGCCGCGCCGGCAGAGCCCGCGCACGCGCATTCCGGCGGGCTCGGTGGCGCTGGCCGGCGCCTTCAGCGGCGTCTATCCGCAGACGAGCCCCGGCGGCTGGCAGCTGATCGGCACGACGCCGGTGCCCATGTGGGACATCCAGCGCACGCCGCCCGCTTTCTTCCAGCCGGGAGACCGCGTACGCTTCGTGCCGATCGACGCCACTGAAGCCGCGCGCCTGAAGGGCGACATCGAAGCGCGGGCCACGCGGGCCCCGGAGCCCGACACCGCGCCCGGCGGGCTTCTCGTTCAGGCCGCGCCCATGCCAGCCTTGTTTCAGGATCGCGGACGTTTCGGCGAAACGGGGCAGGGCGTCTCGGCGTCGGGTGCGCTGGATGCAGGCGCCATGCGCTTGGCCAACCGGCTTGTCGGCAATCGAAGCGACGCGCCGGTTCTCGAGATCACCGGCGGCGGCTTTCGGGTGGAAGCGCGCGAGGCAGCCGTGGTCGCGCTTGCCGGCGCGCCCGCGCCCTTGACGCTCACCGACGCATCCGGCCGTTCGCTCGCAGCAGAGACCGGGCAGGCGCTCGCGCTGGAGCCGGGCGACCACCTCACCCTCGGCGCACCCCGGCAGGGGATGCGGATCTATCTCGCGCTGCGCGGCGGCTTCGCGGTCGAGCCCGTGCTCGGCAGCGCCAGCACGGACACGCTCGCCCATGTCGGCCCGCCCGCTGTCACGACGGGCCATGTCCTGCGCGCCGATCCGGCCGCAGGTGCCATCATCGGCGCGGTGCAGCCCGCCGAGGAACTGCCCTTCCGCTGCCCCGCGCCCGGCGAGATCGTGACGCTCGACGTCGTGATGGGGCCGCGCACGAATTGGTTTACCGACGAGGCGATCCGCCTGTTCGAAACGCAGGTCTATGAGGTGACGCCCCAGTCGAGCCGCGTCGGCATCCGGCTGGAAGGGGCCGAGCCTCTCGCCAAGCGCGATCAGGCCGAACTGCCGAGCGAGGGTACGGCGACGGGGGCGATCCAGGTGCCCCATAGCGGCCAGCCGGTGCTGTTCCTTGCCGACCATCCGCTCACCGGCGGCTATCCGGTGATCGCGACCATCGCCGAATATCATCTCGATCTCGCGGGCCAGATTCCGATCCGCGCCCGCATCCGTTTCCGTCCGATCCGCCCCTTTGCCGAGATCGCGCCCTCCGATCGACAGGACACACCATGAAGAAAGTCCTCATCGCCAATCGCGGCGAAATCGCCCTTCGCATCGTGCGCGCCTGCCGCGACGCGGGGCTCGGCTCCGTCGCCGTCTATGCCGACACCGATGCCGACGCGCCTTTCGTGCGCGCGGCCGACGAGGCCTATGCGCTGTCGGGCGACAAGCCGTCCGACACCTATCTCGACGGGGCCAAGCTGGTTTCGATCGCCCTTCAGGCCGGGGCCGACGCCGTGCATCCGGGCTATGGCTTCCTGTCCGAACGGGCCGATTTCGCCCGCGCGGTGATCGAGGCCGGCCTGATCTGGATCGGGCCGGACCCGGAGGTCATCGAGGCGCTGGGCGACAAGGTCGAGGCGCGGCGCATCGCGGCCGAAGTCGGTGCGCCTCTGGTCGCGGGCAGCGACGGGCCGGTCGGCTCGGCCGAGGAGGTCGTCGCCTTCGCGCGCGAGCACGGTCTGCCCATCGCCATCAAGGCCGCCTTCGGCGGCGGCGGGCGCGGGCTGAAGGTCGCCTGGGTCCTGGAGGAGGTCTCCGAACTCTATCATTCGGCCGTGCGCGAGGCGATCAGCGCCTTCGGCCGAGGCGAGTGCTATGTCGAGCGCTTCATCGACCGGCCGCGCCATGTCGAGGCGCAGGTTCTGGCCGATCGGCACGGCCATGTCGCCGTGCTGGGCACGCGCGACTGCTCGCTCCAGCGTCGCAACCAGAAGCTGGTCGAGGAAGCGCCCGCGCCCTTCCTGACCGACGAACAGCGCGCGCGCATCCACGAGGCGGCGCGCGCCATCTGCGCCCATGCCGGCTATACGGGCGCGGGCACGGTGGAATTCTTGCTCGGGCGTGACGGGATCATCTCCTTTCTGGAGGTCAACACGCGGCTTCAGGTCGAGCATCCCGTGACCGAGGAAACCACCGGCATCGATCTCGTGCGCGAGCAGTTTCGCATCGCGGACGGCCTGCCGCTCTCCTTCTCCGAAGTGCCCGCTCCGCGCGGCCATTCGATCGAGTTCCGCATCAATGCCGAAGACCCGGCCAAGGGCTTCCTGCCGACGCCCGGCGAGGTCACGCGTTTCGACCCGCCGTCTGGGCCCGGCATCCGGCTGGACAGCGGCGTCGTTTCGGGTTCCCGCGTTCATCCCGCCTTCGATTCCATGCTGGCGAAGCTGATCGTGACGGGCGCGACGCGCGAGGAGGCGCTGGCCCGCGCCCGCCGCGCCCTTTCGGAATTTCAAATCGAAGGCGTTTCCACCGTTCTGCCCTTCCACCGCGCGGCTCTGGACGCGCCGGACTTCACTGCCGAGAACGGGTTCAACGTCCACACGCGCTGGATCGAGACCGATTTTGCCGAAACCCTTGCCGCGCAGACTCGGCCAGAGCCGCTGGCGGGCGAGGCCATGCTACGCCTCTTCGTGGAGATCGACGGCAAGCGCGTGTCGCTGGGCCTGCCGGCAAGCTTCGCGAGAGGGCTCGGCGGCCTGTCCGCGCCAGCGGGCACGAGCGGGGCAGCCGCCCCCATCAGCGATCGGAACGGCGTGACCGCGCCGGTCGCCGGCACGCTGCAAGCCTGGCGCTACGCCGATGGCGACGCGGTGGAGGCGGGCGCGCTGCTCGTGTCCATGGAGGCGATGAAGATGGAAACCGCCGTTCATGCCCCGACCTCCGGCCGCCTGCGCATCCTGGCGCAGGCGGGCTATCAGGACGCCGGTGCTTTGATCGCCCGCATCGAAACCACACTTTGAAGGCGTGCGCGCGGGCTCGTTTTCAGCACCAGCCTCGCGCGAAACTCGCTCTTGTTGTATTCGCGCGCGGATTTTGCGGAAAAGATTAGGGCTTAGGTCAGGCTCACGAATTAGATCACGTCAACGGGAGGTTCGTTCGGTCCATCGGAAAAAGTCGGCGGCGCAAGCCAAAGGCAGGGTTCGGTCACCGAGTTCATGACCACAAGGACGGATCGGTGACCTACGAAACCTTCGACGCCTCGGCCGGCACGGCGAATCTGTGGTCCATCGCGGACGCGTCGGTCGAGATCGCCGTGAGGGATGGCGATCCGTTCGGATGGAGAAGTCGCTGGTCGGTCTCCTGCGAGTTGGCGCGCCTCGTCGGCCTGCGTCCGGGCGCCGCGCGGTCGCGCCATGCCTTCCGCATTCTCCGGCATGTCCATCCCGACGATCTCTGGGAGAACTTGGCCAAGGTCCACGCCGCGCTGCGCGATACAGCACCGAGCAGCCTCGCCGATCTACGCTTCCGGCTGTCTACGCTGATGGATGGCGAGCGCTGGTACCGCTTTGTCGGGACGATCCTGCGCGACGCTTCCGGGGCTTTGGTTCGCGTTTCGGGCTCGCTCAGCGAAGCCGGTCAGGACGGCTACGACCAGCCCCAGGCGCGCGGTCAAAGCGCGCTCCAAGCGGAATGGCTCCGCGTCAACGCCCAGCATGAGGCGGGTGGGGAGCGCTTCCGGCAGATCGCCATGAACTCCATCGATGGAATCTGCTGCACCGACGCGAACGGCATCGTCACCTTCTGGAATGCGGCCTGCGAGCGGCTTCACGGCCTATCCAGCGAGGAGATGATCGGCTGCCATATCGACCGAGTGAACGTACCGGAGGCGCAGTTCGGCGACGCGTTCGAGGCGGCGGCCTTATCGAAGCTCAATACGAGCTTCGAGTTCGAGGTTCTGGCGGCCGGCAACCAGCGTGCTTCCGTGGAATTGACCTGCTGCACCTGGCTGGAAAACGGTGAGCGCTGCTTCGGGTACATCGTCCGCGATACGAGGGAACGCAAGGCACGCGAGCGTTTCGTGGCAGAGCTCGCCAGCCGCGATCCGCTGACCAGCCTGACCAATCGCGCCGCTTTGACCGACCATATCGAGCGCTTGCGCGAAAGCGGACGGCCCTTTGCCGTTCTCATGATCGACCTCGACGGGTTCAAGGACGTCAACGACACGCTCGGCCACGAGAATGGCGACGAGGTTCTGAAGGTCGTGGCGCTTCGAATGCTCGGCTGCATCAAACCGGGCGACATCGTGGCGCGTTTCGGCGGCGACGAGTTCACCATCGTCCTCGGCGGCGAGGATGCGTCCGCGCGCTGCCCCCTCGTGGCGCAGGAGGTGATCACGACCCTTTCCCAGCCGGTTTGGGTCGGGGATGAAATGGCGTTTCTAGGCGCCAGCATCGGCATGGCGCGCGCGCCCGAGCATGGCCGAACCCCATCGGCGCTCCTGTCCTCGGCCGACACGGCGCTTTACGTCGCCAAGGGTCAGGGGCGTGGGCGTGCCGTCTGGTTTGCTCCCGTGATGCGTCGCAAGGCCATGAAGCTCAACGCCTCCCGCCGGCAAATCCGCGACGCGATCGAGTGGAAGGAATTCGAACTCTTCTACCAGCCGCAATACGCGCTGACCGATCTCTCGCTGACGGGCGCCGAAGCCCTGCTGCGCTGGCGTCACCCGGTGGAAGGCATCCTGACGCCGGATCGGTTCTTGTCGGTTCTGGAAGGAAACCCGCTCGCCATCGAGGTGGGAGACTGGATCGTCGAGGAAGCCTGCCGTCAGGCAGCGATCTGGCGGCGCATACAGCCGAGCTTCCGTATGGGCGTCAACCTCTTCACCGCGCAGCTTCAGGACCCTGCGCTCGGCGCCAAGGTCGAAGCAGCTTTGGCGCAGCAGGGGCTCGGCGGCGATGCCCTCGAGCTCGAAATCCCCGAAACGGTTCAGCTCAGCGCCGACGCGAGGCTGAAATCCATGCTGGGTCGGCTGATGAAAAACGGCGTCGGCATCGCCTTCGACGATTACGGCACAGGCTATGCCTCCTTCTCCAGCCTGCGCGATTTCCCACTCACGCGGCTGAAGATCGACCGAAGCTTCGTTCAGGGCATGGACACGTCCGAACTCGACAAGGCCGTGGTGGAATCGATCCTGCTCCTGGGCCGACGGCTCGGCGTGGACGTGATCGCGGAAGGCATCGAGACGGAAGCGCATCAAACGGCGCTCCGCGCACAAGGGTGCCTCGAAGGGCAGGGCTATCTCTTCGGCCGCCCGATCTCGGCGACGTCCTTCTCCCAGACCTATTTCGCATCGATCTGACGGCTGGCGCTTCGACATAGAAACGGCGCGCTCCCTAAACGCGCCCATCGCCAGCCGATGAGCGCTGGATCACGATCCCGTGTTGGGTTCTTAGCCATCGCCGGAAGTCTGCCCGTCATGCTTCCGCCGTCTTCATCTCTCGCTACGGCGTCTATATGCAGTCCTCGCGGCAGTGCGCCCGCAGCGGGTGGAACGGGATAAGACAGATCGATGCTGATCGAGCATGACGATGCGCCAAACGGGATCGAAGCCAGGATTTTCGCTCCCATCGCGCCGACGCCGCCCATGCGGGACGGTGAGCCCTATGCGCGCGACGAGATGCTGCACGAGATGTTCGAGGCGAGCGCGCTGGCCCATCCCGGCCGCTGCGCCCTCCGGCTTCTGGTGGAGGACCCGGACACCCATCGCCGGGTTTCGCTGAGCTATAGCGAGCTTCGCGACCGCGCGATCCGCTTCGCGCACCATCTGCGCGCCATGGGCGTGAAGCGCGGAGACCGCGTTGTCATCTGCCTGCCGCGCGGTCTCGACCAGTATATGGCGATTCTGGGCACGCTATGGGCCGGGGCCTGCTACGTGCCGGTGGACTGGACCTATCCGCAGGACCGCATCGACTTCATCGCCGACGACAGCCGCGCGGTTCTGATCGTTACGGGCGAAGAGCGCGCGGGCGACATGATCCGCCCGACGCTCAGCGTCGACCAGCAGCTCGGCGAACTCGCCGCCGAGCCCGCCGGGCCGATGGACCGCGCCGAAACCGACGCGCAGCCGGACGATCTTGCCTATATCATCTACACATCCGGCACGACCGGGCGTCCCAAGGGCGTCATGATCAGCCACGCCAATGCCTGTCACCTCGTGCGCTCGGAAAGCGCGATCCTGGCGCTCTCCGAGGAAGACCGCGTGTTCGGCGGATTCAGCCTCGCCTTCGACATGTCGGTCGAGACGATGTGGAGCGCCTTCTTCGCCGGGGCCGCACTTTACGTGGCCGACGAGCTTCTCGCCAAGGCCGGGCCCGACATGGCCAACGCGATCGAGCGCGAGGCGATCACCGTCTGGCATGTCGTGCCCTCGCTTCTGACGCTGGTCGAAAACGCGCTGCCGGCGCTGCGCATCGTCAATCTCGGCGGCGAGGCCTGCCCGCCCGATCTCGTCACGCGCTGGGCGCGGCCGGGCCTGCGCCTGCTCAACACCTACGGCCCGACCGAAACCACCGTCACCGCGACCTGGACCGAGGTCCAGCCGGGCCGCAAGGTCACGATCGGCCGCCCGCTGCCCGGCTATTCCGCCTGGATCGTGGACGAAACGCTGCATCCCGTCGCGGCCGGCGCCGAGGGCGAACTGGTGATCGGCGGGCCGGGCGTCGGCGCGGGCTACGTCAACCGGCCCGATCTCACGGCCGAGAAATTCGTCCTCACCCCGTTCGACACGCCGAGCGGCGAGCCGACCAAGGTTTATCGCTCGGGCGATCTGGTGCGGCTGGACGCAGCCGGCGACATCGAATTCATCGGGCGCATCGACACGCAGGTGAAGATCCGGGGCTTCCGCGTCGAACTCGGCGAGATCGAAGCCGTGATCGCCGAGGACCCCAGCGTCGCGCAGGCCGTGGTGCATCTCTTCAAGGACGATGACGGCGCGGAGTTCCTTGCCGCCTTCGCCGTGGCGCGCACCGGGGCCAGCATCGACCTCAACGCCGCGCGCGCCCGCGTTCGCGATCGTCTGCCCAATTATATGCGGCCCGCCGCCTACCAGCTGCTCGACGCGCTGCCAACGCTGCCCGCCTCCGGCAAGGTCGACCGCAAGGCGCTGGTGCGCCCGATCGCGGCGCCCGCTGAAGACCATGAGATCACGCCGCCCGAAACGGAGATGGAGCACGAACTCCATGCCGTCTGGAGCGCCGTTCTGAACCCGCAGAAAGTCTCCGTTACCGACGATTTCTTCGAGGATCTGGGCGGCCATTCGCTGAAAGCCGCTCGCCTCGTTTCGGCGATCCGCAAGGTGCCGGGTCTGGCCGGCATCTCGATCCAGGATCTCTACGCCGCTCCGACCATTCGCGCGCTGGCCAAGCGCCTGGAGGTGATGGGGCGCGGCAGCGCCCGCGCCGAGGAGCCGTTCCATCCTGTGGACAAGGCGCGGCGTCGGCGCTGCGCCGTGATCCAGACCTTCGCGCTCATCCCGATCTATGCGATCGCCGGTCTGCAATGGTTCTTCCCCTATCTGGCCTATGTCCAGCTGGCCGGCGACTTCGACCGGGTGCCGGCGCTGATCCTCAGCGGCCTCAGCTTCATTCTGATTCCGCCGCTCGCCCTGCTTCTCTCGATCGTCGTCAAATGGGTGGTGATCGGTCGCTACAAGTCCGGCGATTATCCGCTCTGGGGCAGCTATTATCTGCGCTGGTGGTTCGTGCGGCGCTTTTCGGACGCGATGGCGACGCCCTATCTCTCGGGCACGCCGATCATTCGCGCCTATTATCGTCTCTTGGGTGCCAAGATCGGACGGCACACCTTTATCGGGCGCGCCAATCTCGACGCGGCCGATCTGATCGAAATCGGCGAGGGCGCGATCGTCAGCGACTATGCGCTACTCGCCACGAGTTCGGTGGAGCGCGGTCTCCTGCGCCTCGGCGCGGTGCGCATCGGGCGCGAGGCTTTCGTCGGCTCCATGGCCGTGATCGGGCGCGGCAGTTCGGTCGGTGATCGCGCCGCGCTGGAAGACCTGTCCGCTATTCCCGCCGGCGTCGCCATTCCATCGGGCGAATGCTGGAGCGGCTCGCCTGCCGAGCGTCAGGGCAGCTACGAGCCCGCTCCCCATCCGGCCATCACGCCGCGGCGCCGGTTCCTCAGCTATGCCGGGCTGACGCTGGCCGCCCTCATCCTGCCGATCGCGGCGCTCCTGCCGATCGCGCCGGGTCTTATCCTGCTGATCGAACTCGACTGGCACACGGAAGGCTATTCCTACCTTCTTCTATCGCCTTTCCTGGCGCTCACCTACGTTATCCTGATGTGTACGCTGACGGTCGCCGCCAAGCGTCTGATCCTGCCCAAGGTCGTGCCGGGCAGTCACAGCATCCATGGCTGGTTCTATCTGCGCTTCTGGTTCGTCCAGCAGATCAACGATCTGGCGCTTCAGCTTCTCCACCCGATCTATGCCACGCTCTATGTCGCGCCCTGGTATCGGGCGCTGGGCGTGAAGGTCGGGCGGCGCGCCGAGATTTCGACCGCCTCGGCCATCGTTCCCGATCTCGTGGAGATCGGTCCCGAAAGCTTCATCGCCGATGCCGTGCTCTTCGGCGCGGCGCGCATCGAGCCCGGCCGTATCCGGCTGGCGCGCACCCGCATCGGTCATAGGAGCTTCATCGGCAATTCGGCCCTTCTGCCGACCGGCGCGCAGATCGGCGACGGCGTTCTGA
This sequence comes from Aureimonas ureilytica, assembly GCF_001475935.1. Lineage (GTDB taxonomy): Bacteria > Pseudomonadota > Alphaproteobacteria > Rhizobiales > Rhizobiaceae > Aureimonas > Aureimonas ureilytica_A. The sequence goes on from NZ_LDQA01000038.1 coordinate 22,082, forward strand.
TCGGCGTTCTGTCCAAGCCCCCGGCGGACGGCAGCGCGGAGAAGCCGAACGGCACGTGGTTCGGCTCGCCTTCGATCAACCTGCCGAACCGCCAGACCGTGGCTCTGTTCGATGAAGGCGCGCGCTTCAAGCCGGGCGCTCGCCTCGTCGCGACGCGCCTCGCCATCGAGGCGGTGCGGGTCACGCTCTCGCTGACGCTGTTCCTCGGCTTCTTCAGCGTGCTTCTGTCGGTCATCGGCGATCTCGACGATCTCGACAATGGCGCGCTCTGGATCGCGCTGAGCTTCCCCTTCCTCTATATCGGCTTCGTGCTCGCCTGCGGCTTTTCGGTGGTGGCGCTGAAATGGCTGGTGGTCGGGCGTTACAAGCCGACCACGCGTCCGCTCTGGAGCCCCTTCGTCTGGCGCACCGAACTCGTGACGGCGACCTACGAGAACCTCGCCGTGCCCAACCTTCTGGAGCCGCTGCGCGGAACCCCATGGCTGCCCGCCTATCTCCGGCTGCTCGGCTGCCGCATCGGGCGACGCTGCTACATGGACACGACCGATATCACCGAGCACGATCTCGTGGAGATCGGCGACGATGTGGCCCTGAACGATTTCGCCGGCCTCCAGACGCATCTTTTCGAGGATCGCGTCATGAAGGTCAGCGGCGTCAAAGTCGGCCATCGCGCCACGATCGGCTCCTACGCGATCGTTCTCTACGACGCCGAAATCGGCGAGGACGCGCAGCTCGGCGATCTCTCGGTGGTCATGAAGGGCGAGACGCTGCCGACCGGCACGTCATGGGAGGGTTCTCCGGCGCGGCTCGCCAGGTAACGCTTCGAACGCGCGAAAACCGGGCAGGCAGGTGATGGCCGGCCTGCCCGGATGTCACGACCCATTTTTCCCACGCGGAAAAAATGTTTGTGTCCGACAGTCTGGCTACTCCATAAGACCCAACATGCCGGACCATTGCGACGGCCGAATCGCCCAGAGGTCATTTCGTGTCCGAAACGCCATCCACCGTCGATTTGATGTTTCTCCTGATCGACACAGCCCGCCACTTTCGGCAGGTTTCGGAACGCGCCCTCGAATCCAACCATTTGGGGCTGACGCCAGGCGCGCTGCGCACGCTGGGATATGTCATGCGCTACCCCGACTCTCGCCAGGCCGTTCTGGCCGACCGCATGGATATCGAGCCCATGACCCTGTCGAGCTATCTCGACCGGCTCGAGAAATGCGGCGTGGTGGAGCGCCTCGAAGACCCGAGCGATCGGCGCGCCAAACGGGTCAAGCCGACGGACAAGGCGGTTGAAGTCGTCATGGAACTCGACCCCACGCTCGACACAATCTACCAAAGCATCACGCGAGGCATCGCGAAAAGCGAAATGGACGCGCTGGCAGCGGGGCTGCGCAAGATGCGGGCCAATGTCGCGACGGACGCGAGCATCACCGCCCCCTTCACGCTCCTGCCCATCCCTTCAGCCGACGCGGCCTCGAACGAGGCCTGAACCGGCTTGGGACGATAGCGCGCCTCGGCTTTCGGACGCCGCCTCGCTCGGTCGTCGGCCCTGCCGTGGACGGCGATCGAGCGGAAAGCGCCGGCGTCTCGGTCGCTCCGGTCACGCCGCCTGATGTCTTTGCGATACCTCCCCTCGCAAGGGCAAGACCAGACATGCCACGCCCGGTCGAAGTTGGATGAGGCCGCGTGTCCTCATCCCCATCGGCTTTCGATCGAAATGGGCTCCGCCATGCCAGCATTGATTGGTTTACGCTGCAGGCATCACGCATTCGTGACAGCAACGACAGGCAGGGGTGCAGAACCATCCGCAGATGCTCTCGCCTGGATCTACAACAAGCCAAAAAAATCATCCTCTCGACTTGTGGACATGATGAATATCGTCCTCGAGGACTTTGTCCCCCAAAAGACTTTCGCTTCACGCCCATATCCTCTTGCCCTTGCTTGCCCCTTCTATTGAATAGGTGGTTCGCCAAAACCACTTGGCGTCAGCCAAGCGGGGGGCAAGCGGCGTGGATGCGGACGACACGGATCTGATCGAGATCATCTACACGGCCGGCCTCGTACCCGAACTCTGGCCCAAGGTCATCGAGAAGCTCGCCCAGAGGGTGGGGGCGCACGGCGGCTCGCTCTTCTCGCTGTCGGAAGGCCAACTTGCCTGGGAGGCGCCCGCTTCGACGCGGCCGATCATGGAGGCCTATGTCGAAGGCGGGTGGGACCGCAACAATCCCAGGCTCGAAGGCTTGTTGAACGCCAAGCCGCTGGGTTTCATGCGAGATCAGGACGTGATCGTGGGCAACTACGACGAATTGCCGATCGTCCGCGATTTTCTGCGCCCTCATAATATCTACGGCACGGCCGCGACGGTCATTCCGGGCGTGCGCGGCGAGATCGCCGTCCTCTCAGTCGATCGTGGGCGTGAGCCCGGTCCCTATACGTCGGTCGAGATCGAAAGGCTGGACGGTTTTCGCCCGCATCTGGCGCGCGCGATCGCACTCACCAGCCGGATGCGGATGCGCGAAGCCACGACGGCAGCGGCGGCGCTCCAGATGGTGGGGGTTCCCGCCGCCGTGGTGCGCCGGCAGCACGGGGTCGTCGCCACCAATGCCTTGTTCGATGCTCTCGTCGGGCCGGTCTTTCTGGCCACCGGCCACGGCCATCTCGCCTTGAGCGATCGGGCAGCCGACGCGCTGCTTCAACAGACGCTTCGCCGCCAGGAGCGGATGAACCCCACCGTGCGCTCCATTCCCGTCACCGGGCAGGAGGGCGCGATCGGCGTCCTTCATGTTATCCCCGCGTGCCGGCAGGCGCTGGATATCCTGGGGCCGGATGCAAACCTTCTCGTCTTCGCACAGCCGCACGAAGGCGCCCCGGTGAATCCCGACTGGCTGCGCTGGCTCTACGACCTGTCGCCGACCGAAGCGCTCGTCGCCGCACATCTCACGGCCGGACTGACGCTGGAAGAAATCGCGCAGCAGCGCAACACATCGCGGGACACGATCCGCACGCAGTTGAAGGCCATCCTGCGCAAGACGGGCTTCAGCCGGCAGACCGATCTGGTCCGATCCCTGGGTGGCTTGAACACCCTGTCGCCGCAGCTTCTGAAGCCGGGCGGCGCAAGCTAGAGCGGTTTCGACGAAAGCCGGATGGCGTTCGCGCCGGGACATTGCGATCAACGAGGGCTCGGAGCAGGGCCGACAAACCGATGTCCGATGGACGTGGTCTTGAAGTTTTTGGTCCGGTTCGGCGCGCGGCCCGCGTTCAGGCCATGCCAGAGCCCTATCAGGCCGATTGTTGATGGTCCGCCCGCGCGCGGCGCCAGTAGGCGTCGGGCTGGGGGCGGCCCAGAAGGAACCCCTGCACATGCCGGCATCCATGCTGGCGTAGAACCGCAAGTTCCTCTGACGTTTCGACCCCTTCGGCAGTCGCCGTCAAACCATAACCCTCGCACAAGGACAGGACGGATCGGATCACGGCAGCGGACGCGCTCGTCTCATTGACGCCGCTGACGAAGCTGCGGTCGATCTTGATGCGGGTGAGGGGCAGTTCCTTGACCATTCGCAGCGAGGAAAACCCGGTTCCGAAATCATCCAGCGCAATGCCGACGCCCAACCCGCGCAGCGAACCCAGAATGTCGCCAGCGAGGTCGGGGTCGGACAGGACGGCGGTTTCGGTCACTTCCAGTTCCAGCCGATGCGGTGCGAGGCGAGAGGCTTCCAAGGCCGACAACACCACGTCGACGAAGCTGCGATCGCGCAGCTGCGTGGTTGAGACGTTGACGGAAACGGTCAGATCGTCCGGCCACAGCGCCGCGTCATGGCAGGCGCGCCGCAGAACCCAGGCACCAAGTTCGGGCATCAGCCCCAGCGTCTCGGCCAACGGCACGAACTCGGCGGGGGATATGTATTTGCCGGTCTGATCCTTCCAGCGCAACAAGGCCTCGTAGCCGACGGTTGCCAAGCTGTCGGCCTCGACCACCGGCTGGTAGTAGAGTTCGAAGTCGAACAGCGCCATGGCCTGGCGCAGCTTGAGTTCCATGACGCCGCGCGACAGCGCTTGCGCGTTCATGCTTTCATCGTAGATTTCGAAGCGACCGCGGCCGTTTTCCTTGGCGCGGTAGAGCGCGAGATCGGCATTGCGCAGAAGCGTATGCGCCTCGCATCCATGGCTCGGCGCATGGGCGACCCCGACGCTCGCGCCCACCACGACGACTGCGTTGCGCACCGCGATCGGCTCCGACAGACTATGGACGATGCGCTCGGCAAGACGCGCCGTGTCTTCGGATCGGGGCATGTCGAGCTGAAGAACCGCGAATTCGTCCCCGCCCAAGCGCGCCACAAGGCTTCCGGGAGACACCACGGCCCGAAGGCGGGCGGCCACGATCCTCAGGACATCGTCGCCGACTGCATGGCCAAAGGAATCGTTGACCGGCTTGAAGCGATCGAGATCGACATAATGGACCGCCAAACGACCGCCATAGATCAACTGGGCGGTCTCGGCGTCGAGCTGGTCCAGGAAATAGGTGCGGTTGGAGAGGCCGGTCAGGGCATCGTGGCCGGCCTGATAGGCCAGCGAATGGGCGACTTCGCGCTGGGCCGAGATGTCGCAGGTGACTTTGGTGAAACCGATATGGTCGCCCGCTTCGTCGCGCATCGCATCGATCACGACATGGGCCCAGAACTGCGAGCCGTCCTTACGGACCCGCCATCCCTCTTCACTGAAGCGCCCGCGCTCAAGGGCATGTTTCAGATTGAGTTGGGGGATCAAACGCTCCCGCTCGCTTTCGAGGTAGAACACCTCGAAATTCTGCCCGAGGATCTCCTGCGCCTCGTAGCCTTTGGCGATCTGTGCGCCCGGGCTCCAGTTCAGAACAATTCCGTTCACGTCCAGCATACAGATGGCATAGCCGGTGACCGCTTCGACCATGAGCCGATAGATACGATCTGTCAGAGCGCCGTGGGCCACGTGAAATTCTCCAGTCCGGCCCTCAGGTTGACGCTCAGTGGTGACGATTTAATTGACGATTCGTCTCACGTTGGCAGGAGATTTTCAGCACCTATAGACGTTGCTCGCGCGCAACGGTCAAAGACAGGAGGTCGCGGCGAGCCCCATCGGCGACCTCCGATCCGAGCCGGTCGATGCGCTATCGATCCCGCGCGCCGGCAAGGCTCGGCGCAAAGGGCAGAAGGCTCAGGATTTCGAACAGCATCTGCGCACCCGCCTGTGCGGTGTTGGTGGTCGCGTCATATTGCGGAGCGACCTCCACGACATCTCCGCCGACGAGATCGACGCCCTTCAGGCCGCGCAGCAACGCCTGCGCCTCCCGCGTCGAAAGGCCGCCGATCTCCGGCGTGCCGGTTCCCGGCGCGAAAGCGGGGTCGAGACTGTCGATATCGAAGGAGAGATAGGTCGGCCCATCGCCCACCACGGCGAGCGCCCGCTCGATCACGGCGGCAAGGCCCATTTCCTGCACTTCCTCGGCATGGATCACGGTCATGCCCGAGGCCGTGGAGAACTCCCAGAGATAGTCCGACGAGCCGCGAATGCCGATCTGGATCGTGCGACGGGGATCGAGCACCCCTTCCAGAACCGCGTGGCGGAACGGCCCACCATGGTGGAAGCGGCATTGGTCGAACGGCCCGGATGTGTCGCAATGGGCATCGATATGGATCATGCCGACGGGACGTTCGCGCCCGACCGAGCGCAGAATCGGCAGGGAGATCGAATGGTCGCCGCCGACGCTGAGCGGGATCACGCCGGCGGCGACGACGGTGCGGATCGTGGCCTCGATGTCCTCATGCGACAGGTCGAGATGAAAGCGGCTACGGAAGGGCACGTCGCCGCAATCGGCCACCCGCATTTCGCGCCCCGGCATAGTCCGCAGAACATGATTGTAAGGGCCGACGCGCTCGATGGCGCGCAGCGCGCGCGGGCCGAAACGGCTGCCGTTGCGATTGGTGACCCCGAGATCCATGGGCACGCCGATCAGCGCGATATCGAGATCGGAGAGATCGGGCGCGGTCCAGTCGACCGCGCGATAAGGCGCGTCGAGAAGCGTCGGCAACCCGGCATAGGGCGCGACGCGCGTGCCCTTGGCGTCGAAAAGGCGCGAGGCGACCTCGGCGAAATGCGGGTCGTAGATGCGGGTTTCGTTCTCGCCCGAAAAGCGTGCGCGCAGCGCCTCCAAGTTCTCGTCGCTCATGCGGCTACCTCATTCCTCGAAAACAACGTGTCGGACAGAGCCAGCCGGTCCGCGAAGCGCTCGAGCCTCGCGATATCGACATTGGCGAAGGCGACGCGCAGGAAGCGCTCTTGCCCCGGCCCGAAGAAGGAGCCGGGCAAAACGAGAAGCCCCAGCCGCGCGGCGAGCGCCTTGGCGACCTCCACGTCCGACCGGTTGGGGAACGGGTGCTCGATGAAAGAAAAATAGGCTCCGATCTGGCGGATCGGCCAGTCCGGCCGCTGCGCCATGGCCCGGCGGAACGCCTCGGCCTTCTCCTGAACCGCGCGTGTCTTCTCGGCGCGCCAATCGGCGGTCTCGGCCATGGCGGGCGCCAGCGCCACCTGCGCCGGGCGCGGCGCACAGATCTGCATACAGTCGAGGATCGTCTCGGCGGCCGAAAGAAGCGCGGGACCAGCCGTCATCGCGCCGAGGCGATAGCCCGGAATGGCGAAGGATTTGGAAAAGGAGTAGAGGCCGATCAGATGTTCGCGCCAATCCGGCTCGGCAAACAGCGCATGGGGCGCGGTTCCACCCACGAAGTCGCGATAGGTCTCGTCCAGAATGAGATAGAGCCCGCGCCGGCGGCAAAGGTCCAAGAAGGCGGCAATCGTCTCCGGCGGGTAGATCGCGCCGGTCGGATTGTTGGGCGAGACGAGAACGATCGCCCGCGTCGTGGCATCGATCCGCGCTTCGGCGGCTTCCACATCCGGCACGAAGCCGTTTTCGGCTTGCGTTTCCAACGCGCGGGGCTCGATGCCCAGAAGCTCCAGCGTCATCTGATGGTTGAAGTACCAGGGCACGGGCAGAAGCACCGAATCACCCGGTTTCGCCACCGCCATGACCGCAACGAAAAAGGCCTGGTTGCAGCCGGCCGTGATCGCCACGTCGCCCGGCTCGATCGGCGCGCGGTAGAAACGCGAGCAGTCCTGCGCATAGGCCGTGCGCAGCGCGTCGTCTCCCAAAATCGGCCCATAGCGCGCGGCTGCGGCGTCCGCGCCCTCCTGCGCCAGCCGGCGCGACAGGGCGTCCGGCGGCGGATCGCCCGGCACGGCCTGGCTGAGATCGACGATGGGGCCACGACTCCCTTCATAGGCGGCGAGCCAGCCCTTCGCGACGGGGATGGGCGGCGGCAGAACCGCGCGGACCAGAGGATTGGGCTGAGGCAGAGGCGCTTTCATGCGCTTCGTCTTCCATGCGAGGCCCGGCGGAATCGGGCAAGGACGCGCCTATCCTGTCGGGAGCCGAGGCCGGGATCAAGCGCCGGCCTCGCCCTTATCTGACGTCAGCCGAGCGCGGGAAGCGCGATGGCGGAGGCCGCTTCGGCCACCTGACCGCTGCGCACCATGTCGATCGCCGCTTCCAGATCGGGATGGAAATGGCGGTCGTCCGTCAGAGTCGGCACGCGGGCGCGAACCAGCGCGCGAACCGCTTCCAGAGGCTGGCTGGAGGCGAGCGCGGGGCCGAGATCGCAACCCTGCGCGGCGGCCAGAAGCTCGATCCCGATCACGCCATAGGCATTCTCGACCATGGCGAGAAGGCGGCGCGCGCCATGGGCGGCCATGGACACGTGGTCTTCCTGATTGGCCGAGGTCGGAATGGAATCGACGCTCGCCGGCATGGCGCGCTGCTTGTTTTCCGAGACCAGCGCGGCGGCCGTGACCTGCGGGATCATGAAACCGGAATTGAGGCCCGGGCGGGGGGTCAGGAAGGCGGGCAGGCCCGACAGCGCGGGGTCCACCAGCATGGCGATGCGCCGTTCGGAGATGGAGCCGATCTCGCACACGGCCATGGCGATCATGTCGGCGGCGAAGGCAACCGGCTCGGCGTGAAAATTGCCGCCCGACAGCGCTTCGTCCGTATCGGCGAAGATCAGCGGATTGTCGGAGACGCCGTTCGCCTCGTCTTCGAGGGTTGCGGCGGCTTGACGCAGAATATCGAGCGCCGCGCCCATGACCTGCGGCTGGCAGCGCAGGCAATAGGGGTCCTGCACGCGGGGATCGTCCACCCGGTGCGAGTCGCGGATCGCCGAGCCCGCCATCAGCGCGCGCAGCGCCGCTGCCGCCTCGATCTGCCCGCGATGGCGGCGCAGCGCGTGAATGCGCGGGTCGAAGGGCGTGTCCGAACCACGCGCAGCGTCCGTCGACAACGCGCCGGTCACGAGCGCGGAATGAAACAGGCGTTCGGCCTCGAACAATCCGGCCAGCGCGTTGGCCGTAGAAAACTGCGTGCCGTTGAGAAGGGCCAAGCCTTCCTTGGCCGACAGCTCGATCGGCGCCAGGCCCGCCTGCTCCAGCGCGGTGAGGGCAGGCAGGCGCGCGCCGTTCACAAAGAACTCGCCGACGCCGATCATCGCCGCCGTCATGTGCGACAGCGGAGCGAGATCGCCGGACGCGCCGACCGAGCCCTGGCAGGGCACGACCGGAACGAGACCCCGAGCGAGAAGCGCTTCGAGAAGCGCGATCGTCGTACGCGCCACGCCCGACGCGCCCTGGCCGAGGCTCGCGAGCTTCAACGCCATCATAAGGCGGCAGACGGAGACCGGCATGGGCTCGCCGACGCCCGCCGCGTGGCTGAGCACGATATTGCGCTGGAGGGTCGCCAGATCCTCGCCGTCGATGCGAACGCTCGCCAGCTTTCCAAAGCCCGTGTTGATCCCATAGACCGGCTCGCCGCGCGCCAGAATGCGCGACACCGCAGCCGCCGAGGCGTCCACCGCAGGCAGGCAGGCGGGGTCCAGCTCCGGCACGGCGCCGCGATAGATCGCGCGCCAGTCGTTGAGGGTTACGCTGCCAGGGGTCAGGCGAATCGGGGTCATGAGCCTCTCCAGACGGGGCGAGATGATGCGGAAAGCATGAAGCCTGCGAGCGATCGGGGGCGGCAAGCCCGGCCCGCCGAGCCCCGTGCTTGGGCCAATACGCGAAACGCTATCCTATCAAAATCAACATGTATAGACATATTCATCAGGCTGGACAGGCGAGCGGAATTCGCGGCAAAACTTCGACGACCTCCTTCGCAGCCGCCCAAACGGGCAGGCCGGCTCGAGCGGGCGAAACCGATCGCAGAGCGGGCGCGCAAACCAGATGCGCGGACATCGCCCATCGCGATGGCGCGTTACGGCCTAACTTTTGGGCAATTTCGCAGCTGCACAGAGATTGACACGCCGCGCATGAGTCGGTGTTATGTCTAGGCTTATTCGGGAAGGCGCCGACGGCCCGTCCTGCCCTCTATCTCCACCGCAGGAGACCGGCATGAAAAAACGCATGTTTCTGAAAACGGCGCTCGGCCTCGCCATGGCGCTGTCGATGCCTCTCATGGCCCATGCCGAGGATGCGCTGGCGCGCGTCAAGGCGGCGGGCGTTCTGAAGGTCGGCACCGAAACCGCCTTCGCGCCCTTCGACTTCATCGACGAGGCGGGCGAGCATACGGGCCTCAACGTCGATGCCTTCAACGAGATCGGCAAGGAACTCGGCGTCAAGGTCCAGTGGGTCGAGCTGCCCTGGGACGGCGTGCTGCCCGGCCTCGAAGCCGGCCAGTTCGACGTGGTGGCGGGCCCCGCCACGATCACCAAGGCCCGCACGGAGCGCTACCGCTTCCTGTCGCCGGTCGCCGAGGCGACCGTCGCTTTCCTGAAGGCCAAGGGCGACGACAGCATCCAGAAGCCCGAGGATGTGGCCGGCAAGCTCGTCGGCGCGGGCAAGGCCACCTCGCAGCTGGCGCAGGCCATCGCCTATGGCAAGACGCTGCCCAAGCCGATTGAGACGCGCGAATATGTGGGCTTCAACGAAGCCTATGCCGATCTTGCCGCCGGACGCATCGCGGCGGTCGCCAATTCCTTCCCCAACATCGCCTATGTCGCGGAAAAGCAGCCCGACATCTTCGCCGTCGTGAACCCGCCCTTCGGCCAGAAGAGCTATTTCGGCTTCATCGGCACCAAGAAGGCCGACGATCAGCCCCTGCTCGACGCCATGCAGGCCGCCATCGTCAAGATGAAGAAGGACGGCCGCCTCGGCGAACTCCAGAAGAAGTGGTTCGGTGTCACCTTCGAGACGCCCGACGTCGCGCCCGAACCCGCCTTCTGATCGAAACTCGGGCCGAGCTGATCCCTCGCTCGGCCCGCCTTCCCTTCGAGGACGTCCCTTATGTCGATGCGGCTTTTCGAGCTGATGCTCTGGGCGGCGGGCAATACGCTGCTTCTCAGCGCCGTCTCGATCGTGATCGGGCTCGCTCTCGGCCTCGTGATCTGCGCCGGCCGCCTGTCGCCGAGCGCGCTTCTGCGCTGGCCGGCGGTCGCCTTCATCTCCTTTTTCCGGGGCGTTCCGCTGCTGGTGCAGCTCCTCCTGATCTATAATCTCCTGCCCGTGCTGGGCGTCATGGTGCCAAGCACCGTCGCGGCCCTGATCGGCCTGTCGCTCTGCACCGCCGCCTATCAGGCGGAAAACCTTCGTGGCGGCTTCGCCTCCGTTCCCAAGGGGCTGCTGGAAGCGGCCGACATGGTGGGCCTCAACGCTTGGCAGCAGTTCCGGCGCATCCGCGCGCCGATCGCACTGCGCCTCACCATCCCCGCTCTCGTCAACGAAGCGATCCTGATCCTGAAAGCGTCCTCCCTGATTTCCGTCGTCGGCGTCATCGAGCTGACGCGCATGGCGCAGAATCTGGCGGCCAGCACCTACAAGCCGCTCATGTTCTATGCGGTCGCGGGCGGGCTCTATCTCGTGATGAACTGGAGTTTGGCCGGCGCGGGCTCGCTCGCCGAACGCCTCGTGAAGACAGGCCGGGCATGAATTTCGACGTCGATCTCATTCTCAGCCAGCTTCCGGCCATTCTCTCGGGTTTGCGCGTCACGGTGGCGATCTGGATCGCATCCACGCTCGGCGGCCTGATCCTCGGGTTTCTGGTCGCGACGCTTCGCCAGTTCGGCCCGCTCTGGCTCGGCTTGATCCTGCGTTTCTTCGTGGAGATCCTGCGCGGCACGCCGTTTCTGGTGCAGATCTTCCTTCTCTATTTCGGCGGCCCGGCCATTGGCCTGCGTCTCGACCCGATCCCCGCCGGGCTGATCGGCCTCACCATCTACGGCGCGGCCTATTTCTCCGAAATCTTCCGCGCCGGCTTCCGCGCCATTCCGCCTGGACATGTGGAAGCTGCCGAATGCGTCGGCCTCACGCGTGCGCAGATCATCCGGCGCATTCTCCTGCCCGAGATGACCATGCTGGTCCTGCCGCAATGCGTGAACATGACCATTCTCCTCGTCAAGGAGACGGCGGTTCTCTCGATCATCACCGTGCCTGAAATGACCATGGTGATCGGGGCTATCGGCTCGCAGCAATATGCCTTTGTCGAAGCGATGTTCCTTCTCGCCCTTTTCTATTGGCTTCTGGTCGAGGTCTGCGGGTGGCTCGGCCGCTTCAGCGAACGTCGGCTTTCCAAGTTCAGGTTCTCATGAGCACGAGCATCCCCGCTATCGCCGTCCGCAACCTCACCAAGCGCTTCGGCGAAACCGAGGTGCTGAAGGGCATCGACCTCGAAGTGCCGCGCGGCGGCACGACCTGCCTCATCGGCCCCTCGGGCTCGGGCAAATCGACGCTCCTGCGCTGCATGGCCTTTCTGGAAGAGGCCACCAGCGGCACGATCCATATCAACGGCGCGCCGCTCGGCTTCACCGAGGATGCGAGCGGCCGGCGCACGCGCCTGCCGGCCACCAGCATTCGCGAGGTGCGCGGCCATATCGGCATGGTCTTCCAGCAGTTCAATCTCTGGCCGCACATGACCGCGCTCGGCAATGTCTGCGAGGCGCTCCTGCGCGTGCGCGGTCTGAAGCGGGACGAGGCCGAAGCGCGCGGCATGGAGCAGCTGCGCCATGTGGGCCTTGCCGAGCGCGCCGGGCATTATCCCTCGCAGCTTTCGGGCGGGCAGCAGCAGCGCGTCGCCATCGCCCGCGCGCTGGCGCTCCAGCCGGCCATCATGCTGTTCGACGAGCCGACCTCCTCGCTCGACCCGGAACTGACGGGCGAGGTGCTGAACGTCATGCGCGCGCTGGCCGCCGAAGGCATGACCATGGTGGTCGTCACGCACGAGATCGGCTTTGCCGCGACGGTCGGGCAGAAGATCGCCTTTCTGGACGGCGGCAAGCTTCAGCTCGTCGGCCCGCCGGCGGAAGTCTTCGCCCATCCCCGCCATCCGCGTCTGACGCAGTTCCTGGAAACCTATCTCGACCGCGGCGCGGCCATGCTGCTCCAGGCCCCTTGAGATACGCGCCTTGGCGTCTGTGATAGTCGCCCCCCGCCCTTCGCTGCATCAGACGATCCTGGCCGAGCTGCGCGGGCGCATCCTGTCGGGCGAATGGCCGCCCGGCACGCAGCTGCCCTTCGAACAGGCGCTTGCCGCGCAGTTCGGCTGCTCGCGCATGACCGTCAACAAGGTGATGGGCGAACTCGTCTCGGCCGGGCTGATCGAGCGGCGGCGCAAGGCCGGCAGTTTCGTGCGCCGCCCGCAATCCTATTCGGCCGTGATGGAGATCGCCGATATCCGCCGCGAGGTGGAGGGACTGGGCCTCGCCTACGGGTTCGAGATGATGCGTCTCGAGCAACGCGAGGCGGACGTGCAGGACGCCAAGCGCCTCGGCCTCGGCGAGCCACGTCCTGTCCTGTCGATCCTCTGCCGGCACTTCGCCGCGCGCCAGCCCTTCTGCCTCGAAAACCGGCTGATCGACCTGACCGTCGTGCCGGACGCGGCCGAGACGGCGTTTTCCGCCGCCGAGCCGCCGGGCGCCTGGCTGATGGCGCGCGTGCCCTGGACCAGCGCCGAGCACACGATCCGAGCAGCGGGGGCCGACGCGCTCACATCGGCTGCGCTTCTGATCCCGCCCGGTACGCCCTGTCTCGTCATCGACCGGCGCACCTGGAACTCGGATGCGAGCGTCACCGCCGTCGAGATCACCTATCCCGGCGAGGCGCACGAACTCGTCGCGCGCTTCACGCCCTCGCCGGGCGCATGATCATCTACCGCCGCACGATCACGCCCGGATTCATCAGCCCCTCCGGGTCGAGGCTCGCCTTGATATGGCGGATCAGGGCGAGCTTGCCGGAGTCGCTCGTCGCCTCCATCGGCGAGATGCGCTTGGTGCCGACACCGTGCTCGGCCGAGAACGAGCCGCCGCGCCGCTTCACGTCGCGATAGAGAACGTCTTCCACCGCTGCCATGCGCGCGGGCTCCAGCGGGCCGGAGCAGTTGAGGATGACATGGAGATTGCCGTCGGCGAGATGCCCGAAGATCAGCGGCTCGAAGGCCCCATCCAGCGCCTTCAACTCCGTCTCCACCCGCTCGACATAGTCGGAAATCTCGGACTGCGGCAGCGACACGTCGAAGGAGGGCGCGCCGGGATAGGCGTGATAAACCAAGTCGGTGTCCTCGCGCAGCCGCCAGAGTTCGCGCTCCTGCCGGCTCGACTGGGCGATCAGACCGCTCGCGTCGGGGAAGCGTTCCACCACCGTCTCGAACAGGGTCTCGAAGGCGGCGGGCAAGCTGCCGTCTTCCGCACCACCGATCGACAGGAGAAGATAGATCGGGGCCGAGCGGTCGATGGCGGCGTCGCGCCAGCCGAGCGCTTCGGCCGTCAGATCCAGAAACGGCTTCCACATGGCTTCCGCGCCGCGCAGATCGACGCCGGGCATCCGAAGCGCCAGCTGGATCACCTCCAGAACGGCCTCGACCGACGGCAGGCCGAACAGCGCCGTGGCGCTCGCCTGCGGCAGCGTGTCGAGCTTCAGGACGGCGCGGGTGACGATGCCGAGCGTGCCTTCCGCGCCGATCAGGAGATGTTTCAGATCATAGCCGGCGGCGGTCTTCACGACGCGGGTGAGATCGCTCATGACCGTACCATCGGGCAGCACGGCTTCGAGGCCGAGAATGCGATGACGCATGACGCCGTTGCGGAAGGCCATGATGCCCCCGGCATTGGTCGAAATCATGCCGCCGATCGTCGCCGTGCCGCGCGAGGGCAGGTCGATGCCGGGCTCCAGCCCATGGCGCGCCGCCGCCTCCTGCACCGATTGCAGCGTCGCGCCGGCCCCGACTGTGACGGTGCGCTCGATCGGGTTGAGCCGTTCGACCGCGTTCAGGCGTTGGGTGGAGAGAATCAGCTGACCCGGCCGCGACACCGAGCCGCCGACGAGACCCGTACGCCCGCCCTGCGGCACGACCGAAACTCCCGCCTCGCGGCATAGACAGACGAGCGCGGCGATTTCATCCGTTGTGCCGGGCAGGGCCAGGATGCCGCCCTTCAGATTGTCGGCGTTCCAGCCGGGATCGACCGCCGCCAGCGCGTCGTCGGTCTTCGCGTTGGACGAGCCCAGAAGCGCGCGGAGCTGGTCTTCGAAACCGGCGGGGAGGGGCAGGGCGGTGTCGCTCATTGCGCGTCCCTCCAGCGGATCAGGGCGGCCAGGAAGCGCTCGCTGTCGGACGCGGTGCCGATCGTCACGCGCAGGAAGCGCTCGAAGCCCGCCTCGCGCCAAGGCTTGATGATGATGCCCTCCGATAGAAGCGCGGCCGCCGCCTCGGCGCTGTCGCCCCCCGTGTCCACGAACAGGAAATTCGTGCGCGAGGGCGCGACACGGAAACCAGCCTTCTTTAAGCCTTGAGCGAGCGCCCCGCGCCTCACTTCCAGCTTTGCGACGGAGGCGCGCATCCAGTCCTGATCGGCCAGCGCCGCGAGGGCTGCGATCTGCGCCGCGCCGTTGACGTTGAACGGCGTTTTCGCCGCTGCAATCGTGCGCGCGAGGGCGGCGTCGGAGGCCAGCGCATAGCCGACGCGCAGGCCCGCCAGCCCATAGGCTTTCGAGAAGGTGCGCAGGATCACGAAGGGCAGGCCGGCTTCACCGAGGATGCGCTGTGCATCGGGCAGCGCGTCGCCGCCATATTCGAAATAGGCCTCGTCCAGGACGAAGAGCGTGCCGAGCCCCTTTGCAGCCTCGGCCAATCGGCGGAGGCCGGCTTCATTCAGCGCCGGGCCGACCGGGTTCCAGGGCGAGGAGAGAAAGAACAGCGCCGGGCCGTTTCGTAGCGCCTCTTCCAGCGCGGCGAGATCGAAGCCGAAATCCTCGCGCATCGCGATCTTGCGCACCCGCGCGCCGGCCGCCAGTGGCTCGATCTCGTGCAGGCCGAAGCTCGGGGCGACGGTCAGGACGTCCCGGCCGGGCTCCAGCGCGGCGCGCGAGATGGCGGCGATCAGCTCTTCCGAGCCATTGCCGCAGACGATGCGATCGGGCTCGGCCCCAAGAAACGCGCCGATCGCCTCGCGCAGCGCCGTGCAGGCGGGGTCGGCATAGCGCGAGGGGTCGAAGCCTCGAAGCGCTTCCAGGACACGCGGCGAGCAGCCGTCCGGGTTCTCGTTGCTGGCAAGACGCGCGATATCGTCACGCCCGCTGGCGCGGCGCGCGACGTCGAGGCTGAGGCCGGCATTGTAGGGCGGCAAGGCCGCGACATGCGGATTGAGGCGAAGACGGGCATGTGCGTCGCTCAAGGGTGCGGACTTTCAAGGAAGGAGAAGCGGCGGGCGCCGTCAGATGTCGAGCGTGACGCTGCCGCGCGGCCGCGTACAGCACAAGAGCACTTCGCCGGGCGGGGGTTCGTCCAGAGGGTCTTCGAAATACTCGACCTCGCCGGACAGAATCCTAGTGCTGCAACTCATGCAGACGCCCGCGCGGCAACTGAAGGGCGGGGAAAGGCCCGCGCCTTCGGCAAGGTCCAGAAGCGAACCGGAGCTCTCGCTCCACGCCGCAGACGTGCCTGAGACCGCAAAGGACACGAGCGGGCCTTCGCCCGATGGGGCAGGGGCCGGCTCGGGAACGGTAGCGGGGGCCACGACGACCTCCGGCGCGCCAAGAAGCGACGCCGGACCGAAGAACTCGTAGGCGATGCGCTCGGGGCGAAGCCCAAGGCTCGTCAGCGCGTCATATTGCGCGCGCATGAAGCCGGGCGGGCCGCAGAGATAGGCGTCGTAATCATCGAGCGGCAGGAGCGATTGCAGGACCTCCCGCGTCACCAGCCCCGAGGCGACATGCCGGGCTTGGCTCGTGTCAGTCTCATCCGGTGTGCGGTAGATGAAGGCCGTGCGAATGCCAGGGCGGCGCGCCGCCAGCGCTTCGACCTCATCGGTCAGCGCGTGGTGGCGACCATTCTCGGCGGCGTGGATGAAGAAGACGGGCCGCTCCGATGTCTCGGCCAGGCGATGCAGCATGGCGACCAGCGGGGTCAGGCCGACGCCGCCCGACAGGAGCAGCACGGCGCGTAGGCTCGCCTCGTCCAGCACGAACTCGCCGCGCGGCGCACTGGCCAACACCTCGTCGCCCGGCTGAAGGCGATGGTGGAAATGGCCTGAGCCGAGCCCCGCGCCATGCTCGCCGCCCGCATAGGGCTCGCGCTTGACGGACACGCGATAGGTCCGCCCGTCCGAGGGGCCGGAGATCGAGTAGTTGCGTAGGGCCCAGCCGCCCGGCGCGCTCGCGTCGGGCACCCGGAAGACGAGGAACTGGCCGGGGCGGTAGGGCGCCCAGTCGCCCGGATCGACCGGCTCGAACCGGAAGGAGGCGATGGCCTCGCTTTCCGGCCTGATGTCGATGAGGCGAAGGCGCCGGAAGCCCGAAGGCGCGGCCTCGCTCATTCGGCCGCGACCGGCGTTGCGGGCGCAAGGGCCGCGCGCTCGGCCTCGATCATCTGTTGGAGGCGGCGGCGGAAGCGCAGTGGGCCGACGTCGATCTTGAGATCGAGATTGGGCGTCTGCTTGTTGGCCATGCCCTGATGCACGGCTTCCAGCACCAGTTTATCCTCCTCGAAGGCCCCGCGCACGGACTTGGCGAAGCGCGCCGAGACCTCGGCATCATCAGGCGCGAAATTGCGCATCTGGAACCAGTAATATTTGGTGTGGTTCTCATCCACCGGCGTCATGAAATTGTAGCTGTCCATGAGGAACACGTCCTCATGCAGAGGCTCGCCCTCACGATAGCTGTTGGCCGGCACAAAGATGGCCTTGATGATCGCGTTCGAGGGATAGCGCACCTCGTAATGCTGCTTGCGATCGCAATTGCCGGAGAATTTCAGGAAGGGCGCGTAGAAAGGCGCGGGCTCGGAATCGATCATCCAGCGCCAGACCGTCACGCCATTGGGGGCGACCGTGGTTTCCAGTGGCGTTTCCTCGCAGGCGGAACTCGCGAACGAGCTCTGGTGCACCCAGGCGACATGCGAGGGGTCGAGCAGATTGTCGGTCATGTAGAGATAGTTGCAGTCCAGAACCATGGACTCGCCACGATTGATGCCCCAGGCGGGATCGCCCCAATGCTCGACCTGGAAAATCTCGGCCGGATCGGCCTTCTCGGCCTCGCCCATCCAGATCCAGAGAAGCCCATAGCGCTCGTGGATCGGATAGGAGCGCACGCGCGCCACATGCGGAATGCGCTCGGCGCCGGGAACGCGGGTGCAGGTGCCCGTGCCGTCGAAGGTCAGGCCATGGTAGCCGCACTCGACATCGTCGCCCTTGACCCGGCCCATGGAGAGCGGAAGCTTGCGATGCGGGCAGGCATCCTCCAGCGCGGCGACCGCGCCGTCGCGGCGGCGATAGAGGACGATGTTCTCGCCGAGGAGGCGAACCGGCAGGAGCCCGTCCCTCACTTCATGATCCCAGGCGGCGACATACCAGGCGTTTTTCAGAAACATCGATCCCATCCTCGACCTGCCGTGTGCGGCCATTGTCGAAACTTTCGGCAGGATGGGCAACGGGCTGAAAACTGTGCTATGTTTTAGTTATTCTAAATCCAATCTGAGCCCGGCTGTCCAGATCCGACATGGCGCCCATTCCCCATCTGAAAGCGCTCCAAGCCTTCGCCGCCTTCGGCACGTATGGCAGCGTCAGCGAGGCGGCGCGCGAGCTCGGCGTGTCGCCCGGCGCGGTGACGCAGCAATTGCAGAAGCTGGAGGAGCATCTGGGCCTCGCGCTGATCGACCGGCATGGGCGGCGCATGGAGCTGACGCGCTGGGGCAAGCTCTATCATGCCGAGATCCAGGCGGGCTTTTCCCAGCTCTCCGGCGCGGCCGAGATCGTGCGCCGCGCCCATGCCGACACGGCGCTGAGCCTGAGTGCTCTCACCTCGGTTCTCGGCAAGTGGATCGGGCGCGAAATCTTCGACTGGCGGGCGCTCTGTCCGGGCGCGGCGGTGCAACTCGTCGGCACCGAGCAGGAGCCCGACTTTGAGCGGGACGGGATCGACTTTCGCATCTTCTACGGGCCGCAGCCGCGCTACCACCATGCGATCGAACTCTTCACCGACTGGGCCGTGCCCGCCTGCGCGCCCCGACTGATAGAGGGGCAGGATCTGGCCACCGGCGAAGACATTCTGCGCTTTCCGCTGCTTCACATCGTCTGGTCGGGCGCGGCCTCGCGCGCGCCGAGCTGGGAGGATTGGGCGGCCAGCATCGGCGCGCCGGCCAGCGCCTTCCCGCGCGATCTCTCCTATATGCTGTCCTCCAGCGCCATTGACGCGGCCGTCGCGGGTCGAGGCTTCGTGCTGGCGCAGATGTCGATGATAGCGGACGAGCTAGAAACGGGCCGGCTTGTCATTCCCTTTGACCACCGCCTGCGTCTCGCCGCGCCCTACTATCTCGGCTGGCACCCGGCCTCGCTGGAGAAGCCTTTCGCGCGGGATTTCCATCGCTGGCTCGTCGCCAAGGGGCGGCGACAGGCGATGCTATCCGCGCCCGGTAGTGCAGGCTGACAAGAGGCCGGCTGACTCTCAGCCCATCCGCTCCGAGGCGTGATCGCCGGGCGAGGCCGGGAAGACCACCGTGCGGTCGCCATTGGGGAAGACGCGGTGGTGGATATGGGCGTGGATCGCGCGGGCGAGAACCTGCGCCTCGATATCCCGCCCGATCGTCACGTAATCGGAGGCCGACTGCGCGTGCGTGACGCGCGCCACGTCCTGCTCGATGATCGGACCTTCGTCTAGATCGGCCGTCACATAATGGGCCGTCGCGCCGATCAGTTTCACGCCCCGCTCATAGGCCTGTTTGTAGGGATTGGCACCCTTGAAGCTCGGCAGGAACGAGTGGTGGATGTTGATGATGCGGCCCGACATGCGCTGGCACATCGCGTCCGACAACACCTGCATGTAGCGCGCGAGCACGATCAGTTCGGTGCCGGCTTCCTCCGCGATTTGGAGAATGCGCGCCTCGGCCTCGGGTTTGTTGGCCTTGGTCACTGGCACGTGGTGAAACGGAATGTCGTGGTTCACCACGAGCTTCTGATAGTCGAGATGGTTGGAGATGACGCCGACAATGTCGATCGGCAGCGCGCCGATGCGCCAGCGATAAAGAATATCGTTGAGGCAATGGCCGAAGCGCGAGACCATGAGCAGCACCTTCATGCGCCGCGTTCTGTCATGAAAGGCGTAGCGCATGTCGAAGCGATCAGCGAGATCGCTGAAACCGTCCTCGATCGCCTCCAACCCCGCCCCGTCCTCGGAATCGAACCCGACGCGCATGAAGAAGCGTCCGGCCTCGCGATCCACGAATTGCGCGGAGTCCAGAATATTGCAGCCGCGCCCTGCCAGATGCGCCGAGACGGAGGCGACGATGCCGCGCGTCGAGGGGCAGGAGGCGGTCAGAACATACTGGCTCATGGCGACGCTCGATTCTGAATACACTGGAGGAAGAGGCCGGCAGGGCCAGCTCTCAACATTCGGGCAGGTTGACCGCGAGGCCGCCGAGGCTCGTTTCCTTATAGCGATGGTCCATATCCAGCCCGGTCTGGCGCATGGTCTCGATACAGGCGTCGAGCGGCACGAAGTGCAGCCCTTCGCCCTTCATCGCGAGCGAGGCGGCCGTCACCGCCTTCACCGCGCCAAAGGCGTTGCGCTCGATACAGGGCACCTGCACCAGCCCGCGCACGGGATCGCAGGTCATGCCGAGATGATGCTCCAGCGCGATCTCGGCGGCGTTTTCGACCTGGAGCGGATTGGCACCCATCAGCGCCGCAAGGCCCGCCGCCGCCATGGCCGAGGCCGAGCCGACCTCGCCCTGGCAGCCGACCTCCGCGCCCGAGATCGAGGCGTTGCGCTTGATGATGCCGCCGATCGCCGCCGAGGTGAGAAGGAAGGTCCGCAGATCGGCCTTGGTCGCATCCGTGTGGAAATGCCGGACATACTGCAGAACCGCCGGCACGACGCCCGCCGCGCCATTGGTCGGCGCGGTGACCACGCGCCCGCCGCAGGCATTTTCCTCGTTGACGGCCATGGCGTAGACCGAGAGCCAGTCATTGGCGAGAAGCGGCTGGAAGACGTTGCGCGCGGCGTCCGCTTGGAGCTTGTCGTGGATCGCCTTGGCGCGGCGGCGGATCTTCAGCCCGCCGGGCATGATGCCCTCCTGCCGGATGCCGCGCCGGATGCAGTCGGCCATGGTTTCGGCGATGGCGTCGAGCCTTGCGTCGAGATCCTGCGCGCTCGTCAGCGTCAGCTCGTTCTCGCGCTGCATCTCGGCGATCGACAGGCCGGAGCGCGCGGCCATGGCCAGCATCTCGCTGGCGGAGGTGAAGGGATAGGGCACGCCTGGGGCCGCCTCGCCGGCTGGCGGGACCGTATCCTTGCGGCTCAACTCGTCCTCGTCCACCACGAAGCCGCCGCCGATCGAATAATAGACGCGGCGCAGCAGCATCGCGCCGTTGCGATCCAGCGCCTCGAAGGCGAGCCCGTTAGCATGGCCCGGCAGCGCCCGCGCGCGATCGAAGACGAGATCGCGCGCGGGGTCGAAAGCGTAAGCCGGGTGGCCGCCCGGCTGCACCTCGCCCTTCGCCGTGACGCTCGAAACGATCCCTTCGACATCGTCCGGGTCGATCGTGGCGGGCGTGTAGCCGGCGAGCCCCAGCACCACGGCGCGGTCGGTCGCGTGGCCGACGCCGGTAAAGGCAAGCGAGCCGTGCAGGATGGCGCGCAGGCGGTGGACGATCGCCCCTTGCGGGCGCGGCCATTGGCCCGTCTTGAGTTCAGCAAGGAAGCGCGCGGCCGCCGTCATCGGTCCCATCGTGTGGGAGCTGGAGGGGCCAATGCCGATCTTGTAGAGATCGAAAACACTCAAGAACATGTCGGTTCACCCGTGCCAGATGGCGCGGCCCATCAAGGCCGCCGCATCGTGAAGGACATCGGGGGGAGGCGGAAATCGGGCATGGCGCTC
Organism: Aureimonas ureilytica; assembly: GCF_001475935.1. Lineage (GTDB taxonomy): Bacteria > Pseudomonadota > Alphaproteobacteria > Rhizobiales > Rhizobiaceae > Aureimonas > Aureimonas ureilytica_A. The sequence continues at coordinate 43,512 of NZ_LDQA01000038.1, forward strand.
TCCAAACACATGGGAGAAGCCTAGCCGCGTCGCCATCCGGCAGACAGGATATTCACGTCATGCGAGGCCGAGGATTGCGCCATCGCAAGCGCTCGGCATCATCCCTGAAAGACGCCCGTCCAGACGCCGGCGAGCAGGATGAGGCCCATGGCCAAGCGGTAATAGACGAAGGGCCAGGCCGAGAAGCGCTCCATGATGCGCATCAGGCTCCAGATCGCCACGAAGGCCGACAGCGATGCCGTGACCAAGCCGACGCCCAGAACCGCCCATCCCTGCGCGTCGAGCCCGGCATGGTGCAGCTCGACGAGTTCCTTCAGGCCCGCGCCCAGAATGGCCGGCAGGCCGAGCAGAAAGGAAAAGCGCGCCGCATCGTCCCGCTTCAGGCCGAGAAACAGCGCCATGGTGAGGGTCGAGCCCGAGCGGGACACGCCGGGGATGAGCGCGCCGGCCTGCGCGATGCCGACGAGAAGCGCATCCTTGAAGCCGATCGTCTCGAAGCTGCGCCGATGGCGGCTCGTCCATTCCGTCAGCGCCAGAAGCAGCGCCATGACGATAGAGGCAAGGCCGATCACCCAGAGTTCGCGCAGCGGCGAGCCGCAGGCGTTCAGAACGTTCTTGAGAAGAAGGCCGCCGACCACGATGGGCAGCGTGCCGCTCACGATGCCGAAGCCGAGTTTCAGTTCCGGCGCGTCGAAGCGGCGCGCGCCGAGCGCCTTCACCGAACCGCCGACAAGACCGGTGATGTCACGCCAGAAATAGCTGACCACGGCAAAGAGCGCGGCCATCTGCATGGCGGCGGAAAAGGCCGAGCCGGGGTCGGGCCAGCCGAGAACGGCGGGCACGATCCGCATATGCGCCGTGGAGGAGATCGGCAGAAGCTCGGTGATGCCCTGAAACACGCCGAGAATGGCGACCTTTCCCATGCCGAGGGCGGTGAAGCCCGTGTCCACGCCATTGGTGCAAACCGCCGCCATCATGCTCTCCGTGGAAATGGATCGGGCTCGACCAAGCGGGGCCGCGCCCTTGGACGAGAGCCCCCCGATCACACCGCTGTGAAGGGCATGTCCCCCAAAGCCGGCTCTTTTGCAATGCAGCACGAGCGGATGAATCCTTACAGTTTCGTAGGATTCGGATGCGCCGGCGAAAAGCGCCCGCTCATTCAACACAATGAAAGGGCAGAGCTTCACCATTGCGCCGCCGTCTCTTACGATAAGAGACGCGAAAGGAAGTCTGATGCGTCGAATCGGATCGACAGTTCTGGTATCGGCCGCGCTTCTGGTGACGGCACCCGCCTTCGCGGGCCAAGGCGACGATGCGCCGCGCGAGGCGATGGTCGCGCCTGGCTGGATCGCGACGCTCGGCTTCAGCGCGGAGGTGGCGACGGGCGGAGCGAAGTCGCTGCTCCCCACGACCTTCGACCTGCGCCGCGCGGACGAACCGGACAATTTCAGCACGCCCGACGACGCGATGGGTTTCGCGCTGATCGACCGGGACGGATTTTCCGCCGGTCCGGCCATCGACCTGCGCCTGGCCTCCCATAGCGTGGCCGTGGACGCCGGGGCTTTTGCCGAGTGGTGGCCGGATGAGCGCCTGCGCGTTCGCGCCGAGGCGCTGGACAATGTGGGAGCCGGCGAAGGCGCGCATGTCACGCTCGGCAGCGATCTCGTGGTGGCCGGCCCGGCCGCCTCGACCTTCTCGGCCGGACCGCGCCTGACGCTCGGGGACGGAGACTATTTCCGCACGGCAGCCGACGAAGGGCACGGCGTCCATGCCACGACGCGCTTCTACGCGGGCGCGACCACGGCCTTGAAAGTGCCTGTGTCGCCAAGTGTTTCGACCACGATCTACGACGAGTTCCTGACGCCGCTCGCCGGCAATGGCCGGCGCGACGGTCAAGCCGAGAACACGGTCGGCCTCGAACTGGATTTCTCGTTCAAGGTGCCCTGAGGCGTCTTAGAGCTGGAGACGAAACCTCCGGGCGGAGGATGGTCGAGAGATTTTCGCCCGTGGGGCGGGAGCGAAGCGCAGTCGATGCTAGGTCAGCATCGGCGAGCATTCGCGACGGTCCGAAGGACGGGCGAGACACGTGGCTCGCCCTGGATGGCGAAAAGATCCGACCAGCCGACCCCGCGAGGTTTCGGCTATTATGCCATCACGGCTTTCGTCACCGTGATGCCGTGCTTCTTGATGCGATGCCAGAGGCTGCGCTCGTTGATGCCGAGAAGGCGCGCCGCTTCCACCTGAACGCCGCCGGTTTCCTTGAGCGCGGCCAGGATGCGGCCTTTTTCGAACGTGTCCAGCGCCTCGTCCAGATCGATCGGGAAGGCGGGCGCGGCGTCGCTAGGGATGGCGGGGCGCTGCGCGACATAGGGCGGCAGATCGGCCGCGCCGATCACCGGCCCGCGCGAGGACAGAAGCGAGCGTTCCACGCAGTTCTGGAGTTCGCGGATATTGCCGGGCCAGTCGTAGCGCATCAGCAGCGCCTCCGCCTCCGGGCTGAAAGCAACGGCGCGGCGGCCGACCTGCGGCCCGATCTCCTCGGCGAAGCGGCGCAGGAGAAGGGGAACGTCCTCGCGCCGCTCGCGCAGGGGGGGCAGGGCGATCGGGAAGACGGCGAGCCGGTAGAACAGGTCCTCGCGGAAATGGCCTTCCGCCACCATGCGCTTGAGGTCCCGATTGGTGGCGGCGACGATGCGCACGTCCACCTGCCGCGTCTGATGGCTGCCGAGCGGCTCGAACTGGCGCTCCTGAAGCACGCGCAGGATCTTGGCCTGAAGGGCGAGCGGCATGTCGCCGATCTCGTCCAGAAACAGCGTGCCGCCATCGGCCTGCGCGAAACGGCCGATCCGGTTGGCGGTGGCCCCCGTGAAAGCCCCTTTCACGTGGCCGAAGAACTCGCTTTCCAGAAGCTGCTCGGGGATCGCCGCCGCATTGACGGCGACAAAGGGTTTCGCCCGGCGCGGCCCGTTGAAATGGATGGCGCGTGCCACGACCTCCTTGCCCGTGCCGCTTTCACCCGTCACGAGAACGGTGGTGCGCGAGGGCGCGACCTCGGTGATCTCCTTCATCACCTCCTGCATCCGGGGCGAGGTGCCGACGAGCCCTTCGATCCGGTAGCGCCCTTCCAGCTCCTGGCGCAGCCGGTCATTGTCGCGCAGCGCGTCGTGGAGGCGCAGGGCGTTGGCGACGGTGGCCTCCAGTTCCTCGAACTCGATCGGCTTGCCGATATAGTCGAAGGCCCCGTCCTTGATGAGTTGCACGGCGTCGCGCAGCGTCGCGAAGGCGGTCATCACGACGACCGGCAGGATCGGATGGGTACGCCGGATTTCGGCCAGAAGCTCGCGGCCCGACAGGCCGGGCATCCTGAGATCGGTGAGCACGAGATCGACGCTTTCGCGCGACAATTGCGCCAATGCGTCCACCGCGCCGCCCGCCTGAAGCACGGTATAGCCGAACCCTTCCAGCATCCCGCTCAGCACATCCAGGAGGCGCTCCTCGTCATCGACGATCAGGATCGTGTGCGTCACGGCGCGGGCTCCTGGCTTGCAGGTGTTGCAACGGGCAGCGTCAGTTCGAACAAGGCTCCGCCTCCCTCCAGGTTTCGCGCCTCGATCCAGCCGCCGTGACCTTCCACGATCGCAAACACCGTCGCAAGGCCGAGCCCGGTGCCATGGGCCTTGGTGGTCATGAACGGGTCGAAGATCCGCTCCAGAAGCGCTGGCGGAATGCCGGGGCCGGTGTCGCGAAACAGGAAGGACAGGTTGCCGGCCTTGGGCGGCGCGATCTCGATGAAGAGCGACCCGCCGCCTTCGCCCATCGCATCCAGCGCGTTGAGCACGAGGTTGAGAAAGGCCTGCGCCATCTGGTCGAGATCGACGGTCAGAAGCGCTCCGCCCGATGCATCCTTCACGTCCAGCGCGACGCCGCGCCGGGCGATCTCGTCGCCGCACAGGCCCAGCACGCGCTCCAGAAGGCTGGCCGCCGTGACGGTGCTCGTGCGCTGGGCGGGGCGGGCGAAGACGAGGAAGTCGCGGATCAACTGGTCGATGCGCCGAACCTCGTCCGCGACATAGCCGAGGCGCCGGCGGTCGGCCTCGGTGAGGTCGGGCTTGCGCCCGACAAGCTCGGCCGTGGTCTTGATGATGCCCAAGGGATTGCGCACTTCATGCGCGAAGCCGGCCGCGACCTCGCCGAGCGTCGCGAAGCGCTCCTTGCGGCGCAGGCGCGCCTGTAGCTGGCGATAGTCCTGCAACTGCGCCGACATGGCGTTGAAGGCGATCATCAGCCGGTCCAGCTCGTCATGGCCCTCGACGGGCATTTCCTGCGTGAAGTCGCCGGCCGCGACCGCCGAAACGCCCTTGGCGAGCCGTTCCACCCGCCGCGTCACGAGGCTGGACAGGGCGATGCCGGCAACGACGGCCAGCCCCATGCCCGTGACGAAGATGATCCAGAGCAGGCGGTTCGACCCGGCGATCGGCGCGCCGTCGAGATCGACGTCCAGCGCGCAGGCGACGACGCCGACGAGCTTGGCACCGTTGCGCACGGGCAGGAGGATGCCGATCGACGCGCCCTGATCGATCCCGTCCTGTTCGAGATAGGAGCCGCGCGGCAAGTCGGCGAGTTCGGCCAGCACCTCAGCGCTCGGCGCCGCGCCGACCGTCTTGGATGAGGACGAATAGACCTGGCGATACGTGCCGCCGATCGGGTAATAGAGGGTCATGTCGAGCGAGCCGATCGTCTCGATGTCCTGAATGAAGGACGCATCGAGAAAGGCTCCGGCGAAGACATGCACCGGGCCGGTGGAGGTCTCCACCGTCCGCTCGTGGCCGGTCATCATCAGGACCTTGCCGCCGCCGCGATAGAGATAGACCTCCGTGCCCTGCTCGAAGGGCAGGCGTTCCAGCCGGTCCACCGGCAGGTTGGAATAGATCAGCCGCCCGTCCGGCTCGCGCAGCGTCAGGAGGTCGAAGCCGAGTGCGCCCATGAAGGCGGCCTGTTTGGGGCCGGGGGGCGGAAGCTGCTCGCCCGAGCGAACCTTGGCGGCGATACGATCGACCCGGTGCAGCATCTCCGGCGCACCCATGGCGAGCCCGATTTCCTCGCCGCCGCGCTTCACGCTCGCCAGAAAGAAGCGTCCGATCTGGAAGAGCCAGGATTGCACATTGTCGGTGTAGGTGGCCGACACCACGGAGGCGGCGATCTGCGAGGTGATCAGCATCGGCACGACGCTGACCGCGACCAGCGCGGCCACGATCTTCCAGCGAATGGAATTGCGCCAGACGCGTCGCAGACGATCGAGGAGCGGCTCCCGCCGGCCCACCGCCTGATCGCTGTCCCGTTTCGCTTCCCCCTCGCTCTCGCTCACCCCTCGTCGTTCCGCATCAGCGCCAGGCCGGAGAGAATGAGCGTGAGGCCGACGATCCGCCAGGTATCCAAGACCTCGCCGAACAGGAACACCGAGGCGGCGACCACCGCGACGGCGACGAGCGAGCTCATCGGAAAGCCGCGCGACAGGGGCATCCGGTCGAGGATCACCATCCAAGCAACGAACGAGCCGATATAGCCGAGCGCGCCGACCCAGACCCAGGGCTCCACCAAGGCCGCCGCCACGAAAGCCCGGCCGAGCGGCAGGCCCGCCAAAGCCTCGCCGCCCGCCTTCAGCGCCGCCTGCGCGGCGGTTTCGAACAGGATCAGCGCGACCCAGGCGAGAACGCGGGGGATGCGCGACGGCGCACGCCCGACAAGGATGGCACCGTTCGCGCTCACGCCGGTTCGCCCGCGAAATCGGCAATCGCCGGGTCGAACCGGTCGAGCCTGACGACGCGCGCCACCTGCAACAGGACTTTATTCACCAGCGCGTTGCGGTGGCGGAAATATTGCCCGTTGGGCGACAGGCGGCAGCCGAGCCGAAGCTTCGGGCCATAGAAGGCCTGCCCGCTCTGATAGACGGGAACTCCGTTCTCGATGCACCAGGCGACGTTGACCATCCAGCTGTTGAAGTAGAAATTGAAATCCCGCGACACGGCGTAGTCCATGCCGATATACTTGTCGATCAGGCGCTCGGGGGTTTCGATGACGAAATTGAAGCCGAACAGCCGCTCTCCATGGAAATAGAGAATGATCGCGGCCCCCTCGCCGAGATGGCGCAGCATGGAGGGGAAATAGTCGCGCGGCAGATGCTCGAACTGCAACTCGCTGTTTTCGACCGTCTGGCAGTAGAGCGCGTAGACCTCGTCGGCGACGTCGTCGATATTGCGCCGCCGCTCGACGCGCACGTCCGCGAAGGCCTTGGCCTTGCGGCGCAGGTCCTTGCGCATGTTGCGCCCCAGCGTGGCGAGATAGGCGTCGACGCTTGCGTAGGGCAGGTCGAGGCTGGCGGTCGGCAGGCCGGGCAGGAGCGCGAAGCCCGAGCTTTCGGCAATCGGCTCCCAGAGACCCCGATCCTTTTCCGCCGCGTCCTTGACGGCGAAGAGCCCGTATCCACGCTGGGCGGCTTCGGCGCGGGTCAGCGTCACAAGCTCCTGCAGAAGCGCGGGACGTCGGCCTGCGGGCACCGAGGGCGCGAAGCCGACATGGCAGATTTCCGCGACGGGTGAGCCGAGCGCGAAAAGATTGAGTTCCATCAGAAACGGAACGATCCGGTGAAGCCGGTCGCTGATCTTGCGCAGCGGGCCTTGCAAGGTCGTATCCAGCCGGTATCGCGTGCCGAAGGCCGGCACGATGGCGAGCGGCCCGGAAGCGTCGGAGAGGACGGCATAGAACCACGTGAAGCCCGGCGGACCGGCGGCCTCGCAGGCGCGGTAGAAGTCGAAATTCTCCGGCTCGCCGGCAAAGCAAAGCTCCCAAGCCTCGCGCCCGATCGCGTCGACGCTCGGATGGAGGGTCAGGCGCGCGCTCATGCCGACAGGCTCTCCATGACGCGGGACACTTCGGTCGGCGCGCCGAGCCGGCGCATGAAATCGACCGAGACATCGGCCACGCGGTCGCGCTCCCGATCCACCGTGATCATGTGATAGCTGTCGTGCAGGAATTCGACCTCGGTCGGCCCGGCGAGATGACGGCAGAGATAGCCGGCATTGCGCGGGCTGCTCACATCGTCTTCGCTGGCCTGAAGGATCAGAGCCGGCACCGCGATTTCGGGCAGTCGCGCCTTCACGAAGCGGATCAGCTTCAGAAGCTCGTGCAAGCTCTGGCCCGGCGTGTCGAGAAGGCCGGCCTCGTCGCTCTGGCCCTTGGTCATGGCCGCGACGATCTTCTCGCGCAGCCGCTCGTCCTTCAGCCCGTAAGGATAGCTTTCGCGAAAGCGATAGAAGCGCCCGAGACCGAGCGCCAGAAAGGGCGAAAGAAGAACGTTGGTCTTCGGGATGCTCCAGCCGTCGTAGAACAGCGTCGGCGAGTAGAGCAGCGTTCCGGCGATGCGGCTCCCGAGTTCGTGCGCAACCGCGAGCGACAGAACCGCACCCATGGACAGGCCGCCCACGAACACGCGTTCGTGTCGCAGCGCCAGCCGCTCGGCCGCCTCGCGCGCGGCGCGCGCCCAGTCGGTCCAGCGCGTGGCGATCAGGTCCGCTTCCGTCCCGCAATGGCCGGGCAGTTGCAGGCCGCAGACGGTGAAGCCCGCGCGGTGGATGCGGCGTGCCACGAGCTTCATCTCGGCCGGGGTGCCGCCCAGACCATGGATCAGGAGCACGGCCGTGTCGCCGCCGGGCAGCAGAAAGCCTTCGCCGGGGAGGAGGGGTTCGTGAAGGGAAGCGTTCATGCGCTCATTCCAATGCAGGCCGCGCCGGCGGCGATCAGGAGAGTGGCGATCCAGCGACGCGGCGAGACCGCCTCGCGCAGAAACAGACGGCTGGCCAGAACCACGCCGACATAGGAGAGGGTCGCGATGGGGAAGGCGAGCGACAGGTCGAGACGCGACAGGACGAAGAGCCAGCAGCCGAACTCCACGGCATAGAGCGCGACGCCCCCCGCGATCGTGGGCGAGCCGAGAACACGGCGAATGAGGCCGCGCTCGGGCTGCGCTTGGCTCTCGTCGCCGTCCAAGCCAAGCTTGAAGAGAAGTTGGCCGCCGACATCCAGCAGGATGGTGAGGCCCAGCGCGACGGGCGCGGCGAGACCGCTCATGCGAAGGCCTCCAGCGCATCCAGAAGAACGGCATTGGTGCGCGCGTTGCGGCGACGAGCGCCCTCCGCGCCGCCGGAAGGCTCCTTGCGCGGCTGGTCCATCCAGGCCTCGGCGAGCTTCATCGGATGGCGATGGTTCGCTGGCGCATAGTCGCCGCAGAGATCGGCGCCGACGATCTCGCAGCGCTCGCCCAGAAGCCGGATCGCTTCCACCACACGCCCGAGCGGCATTTCGCCCTGGTCCCAGTTGGTGGCGGCCTCGTCCGCCGCGAGCACGTCCTTGTCCACCGTGATCCAGATCTGACGGGTCGGCAGCGTCTCGATTAGCCGCGCCATGAAGGCGCGGAAGTTTTCTTCCGCCAGATTGCGCCAGAGAATGAGGCCGTTGCGGCAATGATGGCCCTCCCCATCCGCCACCTCGCGGCGCGTCAGCGTCGGCGGGCGGTTCCAGGCGAAGACCTGAAGCCGCGCGTTCGACAGGGCGGTGAGATTGGCGCCCTTGCGGTCGGGCCGATTGAGATCGTCCGCGCAGGGTCCGAGCGTCACGACGCGGCGCACATGATCCTGCGCCAGCGCCATATTCACCCACCCGCCGCAATGGCGCGCGGGGAAACAGCGACACCAGTCCGGGTGATTGTCGAAATGGATCACCGTCAGCGGCCCCGGCGCGCGCGCGATGAGGGCAGCCGAAACATGATGATAGTCGCCCGAGCCGATCATGGTCAGGAACGGCGCGCCGCTCGCCGCCTCATCCTCGGCCAGCGCCCTCTCCAGCCGCTGCCAGTCGCGCCCCGACGACCACAGGCGCAGCGCGGGTCCTAGGCCGGACAGGTCGAGACGCCGCGCCCGCCCGTCGGCCAAGCGCTCGCGCACCGGCTCCTGATCGGGCAGGCTGGCGTCGAGGTCGAGAATGCGCAGGCGCTGGCGGGACATCAGGCGGCCACCGTGCGCCGGGGTGCCTCGGCGGCGAGAAGCGCCACGATGGCGGGAAGCTCGGCGGTGAGTTCGCAGAACTCGCCGAACGCGACATGCCGGCGGCCGATCTCGGCGCAATGCGCGGCCAGCGCGCCCTTGGCAAGAACGAGATCGACCGCGCCGCTGCCGCAGAAATCCGAACGCCCGTCGCCGATCAGAAGGCTGGGCGCGGCGGGCAGGGCGCCCGCGACCGCGCATTTGCAGGTTCCGGCGGGGCAGCCCGAGGCCGCGTGCGGATGCTCCAGCCGGTAGGAGCGCGCGCCGGTTACCACGAGCCGGTTGGCGCGCAGCGCCAGCCCGCGCACGCCATGGCGCGCCAGAACCCGGCGAATGGCATAGTCGATCCCGTCGCTGACCACCGTCACCCGCGCGCCCAGCCCCTGCGCGGCATGGAGAAAGGCGGGAAAGCCGGGATCGATCTCGACCTGATCGAGCGCGGCGTCCAGTTCGGCAGGCGAAGCGTCGATGAACTCGACCTGGCGTGCCATGCACTCGGCCGAGCCGATCTCGCCGCGCGTCCAGGCATCCTCCAGCGCCTCCCAGCCCGGCCGAGCCAGCGTTTCCAGAAGATGATCGGTCACGTCGGAGCGCGAGATCGTCCCGTCGAAGTCGCAGAGAATGTCGAAGGCCATGGCCTGATCCTTGAGGCTCGGGCCAAAGGCCCCGTACAGCCTCCTGTGCAAGCCTCATGCCAGACGCGCGCCCGCCGCTTTGCCCGAGCGCGCCGCGCGCGGCAGGATATGAAGCCAGCAGCCTCCCTCCAAATTTTGGAGCCACCAACGGTCACCCCGGTTCGGCTTACGATCTCCTGAAGCTTAACGCCCTGTTATCCCTCTTCTTTTCCGATCTCCTCCAAAAGTTGGAGCTTCCTCCCGGCTTTGGTGCCGGTTCGTGGCAGTTGCGGCCTAAGTGCATCGCGCCAGCGCGGCGGCACCGGGATTTCCGTCACTTGGCACGGCAGTTGCGTGAGGGGCCGCGACGAGGCTGGCCGCCCAACGGAAGAGTTGCGGCGAGCCAGCCGGGCCACCCGTGCCCGATCGCATCTGGAGAACCGCCTTGAACATCGCATCCTCCGCCCCGCGCACGACGCTCGAAAGCGCCCAACTCTTCGCCAGCGCGCGGGAGGTCATTCCCGGCGGCGTCAATTCCACGGCGCGGGCAACCTGGTCGGGCTGGGAGCCCTACCCGCTTTTCGTCCAGAGCGGGCAGGGCTCGCGCGTCACCGACGCCGACGGCCACACCTATATTGATTATCTCCTCGGCCTAGGCCCCATGATCCTCGGCCATCGCCCCAAGCGCGTGACGCAGGCCGTGGTGGATCAGATCCAGAATGTCGGCACAGTCTTCGCCCTTCCGGCGGCGGCGGAAGCCGATCTGGCGCGCAAGATCATCGCGGCGGTGCCAAGCATCGACATGGTGCGCCTGTCCAACACGGGCACGGAAGGCGTCCTCTACGCCACGCGTCTCGCCCGCGCGTTCACGGGCCGGCGCAAGATCATCCGCTTCGAGGGCATGTATCACGGGTTTTCGGACGGCGTGTACTGGAGCAAGCATCCCAAGATCGAAACGGCGGGCTCCGACACGCGCCCCGTTCCGGTGCCGCAGGGTCCGGGCCTGCCCAAGGGGGTGGAAGAGAATCTCGTCATCCTGCCCTGGAACGACATCGAGGTGCTGCGTCAGGTCATCACTGAGCACGGCCATGAGATCGCGGCGGTTCTGACCGAGCCGATGATGTGCAACACGGGCTGCATCCTGCCGCTGCCGGGCTATCTGGAAGCCATGCGCGAGCTGACGGAGAAGGCCGGCATTCTTCTGATCTTCGACGAGGTCATCACGGGCTTTCGCCTCGGCCTCGGCGGCGCGCAGCAGGTCTTCGGCATCACGCCCGACCTTTCCATCTTCGCCAAGGGTCTGGGCGGCGGCTTCCCCGTCGCGGCGGTCGGCGGACGGCGCGCCGTCATGGAACTGGTCTCGGACGGCACGGTCTCGCTCGCCGGCACCTACACCGCCAACGGCATCGCGGTCGCCGCCGCCAATGCCACGCTGGACGAACTGGCCGCGCCCGGCGCCTATGAGGCTCTCTACGCCGTGTCCGACCGCCTGCGCTTTGGCCTGGAGGACATCTTCGCCAAGAGCGGTCTTGCCGCCCATGTGGTCGGCCTCGGGCCGGTGCTTCAGGTCTGGTTCTCAGACCGCCCGATCCACAATTACCGCGACGCGGAGCGCCATGCCGATCAGGACCTGTTCCGCCGCTGGTGGCTCGGCATGATCGAGCGCGGCATCCTGTTCCACCCCGGCGCCTACGAAAACCTCTTCGTCTCCATGGCGCATACGGACACGGATATCGACCTCACCCTCGCCGCCGCGCGCGAGGTCGTGGCGACGCTGGCCTGATCGCAAACCGGCGGCGTCTCAGGCGCCGCCGGCCTCTCGTGGCGCTTCACGACGCACATGGACCGTCTGCCTTGGCGCCTGATACCGAGCGGCTGAATCTTCAGTCGATGAGGTTCCACTTCCAGCGATCTTCCAGATTGAGGCCCTTCATCCGCGCGCGGCGCTCCGCAACGCGGGAAAGGCCCTTCGAACTGCGAGCGCGCGGAGCCGGCTTGTCCGCGGGAGCGGGCACACTGGCGACCCCGGCAGGATTCGCAATCGGCGGCACCCGCTCGGCCACTGGCTCCGGCTCTGCCTGCGCCGGTTTGGCGAAAGGCTCGGTGCGGCTTTCCGGACGTTTCGCGCGCAGGCGCGGCGCTGGGGCCCGCTCGCGCTCCCAGTCGTCTTCGACAGGTTCGCCCGCCTCCAAAGCGTCTGGCTCGGGTTGGGTGGAACGCTCTGCCTCGGGCGCCGCGCGCGATTCCAGAATGCGGCCTTCCGGCTTATGTCCGGACCGCACCGATTTCGGCTTGGAAAACAGAGCCTTTGCGGCTGACTTGTTTCCGTCGGCAGGCGGCGGAGATGTCGGCTCGGCCTCCTCGTTCACCCGCATGAGAGACTTGATTTCGTCGCCGAGCGAACCCGACCAGATGGACGTTTCAGCCGTCTTTCCCCGCTTCGGGCGGCGTTTGTATTCGACGGCGAACGGCTCGATGACACGCTTCATGATGACTGTATCAATTCTCCGATGAACGCACGGGGCATTGTTCTGGATCAGCGGCCGCGCAAGCCGCACTATTACATCGCGGGTAAGGAGGCGCAATTCATCGTCAACTTCCAGGGTCGTATCGCGACTTGGGCCACGCGGGATTCCACAAGCTTCTCGTCAGTTTCGCGCCGCGCCGACCGCTTGCCATGAGGCGTGCGGGCATCGGAGGCTCTCGTTGAGGTTTCGCCACCGCTTATTGAGACATGGGGCTAGATGATTCGCTTGTCTTCAAGAATGGCGACAAAAGAACTCATCTTCTCAAGGACATAATCAGTAAGGCCGCCTCTGTTTTATTTTCTGGGATCCAGGAAGGATCGTGCGCAACCAGCTTGCGCCATGCGCATTTAGCCGGCGGTCAATAGCCATCAAGTTTTCGTCAGACCGCCGCCGCGCAGGAGAGAATCCCCATGAGCACCGTGACCGCAACAGCGCCCGCCCAGGCGGCGGAGCCACCTTCTCGGTCACTGAAAGCCTTGGGCGCGGTCAACTTCTTTCTGGCCGATGTGCGTGACGGCCTCGGCCCTTTCCTCGGCATTTTTCTCGTGGGGCAGGGCTGGAGTACGGCCACGATCGGCCTCGTCATGACCATCGGCGGCATCGCCGGAATGCTGGCGACGACACCGCTCGGCGCGCTGGCCGACGCGTCCAAGGCCAAACGCTTCATGGTCGGCTTCTGCGCGGCGCTTGTGATCGTCGCCTCGCTCGCGATCCTGTTTCTGCCGAACTTTGCCTTCGTCACCGCGTCGCAGATCGCGACGGGCATTGCCGGCGCGGCGATCGGGCCGGCCATCGCGGGCCTGACCCTCGGCCTCGTCGGGCAGGATGGGCTGGCCCATCAGTTGGGCCGCAACGAAGCCTGGAACCATGGCGGCAATGTCTTCGCCGCTGCCGGCGCTGGCTTCTTCGGTTATGAGTTCGGCCTGCCCGCCGTCTTCATCCTGATGACCGTCATGGCCGCAGGCTCCATCGCCGCCATCCTGATGATCAACCCGAAGGACGTCGACCATGATGTCGCGCGCGGTCTGGAGCACAAGACCGGCGGTGATCGTGAAGCCCCATCGGGCTTCAGCGTTCTCTGGAAGTCGACCCCGCTTCTGATCCTGGCGGCGACGCTCATGCTCTTCCATTTTGGCAATGGCGCAATGCTGCCGCTTCTCGGCCAGCAGGTCGCGACGCGCGCCGAAAGCGGCACGACGAGCAATGGCGGAACGACGACGGCCTCGCCCGGCGCGTCCGGCCAAGCCACCATCCCCTCGCAACAGGCCGGCTCGGACACGAATGGGTCGACGGCCATCGCGCCCGGTCAGTCCACGGCAGGCCGTCCGGCCGCCGAGCCGGTGCGCCAGCACTCGACCCTCGATCGCCTCCTGACCGATCCCGTCTCCTACACCGCGGCCACCGTCATCATCGCGCAGCTCACCATGATCCCCATTGCGCTTCTGGCGGCGGGTTTCGCGCGGCGGCGCGGCTATTTTCTGCTTCTCGTCCTGGCGCTCGTCGCACTGCCCGTGCGCGGGTTGATCGCCGGTCTCTGGCCGAGCCACTTCGCGCTGATCCCGGTGCAGATGCTGGACGGCGTCGGCGCGGGGCTTCTGGGTGTCGCTGTGCCGGGTCTCGTCGCGCGGATGCTGCGCGGCACGGGCCACGTGAATGCGGGCCTCGGCGCGGTGATGACGGTGCAGGGCGTCGGTGCCTCGCTGAGCCCGGCCATCGCGGGCGTCATCGTCTCCCGCTACGGCTTCTCGGTCGCCTATCTGGTGTTGGCCGGCTTTGCGATCTGCGGGCTCGTGCTCTGGATCGTGTCGTCGCCCAAGGTCGCCAAGGCCTGTCGCGGCGAGTGACCGCAAATTAGGAGCGGTCGCGGGCGTCATGATGGCGCCCGCGAACCGTTCAGCCAACAAACAGGTCCACGCCCGTTCCGGCCCGTAAAGGCCTGCTCAGTTCGACAGGCGGTCAAACGCGCGTCTGGACCGAACCCGCGCAAGTTTGTTAGGGGCTCCCACCGGAGCCCCGGCCGCCTTCAACCTAAATCTCTTTCATTTCCCCGAGCGGATCCTCGATGACCCTCAGTCTTCTGCATGTCTTCACTTGGGTCGTCAGCGGCGTCACCGTGTTCGGCGTCATCTTCCGGCCGGGCCAATGGCCGGAATGGGTCTTCGCGGTTCTGGGCGCGGCGCTTCTGGTGGTCACCGGCCTGCTGCCCTGGCGCGAAGCGCTGGTGGGCATCGAGAGCGGGACCGACGTCTATCTCTTTCTGGCGGGCATGATGCTGCTGGCCGAAACGGCGCGGCGCGAGGGCCTCTTCAATTATCTCGCGGCCTTCGCGGCCCGCTCGGCCAAGGGCTCGCCCCGCCGCCTCTTCGCGCTGGTCTATCTCATCGGCACGCTCGTCACTGTGTTCCTGTCGAACGACGCGACGGCCGTGGTGCTGACGCCCGCCGTGATCGCCGTGACGCGCGCGGCGAAAGTGTCCTCGCCCATTCCCTATCTCCTCGTCTGCGCCTTCGTGGCGAACGCGGCCTCCTTCGTCCTGCCGATTTCCAACCCGGCCAATCTCGTCGTCTTCGGCAGCCAGATGCCGCCGCTCGGCCAATGGCTCCTGCGCTTCTCGCTGCCCTCGATCCTGGCCATCGCCGCAACCTTCTATCTCCTGCGCTGGACCCAGAAAGAGGGCCTCCAGGGCACGACGGACTCGAATGTCGAGATCCCGCATCTCTCGCTCGGCGGGCGCATCGCGGCGATCGGGCTCGTCGCGGCCAGCATCGTGCTTCTCGTCTCCTCCGCGCTCGGTCTTGAACTCGGCTGGCCGACGCTGCTCGCCGGCTTCCTCACCGCGCTCGCCGTGATGATCGGCGAAAAGAACAACCCGCTGCCCCTGGCGAAGGAAATCTCCTGGGAAACGCTCGCCATGGTCGCGGGGCTCTTCGTCATCGTGCGCGCGCTGGAAGTCAGCGGGCTTCAGGCGACGCTGGTCTCCCTTCTGGAAGGCCCGCTCAATCAAGCGCCGCATTGGGGCGCGATGGCCTCGGGCGTCGTGCTGGCCTTCGGCACGAACCTCACCAACAATCTGCCGCTCGGTCTCCTCACGGGTGCTTTCACCAATGCCGCGCATCTGCCGGAGCAGGTCGTCAACGCCATCCTGATCGGCATCGATATCGGCCCCAACCTGTCGGTCACGGGCTCGCTCGCGACCATTCTCTGGCTCAGCGCCCTGCGCCGCGAGGGCCTCTCCTTCGGCGCGCTGAACTTCCTGAAGATCGGCTTCGTGGTGATGCCGCCCGCCCTGATCCTGGCGCTTCTGGCGGTTCTGTTCCAGCCCTGGTCGTGAGGGACCAAGGCCTATGGCGTCCGCCCCACGCCGCCGCCTCGCGCTTCTCGGCGCGGCGGCGCTGGTGATCCTTGCCGGCCTGTCCTTGCGGGCCGGCGGCTACCGGCTCGGCCTGTCCTTCTTCGCGGTCAAATATGGAGGCTCCCTTCTCTGGGGGAGCATGGTCTATTTCCTGATCGCGGCATTTCTCCCGCGCCGGGGGCGGGTCGCGGGTCTTGCCCTCGCGCTGGCGGTCGCGGTTGAGTTCTCCCGGCTCGTCCACACGCCCGCCTTCGACGCCTTTCGCCTGACGACGGCCGGAGCATTGCTGCTCGGCCGCGTCTTCTCGCTCTGGAATATCCTGGCCTATGCCATCGGGATCGGGCTCGCGGCCCTGCTCGATCGCGCTCTCCTACCGGGCCAGGAGGAATCGCGTCAGTCGGCAATCACCAGCCAGGGCTAGCGGGCGCGATAACTCTCGGCCTTGGCCGGAAAGAGGTCGGCTCTCGCGTTCAGCGGATTGGGCCGCAGGATGCCGGCCGCCAGTTCCTTCAACCCGTTCGGCGCATAGAGCGCGCCGCTTTCGACCTCGATGCCGACGCAGGTGCAGGTCACGAGATAGCGGTCGATCCCGTCCCGCGCGGACGAAAGCTGCGGATAGCTCCCGCCGAAACGCTGGGGATACCAGAGATGCACGCGAGCCTGATTGCGAAGCTCGACCTCGACGCCGAGATCGGCCGTCGCCTCCGCGACAGCGCGGATCGCCCGATCTTCCGCCTCGAAGGAAAGATCGGTGTCGTCGAAATAGAAGACGTCGTAATCCTTGATGCCCCAGCCCGGCGCGCGGTCCGAGCGCGCGTTCCAGAGGGTCTGGAAGAGGCAGCCGGCGACGAGATGGCACTGAGGGAGATCAATCCTGCGAAGCCGGCGTTCGAGTTCGGCATTCACCGGATTGCTGCGTGCGATCGCCAGAAATTCCGCCTCGGTCATGGCACGCCCTTCATCCGCTTCAGTTCTTGAAACCGGGTTGAGGCGATACAATCCCCAAATGACAGCCGTATCCTCTGTCTCCTGTCTCCCCCAATTTCTTCCGGGCCTCAGGAGGACGGCGTCTCATTCCTCATGGTGGTGCTCCGGCTGGACCGTCTGCGGGATGATCTTCAGCTCGCCATAGGCCACCGCGCGCTGCGAGGTGATGGTGTCGGCGAAATGCTGCACCTCGTCGGAGCGGCCCTTGAGGACGCTGATCTCGAGGCAGCGCTCGGCGTCGAGATGGACATGCAGCGAGGCGACCGAAAGGTCGTGATGGTGATGGTGCGAGACGGTCAGCCGGCGCGCCAGATCGCGCGCCTCATGGTCGTAGACATAGCTGAGCACGCCGACGCAATCCCGCGCCTCGCCCGCTTTGATCGCCGCGTGGCGCAGGCCGAGCCGCGCCAGATCGCGGATCGCCTCCGAGCGGTTGGGATAGCCGTCGCGCTCGATCATCCGGTCAAGCTCGGCCATGAGATCGTCGTCGATCGTGATCGTGATCCGCTGCATTCATCCTCCCGCGCTTGGGCCGATCTTGTCGAACCCCACGGCCTCGCGCGCAAGCCCTCTTGCGTCCTGGGACTGGACTTCGCAAACAGTATGATGTTTTGAGGAAAACGTCATACCAATGATGGAGTCGTGATTTGCGCCGTCTTCTGTCCCTTGCCGTCGCTCTCGGTCTTCTGGTCTCTTTCCCAGCCATGGCGCAAGCCGGCGGGCGGCTGAACTTTTCCTGGCCGGTGAATGTCGGGCCGCTGAACCCGCATCTCTACACGCCGAACCAGATGTTCGCCCAATCCATGGTCTACGAGCCGCTGGTGAAGTACCGCAAGGACGGCACCATCCAGCCTTGGCTTGCGCAATCCTGGGACGTGTCCGAGGGCGGGCGCGTCTATACGTTCCACCTGCGGCCGAACGTGCGCTTTTCCAATGGCGAGGCCTTCGATGCAGCGGCCGTCGTCGCCAACTTCAACGCCGTTCTTGCCAATCGTGCCCGTCATGCCTGGCTGGAACTCGCCAACCAGATCACCGGCGTCGAGGCGCTGGATGAGCGCACCATTCGCCTCACGCTGAAGGACGCCTACTACCCCGCGCTGGAGGAACTCGCCCTGCCGCGCCCGTTCCGCTTCATCGCGCCGTCGCAATTCGTGGACGGCGGCACGGTGAAGGGCATCCGAGCGCCGATCGGCACGGGGCCTTGGGTCTTGAGCGAGAGCCATCTCGGCGAAAACGACCTCTTCACCCGCAACGAAACCTATTGGGGCGAGAAGCCGGCGCTGGACGCGGTGGACGTAAAGGTCATTCTCGACCCGAACACGCGCGCCGTCGCGATGGAAACCGGCGAGATCGACCTGATCTACGGAACGGACGGCCCGATCTCGCCCGACACCTATGAGCGCTTCAAGGCGATGGGCCGCTTCCAGACGGCGCTTTCCCCGCCGGTGGAAACGCGCGTCTTCGCGCTCAACACCAAGACGGGCCCAACGCGCGATCTCGCTGTCCGCCAAGCGATCAATCATGCGGTCGACAAGGACACGATGATCCGAGCGGCCCTTTACGGCACGCAGACGCGCGCCGACACGCTATTCTCGCCGAGCGTTCCCTATGCCGATATCGGCCTGAAACCGTACGCCTACGACCCGGCCCAGGGGGAAAGACTGTTGGACGAGGCCGGATGGAAAAGGGGCACTGACGGCCTGCGCTCGCGCGACGGCGAGGCGCTGACCATCGAACTTTGCTTCGTCGGCAATGACGCCGTGTTGAAGTCCATGGCGGAGATCGTGCAGGCCGATCTCGCGAAAGTCGGCATCGGCGTGACGCTGACCGGCGAGGAGGAAAGCTCGATCTATGCGCGCCAGCGCGACGGGCGCTTCGGCATGATCTTCAACCGAAGCTGGGGCGCGCCCTATGATCCGCACGCCTTCCTGTCCTCCATGCGCGTGCCCTCCCATGCCGATTATCAGGCGCAGCTCGGCCTGCCCGACAAGGCGGAGATCGACGCCGAGATCGGCCGCGTTCTCGTCTCCACGGACGAGGCGGAGCGGCGGGCGCTCTACAGGGACATCCTCACCCGCCTCCACAGGCAAGCCGTTTATCTTCCGCTCAGTTTCGTGAACACGATGGTGGTGGCGCGACCGGAGTTGGGGCCTATTCCCTTCGGCGCGCTGGCGAGCGAAATTCCCTTCGAAGACATTCGACCCGAGGCGCGCTGAGATGGCGCGCTTCATCCTGCGCCGGCTGCTGCTTCTGGTGCCGATGCTGCTGGCGGCCTCGCTGGCGATCTTCCTGCTTCTGCGCCTTGGCCCCAGCGATCCGGCCATGGATTATCTGCGCCTGTCGCGCCTGCCGCCGACGCCCCAGGCGCTGGAGGAAGCGCGCGCCCTGCTCGGCCTCGACCGGCCGATCGCGGTTCAATATCTCGACTGGCTCGGTCATGCGCTGCGACTCGATTTCGGCCTGTCCTATGCCACGCAGCGCCCCGTCCTGCCCGATCTCCTGCATTATCTCCCCGCGACGCTCCAGCTTGCCGGCGCGGCCCTGGTGCTGACGCTCGGCATCTCCGTTCCGCTCGGCATGTGGGCGGCGCGCCACCGCGACAGGCTGCCCGACCAGATCGTGCGTCTCGTCGCCTTTCTCGGCGTGTCCATGCCGAACTTCTGGCTGGGCTTCCTGCTCGTGCTCGTCTTCTCCGTGCAGCTCGGCTGGCTGCCGGCCATGGGGCGAGGGGGCCTGTCGCATATGATCATGCCGGCGGCCTCGATCGCGCTGATGTCGCTGGCGATCAACGCCCGCCTCCTGCGCGCCTCGATGCTGGAGGTCGCCGGCCAGCGCCATGTCACCTATGCCCGCCTTCGCGGCCTGTCCGAGCGGCGTGTGGAGCGCGCGCATGTCCTGCGCAACGCGCTTCTGCCGATCATCACCGCGACGGGGATGCATGTGGGCGAGCTGATCGGCGGCACGCTGGTCATCGAAAGCATTTTCGGCTGGCCGGGTGTCGGGCGCTATGCCGTCTCGGCCATTTTCAACCGCGACTATCCCGTGATCCAGTGTTTCACGCTCTTGATGGTCGGCGTCTTCGTCCTGTGCAATCTTCTGGCGGATATCGCCTATGCCGTCGCCGATCCGCGCATTCGCCTGTCGTCGGAGGGCGTCGAATGAGCGATCTCGCGTTTCCCGCCGAGGCCATCGCCGAACCGCGTCGCCGCCCGCTCGGGCGCGGGGGCCGCATCGCGTTGGGGCTGGTGCTGGCCATCGTCATGGTTGCGCTCGTCGGCCCTTGGATCAGCCCCTATGAGCCCAACGCGGTCGATCTGCCCGCGCGGCTCCAGGAGCCCGGCTGGGCGCACTGGCTCGGCACCGATCACCTGGGACGGGACATTCTTTCGCGCCTCATCGCCGGGGCGCGCGTCTCGCTCGGCTCCGTCGCCGTCGCCCTGTCCCTGATCCTGACGCTCGGCATCACGATCGGCGGCGCGGCGGGGTTTCTCGGCGGGCGGCTGGATCAGGCCATCATGCGCGTCACGGACGTGTTCATGACCTTTCCGACCCTGGTGCTCTCGCTCTTCATGGTCGGGATGCTCGGCACGGGCCTCGTCAATGTGGTCGCCGCCATCGCCCTGTCGCATTGGCCCTGGTATGCGCGCATCGTGCGCGGCATCGTCCTGTCGCTGAAACATCGCGAGTTCATCCTGGCCTCGCGCCTCGCGGGCGCGAGCCGACTTCGCGTCTTCCGCGAACACTTGCTGCCCGCGACCCTCTCGCAGCTCGTGGTGCTAGCGACGCTCGATATCGGCCATATCATGCTGCATGTCTCCGGCCTGTCCTTTCTCGGCCTCGGCGTCGCCGCGCCCACCGCCGAATGGGGTGTCATGCTGAACGACGCGCGCGCCTTCGTCTGGACGCAGCCGCTTCTGATGCTCTGGCCGGGCCTTGCGCTCTTCGTCTCCGTCATGGCCTTCAATCTCTTGGGCGACGCGATCCGCGACCGGCTCGACCCGCATTTGCGCATGGAGCATTCCCATTGAGCACGCGCCGTCTCGACATCGAAGCTCTGAGCGTTCTCACGCGTCGCCATGACGGGCCGCAGGCTCTGGTGAGCGGCGTCTCGCTGCATCTGGAGCGCGGCGAGGTTCTGGCGCTGGTCGGCCCGAGCGGATCGGGAAAGTCCCTGACCTGCGCGGCCGCGCTGGACGTGCTGCCGCCCGGCACGGTTCGCGAGAGCGGGTCGGTGCTGGTGGACGGAAAAGAGCGCGCCCCAATGAACCTGCGCGGCCGCCTCGTCGCCACCATCCTGCAAAACCCCAGAAGCGCCTTCAACCCCGTGCGCACCATGCGCGACCATGCGCTGGAAACGCTGCGCGCTCTCGACCTCGGGCGAACGGATCGCGATGCACGGATCGAGGCGAGCCTTCTTGCGGCCGGTCTGAACGACCCAAGCCGCATCCTAACGCTTCATCCGTTCGAGATGAGCGGCGGCATGCTTCAGCGCATGATGATCGCGCTCGCGCTGATGAGCGAAGCGCCCTTTCTGTTCGCCGATGAGCCGACCAGCGATCTCGATCTGCTCGTGCAGCGCGACATTCTCGATCTGCTCGAACGGTTGAAAGGCGAACGCGGCCTGGGGCTGCTTCTCGTGACGCACGACATGGGCGTCGTCGCGCGTCTGGCGGACCGCGTCGCCGTCATGGATCGCGGGCGGATCGTGGAAACCGGCGCGGTCGAGGAGGTGTTTCACCGCCCGCGTCACGCCGTCACGGCCGGGCTCGTCGACGCGCATCTCTCGCTCTACGGACTGGAGCGCGCGGCATGAGCCTCCTGTCCGCCCGTAACGTCTCGCGCATTTATCGACGCGTCTCGCTGGTCGGCGCGTCGAAGCCGACCCTCGTGCTGAATGATATCTCCCTCGACATCGCCCACGGCGAAACCGTCGCGCTTCTAGGGCGCAGCGGCTGCGGCAAGAGCACGCTCGCGCGCCTGCTGCTCGGGCTGGAGCGTCCGGACAGCGGCGAGATCCTGTTCGAAGGGCGCTCGCTCGTGAGCCTTCCCAAGGCCGAGATGCCGGGCTTTCGCCGCGCCGTGCAGATGGTGTTTCAGGACTCGGTCGGCGCGGTCGATCCGCGCGCGACGATCGGGACGATCGTCGCCGAGCCGCTGCGCCACCTTCTCGGCCTCGACGGGGAAGCGCTGCGCGCGCGCGTCGCCGATCTCCTCGACAAGGTCGGTCTCGATCCCCGCGATGCCGGCAAACTGCCGGCGCAGATGAGTGGTGGGCAGTTGCAGCGCGTCTGCCTTGCGCGCGCCTTCGCGCCGGAGCCCAAGCTGATCGTGCTGGATGAGGCCGTGTCCAATCTCGACCTGCATCTTCAGATTCAGATGATCGCGCTGTTCGAACGGCTGCGGGAGGAGACGGGCACGGCCTATCTCTTCGTCACGCACGATATCCGGCTGGTCGAGCGCTTCTGCACGCGCGTCCTCGTCATGGACGAGGGGCGCATGGTCGAGGAAGCGCCCGTCACACGCCCGCTGGCGCTCCAGTCCCCGGCGGGCCGCGCGCTTCGCGAAGCGGTGCTGCCGGCCTATCCCCGTCGCATCATGCCGGCCTGATCGCTCAGGCCGGCTCGCGCTGCGCGCTTGCGATCTCGTGCAGGCGCACGCTTGGCTCGACTTGGCGCGCCAGGTCGCAGAGATGGCGGTGATGGGTGAGGTAGATCACCTGCCCATGACGCGAGAGGCCCGCCAGAAGCCGCAGCACCTCTTCCGAACGCGGCTCGTCGAAGGTCTCCATGATGTCGTCGGCCACAAAAGGCACGGGCGAGCGGGCGCGCGCGAACTCCTCGTAGCCGGCCAGGCGCAGCGCGAGATAAAGCTGGAAGCGCGTGCCCTTCGACATGTCGGCGGCCAGCCGCGAGCCGCCCGCGCGCGTCAGCCCGATCAGGATTTCGCTGTCTTTTTCCGACTGCGTGGCGAGGCCGGTATAGTCGCCGCGCGTCATGGTTCGGAAGGCGTCGGACGCGCGCTCCATCATGGCGGAGCGGTGCCGGTCCCGGTAGAGGCGCAGCGCCTCGTTCGCCATCAGCGCGCCGGTGCGCAGTTTCAGGGCGCGCAGCGCCAGCTCTTCCATTTCCAGAATGGCCGTGCGCCGCTCGGCCACGAGGCGCGCCACGGCGCCGTCGCCGCCGACGCGCTCCAGTGCGTCCGCCGCGTCGCTGCGCGTACGGAATAGGGTCTCCCGCCGCGCTTCGAGATCGTGAACGCGCGCGTCCAGCGCTTCGCGTTCCTCTTCCAGCGCCTCGCGCTCGGCTTGGCTCAGCCGCGCTTCGGCCTCCGCAAGAGATGTGACGCCGAGATCGGCGAGGAGATCACGCTCCCAATCGGCGAGACGCGCTTCGCGTCGTGCCCGCTCCTGCGCGGCCTCCAGCGCCGGGCCGACCTCCTCCAACGCCTCCACGCCGAAGAACGCGGTCATGGCGCTCGCTTCCGTGCCGATGCGCGCTTGCGCCGCGATCAGCTCGGACTCTTCAGCCGCCAAGCGATGCAACTCCGCATCGAGATGGCGCAGGGTCTGCGCGCCGCGCTCGGCCTCGGCGATCTCCTCGCCCAGCCGCTCGGCTCGTGCCGCGCTGCCGGACTCCAGGATCGCAAGGTCCAAGCGTTCGATCAGGTCTTCCAGCGCCGTCTCAAACGTGCGCCGGTTCGCCTCCATCGTCTCCACGCGGTGGCGCAGATCGGAGAGGGCCTGAAGGCGAGCCGGCAGTTCGAGAAGCACCGGCAGCATCTCGCGAACCGCGCCGACTTGCGGGCCGAGCGCCGAGAAACTTGCGCCGGGTTCGGCTGGGTCGGTCCCCGGAAGCGCGCGGCCGAGCCGCGCCGTGAGACCGCTTTCCGCGATCAGCGCCCGCCAGCCGGAGGCCCAGTCCTCGCCCGCGCGCCTCGCCTCGTCGGCCTCGCGCCGACGCCGGGCGAGATCGGCCCGGCGCGCTTCGAGATCGGCTTGTGCCGCCGCTTGGCGCGCGCCCATTTCGGTCGCCTCGTTCAGAACCGCGTCCGCCGCCTCGCAAAGCAAAGCCAGATCGCGGCTGGTCGGGGCGCGGCCGAGCGCCCGAAGCGCCTCTTCCAGCGCATCGCTCAAACGGCCCGCATCCTCCTCGGCCGCCAGACGCGCGGCGCGGGTCTCGTCCAGCGCGCCGAAGGCGTCCAGCGCCTCCTGCCGGCGGCGCGCGAAGAGATCGAGCCGCGACAGGATGGCCACCCCGTCTGCCGTTTCGCCGCGCAGGGCCTCGGGCAGGGCGGCGTCCATCTCGTCGGTGAGGCGCGCCCCGTCGTCCCGTGCGACTTCCAGCAGATCACGCCAGCGCTCCGCCGCCGTTTCGGCCGTGGCGAGCGCCGCGCCAAGCTGGCGCAATTCGCCCAAATCGCGCGCGCGGGCCAGACGCTCGCGCGACAACTCGTCATCGGCGCGCAGCACTTGTGCGAAGCGCTCGGCCGTCGCCTCGCTCAGCGCCGCGCGATGCGCGGCAAAGGCCGCGTCGCGCTCGGCGCGCAGGGTCTCGGCATGGGTGTCGTCGATGGGACCGGCACTTTTTTCAAGCGCGCGCAGGCGCGTCGCGGCCAGCCGGCTTTCCGTATCCGCCTCGCGCAGCCGCGCCTCGGCCTCACCAGCGCGCCGAGCGCATTCGGTGAGACGCTGACGCCAGCCGGCGATCCGGTCGGCATCCGGCAGCGCCAACGCGCGGAGCGCGGCGACATCGCCCTCAAAGGGCTGAAGCGCCTCCATGCGCGCCTGCGCCAGCGGCTTGCGCCGCGCCTCCTCGGCCCGCCCATGAGCCGAGCGGGCGGCGACGTCGCTGCGACGGGCCAGGGCGCGGGCTGCGTCCAGCTCGGCCAGAGCGCGCGGGTCGCTCGGCATGGCCTCCGCGCCCGCGATGCGCGCTTCGCTTTGGGCCAGCGCATGCTCCGCCTCCCGCTCTTCCTGCAATGCCTTGGCCAGCCGCGCGTCGAGTGCGAGACGGCCCTCGATCCGCTCGCGCAGCGCTCCCGCAAGCGGCGCGGGCAGAAGCAGGTCTTCGGGCTCCAGCCCCGCCGGTGCGCCGAGGCGCAGGAGAAGCTGTTGCAGCGCGGCGTCAGTCGCTTCCATCTCGCGGCGGCGCTTGGGCAGATCGTCTTCCGCTGTGCGTGCCCGCGCCCGGTCGCCCTCCAGCGCGCGCCAGGAGGCCCGGAGCGCCAGAACCGATGCGTTCGGCGCGGCGCTTTCGCGCTCGGTCTCGATGCGCGCGCGCTCGTCCGTGACGCGGCGCAGGGCACCGTCGATACGCACCGTTTCGGCCAGAAGCTTGGGAAAAGCCTCGCGCCAGGAGGCGGGCGGCGTCGGCGCGTCCCCGTCGGCCTCCAGTTCAGCGCGCAGGGCCTCGTGATCGCGCAGGCGCGGCAGGGCGCGCAGCAGAGTCTCGATCTCGGCGCGGCGACGGCGCACGCTGCCGAGATCAGCCACCACGGCCTCATAGGCCTCCGCCGCCTTGGCGAGGTCGCTCGCCAAGGCGTTGTGGACGGAAGCCGCCGTGTCGATCTCCTTGCGCTTGGCGTCGAGCGCTTCGATCTTTTGCTTCAGGAGGTAGATCTGCGTGGAGCGCGCCTGCTTGCGGTGGATCGCGTCGGCCTCGTCCTGCGCCTTGGCGAGCGCCGCGCTGATGCCGGCCAGACCCGCGCTCGCCGAAAACAGAAGCTCGCCGAGATCGCCCCGGCTTTGCAGGATGGCCTCGCCGCCCGCTTCCAGCGTCTCGTCGTCCAGCGAGAACATGGCGCGGTAGCTTTCGCGCGACAGGCCGCCGAGCGCGTTCGCCAGAACCGCCTCGTTGACGCTCTGGCCTGCGGCGTCGCTGAGCGATCCCGTGCGCTGCTTGCGCCGGATCAGATGGCGCTCGGCCCCGCCGAATTCGAGCAGCGCACCGACTTCCATGGCCGAATAGGGATGCAGGAAATTGTAGCGGGACTGCTGCTCGATGCCGAAGAGAAGATCGAGAAAGCCTGAGAGCGAGGTCGACTTGCCCGCTTCGTTGAGGCCGTAGACGATGTGGAAATCCGGCGCGCCGGGCTCGGCCGCGCCGAAATCCAGCCGATGATCGGTGAAGCGCCCATAGCGCGTGAGATCGAGACGGCGAAGGCGCATCAGACGGTCTCCTCGCTGCCATGGCTGAGCCGTGCCAGCATGTCCTCGCTCGCGTCCACCAGCAGCCGGTCGAGAAAACTCTCGAACTCCGCTTCGCTGTCTCCAGCAAAGCCGCGCGCTTCCGCCGGCAATTCGTCGCGCAGCTTCTCGGCCAAAGCGCGCACGGCTTGCCGCGTGCCGTCCGATCGGGCGACATCCTCGCGCATCAGGCGACCGAGTTCGAGGAGCGGCCCGGCATCGGTCGCATCGCTCGGCGGCGGCTCGGTCTCGAGAACGAGCTTTTCCACGAAGACCTGCCCCACGCGCTCGGCGCGCGCGGCCGCTTCCGCCAGAAGCAGATCGGTGTCGCGCCGCAGGCGAAAGGCAAGCGGCGTGCGACCGCGCAGGTGCAGACGCGCCACCAGAAAGCGCGAGCGCGCGGCGTCACGGCCCTGCTCCAGCGCCCGGCCGATCCGCTCCACCGCCTCGCGCCATTCCTCGACGCCCGTGAGGTCCACGCCGACGCGCGAGAACTCAGCAAGCGAGGTCACGCGCTCCTCGATCTCCACCGAGCGATCGTCGCGGATCGTGACGAGCGTCACGCTTTTCGGCCCGCCCTCGTTCACGTCGCGCCCCTGCGGCATCCCCGGCATGACGACGCGCCCGCCCGCGTCGCCATGCTCGGCGCGACCATGGACATGGCCGAGGCCCCAATAGGAAAAGTTGGTTGCCAGAAGCTCGGGCACGGAGGTCGGCGCATAGACGTCATGCCCCGGCGCGCCAGCGAGACTCGTATGAAGAAGGCCGACATTGGCGCTGTCGGGCAGGGCCGGCTTGAACTTCGGCAGCAAGCTTTCGGGCGCCTGCGGTCGGGAAAAGCTGACACCGTGAAGGGCGACGTCCAGCGGTCCGGCCCTGAGGCGGATCATCTCGGCGCGTCCGCCGAACACATGAACATTGGGCGGCAGGGTCAGCTCGGCCGTGATGCGCGAGAGCGCGTCGTGATTGCCCCGGATCTTGAACACGCGAATGCCGGCCTGATGCAGGCGCTCCATCTCGCGCGCCAGAAAGCGCGCCGTCTTCATCGAGGTCTGCTCGCCGTCGTAGAGATCGCCCGCGATCAGAAGCGCATCCACCGCCTCTTCGATGCAGAGATCCACGATCGCGGAAAGCGCCCGGCGCGACGCGTCGCCGATGAGATCGGCGAGATCGGGATCGCGAAGCGAGAGCGAGCGCAGCGGCGAGTCGAGATGAAGGTCGGCGGTGTGGACGAAGCGAAAGGCCATGCCAGCGTCCTAACACGCCAGCGGCTCGCTTGGCAGCAGCTCGCTTGGCAGCGGCCGGGTTGGCAGATGCGGCACGAAGCCGGAGCCAAGACGGAGGGCGCCCCGAGTATACAACTTTGACGACCACGCGACCAAGCCGCCCGAGACAGTTGCGCAATAGGCGATCTTACGCGAAGCAAGCACTTCGCCATGACCGGAGATATAGGTAAAAAGGCCAACTAATAGTTGCACTTGATGGCATTCTGACGCACTTACACTAGCATCGCCGCACTCGGAGGACATCATGACCAAAGCTGACGCTCCGCATCGTGACATGCTCGTAGACGAAGATGCGAACGCCGATCTCGTCCAACCTCTGATTGCCATTTCCAAGGCCACGCGCCAGTTCGTCGCGATCAACCTGATGGAGATCGGCGTGGTCGCCGGCCAGGATCAGTTGCTGGACGCTCTCGACCCAAGCGAGCCACGCGCTGTTTGCTTCGTTGCGCAAAGTCTGTCGGTTCGCCCGTCCACCGTCTCGAAAATGCTCGACATTCTGGAGCGGCGCGGCTGGTGCCGGCGTGAGGCTGACGAGACGGACATGCGACGCACGTTCATTCGGCTCACCGCCGAGGGGCACAGGATGCGAAGCCAGGTGCGCCGCATCTGGGCGGAAGTGAATGGCGATCTGGCCCGCGCCCTCCCGCAAAACGATCTTTCCGTGTTGGAAGCCGCCCTTTGGAATGCGGAACGTCTCGTCTCCGGTCGTCTGTCGCGGCTTCGCTGAGGATCAGCGGGCCTTCGAGCGCCTGACACGATCGCGCGGGATCGGTGGTCGGACCTTATGGACGCTCGCTTTGTCGCACATGCCGAGCCCTGCCGTCAGCATCCATCGCGTTCCGGTCCGCGCGATCGGGCGAAAACCTCTCGACCATCCTTTGCCGGGAGATCTTGTCAGGTGCTCTTGGCGCAGCCCGGTATCAGGCGAACTGATACAGGCCCCCTGCCTTGACATGCCGCTCGGGCCTCGACCATTCGGCCGGAAGGCGGAACACGGTGCGCGACTCGGTGCGCGGCTCGGGCCGGCGAAGGCCGAACATTTCCAGCTCCGACAGAACGGCGGCCGCATCCTGCCGCGCGCTGGCAAGGCCCGGCGCGTCCGCATCGCTCAGATTGTAGATCGTTCCGCCCAAGAGAAACGGCGCTTCGAAGGCCGCGCGCAGGCCGAGCCCGGCCGGAAGACGGAACCCTCCGCAATTGGCCAAGTCGCGCTCGACTTGGCGTGCGATGCGGCTGGGGATCGGCGTGATGCCGGTTGCCACCAGAGCCCGGCGGCGCGGCGCGCGCCCGGCGGGCGCCTGACGCAGCATCGCGTCGGTCTCGCTCGCCGCGCTGGCCGAAAGCGGCGAGAAGCGAACGGGAATCACCGACATCGCCGACAGGGCAGCCGCTTCCGCTAGCACCGCCTCGTCGACGCCCGCGTCGATGATCACGAAACGACGGCCGCGCCGGCCGAGATGCACGAGTTCTTCCAACTGATCCGATCGGGTGGCGCGCGCCACTTCCATCCCCCTCGGGCAGCCGGGCCGTGCGGACCATTGAACGATGTCCGGTCGCCGCGCGGCATCGATCAGAAGGACTTCCGTTCCCAGGCATTCGACCGCCGCCGCCAAGGTCAAAGCGAGCGTTGTCGTTCCTCCGCTGCGAAGCGACCCCACCATCAGCACCGTCACGCCTGAACTCTCCCGCCAACATCCCGAACCTCGTGAGCAGTCATCCCATTGTCACAAAGAGACACAACCCATTCCCGATCTTTCAGGAACCGCCGTCGCCGTTCGAGGGTGGAACTGTCACCCCGCCGCCACAGAACAGTAAGCAAAGCGAACGGGATCATGGCCATATGGTCGCAGGCCGACCGACAAAACCGAGCCCTCACCTTGGTCGCAAGCGCCACGCCAGCATAGGCGCAATGAGGCCCAGCCGATCGCGTCCTATCGACCCGAAGGGGGGATCGGTCGACCTTCGTCGGACGCAGCTTCGCGCTCCCGTCCTTCCACAATCGCCGCCCGCTGTCGCAAGCGATGGAAAGCCCCGGCGTTCGATCATCGCGCCGTTTTTTGTGCTTTGCAGCATACGCAGCCCAGCCATGCATATGGGCCTCTAGCGATCAGCCATTCGGCAGCCTATTTTCGAGGTACAAGTTTCGCAGCGGCCTTTCCTCCCACTGGCCCTGCGATTGCCAAAGGTTCCTCCCACCCTTGGCGCTTAAACGACGCCCGCCGGTCCTCCCCCGGCGGGCGTTGTCGTTTGTGGCGCAACCTGGGGTTTCCCCACAGCGCCGGGCGCACGGTCCGCCGAGGCCCCAGCCCGATTTTGAACTTTCCATGAAATATCGACCCGGAGCGACTGCGCCCGAAAATCTTAACCTTTCCTGCAGGCGCACCTTCCTAAAACGGAAGCGGCTGAAGGGAAGACCGCAGATGAAAAGTTTCCAGGAACCGCGGCAATCGAAGATCCTGCAGTACAGGCTGGTGCTCGCCTTGCAATTGTGCTGCTGCCTAGTCCTGACGGTCTGGCAGGTTCTCCCGCAGACGGAAACATCCCCAGCCGTCGTGATCTCCATCGCTCTCCTCATTCTCTCTATGGCCATGGTTCTGCGGATGCGCCACAAGCTGATGCAGCAATTGGCTGCGGCGGACGCCGACGCCGCTTCGCGCATGGCGCTGTTTCTGGCCGACCCGCTGACGGGCGCCATGACGCGGCGCTGCTTCATGGACGAGTTGAAGGCCGCGACGCGCCAATCTAGCCAGACCGAGCCGTGTTCTCTGGTTCTTCTCGATGTCGATCACTTCAAATCTCTGAACGACAGCTTCGGGCACAATGTCGGCGACTTTGCTCTGACCCATCTGGTCGATACGGCGCGCCAACATCTGCCCGGCGCGGTGATCGGGCGCCTGGGCGGGGACGAGTTCGCCGTGCTCCTCAAAGGGTGCGACGAGGTGCGAAGCCTGACCCTGATGAACGAGTTTCTCGTGGCGCTGAAAGCGCCGGCCTTCGCGGCCGGGCGGCAGCTGACGCTCGGCGCCTCGCTCGGCATCGTCACCGCCCCCAAGCATACGTCCTTCTTCGAAGAGATGATCCTTCTGGCCGATCTCGCGCTTTACGAGAGCAAGCGGCGGGGGCGGGGCTGCGCGACGATGTTCGACCCCGACATGCTGCGCGTCAAACGCCATCGCCGCACGATCGAGCGCGATCTGCGGGCCGCGATCATGCTCGATGAACTCGAACTCCATTATCAGCCGATCTCGGACAGTGCGCAAATCATTCTGGGGGTCGAGGCGCTGGCGCGTTGGAAGCATCCTGTGCGCGGCGTCATTCCGCCTTCGGAGTTCATTCCCGTGGCCGAGGAAAGCGAGTTGATCGACATGCTCGGCGAATGGGTGCTGCGGCGCGCCTGCGAGGATTTCGCCGAACTGCCGGGTCGCTTCGTCAGCGTCAACATTTCGGCCGCGCAGCTTCGGCGCAACGATCTTCTGGACGTCGTGAAGCGCGTTTTGCGCGATACCGGCGTTCAGCCCGGCGAGCTGGTTCTGGAGATCACCGAGAATGTCTCGCTGCTTTCGACGCCCGAGGTGCTCGGCCGCATCCAGTCCCTGCGCACGCTCGGCATCGCGATCGCGCTGGATGATTTCGGCACGGGTCATTGCACGTTCAATTATCTGCGCACCCTTCCGGTCGATATCGTGAAGATCGACCGCTCCTATATCTCCCGCATGGCGGACGATCCGGTGTCGCGCATCTTCGTCGCCGCCGTGCTCGAAATCGCTCGCGCGCTGCGACTGTCGGTGGTGGCCGAGGGGATCGAGACGGACGAGGATTTCCAGATGTCGCGTGCGGCGGGCTGTGCCCGCTTTCAGGGCTATCGGTTCGGCCATCCCGTTCCCAAGTCCGCGCTCGCCCCCTCCCTGATGCCGGTCTGCGCGGCGCGGCGCGATGAATTCAGGCAAATGCTGCCTCCCGTCTGCGAAGCGGACAGGCTTCAGATGGCTTGATCAGGCGGCCAGATCGTCATCGGCGGGGATGAAAACCCATGATGCATTCTCCAGATAGGGCCTTCCGAACCTTTTGGAGACCTACGGATGACCGCTCAGCAATCCCGCCGCATCGTTCTCGCCTCGCGCCCCAAGGGCGCGCCGGTCTCGGGAGATTTCCGATTGGAGACCGGGCCGGCCGTTGAGCCGGACGAGGGGCAGGTCGCCATCCGCAATCTTTATCTCTCGCTCGATCCGTACATGCGCGGGCGTATGAGCGACGCGCCCTCCTATGCCGAGCCGTTCCAGATCGGCGAGGCTTTGGGCGGGGCGACGGTCGGGCGCGTGGAAGCCTCGCGCGATGGGAATTTCAAGGAAGGCGATCTCGTTCTGGCCTTCGGTGGCTGGCAGGAGCGCTCGGTCCTGCCCGCATCCTCCCTCCGCAAGCTGCCCGCCGACTTGACGCGCCCGTCCTATGCCTTGGGCGTTCTCGGTATGCCGGGCTTCACGGCCTGGCATGGGCTCATGAAGATCGGCGAGCCCCAAGCCGGCGAGACCGTGGTGGTCGCGGCCGCCAGCGGCGCGGTCGGCTCGGTGGTCGGGCAGGTGGCCAAGCTCAAGGGCGCGCGGGTCGTGGGCATTGCGGGCGGCGAGGAAAAATGCCGCTTCGTCACCGACGAGCTCGGCTTCGACGCCTGCATCGACCGGCGCGATCCCCAGTTTGCCGAAAAGCTGAAAGCCGCCGTGCCTGACGGGATCGACGTCTACTTCGAAAATGTCGGCGGCGCGGTGTTCGATGCGGTTCTGCCGCTTCTGAACGTCCATGCCCGCGTGCCGATCTGCGGCCTCATCGCGGGCTACAACAGCGAGCGCCCGCCCGAAGGGCCGGATCGGATGCCGCTCCTGATGGGCACGCTTCTCAAGAAGCGCATCCGGATGCAGGGCTTCATCATCGGCGATCACTACGGACCGGAATTCTCCGAGTTCATGGCCGAGATGGGCCCTTGGGTGAAGGAGGGCCGCGTGCGCTTCCGCGAGGATGTGGTGGAAGGGCTCGAAAACGCGCCGAAGGCCTTTATCGGCCTCCTCGAAGGCGAGAATTTCGGCAAGCTCGTGGTGAAGCTGTCGGACGATTGAGCGGCCAGCCGCCGGAAGGGTTAGACGCCCTTCCGGTTGCCCCACAGGAGAACGTGAAGCTGGGGCAGGATGCGCGGGGCGAACCAGCCGTCTTCCAGGGTGCGCTCCACCAGCCAGCGCATCCGCCCCAGATTGGCCTCCAGATCGACCTCGGAACTTTCCGTCTGGGCAGGCCCTACCGGATTGCCGGGCTGAAGAAAAAGGGAAAGGTGCGGATAGCGCGCTCCCGCGTCCTTCGCATAGGCGTAGTCCGCCTCGTCGAAGACGACGATCTTTAACACCGTACGCGGCGCGCTTCCCGCCGCCGCCAGACAGGCATCGAACGCAGCCCAATCCGTTTCCATCTGGCTCGACGGCGGCTTGGGGCTGAGGATCAGCGTGCTGAGATCGGCAAACCAGGGCTTGGCCACCGAGCCCTGCGTTTCCAGCGCGAAGCGATAGCCCGCCGCGCGCCCGCGCCCGATCAACGGGCCGAAGGGCTGGATCGCGGGATTGCCGCCCGACAGCGAGACCGTCAGCGGCTGGCCGCCAGAGAGAGCTTCGACATAGCGCCAGATTTCGTCGGTCCCGAGCGGTCGCCATTCCTCGCGATAGGCGGGGTCCACGGCATGAAGCGTGTCGCACCAGACGCAGCGATAATCGCAGCCGCCCGAGCGCACGAAGACCGTCGGCTCGCCGATCAGCACGCCTTCGCCCTGGATAGTCGGCCCGAAGATCTCGCTGACGCGAATGACCGCTTCGCCGTTCACGGGCGATACTCCGCCCAGGTCTTGGGCGTTTCGCTGACCCGCGCGGCGCTTGTTTCGGGAAAACGCTCGGAGCACCATTCGAAGAAATGGCGCGCCAGCGTCTCGGCCGTCACATGATCATGGCCGAGCACATCGTTCAGATGGCGATGGTCGAAGCGCTCATCGATATAGCGTTTGAGCTCCGACAACTCCCGGTAATCCCGCACGAAGCCATGCGGGTTCAGGGTCTCGCCGGAGAGTTCGATCTCCACCACGTAATTGTGCCCATGAAGGCGCGAGCAGGGATGATCCTCGGAGAGGCCCGCCAGTTGGTGCGAGGCGGAGAAGTCGAACATCTTGGTGATCCGGTACATCAGCCTGCCCTTGCCGCGACGGCCGCCTGCCAGAAGTCCGGGTCGGCATAAACCGTCGGGTCCTCGACACCGGCCAAATGAAAGGCCTCGCGCCGCTCGACACAGGTGCCGCAGCGCCCGCAATGGACATCGCCGCCCTTGTAGCAGGACCATGTCCGCTCGAAGGGCGTGCCGACGCGCGCGCCGGCCGTCACGATGTCGGCCTTGGTGCGATTGACGAAGGGCGCCGACAGGGCGACGCTGGCATAGCCGTCCAGCGCCGCCGCCTGCATGGCGCGAAACGCGTCGATGAAGCCGGGCCGGCAGTCCGGGTAGATGAAGTGATCGCCGCCATGAACGGCGAGCGCCACCTGATCCATCCCCTGCGCCGCCGCCAGCCCGAAGGCGATGGTCAGCATGATGGCGTTGCGGTTGGGAACCACCGTCGCCTTCATCGTCTCCTCGGCATAATGCCCGTCGGGCACCGCGACATCGTCGGTCAAAGCCGAGCCCGTCAGCACCGCGCCGATCGGGCCAATGTCGATGAGATGGAAGGGCACGCCGAGCCGCGCGGCCGCTTCACGCGCATAGTCGATCTCGCAGGCGTGGCGCTGCTTGTAGTCGAAGGTGACGAGCGCTCCGAGATGGCCCTCAGCCGCGCATTGATGGGCCAGCGAAACGGAATCGAGGCCGCCTGAACAGACGACGAGTGTCCTCACGAGCTTGTCCTTGTTTTGACCGGGTAGGCTGCGACCGGTATTCGATTCCCGGCACCTAGCGGACAGGACGCATCGTGTAAATGCCGGGTGGCGGCTTCGATCGCGCGCGTCTCGAACGCGTGCGCGGGGCGTGATCGGCGCGAAGCCCGCTCGCGGCGGGGAGGCCGTCACGAACGGGCGGATCATTCAGGACGATCGAAGGCGGCTGGAAGCTCCAGCCGCCGGCTGATGTTCAGTTGGCGCCGGTGATGCGCGGGATCAGAAGGTCGCCGAACGAGCCTTCGCCGCCGTGATGGCGTGAGCCGCGAACGAACTCGATTGAGACGCCGCTGGCGACCGCCTCCATGACGGCTTGGTTGAGCCGGTGCAACTCATTGGCCAGCGTGCGGATGGCCGCCTTCTGGGCGTCGGTCAGCGTGACCGCCTGTTCCTCGGCCCGCTCGCGGACGCGGGTGCGCAGGCGCTGGGGCTCGATGGGGAAAGCGGGCTGGCGCGGGTCGGTGCCTTCAAGAACGAACATGGTCGTGATCCTTCGTAAAATGGGGAAATGGAGATTATTCGGCGGCCGCGCGGAACTGACCGTGCTCGGTGGACTCGCCCATGGCGGTGGTGGAGGAGGCCCCACCGCCGATGGCGAGCGCGACGGCGTCGAAATAGCCGGTGCCGACTTCGCGCTGGTGGCGCGTGGCCGTGTAGCCCTGCGCTTCGGAAGCGAACTCGGCTTCCTGCAACTCGCTATAGGCGGCCATCTGCCGATCGCGGTAGCCACTGGCGAGCGTGAACATGCCGTGGTTCAACTGGTGGAAGCCGGCCAGCGTGATGAACTGGAACTTGTAGCCCATGGCCCCCAGTTCGCGCTGGAAGCGCGCGATGGTCGCCTCGTCCAGATTGCGCCGCCAGTTGAAGGAGGGCGAGCAATTATAGGCGAGCATCTGGCCGGGATGGGCCTTGTGGACGGCCTCGGCGAAGCGGCGCGCCTGATCGAGATCGGGCTTCGACGTCTCGCACCAGATGAGATCGGCATGGGGCGCATAGGCGATGGCGCGCGCGATGCAGGGCTCCAGCCCGTTGCGCACATGGAAGAAGCCCTCCGCCGTGCGGCCTTGGTCGTAGTCCACGAAGGGGCGGTCGCGCTCGTCGATATCGGAGGTCAGGAGCTTGGCCGCTTCCGCGTCGGTGCGCGCGACCACCAGCGTCGGCACGCCCATGACGTCGGCGGCGAGGCGCGCGGCGTTGAGATTGCGGATATGGGCGGCGGTCGGGATCAGGACCTTGCCGCCGAGATGGCCGCATTTCTTCTCCGAGGCCAGCTGATCCTCGAAATGGACGCCCGCCGCGCCCGCCTCGATAAAGGCCTTCATGATCTCGAAGGCGTTGAGCGGGCCGCCGAAACCGGCTTCCGCATCGGCGACGATCGGGGCGAACCATGTATCGACCGAAAGACCCTCGCCTTCGGCATGTTCGATCTGGTCGGCGCGCTGCAAGGTGCGGTTGATGCGCCGGCACAGTTCGGGCGCGGCATTGGCGGGGTAGAGTGACTGGTCGGGATACATGGCGGAAGCCGTGTTGGCGTCGGCGGCGACCTGCCAGCCGGAGAGATAGATCGCCTTCAGGCCGGCGCGGACCATCTGCATCGCCTGATTGCCGGTGACGGCGCCGAGCGCATTAACGAAATCCTCGCTGCGCAGAAGCTCCCAAAGCCGGTTCGCGCCGCGCTCGGCCAGACTGTAGCGGATCTCGACCGATCCGCGCAGGCGCTCCACATCGGCCACGGCATAGGGACGCGTGATGCCGTCGAAGCGAGCCTTGGGGGCTGCGGGAACGAGCTTGTAAAAATCGGTCATGACTGTCTCCCATCGTCATCAGGCGAGGCTCTTGAAGCGACCGCCGATGGGAGTGATTTTGACAAATTGCTGCGCTGCGTCGATCCAAAGCCACCGAAAACCGGTCGTAAATCGGGAAAACCTGTCGCGGCTTTGACAGACTTCTCTTGTCAATCTGTCAAAACCCTGACCAATCTGGGAGCGATCAGGCGGTCAAGGATTGTGACGAATGGCCGAGCAGAAGATCTTCGCAGGGCCGCGCATTCGGCGTCTGCGCCTCACCAAGGGACTCAGCCAAACGGCAATGGCGGCCGATCTCGGAATCTCGCCCTCCTATCTCAACCTGATCGAGCGCAACCAACGGCCCCTGACGGTTCAGCTGCTTTTGAAACTCTCCACGGTCTATCGGATCGAGGCGGAGGAGTTCGATGAGGAAGGCGGTCTCCTGCCGGCGCTGCGACAGGCCTTCGCCGACCCGCTGATTTCGGCGGAACTTGCCAGCGACACCGAGATCGCCGATCTCGCGGCGTCCGCGCCCAACGTGGCGCGGGCCGTCCTGAAGCTGCATCAGGCCTATCGCGAGCAGGCCGAGCGCCTGTCCGATCTCGGCGATCTCCTGGCGCGCGAGGGGCGGGCCTCGCTTCTGGCCGGTGCACGGCTGCCGGCCGACGAGGTGCGCGAAGTCCTGGAGCGACGGGCGCATCATTTCGCGCGGGTGGAAGCGGCCGTCGAAGCCTTCGGGCAGGACCTGGAGCCGCGCGAAGATCTCTTCGGCGCGCTGAAAGCCTGGTTGCGGCGCGAGCACGGGATCGCCATTCGCGTCCTGCCGGCCTCCGCCATGCCGGTCTGGCGCCGGCGCTACGACCGGCATTCGCAGCGCCTGTTCCTCTCCGAACGCCTCTCCGCCATCGACCAGCTGCACGAGACGGCGCTGGAAGCCGTGCTCCTGCGCCTGCGCGACACGATCTCGGAGGAACTGGCCGACCTTTCGCTGTCGAGCGAGGAGGCGCGCCGGCTCATGCGCTTCGAGATCGGGCGCTACGCTGCCCATGCGCTGGCCATGCCCTATACGCCGTTTCTGCGGGCGGCCGTTGCGGTTCGCTATGACATCGATGTTCTCGCCGCTCGCTTTCGCGTGTCGTGGGGGCAGGCGGCCGAGCGGCTGGCGACGCTGGCGCGGCCGGGCGAGGCTGGGCCGCCGTTCTTTCTCCTCGAAATCGACCATGCGGGAAACCGATTGCGGCGGCTCGGCGCCAGCGGTTTTCCGCTGATCCGCTTCGGCGGCGCCTGTCCGCGCCTGCCGAGCTATGCCGCCTTCATGAGACCCGGCGAGACGCTGGCGGAACTCGTGGAAACGCCCGATGGGGCGCGCTTTCTCGCGGTCGCGCGCACGCTGGACGGCCTTGTCGCCGGCTTTGGCGAGCGCCCGCGCCGGACGGTCCTGCTCATCGGCTGCGAAGCCGAGCGCTGCGAGGGCGTTGCCTATGCCGACCGGCTACCGGCGGGCGCAAAACCCGGAGAGCTGGCCGCGATCGAGATCGGCACGGCCTGCCGCCTGTGCGAGCGAGCGGCCTGCCTGTCGCGCGCCGAGCCGCCGCTCACCCGCCCGCTCGGGCTCGACGGCATGGCGCGCGGCCTCTCGGCCTTCGACTTCCAGTAGGCCCGTCAGCCCCGGCACTGGCGCAGCTGCGCGGCATAGCGGCGGGCCATGTCCTGCGCCCGCTTAGCCCCACGCAGCGCCTCCGCGCGTCCGCGCCAGACACCCTTCTCGTAGCCGACATGGCCGGAATGATAGGCGAGATAAAGCCGGTAGGCGTCGTCCTTGGCGATGCCGAGACGGCGCGCGCTTTCCGCGTGATACCAGCCGATGAAGCGGATCGCGTCGGCGAAATTGTTGCGCCGGTCGCCGTAGCGGCCGGTGCGCGTCTGGTATTCCGTCCAGGTTCCATCGAGCGCCTGCGCGAAGCCATAGGCCGAGGAAATGCGCCCGACCGGAATGAAGCCGAGGAACCAGCGGCGTGGCGGGCGGGCATGGGCGTCGAAATTCGACTCGGCCTGAATGGTCGCCATCAAGACGGAGACGGGCACGCCGGATTCGGCGGAGGCGCGCTGGGCGTCGCCTCGCCAATCGGTCCAGAGACCGTCTCGCTGCGCGAAGATGGCGCAGCTATTGGCGGTGTTTCGCGGCACGGAGGCGCAACCGGCCAGAGCCAGTGCGGCGACGAGGGGGAGAAGACGCGTGACATGTCTCTTCATGCCCCGAAAGCTAAAAGGCCGTCTATTTCCGAAACGTTGACCGTAACGGGTCTGAATCGTTTCCCCACCACAATCGGTCTCATCGCGCGGTCTCCGTCACGGCACAACCAAGGCGGACAAGATGCCCCTTGCACTGGACCCGATCCGACCGCAAAGGAGGCGCTGCCATGGTTTTCACGGCGGGTCGGGCCTCGCGTTAGACGCGTAGGACCGGCTCCCCTCATTCTCCCTTGACCATGGCTTCCTTGAAACGCGCTTCGCAGAATCTTCTGGCCGATACCCATGCGCTGATGAAGAGTTTCGAGGCCTGCCGGACCAAGGCCGATCTGAAAGAGGCGGTTCGCAAGGTCAGCGAACCGATGGGCGTCACCTCGCATCTCGTCGGGATCGTGCCCAATGGCACCGTGCGCCCGCGCGACCAGCCGGACTATGTTCTGGCGGGAACCTGGCCGAGCGAATGGGCCAAGCGCTATTTCGCCCGGCAATATGTCCAAGACGACCCCGCGATCGAACATGCGCGCACGCGCATCGAGCCGCTGCGCTGGGACAGCGCGCGGGCGGCGGGCGTCGGTCAGCGCATTCTGCAGGAAGCCTCCGAATTCGGCCTGTCGCATGGCATGACCATTCCGCAGTTCACGCTGGACGGGTTGAAGATCGGCGTCAGCTTCTCGGGCGATCGGCTGGACACCTCGCCGCAAGCCTCGACGGCGCTTCTGTTTCTGGCCGCGACCGCCGCCAATCGCGGCATCGTCATCGCGCAGGACGGAGCGGGCGTTCCCTCCGTGCGGCTCACAATGCGCGAGCGCGAATGCCTGCTCTGGCTGATCGAGGGCAAGACGGACTGGAAAATCAGTGTCATCCTCGGCATCAGCCGGCGCGCCGTGGAGCGCCATATGTAGCATCTGCGCCAGAAGCTCGGTGTCGGAAGGCGCGTGCAGGCCGTGGTCGCGGCCTTCCGGCTCGGTCTGATCGGTGGAGGAAATGGGCTGGACGAACCTTGCCAGCCCGGACGGACTGGAGACCGACCAGTTCGACACGGACGAGATCATCGAGATGGTCGCGCGGCAGCGGCGCGAGGACGAAGGGATCATGGCCTGCGACGCCTGACGAGCGCCCTTTAGCAGGTGCCTGAGATCAGACCTCGTATGAGCGCGGCGGCGACCTGTCCGCCGTCGGTTTCGCCGGCTTCTTCACCTTCCAGCGTCGATAGGACGAGCGCTTGAACGGATGGGCGATCTGCCCGAACGCGCCCGGCGCCATCGTGTCGGTGACGCCCACGGGCGCGGTGCAGGGGCCGGGCACGCGATAGGTCCCGAACCAGACGTCGAGGCAGGAGAAGACCGTGGCGTAATTCGTGTGAAAGGCGCGTCGATCCAGCGCATGGTGCCAGCGGTGCATGGCGGGCGAGACGAAGACGCGCCCGAGCGGACCATAGGTCCAGGGCAGGTCGGCATGGACGAAATAGCCGTAGTAGTGGCGCACGAGGGCG
This sequence comes from Aureimonas ureilytica, assembly GCF_001475935.1. Lineage (GTDB taxonomy): Bacteria > Pseudomonadota > Alphaproteobacteria > Rhizobiales > Rhizobiaceae > Aureimonas > Aureimonas ureilytica_A. The sequence goes on from NZ_LDQA01000038.1 coordinate 83,034, forward strand.
TTGGCGATAACGGCATAGGGCGGGAAGCCGAGCGCGACGAGCACGGCGCCGTCGATTAGCGTCGTGGTGATGCGGTTGATCGGATGGAAGCGCGACAGGGTGAGCCAGGTCATTTCCGTGTCGCTGTGATGCACGGCATGGGAGGGCCAGAGCAGCCAGCTATGCTCCAGCCGATGCCGCCAGTAGCCGACGACATCGCCGCAGAACACCGCAAGAGCGGCCACGAGAACAGGAACCCCGAGCGCATCCCAGAAGGCGGGGGAAACGAGCTGCCATCCATGCGCACGGGCCAACCCGTCGCCCCAAGTCGCGAAGATCGCCAGAAGCGGGCCGATCGTCAGCGCGTCGAACAGATGAATGAAGAGATTCGTGCCCATTTCCGGGCTGGCGCGAAACGCATCCGCCACCGCCCGGCGTCGCTTCACCGCCAACGACAGAAGCGCGAACGCGAGAGCGGGCAGGAGAAGCACCAGAAGCGCGTCCAGAAGCGCGTCGGCGGCCTCCCGCATCAGGAGCGAAACACTTTCCATCAGGGCTCCCTCGACGCCGAACCAGCCCGCGCATCCTGACGCGGGATGGTTGATGAGGTGCTAAAGCTGTCCTTGCGGATTATCCCACAGGCGAACCAAGGCCAGACTGCGGACGTACGAACCCGTCGCTCGCTGTCATCAGCGCCCGCGCATAGTCCGAGCGAACGTCCCGCGTCGCGAGGCGGCCTTCCTCCAAGGCTTCCACCGCCTCGCCGCCGCGCATGACGAGAAGGCGCTCGCACATGTGATCGACCACCGCGAGATCATGGCTGACGAAAAGATAGGTCAGCTGCCGCTCGGCGCGCAGGCGCGTCAGAAGGTTCAGGACTTCGGCCTGAATCGAGGCATCGAGCGCCGAGGTCGGCTCGTCCAGAAGCAGGACGGCAGGCTCCAGGATCAAGGCGCGGGCGATGGCGATGCGCTGGCGCTGGCCACCCGAAAGCTGATGCGGCAGGCGAAAGCGGAAGGCCGGGTCCAGCCCCACATCCGACAGGGCCTGGAGAACGCGGCGGTCGCGGTCCTTCAGCTTGTGGATCGACAGCGGCTCGGATAGGATGCGATCGATCGTGTGGCGCGGATGGAGCGAGCCATAGGGGTCCTGAAACACCATCTGCACACGTGCTGCGAAGCGCTTGTCGCGCCTCGCCCCCAGCCTCTCCCCATCCACCAGAACCTCGCCGGACGAGATCGGCGCAAGGCCGCAGATGGCGCGCAGGATCGTGGATTTGCCCGAGCCGGATTCGCCGACAAGGCCGAAGGACTCGCCGGGCGCCACCTGAAAGGACACGCCCTTCACGGCGTCGACGCGGCTGCGGCCTTCGCCCAGCGTCACCACGAGGTCGCGGGCTTCGATGCGGGGCGTGTCACTCATGCGTTCAGCCATTCGGGTCTGCGGTCGAGCGTCGGCAGGCTCGCGTGGCCGCCGCCTATGCGCGGCAGGCAGGCGAGCAGCCCCTGCGTGTAGGGATGGCGCGCCTCGGACAGCCGGTCGGCCGCGATCTCCTCCACGATGCGCCCGCGATACATCACGAGAACCCGGTCACAGAAGGTCGAGACGAGGCGCAGATCGTGGCTGATGAAGAGAAGCCCCATGCCGCGCCCGCTCACGAGCCCGTCCAGAATGCGCAGGACTTCGAGTTGCACCGTGACGTCGAGCGCCGAAGTCGGCTCGTCGGCGATCAGGAGTTCAGGCTCTGGGATCAGCATCATGGCGATCATCACGCGCTGGCCCATACCGCCCGAAAGCTCGTGCGGATAGGCGCGCAAGACGCGCTCGGGATCGCGGATCTGCACGTCCTCCAGCATGGCGATCATGCGGCGGCGCGCCTCCGCCGAGGAGATGCGGCCATGCGCGCGCAGCGCCTCGCTCAACTGCCGGTCGATCCGCATGACCGGGTTCAGCGAGTATTTCGGGTCCTGCATCACCATGGCGATGCGCCCGCCGCGCACGGCCCGCATCTCCTTTTCGGACAGGCCCAGAAGGTCCGTGCCGCGAAAGGCCAGACGATCGGCCGCGACATGACCGGGCGAGCGCACGAGGCGCAGGATCGCGCGCCCCGTCATGGATTTGCCCGAGCCGGATTCGCCGACCACGGCGACCCGCTCGCGCCCGACATCGAAGGAAATGCCGCGCACGGCCTCCACGAGGCCGCGCCTCGTGTCGAAGCCGACCTTGAGATTGCGAACCTCCAGAAGCGGCGCACCGGCAGACGAGGACGCGCTCATTGCTGGCCGCTCCGCGGATCGAGAATATCGCGCAAGGCATCGCCCAACAGGTTGAAGGCGAGGCTGACCAGAAGAATGGCGATGCCGGGAATGGTCGCGACCCACCAATGAGTCAGGAGATATTGCCGGCCCGACGAGATCATCGCGCCCCATTCGGCGAGCGGCGGCTGCGCGCCGAGGCCCAGAAACCCGAGGCCGGCGGCCGTCAGGATGATGCCGGCCATGTCCAGTGTGATGCGCACGATCACCGAGGACAGGCACATGGGCATGATATGGCCGGTGATGATGCGCAGCGTTCCCGCGCCCTGGAGCCGGGCGGCGGCAATATAGTCGGAGCGGCGCACGGTCAGCGTTTCGGCGCGGGCCACGCGCGCATAGGGCGGCCAGGCGGTGAGCGCGATGGCCAGAACCGCATTCTCGATGCCCGGCCCGAGCGCCGCCACGAAGGCGAGCGCCAGCACGAGCCGGGGAAAGGCGAGGAAGATGTCGGTGATGCGCATGAGCACGCGGTCGGTCCAGCCGCCCAGCGTGCCCGCGACCGTGCCGATCACGAGGCCGAGCACGGGCGCGGTGAGCACCACCAGCGCCACGACATAGAGCGTGACGCGCGAGCCGTAGACGAGGCGGCTCCAGACATCGCGCCCCAGCTCGTCCGTGCCCAGCCAATGGCCGGAGCCGGGCGGCAGAAGGCGCGTGCTCAAGTTTTGCACGTTGGGATCGTCAGTCGCCAGAAGCGGCGCGAAGGCCGCCATCAAGAGAAGCAGCGCGATCAGGAACAGGCCGATCATCGCCAGTGGATTGCCGCTCAGAATGCGCCATCCCTGAAACAGCGAGACGGCGCGCGCTTGGAGCCGCGAGCGCGGCGTGTCCGTGGTCAGCCAGCCGCGCCAGCCGGAAGTTGGGGCGGCCCCGCTCATCGCGCCCTCGGATCGACCAGCGTATAGACGAGGTCGGACAGGATGTTGAGGACGACGAAAACTGCGCCGATCACCAGCGTTCCGCCGAGCACGGCGTTGAAATCGGCGGCGAACAGCGCCTGCGTGATATAGAGCCCGAGGCCGGGCCAGGCAAAGACGGTTTCGGTCAGAACCGAGCCCTCCAGAAGCGCGGCGTAGGACAGGGCGATCACCGTGACGAGCGGCACCATGGCGTTTCCGAGCGCATGGACCCAGACGACGCGGCGCTCCGACACGCCCTTGACGCGGGCCGTGGTCACATAATCCTGCGACAGCTGCTCCAGCATGAAGGAGCGCGTCATGCGCGAGATATAGGCCAGCGAGAAATAGCCGAGCACGAGCGCCGGCAGGATGAGATGCGACAGGGCGTTGCGGAACACATCCCACGCGCCCGACAGGGCGGAGTCGATCAGGATCGAGCCGGTGACGGGCGTCACGTCGAACTCGTAGGCGAGTTCATAGGACACATCGAGCCGGCCCGGGCCACCGACCCATCCCAGATGCCCGTAGAAGAGGAGAAGGGCGATGAGGCCCAGCCAGAAGACCGGCATGGAATAGCCGAGCAGCCCGACGACGCGGATCGTCTGATCGGGCCACCGCCCCTGATGCACCGCACCGATGACACCCGCCGGAACGCCGACGAGAACGCCGATCAGCGTCGCGAGCGTCGCGAGTTCCAGCGTGGCGGGAAAGGCCGAGGCGATGTCTTCCACGACCGGGCGCGAGGTCAGGTTCGAGCGGCCGAGATCGCCGGTCACGACATCGCCGAGATAGCGGACGAACTGCACGGGCAGGGGCTGGTCGAGGCCGAGCGAGATGCGCGCGGCGTCGTACTGCGCCTGCGTGGCGCGGTCGCCCACCACCGCCAGAACCGGATCGACCGGCACGACGCGCGCGATCAGGAAGGTGACGAAGAGCAGGCCGAACAGCGTCAGCAGAAGACTGAACAGGAGGCTCGCGCCGCGCGACAAGAAGCGCGGCACGCCGAAGGAGCGCAGGCCCGAGCGGGCGCCCTGCAGCGCCGGCTCGTCCAGAACGGGCGGGCTCAAAGGCCCGCCTCCGGGGTTGATCGAAGCACGTGGATTACTGCGCCGTCTTGGTGACGGTCCAGTAGAAGGCCGAAGCGACGGCGCTGCCGGTCTTGAAGCCGTCGACACCCTTGCGCAGCGCCGGCTGCTCGGAGCGCTGGAACAGGACCGCGATCGGCGAGGCCATCTGCTCGTGGCGCTGCATGTCCTCATAGAGCTTGGCGCGCTTGGCCTCGTCCTTCTCCACCACGGCGGCGGCGACCATCGGCGTCGTTTCGGTCGCGGCATAGGCGTTGCGCCAGGCGAGATTGCCGACCAGCGCGGCCGCGTCCGAATTGTCGGCATTGGCAGCGAAGACCGAGGCGTTGGTCTGCGGGTCCGGGTAGTCCGGGCCCCAGGTCTGAAGCGTCAGCTTGTGGTTGCGCGCGCGGTAGATCGACAGCGCCTCCGCGCCCGTCACCGAGCGCAGCGACGCCTTGATGCCGGCCTGGGCGAGCGTGCCCTGAATGGCCTGCGCGATGTCCACGCGCTCCTTCTCGTTGCGGATCAGGATTTCGGTCTCGAAGCCGTCGGGATAGCCGGCCTCGGCCAGAAGCGCCTTGGCCTTCGCCACGTCGAGCTTGAAAGGCTTGTCCTCGATCGCGCCGAGGAAGCCGGCGGGCAGGAAGGACTGGTGCGTCTGTTCCTGGCCCTTCAGAAGCTGGCTGGTGATGCCGTCATAGTCGATCAGATATTTGATCGCTTCCATGACCTTGGGCTTGGAGAGGATCTCGTCCTTCTGATTGCCCGAGAGATAATAGACCTGTCCGCGCAGCTCGGTCTGGACCTTGAGATTGGGGTCCTTCTCGACCGAGGCGATGTCGGTCGGCCCGAGATTGCGGGCGACGTCCACATCGCCCTTCTGAAGCAGAAGCAGCTGCGTCGCAGGCTCCACCACATGGCGCACGAAGACGCGCTTCATCGCGACCTCGTGGTTGAAATTGGGGTTGGCGTCGAGCACCACGGATTCGTTCGGCTTCCAGGCACGCAGCACATAGGCGCCCGAGCCGGCCGAATGCGTGTCGAGCCAGGCGTTGCCGTAGTCCTCGCCGGCATGTTCCATCACCACGGCCTTGTCAACGATCGAACCGACCTCAGCGGTCAGCGCGTTGTAGAGGAAGGACGGGGCATAGGGCTTGTCGGTGACGATCTGGAGCGTCGAGGCGTCCACCGCCTTCACCGTCTGCTCCACATTGTCCTTGGTCAGGCCGAACTGGGTGAGGATGAAGGCCGGCGTCTGGTCGAGCTTCACCACGCGCTGGAGCGAGAAGGCCGCGTCCTCGGCCGTGATCGGATTGCCGGAGGCGAACTTGCGCCCTTCGGCCATCTTGAAGGTGAAGGTGAGACCATCATCGCTGACCGACCAGCTGGAGGCCAGACCCGGAATAGGCTTCAGCGTCTGCGGATCGATCTCGACCAGCGTCTCGTAGATATTGTTGATCTGATCCTGCCCCGAGAACTCGAAGCTTTCGGCCGGGTCGAGCGACTTCATGTCGTCGATGCCGTTGGCGATCACCAGCGTGTCCGCCGGGGTCGCGGCAGACGCGCCCTGTGCCAGCGCCAGAGCGCCCAAAAGGATGGTGCCGGCGGCAAGGCGACGGGCGAGCGAGCGAGAGCGGTGAAGCGACACAGGCGACCTCTTCGGGTGCAAGGAGAGAAGCAGCGCGCCGGCGCTAAGGCTCGGCGCGCTTATCAGTGAGGAGGCTATGCGATGCCCAAAGCGACGGCAAGCGCTTTCAGTGCACAAGCTGTGGACACGATTGTCAGGCTTTCCACGTTCGTCCCAGCACCGAGAGCCAGTTGCGCATGGCGATCTTTTCCAGAAGCGCGTCGCTGTAGCCGGCAGCCGAGAGATGCTCGATCAGGCGAGGAAGACCCGCCGCCGAGCCGATCGCGTCGGGGATCGTGGCGCCGTCGAAATCGGAGCCGAGCGCCACGCCGTCATCGCCCAGCCGCTCCAGCAACGCGTCGAGATGGCGGCGCATCGTATCGAGCGGCGTGTCGGAGTCCATCCGCCCGTCCGCGCGCAGGAAGGCGGTGGCGAAGTTCAGCCCCACCACGCCCTGCGAGCGCGCGACGGCATCCAGCTGCGCATCGGTCAGATTGCGGCTGACCGGGCAGAGCGCATGGACATTGGAATGAGTGGCGACGAGGGGCGCGTCGGAGAGTTCGGCGACATCCCAGAAACCGCGTTCGTTGAGATGCGAGAGATCGAGCAGCACGCCCAGCTCGTTGCAGCGCTTCACCAGCCGCTTGCCGGGCTCAAGCAGACCCGGCCCGGTGTCGGGCGAGGAGGGAAAGCGCATGGGCACGCCATGGGCGAAATGATTGTGCCGGCTCCAGACCATGCCGACCGAACGCAGCCCCGCGGCATAGAGCACGTCGAGCATGTGGAGGTCGGGGTCGATCGCCTCCGCGCCCTCGATATGCAGAACGGCGGCCAGACTGCCCCGCGCGACAGCCGATTCGATGTCTGCGACGCTGCGGCAGACGTTCAGCCCACCCTTCGACGCCGCTTCCAGGCGCAGGAGGATGGAAGCCATGGCGATGGTCGCGTCCGCACCGGTGGGGTGGGGCAAGGGATCGGGCAGCGGCAGGTCATAGCCCGCCCCGCTCATGCGATCGGACAGGTCGCCCGCCATGGGGGAGGGCGGGAATATCGCGAAGAGGCCGCCGACGAGACCGCCCGCGCGCGCTCTCAGTAGATCGATATGGGCCGAGGAACCGCCGTTCAGAAAGGCCTCGAAGGCCGCAGGCGTCGGGTCGTTGTAGATGCGCAGAAGGGCGTCGTTGTGACCGTCGAAAACGTTCAAGGCAGTTCCTCGCGGCGGGACCGGAGCAGGCCGGTCCGGGAATCGGATGGCGCGGACGCTAGAGGCAGGATGGGGCGAAGGGCAAGTCGGAGCGCGAGCCACCGCGCAGAGGAGGGGCGTCAGCGATAGACGCCGCTCGCACTCTTGGCCCCGACCCTGTGCCTCATTCCGTCAGCTCGTGCGCGTGCGCCGAACCGCGTCGGCCCAGCCGGTCAGCTTGCGGCCGCGCTCCACCGCCGACATAGCGGGCTCGAAGCGGCGCTCCAGGTGCCAGCTCGCCGCGAACCCATCCTGCCCCGGCCAGACGCCCCCCTTGTGGCCGGCGAGCCAGGCCGCGCCGAGCGCCGTCGTCTCCAGCACCACGGGTCGATCCACCGGCGCATTCAGGATGTCGGCGAGGCGCTGCATGGTCCAGTCGCTCGCCACCATGCCGCCGTCGACGCGCAGGACGCGGTCGCCGTCGCCCTGCCAATCGCGCCCCATGGCCCCCAGAAGATCGGCCGTCTGGAAGCAGACCGATTCCAGCGCGGCGCGGGCGAACTCGTTCGGCCCCGTGTTGCGGGTCAGCCCATAGATCGCGCCGCGCGCCTCCGCGTCCCACCAGGGCGCGCCGAGACCCACGAAGGCCGGCACGAGATAGACGTCTTCCGTCTCGCTGGCCTTGGCCGCCATGGGGCCGGACTGCTCGGCCCGTTCCATGAGCTTCAACCCGTCGCGCAGCCATTGCACGGCCGCGCCCGCCACAAAGATCGAGCCTTCCAGTGCATAGGTCGTCTGCCCGTCCAGCCGATAGGCGATGGTGGAGAGGAGCCGGTTCTTGGAATGGCAGCGCGCCCGGCCGGTGTTGAGAACGGCAAAGCAGCCCGTGCCATAGGTCGATTTGGTCATGCCCGGCCGGAAACAGGCATTGCCGAGCGTCGCGGCGTGCTGGTCGCCCGCCATGCCGAGGATCGGGATGGCCGTGCCGAACAGGGCGGGATCGGTCATTCCGAACTCGGCCGCGCAGTCGCGCACTTCGGGCAGGAGTGCGCGCGGCACGCGCAGGAGCTTGAGGAGTTCCTCGTCCCAGTCGTTCGCCTCGATATCGAACAGGAGCGTGCGGGCTGCGTTGGTGGCGTCGGTCGCGTGGACGCGCCCGCCCGTCAGCCGCCAAAGAAGGAACGTGTCGATCGTGCCGAAGGCGAGGTTCCCCGCCTCGGCCCGCGCCCGCGCGCCCGTTACCTCGTCCAGAATCCAGGCGATCTTGGTGCCGGAGAAATAGGGGTCCACGACGAGGCCGGTCTTGGCGGTGACCATCTCCTCCGCGCCGTCTTCGCGCAGCTGGCGGCAGATGTCAGCGGTACGCCGGTCCTGCCAGACGATGGCGTTGTGGATCGGCTCGCCGGTCGCGCGGTCCCAGATCACGGTCGTCTCGCGCTGGTTGGTGATGCCGATGGCCGCGATATCGCCCGCCGAGAGCGAGGCGGCGGAAAGGGCGGTGCGCACCGTTGCGACGACGGTGCGCCAGATGTCCTCCGGGTCGTGCTCCACCCAGCCCGAACGCGGGAAGTGCTGGGTGAATTCCTGCTGCCCGACGCCCGCGATGCGGAACCCATCGTCGAAGACGATGGCGCGGGTGGACGTGGTGCCTTGGTCGATCGCAAGCACATAGCCCGCCATGAAATCCTCCCAAACGATCAATGCTCGATCCCGGCTCCGCCATGGACGCGCGACAGAAGCCGCCCCTCGCAGAGATCGTTCAGATCCTTGCGGATCGTCTGAACGCTGAGCTCGAAGCGCTGCGACAGGTCCTCCACCTGAACACGCCCCTGCCGGCGCGTGAGGGCCAGAATCTGCGCTTGGCGATCAGGCAGCATGGCAAGTCTCCGGCGAGACGGGACGCTCCGTCCTAAAACGAAACCGGCCGCGCCGAAAGCGAAAGTCCCTCCTCCCGCGGGAGAAGGGACTTCGACGCTCCCTGTGTGGTTGTTGATCAGGCGCTCAGGCGTTCGAACGTATCGTCGCCGCCCATATCCATCGCAAAGCCTGCCGATTGGTTCGCCGGCGCGCGGGCCGGCTGGACATGCGTTTCGCCGAAAGCCTTCACACGGGTGCGGAGCGCGCGCACCGTCTCCTGCCGCGAGGGCTTGGGCGCGGCGGCGGGCTTGGCATCCTCGGGCGCGCCGCGGCGCATCTCCCCGCCGACCTTGAAGAAGGCGACGCCATCGGCGAGCGAGCTGGCTTCCGCCGAAAGCTGGCGGGCCGTTGCGGCCATTTCGTTGGAGGCCCCGGCATTCGACTGGGTGACCTGATCGAGCTGTTGGATCGCCTGATTGATCTGCTCGATGCCCACCGACTGCTCGCGGCAGGCCGAGGAGATTTCCGAAACCAGTTCCGCCGTGCGCTGGATATCGGGCACGAGATCGTTGAACATGCGCCCGGCGTCCTGCGCCACCTGAAGCGTGCCCGCCGAAAGATCGCTGATCTCGGCCGCCGCCGCCTGGCTTCGCTCGGCCAGCTTGCGCACTTCCGACGCGACCACCGCGAAGCCCTTGCCGTGCGCCCCCGCGCGCGCCGCCTCGATGGCGGCGTTGAGGGCGAGAAGATCGGTCTGACGCGCGATCTCCTGAACGACGCGCACCTTGTCGGCGATCGTTTCCATAGCCTGGAGCGAGCCGGCAATGGCCTCGCGGCTCTTCTGGGCGCTGACGGCCGAGATATTGGCCATCTTTTCCGTCTGCGAGGCGTTCTCCGCGTTCTGCCGGATATTGGCGGTCATCTCTTCGACCGCCGCCGAGGCCTGCTCGGAGGCCGCCGCCTGTTCGGTCGAGCCCGAGGATAGCTGCTCGGCCGTCGCGGCGGACTGGGTGGAGCCCGAGGCGACTTGCGTGGCCGAGGTTCTGATATCGACGACGATCGTGGAGAGCTTTTCGCCCATGCGGTTCATGGAGCGCAGGAGCTCGCCCACCTCGTCCGACCCCTTGGCCTCGACCCGCTGGGACACGTCGCCCGCGCCGATGGCCTCCGACAGGTCCACCGCGCGCCGCAAGCCCCTGCTGATCGACAGGGCCATCCAGCTGGCGGCACCGGCCCCCACGAGAAGCGCCGCCAGAACCAGCGCGGTCAGGAGGGTGCGTGTCGAGAGATAGGTGTCTTCGATATCCGTGCGCATCGCCTCCGCCTTCCGGCTCTCGGATGCGATCATATCCTGGAAGGACTGGACCAGCGCCAGGGTTTGCGGGCGAATTTTGGTGACGGCGATCTCGACGGCCTGGGCATCGGTGTTGACCGAGCCCATTGTGAATATCTCCTTGAGCACGGGAACGAAGCCCGTCCAATGGTCGAGGCTGGCCTTGGCTTCGGCGCCATAAGGTGTGGAGGCGGCCAGCGAAGCGTAGCTTCTCATCCGCTCATCGACGCGGGTGAGGGTTGCGTCGAACTCCGTCTGCAATTGTGCGAGGCGGTCCTTCTTGTTCTCAGCCACCGCACTCATCATCAGGAAGCGCAGACGCTCCAGTTCGGGCAAGAGATCCACGAGAATGGCGCGTGCTGGACCGTCGTAGCGGGCAGCGGCCATGCTCCCGGCCGTTTTCCCAACCGCCGCAACCAGCGCATCACCCATCGTGCGCCCCGTGGTCGCTTCGAGGTCGAGCGCCCGCGAGACGGAGTTCTGCTTCGACAGATCGATGGTTTGGCGCGCCGTGACCCACCATTCATCGAATGCCGCCTGCGCCTGATCGGCCTGGGTCTTCGCCTCGTTGTTCTGCGTGCCCAGCCCTGCGCGATAGGCCTTGAGGATCGAGAGGATCGTTTCGCGCGCCTCGATCATCGATTTCTCGCGCCCGGCTTTCAATTCCAGGTCGTTGACCATGACGAGAGCGTTCAAACTGCGGCCTATGCCCTGCATGGCCTGCGTCGCCTGCCCCAGGTTGAGGGACGCTTCATAGGGGCCTGAAGCGAATCCTTTCATCGCCTCATTGGCATAACCCAGACGCGAGACGCCGAGATAGCCAGCGCCTCCCAGCATCGCCAAAACCGCCGCAAACGACACACCCAGCTTGGCCTTAACAGAAACACGCATATTTCGCCCCGAATTTAACTGAGGCAAGGATTGCTTTGGGTCAGTGAAAAATTTTTAAAGGAGGGGGCCGAGCTACTAAATGTCGCGAATTATATTGCTTAGCCAGGACCAGCTCCTTCGATACTACAGGTATCTACTTACGTATATTCGTATAGGCCGAAGTCTGTATCACATTATTAACCTGTGGTTTTGCCATCAAATCCCAAACAGACGGCGATCCCAGAACACCGGCTCGTGCAGGCTCACGGCGATCAGCGGGAACTCGGGATGGGCCGGATTGATCAGGATATTGCGCTCGGGCCGGGCGACGACGCTCGGCACGAAAAGGAGGACGCTGCGCCGCTCCGCGCACCAGCGCTCCCCGAACCCCTTGCTGACGGTCGGCGGCATCACGTCCCAGCCGGGCAGGGCGGGCGGCGAGAAGACCTCGTAGCTGAGGCCCCTCGGCAGGGTGGTGGTGACGAAATGCTGGTTCGGGGGCAGGCGACCGCTGCCATGCACGAGCTTTTCCAGAAGCGCGGTCGCGAAATGCTCGCTTGTATAGATCAGCGGGCTGCCCGGCGTGTTCCAGCGGCCGGGCGCGATGGTGGAGCCGGTGGCGTCGAAGATCGGATAGGTGCCGGCGGGGTCTCCGATCCGATAGGATTGCAGCGTCCGATCGAGGATCTGCGCCGTCACGCGGCGCTGCCATATTCGAGGCGGCCGAGAATATCGAGCACCAGTTCCGCGCCGATCTCGCTGCCGATCACCATGTCGATCGGGCGGCGATCTTCCAGCATCGAATGGGGACGAAAGAGGAAATCCCGTGCTTCGCTCTCTTCACGCCAGACATGCAGCGCTAGACCCCAGACGCGGGCGACGCGGGCGAGCCGCGCGCCTTCGTCGGAGGACAGGCGATGGCTGCCCTTGCGACGGTCATAGGTGGCCTTGGGAACCAGCCGATATTTGAACTGCGCATCGTCAGGCGCGATCAAACGCGCCACGCGGTCTAGCGCGCCGAGCGGCAGACCGCTCTCGATCCGCGATATCAGACCGAAGGGCGAAAGCGGCGCAGCCTCGCGGCCGGGCAGGCCGAGAACCTCGGCCATGGTGTTGATCGCCAGCATGGGTCACGCCTCCGTCTCAGGTGAGGCTATAATTGGCCTCACCTGAGACGGTTTGCAAGGGCACCTCCCGTCAGGCGCCGCTCACGCGCACATAGAGCGAATAGATCGAGGTCGTCGCCGCGATGAAGAGCCGGTTGCCCTTCGGCCCGCCGAAGCAGAGATTGGCGACGACCTCCGGCACGAGGATCTTGCCGAGCCGCGTTCCATCCGGGTGGAAGACATGGACGCCATCGGCCGCGCTCGACCAGAGACGGCCGTCGCGATCGACGCGCATTCCATCCGGCACGCCCCGGTCGATCGTGGCAAAAACCTCGCCGCCCGTGAGCCTCGCGCCCTCGACACGGAAGCGCCGGATATGGCGCGGCCCCTCGGGATCATGGCTGCCGCCGGAATCGGCGATATAAAGAAGCGAGTGGTCGGGCGAGAAGCAGAGCCCGTTCGGCTGGACGAAATCGCTCACCACGCGCGTCAACTCGCCAGTCGCCGCATCGATGCGATAGACGCCCTGGCAGGGCTGCTCCTGGTCGGCCTTGTGGCCCTCGTAATCGTCGCGAATGCCGTAGTTCGGATCGGTGAACCAGATCGAGCCGTCGCGGTGGACGACGACGTCGTTGGGCGAGTTCAACCGCTTGCCCTCAAAGCTCGTGGCGAGCACCGAGATCGACCCGTTCGCCTCCGTGCGCGTGACCCGCCGCCCGCCATGCTCGCAGGAGACGAGCCGCCCCGCGCCGTCGCGCGTATGGCCGTTGGTATAGCCCGCCGGCGCGCGGAAGACATGAGTGCCGACATCGGGAATCCAGCGCAGGATGCGGTCGTTCGGAATGTCGCTCCAGAGAAGGTAATTCCCGTCGCCGAACCAGACCGGCCCCTCCGCCCATCGGCAGCCGGAATGGATCTGTTCCAGCGTGACATTGATCAGCGCGACCTCGGAAAAGCGCGGGTCGAAGATTTCGTACAGCATGGGGCGGGCTCGAAAAGGGCGGATGGTTTCAGGCGCGGCCGGACTTGGGATCGCCGGCCAGCGTGATGATGGCGATGATGATGAGACCGGTGAGAAGCAGGCGAAGCCCTGCGCCGACGCCAAACGTGTTCAGCATGGTGACGAGGAGATAGAGAAACAGCGACGCGCCCCAGAGACCGGCGACATTGGACCGACCGCCCGAAACGGACGAGCCGCCGACCACCACGACCGCGATGGACGCCAGAAGATATTCCTCGCCCATATTGAGCGAGGAGCCGCCCGAGAAGCCGGCGAGCACCGCGCCGCAGAGCCCGGCCAGTGTCGCCGACAGGACATAGGTGAGGAAGCGCACGCGATCGACGCGAATACCCGCCAAGCCCGCCGCGCGCTGGTTCTGCCCGATGGCCGAGACCGACCGGCCATAGACGGTGCGATGAAGAAGCAGCCCCATCAACCCGCAGAGCGCCAGCGTCGCGATGGCGAGATAGGGAATGCCGAGAATGCGCCCCGTGGCAAAGGCGGCGAAGCTTTCTGGCGGGCGAACGCGCAGGCCTCGGCCATAACTGATGGCGGTGGACTGGACGAGGAAGCTCGCCGAAAGGGTCGCGATGATCGGCGGAATCGAAAGAAGGCGGATCAGCAGATAGTTGAATGCGCCGACCAGCGCGCCGACACCGAGCGCGACAGCGAGACCCAGAAGAATGCGCCCGTCCGACTCGTTCATCGCCACCATGGACAGCGTGCCCGCGAGCGCGATGGTTGAAGGAATCGACAGATCGACATTGCCGGGGCCGGTCGTGATGACGAACATCTGACCGAGACCGACGATCACATACATGGTCGCGAAGGTCAGCGCCGTGGAGAGGATCTGCCCGCCGCCCACGCCGCCTGTGAAGGCGAGCGTGGCGAGAAAGATCAAAAGCGCCCCGCCGAAGGAGAAGGCATAGGGGTGGCGTGTGGCAAAGCCCGGCTTCTGGGATGCTGCGGCTGCCGCACTCATGCCGCCCTCCGTTCGGTCTGGTTGACGAGGGCGCGCAGCGCCAGAACCGCGATCAGGATCGCGCCCTGCGCGCCGATCTGCCAGTCGGGCGAAATGCGCAGGAAAGAAAGCAGCGAGCCGGCGAGCGTCAGCGTCAGGGCGCCGATCACCGCGCCGACCGGCGACACGCGCCCGCCGGTGAATTCGCCGCCGCCCAGAATGACGCCGGCGATCGACAGAAGCGTGTAGCGCAGCGCGATATTGGCGTCGGCCGAGGTGGTGAGTCCGACCAGCGTCAACCCGCTGAGGACACCGAAGAAGCCGCAGAGCGCATACATGGTCATCTTGGCGCGCAGCAGCGACCAGCCGGCGCGGCGCACGGCCTGCGGATTACCACCGGCCCCGCGCAGAACCGTGCCGAAGGAGGAGCGCATCAAGAGAAGATGCACCGCCAAGGCGAGCGCGGCGCTGGCGAGGATCGCGAAGGGCACGAGCGGCGTCTTCAGCTTCACGAGGCCCGAGAGCCAGGCCGGGGCCGAGCCGCCGGGCGAGGGCAGGAGAAGAATTGCGGCACCCAGCCAGACGAAGCTGAGGCCGAGCGTCACCACGATCGAGGGCAGGTTGCGCCAGTGGATGAGCGCGCCGATACCGGCATAGGCCGCGATGCAGAGGACGAGCAGGAGGACGCCCAGAAGCGGCGTCTCGTTCAACACCGTCGCGCCGATACAGGCGACGAGGCTGACGAAGCCGCCGATCGAGAGGTCGAGATCGTTGACGGTGATGATGCAGAGCTGCGCGATCGTCGCGAGCGCGATCGGCAGCGCCAGATTGAGCATGAGGTTCAGGCCGAGATAGCTCATGGCCCGAGGCTGGACGATGAAGATCACCGCCAGAAGCAGGATGAACGAGACGGGCGGCAGAAGCGCGCGCAGGACGCGCGGATTCAGAAGTGCGTTCATGCCGCCTCCTCCTTGAAGGAGGCGCTGAGGATGCGCGCCTCGGTGAGGTCGGCGCGCGGCAGTTCGTCCACGATCCGCCCCGTGCGCAGGACATAGATCTGGTCGCAGCTCTTCAATTCGTCGAACTCCGTCGTGTACCAGATGAAGGTGCGGCCCTTCTCGGCTTCGGTGCGAACCTGCGCATAGACTTCCTGCTTGGTGCCGATGTCGACGCCGCGCATGGGATCGTCCATCAGGATGATCTCGGCATCCGAGCCGAGCGCGCGGGCGAACAGCGCCTTCTGCTGGTTGCCGCCAGATAAGGTCAGGATATTGTTGCCCATGTCGGGCGTGCGGATGGCGATGCGGCGCTGCCAGTCCGCTTCCATGGCGCGCTCGCGCGCGGGGTCGATCAGCCCCAGCCGTGTCAAACCGCGCAGCGAGCGGATGGTGACGTTCTGGCCGATGGACCAGAGCGGAAACACGCCGTCCGTCTGCCGGTCTCCGGCCACGAAGGCGGTGCGGCCCTCGACTTTCGCAAAGCGCGAGCCCCGGAACGAGGCGTTCTGGAGAAGCACGAGAAGCGCCGTCTGACCGTGGCCGGCCAAGCCCGCCAAGCCGATGATCTCGCCGCGCCGCGCTTCCAAGGCGCCGCCGCCGCGCGGGCTCGACACGCGCGCCACGACCGGCGCGGCCGAGCGCGCCCGCGCCTCGACCGCCGCCTCGTCCTCATGGGCGACGACATGGCCCATGCTTTCCACCAGCGAATAACGGTCGAAGCCGGAGGCGGGCCGGACATCCACCACGCGGCCGTCGCTCATCACGGCGATCCGGTCGCAGGTGGAGAGGATTTCGCCCAGAATATGCGAGATCAGGATGACGCTGCCGCCCTTGGCGACGAAGCCACGGACATAGGCCAGGAGTTGGCTCGCCGCGCTGCCGTCGAGCGAGGAGGTCGGCTCGTCCAGGATCACGAGGCGGGGCGTCGGATCGTCGCCGGCAAAAACGGTCGCGATCTCCACCATCTGACGCTGGCCGAGCGCGAGGTCGGAGAGAAGCTCCTGTGGCCCGATGCCATGGCCCGGGAAAATCTCGTCGAGCTTGTCGCGGATCAGGGCGCTCGCGCGCCGCCGCCAGCCGAAGCCCCGGAGCGTCCCGTGGCGCACGCGCGTGTTCTCGGCAACGGTCAGATTGGGGCAGAGCGAGAGTTCCTGAAAGACACAGCGCACGCCGAGCGCGCGAGCGCGCGACACGCCGTATCGCCCGGTCTGATCCTCGCCCGACAGGGTGAGCGTGCCGGTATCGGGCACGACATTGCCGACGAGCACCTGCATCAGGGTGGATTTCCCCGCGCCATTGTGGCCGGCAAGGCCCAGGCATTCGCCGGGGCGGATATCGAGATCGACGCCGCGCAGGGCGCGCACCGCGCCGAAGCTTTTTTCGATGGCGCTGAGGCGCACCAAAGCGCCGGCCGAACCGGGTTCCGTCATGCTGGCCTCGAGACACAGGAAAGAAGCGCCGCCGCAGGACCGTGCGGCGGCGCAAGAAAGAAGGGCGTACGCCTTACTTGGCGGCGATCACCTTCTTGGCGTCGTCCAGCGAATATTCGACATTGGCGACGCCGCCCTTCTGCGTGTTCTTCACGGCCTCTTCGAGCCCAGCCTGATCGATCGACAGGAAGGGCACCACGAGATCCTTGGGCACGTCCTGCCCGTCGAGAATCTGCTGCGCCACCCAGAAGGCCAGCGTCGAGACACCCGGCGCGATCGAGACCGACATGGTCTCGTAGCCGTTGGCGTCCTTCTGCTCCTTCCACCAGCGCAACTCGTCCTCGCGGTTGCCGAGGATGATGGTGGGCGTCTTGCGGCCCGCCGCCTTGAAGGCTTCCGCCGCGCCGAACCCGTCGCCGCCCTGCGTCACGACGCCGACCACCTCGGGAAGGCTCGGCAGGACGCCCGCGACCGACTTCTGCGCGACGGTCTGCGTCCAGTCGCCCTGAACCTCGCTCACGACCTTGAACTTGTTGTGCGCGGCAACGCCGCTCTGAATGCCGTCGTGGATCTCGGTGTCGACCGAGGTGCCGGCAAGGCCCCGGATTTCCAGAAGATTGCCGCCATCGGGGTAGCGCTTGGCCAGATAGTCGAGCTGGCCCGCGCCCATCTTCTTGAAGTCGACCGCCACGCGCCAGGCGCAGGGCTCGGTCACGATGCCGTCGAAGGACACGACCACGATGCCCGCGTCGCAGGCTTCCTTCACCGCGCCGTTGAGGGCGGTCGGCGAGGCCGAATTGATGACGATGGCGTTGTAGCCCTGCAGGATCATGTTCTGAATCTGCGCGGCCTGCTCGGTCGCCTGGTTCTCGGCGGTGGTGAAGGCGTCCGCCGACTTCACCACGCCGGCCTTCACGGCCTCGCCCGTCACCTTGGCCCAGCTTTCCAGCATGGCCTGACGCCAGGAGTTGCCGGCATAATTGTTGGACAGAGCGATCGTCTTGTCCTTGGTGTCGGCCATGGCGCCGCCGACGGCGTAAAGCGCGAGCGTTGCGGCCGAAAGCGCCAATGCGAGCTTCTTCATCGTCTTCTCCCCAAGACCGGCATCCCGCCGGCCATCCAGCCGTCCCCATGCGGACGGCGCCATCGCTCTCCCAAGCGACTCCCGTTGCGCAGTCTGGAAGGCGGCTTCAGCTTTGTCCAAGGCGCTTTCCGCATCATGGATGCGGGAACCCGCAACATTGCTGCCAGAGTGCGGTCTGGCGCACCACCCGCGAACATGGTGGTGTCTGACCATGAGCCCGATCGTCGCCTCCGCCCATGCGCCAGCCCCCACCCCTCGCCGCAGGCGCCTCGGCAACGAGACCCTGTTCCGGCATCTCATCCGCGTGTCGCAGGCGCTGGCCGGGCGGCTGGAGTTTCAGGCGGCGATCCAGGCCGTGTCGGACGAGCTGGCCGCAATCCTGCCGCA
>NZ_LDQA01000039.1 GCF_001475935.1 Aureimonas ureilytica
TTCATGACCATCCACTATCGCGGTTCACCATGTATGCTATTCTTTGGATAACCAAATTCCGGCGAAGCGCGCTATTGTCCTGCCCGCCCTTTCGTTCGCGCGCCCCAGCCGTGGCGTTGGGGAGTTGAACAGATTGTGAAATCTGTCTGGCGCGCGGGCCTCCTCGTCGCGTTGACCCTCTTCACGTCCGCTCCGGCCATAGCGCAAGCCTTCAAGATCGCGCCGAACGGCCTTCAGAGCCTGCCCGGCGACGATCATCGGCGCCCGGCACGATCTGAAGGCCGTTCGGCCCGATCTGCAAGGCTTGCGCCATGGCCGGAGCGGCCGTGACGAGGGTCAAGGCGACGAGGAGGCCCGCGCGCCAGACAGATTTCACCATATGTTCAACTCCCCCACGCCCCGCCTGGGGCGCGCGCACGAAAAGGCGGGCAGGACCATCGCGCGCTTCGCCGGAATTTGGCTATCCAACGAATCGCATACATGTCGAACCGAGATAGTCGATGGTCACGACCTGGCATAGGCTGGCAACGCAAAAAAGGCGGCGCCAAGGCGCCACCTTTTCCCGAACTGGAAAACATTTCGGCTGATCCCGTTGAAGCGTTGCTTGCCGGGAGTCAGCATCCTGCCCGTTCGGGGCACTGCTCCGTGCCGGTGCCATCTGGCCCGGACCGGAGTGGCCTTACCCCTCAGAGCTTCACCTTAGCGGACCGAGAGAACTTCGCCGGTGCGGCGGTCGATATCGACCTGGATGTCGTCGCCCGAACGATCCGTGCCCATGACACGGAAGCTGTTGCGCATACGGGTCACATCGTCCACCTCGCGCACACCTTCCGAACGGGCGATACGAACGGCGTCGCGCTCGCCGATCTCGCGGCCACGGCGATCGTCGCGGCGCATGTCGCGCTGCTGCTGCTGGTTCGGGTCCACCAGACGCACGCCGTCGCGGCCGATCTCGATTCCCTGCGCCAGGGTCGGGGCGGCAGTGCCGAGCAGGGCGACGGCAGCGAGCGCGAGGGTGATGTTTCTGCGGATCATGATGTCAATCCTCAAACGGGGTCGCAACGGTCATCCGTTGCATGTCGCCGGCAAAATGCCCCGTTGGAGGATCGGTTCCCTTTGCTGCGGCGACCCATTTCGCCGCAGCGCAACGCGGGATTCGGTCAGGCGAAGTGCTGACCGCCGTTGATCGACAGGGTCGAGCCGGTGATGAAGCCCGCCTCGTCGGAGGCGAGGAACAGAACCGTGCGGGCGATTTCCTCGGGCTCGCCGAGGCGGCCGACCGGAATCTGCGGCAGGATGCGCTCGTTCAGCACCTTTTCGTCGATTGCGCGCACCATCTCCGTCCCGATATAGCCGGGGCAGATCGCATTGACCGTGATGCCGACGCGCGCGCCTTCCTGCGCCAAGGCCTTGGTGAAGCCGATATCGCCCGCCTTGGCGGAGGAATAGTTCACCTGCCCGGCCTGCCCCTTCTGGCCGTTGATCGAGGAGATATTGATGACACGGCCGAACTTGCGCTCGCGCATCCCATCCCAGGCCGGGCGCGTCATGTTGAAGAGGCTGTTGAGATTGGTGTTGATCACCGCGCTCCACTGCTCGGGCGTCATCTTGTGGAACATGGCATCGCGCGTGATGCCGGCATTGTTGACGAGAACCCGGAGCGGGCCGAGATCGGCCTCAACCTTGGCGATACCCTCGGCGCAAGCCTCATAGGAACTGACGTCCCACTTATAGACCGCGATGCCAGTTTCCTCGCGAAAAGCCTCGGCCGCCGCGTCGTTGCCGGCATAATTGGCCGCCACCGTGTAGCCGGCGTCTTTCAGCGCCTTGGACACGGCCGCGCCGATGCCGCGCGTTCCACCCGTTACGATCGCCACTCGACTCATTTGCTTCCTCCATTTTTATGGGTGCAGGGATGACGCAAAACGGGCCGCCGCCATGCAAGGCCGCGAGCCGAAAAGCGAAATCTTCGGGATCATCGAAGAACGGGCGGCGGAGCGCTGGAGGTCAGACCTCGCATCTCCGGCCGCCGATCAAGCCCTCAACCGCATTCTGCGGCCGGAACGCCCGGGAGCATGACCGCCCGGGCGCGTGGCGCGAGCGGCTAGAAGCGCTCGAGGCACATGGCGACACCCATGCCGCCGCCGACGCAGAGCGTGACGAGGCCGCGCTTGGCTTCGCGGCGCCCCATCTCGAACAGAAGCGTGTTCAGGCAGCGCGCGCCCGACGCGCCGATCGGATGGCCGATCGCGATGGCGCCGCCATTGACGTTGACGATGTCCGGATTCCAGCCGAGATCCTTGTTCACCGCGCAGGCCTGAGCGGCGAAGGCCTCGTTGGCCTCCACGAGGTCGAGATCCTCGATGCGCCAGCCGGCGCGCTCCAGCGCGCGGCGCGACGCGGGGATCGGGCCCGAGCCCATCACCGCCGGGTCGACGCCGACCGTCGCGAAGGAGGCGATGCGCGCCAGCGGCGAGAGGCCACGGCGCGCGGCCTCCTCTTCCGTCATCAGCACCAGAGCGGCCGCGCCGTCATTGATGCCCGAGGCATTGCCGGCCGTCACCGTGCCCTCCTTGTCGAAGGCGGGCTTGAGCTTCTGCACCTTGTCCAGCGTCGTGCCGGCCTTGATGTATTCGTCTTCTTCCACCACCACGTCGCCCTTGCGGCTGGCGACGGTGAAGGGAACGATCTCGTCCTTGAAGCGGCCGGCCTTCTGCGCGGCTTCCGCCTTGTTCTGCGAGCGGACGGCGAACTCGTCCTGCTCCTCGCGCGTGATCTGCCACTGGCGCGCCACGTTCTCGGCCGTGTTGCCCATGTGATAGCCCTGAAAGGCGTCGATCAGGCCGTCCTTCAGCATCGTGTCGATGAATTTCAGATCGCCCATCTTCTGGCCTGCGCGCAGATGCGCGGCATGAGGAGCCATGGACATGGATTCCTGGCCGCCCGCCACGACGATGCGCGCATCGCCCGTCATGATCTGCTGCGCGCCGAGCGCCACGGCGCGAAGGCCCGATCCGCAGAGCTGGTTGAGGCCCCAGGCGCTGGCTTCCTTCGGAACGCCCGCCTTCATGGCGGCCTGACGAGCCGGGTTCTGCCCCTCGGCCGCCTGAAGGACCTGACCGAGAATCACCTCGTCCACATCGCCGGCTTCGACCCCGGCGCGCCGCAGCGCCTCGGTGACGGCGACCGCGCCGAGATAATGGGCGGGAACGGAGGCGAAGGCTCCGTTGAACGAGCCGACCGGCGTGCGCGCCGCCCCGACAATGACGATTCGCTGAGATGCGCTCATGCCCTGCCCTTTTCTCCCGATCCTGCCGCCTTTCGGCTTGCGCGCGGCGGCATTCGGTCAGACCTTCGCAGAGTGGTTAGGAACCTGTCAAACACAACGACAGATTTCAGGATCTCGTCCCCAGCCATGGTGCGGCTGCGAGAAACCCGAAGCGAATTTTCCCAAGAAAAACAGTCGGAACCGTTTGGAAAGAGGATAAAAACAAGGCTATCCTTTCGCAGGGGCAGCGAAAGACGGCCCGGATTCGATCGCCTTGGGAGAGAGCGGATGGCACGCCATAACGAAACCACCATTATCAAGAAATACGCCAACCGCCGTCTCTACAACACCGGCACCAGCATGTACGTGACGCTGGAGAACCTCGCGGCCATGGTGAAGGGCAACGAGGACTTCGTGGTGCAGGATGCCAAGACGGGCGAGGACATCACCCATTCCGTCCTGACCCAGATCATTTTCGAGCAGGAGAACAAGGGCGGGCAGAACCTCATGCCCATCGCTTTCCTGCGTCAGCTCATCCGCTTCTACGGCGACCAAATGCAGATGGTCATTCCCGCCTATCTCGAACAGTCCATGGCCGCCTTCTCGCGCGAGCAGGAATCCTATCGCGGGGCCGGCAACAGCAACCCGCTCCAGATGATGGAAACGCAGGTGCGTCGCAACACGGAGATGTTCCGCGAGGCGATGGGCATGTTCAACCCGTTCCTCGCCAGCGCGATGGGGATGCCGGAGAAGCCGAGCGCCCGCCCGCCCGAGCGCGCGTCCGATGCCGCCGCTGCGGCGGGGCCAACGGCGGACGATTTCGCCACGATGCGCGATCAACTCGCCGCCATGCAGCGCCGGCTGGAAGAAATGGACAAGAAGGGCAACTGAGTCCGGCAGCGTCGGCTCCGCCCGCAACGCTCGATGCTTGCGCGAGGGCCGGATTCGTCCGGCCCTTCAGGCTTCGGGAAGTTGACGCGTTCCAATTCTCCGAACGCTCCAGCGGCAAAGGCGCGCCGGTTCGCGCAAGGCCGGCTTCACAAGAGCGGCCGGACAGCGCTGCCTGAATTCGAGCCGGCAAGGGCCGCCGACCTCCGGGCTCGGAACGCATTCGCCGCCATCGCAGACTTGTCGTTCGAGAGCACACTCGAAGTGGCCGTTCTGTTCCCCCCGCCTGACACTGCAGCTGTCTCACGTCAGTTGGCTCGCGGCTCTCCTAAGGCCCCTGTCTGTTGGAAATGTAAGAAGGTGATTGCGCGGAAAGGAGCCTGGCCCCCAGAGCCTAGAGCCCGTGGGGGAGCAAGGGTCCCCTCCGCGTCTGCTTGAACCTGAACAGTTGCTTGGGACGACAAATCCTGCACGACATGGACAGGAGCTTTCACCATGCCACAGCCTGTTGTCGGCTGCGATCTTTCACACGGCTTCATCGATCTCTGCCGCCTGCCCTCGGCCAAGGTCGAGCGCATCGCCAATACGCTGGAGGACATCTCGGCCTTCCTCGACACGCTCGACCGCGACGTTCTCGTCATGTTCAAGGCCACCAGCGGCTGCGACGGCCACCTCATCGCGGCCCTTGTCGAGCGCGGCCATCCCTTCTCGCGCGTCAATCCCTGTCAGGCCCGCGAGTTCGCCAGAACCACGGGCGTCTTGGCCAAGACCGACCGCGTCGATGCTCGCGCCTGGCGCAGATGGGCTCCGCCCTCGACCTTCCGACCACCGTCCCGCTCAGCCAAGCCCACGCCCGGCTCTCCGATTTTCTCGGGCGGCGCAGGCAGTTGGTCGACATGCGAAAGGCCGAGAAGCTGCACCGCCACAGCGCCAGGCAGGAAGAGATCGCAGCCAGCATCGAAGCCATGGTCAAGATGCTCGCCCGGCAGATCAGCGATCTTGATCGGCGCATCGCGGACCTGATCCAAGCGGACCACCCCCTGGCCGATCAGGCGCACCTCCTCTTGGCGGTGCCCGGCATCGGCCGGACTGTACTTGCCACCCTTCTAGGCTCAGGACCTATTAA
>NZ_LDQA01000004.1 GCF_001475935.1 Aureimonas ureilytica
CATATCGCCCGGCGCGCGCGGACCCTTGGCCATGGCAGGCGGCGGGGGCGGTGCGTCGGCGTCCGTAGCGGCGGGGGGAGTCGCCGGCCGGGGCGCTGGCTGCTGCGCTGCGGCCCAGGAGGTGAGGCCGACAGCGAAGGCCGTCGCCAGCAAGGCTTGCTTCATCATTCCTGCATCCTTTCACGGGTTCGTGATGCGCCGTGGAAAGGGCGGTGGAGGCGGTTTGGTTCCTGCCTAAATGAGCGAATATCCGAGCCGCATCTGTGGATGAATGTCGCAGCCTGCCGGCCCAGCTGAGACCCGTTCGACACTTTCTTCGGGCAGACGCGACGGAACATCGAGGCTTGCCAGCGACCCTCTCAGCGGATGCGTTGAAGAAAGCCGAGGATCGGCCCCAAGCCAAGGCGGGGAAAAACCCGCCGGATCGAATGGATCAGCGCTGGATACGGTCTACGACGAGGTCTGGCCGCGCGCATCGATCAGGAGCGCCACGGCCGAGATGGCATTGTCGACATTCAGCTTGGAAAGGATGTTGGCCCGGTGCACATCCACCGTCCGCGCGCTCAACTCCAACTGATAGGCGATCAGCTTGCTCGACATGCCCGTGGCGACGAGTTCGAGGATTTGGGTCTCGCGCGCCGTCAACAGGGCCAGGCGCTCGCGGGCCTCGCGGGCCTTCACGTCGCGCAGGTCGTTCTGCCGGTCGATTTCCAAGGCGATTTGAATGATGGCCAGGAGCGCCTTTTCGCTGAACGGCTTCTCGATGAAATCCGTGGCTCCCTGTTTCATGGCCCGCACGGCCAGCGGCACGTCGCCATGTCCTGTCATCACGATGAAGGGTAGATGGCTGCCGGATGCGCGCACATGCGACAGGAGTTCCAATCCATCCATGCCGGGCATCCTCACGTCGCTGAGAATGCAGCCGGCCGTTTCCTGTGTGAGGTTCTCCAGGAACGCATCCGCCGTGCCATAGATCTGGCAGGGCAGATCATGAGCCGCCATGAGGAAGCTCAGCGACTTCAGAACATCGCGGTCGTCGTCGATGATATGAACCACGGCACTACGAGACATGGGAACTCGTCTTTTCCTTTCGGGCGGGGATCACGAATCGGAAGGTCGTCCCGCGTCCTGGTCGCGGCTCGACGGCGATCTTTCCTCCATGCGCCTCGACAATGCTGCGACAGATCGACAGGCCGACACCGAGGCCGTTCGATTTCGTTGTGTTGAAGGGTTGAAACAGGGTCTCGGCGATTTCGGGCGCCAAACCCGGCCCCGTGTCCGAAACCGCGATCTCCACGTGCCGCCCGCAAGGCGAGGGATTGGCCGTTACGCTCAACTCCCGTTGCGGTGAGTCCTCCATCGCTTCGATCGCATTGCGCATCAAATTCAGCAGGACCTGTTGGATCTGAACGCGATCGGCATGGATGGTCCGCGCGTTCGGCGACACGGCGATGCGGATCTTCACATCGGCTTCGCGGGTGCCGACCATGGCGAGGGCGCAGGTTTCTTCGACGAGTTTGGCCAGAGCCTCGTCCTGCGAATGCCCTTGGGTCCGCTTCACCAGCGATCGAAGCGATCGAATGATTTCGCCGGCGCGAACGGCCTGTTCGGCCGCCTCGGAAACGGCCTGGCCGACGAGGGCGCAGTTCGGGCGAGCGTCCCCATCCGGTTGTTCCAGCAGCTTGCGGCAGGCATGGAGATAATTCGTGATGGCCGTCAGCGGCTGGTTGAGTTCGTGCGCCAGAGCCGAAGCCATTTCGCCGAGCGCGGTGAAACGCGAAACTTGGAGAAGCTCGGCCTGAATTTCCTGAATGCGCTCTTCCGCCGCGCGTCGTTCGGTCAGGTCGCGGATGAAGCCGGTGAAGAAGTGGCCTGTGCCGGTTCGGATTTCCCCCACGCTCAGTTCCATAGGGAAGGTGGACCCGTCCCGGCGCTGGCCGATCACGATGCGGCCGATGCCGATCACCTTGCGCTCGCCCGTGGCGACGTATCGCGCAAGATGGCCATCGTGAAAGGATTGATAGGGCTCGGGCATCAGGCGGCGCACATTCTGGCCGACGATCTCGCCGGACGTGTAACCGAAGAGCCGCTCGGCGGTCTTGCTGAAGGAATGGATGGTGCCCTTCTCGTCGATGACGATCATGGCATCGGGCACGGTCTCCAGAATCGAGCGCATGTGCTCGTCGGCGACCTTGCGTTCGTGGATGTCTTCCGTCGTGCCGTACCAACGCAAGATGGAGCCATCGGCGGCAAGGCGCGGAAAGGCTTGGACCCGATGCCAACGGTAGGTTCCGTCGCGCAGACAAACCCTGATTTCGACCCTGTAGGGGTGACGGTCGCGGGTTGCGGCAAGCCACATCTCATAGGCGTTGTCGCGCTCGTCCGGATGAAGCGCCTCGCGCCAAGCGAAGCCTTCGCCCGTTTGGCCCGTCAGAACTTCCCATCGGTTCGAGAACTGGTCGACATATCCATCGGGTCGTGCGGTCCAGGCGATCTGGGGGCTGAGTTCCATCGCATGGCGGTAGTTCTCTTCGCTTTCGCGGCGAGCTCGGACCACCTCCGTCGTATTGGTGCAAATGCACAGAAGGCCCCCTATGGCGCCAGCGTCATCCCGCACGGCGCTGGTGGAGAAGGCAAAATGCATTTCCCGCGGGCCGTCGCCGAGATCCAGATGCAGTTCGAGGTCGTCCCCCAAGCTCGAGCCGCCGGCATAGACATGCTCGATCATGGGCCGCAGTTGATCGGCCGCTTCGCTCCAGACGTCGAGAACGGGACGCCCCAGCGCAGCGGGGTGCTTGCTCCCCAGGAACGAGATATAGGCGTCGTTATAGACCATCGTGTGCGATGGGCCCCAGACAACGAGCATCGGCTGCCGCGACTCGAGCATCACGCACATAAGAACGTCCACGGCCACCGGCCAGGAACCACGCGGCCCCAGAGCGGTGCCGGACCAGTCCAGGCCCTCGATCAAATCTGGCATCACGCGTGGCAGGCAATCGGGGGTGGACGGGGCCGTCGATGAGGAGTTGCATGCCTGGCTCGGAGTCATTTCAGGTCCCCTCCCTCCTTGCCGGCTCGCGACCCGACGGATTCGCCCAAGCGAGGACTGGCCTAGAATGGACGCCAGCAAAGTCGGGAGCAACGTTTACCTTGGAATACGCTGGAATGGGGTAAATAGGGTCGCGCCTACGGATGTAAGGGCGGCGCCCTGCTGGCGTCTCGGATCTGCTCTGACCGCTCCGCACGCATCGTCAGATGCGATCAAAAATCTCTTGATTCCATCATTCCATGGAATTATGGATTGATGCATGGCAAACGAATCGCGTGAGTTGACCGACGAGCAGTTGCAGGCCGCTGGCACGATGTTTTCGGCCCTCGCCGATCCGGCTCGGCTTCGGCTGATCGTCGAATTGGCGCGGGGGGAGGCGACGGTGTCGGATCTCGCCTCCGCCACGCAGGAGAAGCTGACCACCGTGTCGGCCCGGCTCGGGCTGCTTTGGTCGGCCCGGCTTGTGGCGCGTCGGCGGGAGGGCAAGTCCATGCTCTATCGGCTGCACGACGCGCATGTGCTGACGCTTGTTTCGAATGCCTTGGATCACGCCTGCGAAGAGCATCATTCCTGAAAGGAGCAACCCATGGCTGAGAATTGCACCGTCCACCACGACCACCCGCACAAGCATGGCGCCGGCTGCGGCCATACCGCCGTTCGGCACGGCGATCATGTGGACTACCTGCATGACGGCCACTTGCATCACCCCCATGGCGACCATGTGGACGAACATGTGATCGAGGTCAGCGCCACCAATCCCGACCGTTGCAATCACGGCGAAGGCTGCACCGGGCACGAGGCCGGTCACGTGCATGGCCCCGGCTGCGGCCACGAAGCCGTGCCGCATGGCGATCACGTCGACTATCTCGTGAATGGCCGCCTGCACCATCCCCATGGTGACCATTGCGACGACCACGGCCCGTTGGAAGTGGTGTCCGCGAGCTGAGCTCAAGAGGGCCGGCATCCTGCCGGGGTCACGCTGGCCGGCTCGTCGTCGGCGAGATGTCCGACGGGCCCCTATGAGCTTGTCGGCGTTTCGAAGCGCATGGTTTCGTGCAGCCCCAGCCAGGCCGCGAGGCGCTCCAGTTCCGCCTGGAGTGCTTCGCGTGTTCCGTCCGGCGCGCCAAGTTCCAGATGGATCGAGCGGACGACGAGGCGCGAGGCGGCGCGGTCGGCCTTGAGATCGACACGCGCTGCGAGCGCCTCATCCAGCAGAAACGGCAGGACGTAATAGCCGTATTGGCGCTTGTCGGCGGGAACATAGATTTCGATCCGGTAGCGGAAGCCGAACAGGCGCTCGGTGCGCGAGCGCTCCCAGACCAGGGGATCGAAGGGCGACAGGAGCGCCTGTGCCGCGATCCGTCGCGGGCGCTTGGCGTCCCGGTACAGCCAGGCATGGCGCCAGCCCGGCACATCGACGGCTAAGAGCACGCCCTCTTCGGCCAGCGCGCGAATGGCCGGGCGCGCCTCATCGGGCGTCAGGCGGAAATAGTCGCGCAACTCGCCCTCGGTCGCGATCCCGAGCGCCGCGCCCGCCCGTTCGATCAAGGCCCGGTGCGCCTCCTGCGCGCTCGGGCTCGGCAGGTTCAGGACATCGGCCGGGATGACCCGCTCGGGCAGGTCGTAAACCCGCTCGAAATTGCCGCGCCGCGCGCCGGTCGTGATATGGCCGGCCCAGAAAAGCCATTCCAGCGCGCTTTTCGTGTCGCTCCATTCCCACCAACCGGCCTTGCCCTTGTGGCTTTCGAAATCCGAAATCGCGAGTGGCCCTTCGCGACTGATCCGCTCGTGCAGCGCCATGGCTTCCGACCGGCGCTCGGTCGCGAAACGTCGCATCCGCCCATACCCCGTCTCGCCCCGGTCGGCCGCCGCCATGCGCCAGCGCAGGAACGGTTGCAGTTCGAAAGGCAAGAGCGAGGCTTCGTGCGCCCAATATTCGAACAATCGGCGCTGGCGCTTCGGCCCCCAGGCCAAAGTGTCGAGATGGGCGCGCTCATAGGGGCCTAGACGCGAAAAGGCGGGCAGATAATGGGCGCGGGACAGAACGTTGACGCTGTCGATCTGGTGCAGATGGAGCCTGCGCAGCGTGCGCTGCAGCTGAAGCGGACCCGGCGCGGCGCTGGGCTTGGCCCCGAACCCTTGCGCGGCGAGGGCGATCCGGCGCGCCTGCGGCAGGCTGATCGTCTGTGTCGTCATCTCCCGCCCCGTTCGCCGATCCGATGGCTCATCGGAACGCCCGCCAAAAGTCCTGGCGGGGAGAAGACAGGATTTCGGCCGCCCTGACCACCCGACCTTCAGGACGCTTGTTCGCCCTCGGTTTTGGGAATGAGCGTGAAGGGCTGGGTGAGGCTGGGGTCGGTCGCGATATTGGCGCGCATCTTCGCAAGCCCGGCGGCCAGAAGCGTCATCTCTTCCTTGCTCAGCCCACGCGTCGTCGTCTGGTATAGGGCGTCGAAACCCGGATCCAGCTCGATCATCAGCTGGATGGCCTTTTCGGTCGGATGAACGAGCTTGGCGCGGCGATCGAGCGGGTCGCAGCTTTGCGTCACATAACCGTCCTTGCGCAGGCGATTGATGTGCGATGACAGGGACATGGGTTCGATTTCCATGCGCTCGGCCAGAACATTCTGGCGCGAGCCGGGAAAGCGGATGACGTTGCCCAGCGTTCGGATCGCAGCCGGGGTGAGACCGGCCGGGTTGCACGCCAAAGACGCCTCGAACGCCTCTCGAAAGCGCCGCGCTGTTTCAGTCAGGAGGAACAGCGCCTCGGCTTGGGGATGCGTGTCGGGCACAGGTCGTCTCGTGATGGGAAGGAGTGACGCCCGCGCCATAACAGAAATGTGTACGCGAGGCAGCTTGGATTTTCGTCCGCCGCCTACGCGACAGGCCTCCGCATAGGGCCGAAGCGCCGCTCACCGTCGATCCGCGCGACCAAAGCGGATCAGTTGCCTCCGCTTCCGTCTTTGCGCGAATGCTTACGCCGCCTTTGCCGGGTGCGGGGCGGCCGTTTGAACAGGGCTCGACGGCCCTGCTTCGTTCGAAGCGGCGGGCTGGCTCGCGGGCGCGGGGGACGGCTGCGCGGACGCATCCAGTTCGAAAAAGCTCGTGCAGTCCAGAAGCCGGTGGCCTTCACCCGAAAGCTGGTCGGCCGTTGCGGCCATCTCGCTCGCCGCGCCGGCATTGGCCTGTGTCACCTGATCCAACTGCTGGATCGCCTGATTGATCTGGGCAATGCCGATCGCCTGCTCGCGGCACGCGGCCGAGATTTCCTGAACCAGTTCGGAGGTTCGCTGGATGTCGGGCACCAGCCGCGACAGCATCTGGCCGCTGGCCTCCGACGTGGCGAGCGAGCGATCCGACAATCGGCCGATCTCCTCGGCGGTCGTGCGCGAGCGCTCGGCGAGCTTGCGCACTTCCGAGGCCACGACGGCGAAGCCCTTGCCGTGCTGCCCGGCCCGCGCGGCCTCGATCGCGGCATTCAACGCCAGAAGATCGGTCTGGCGAGCCAGCTCCTGCACCAGCTCGATCTTCTGGGCGATGGAGCGCATCGCCTCCACCGAGCCCGCCATCGCGTCTCCGCTGGTGCGCGCGTCCTCGGCCGCCCGAACAGCCATCTTTTCCGTCTGCCCCGCATTGTCGGCGTTCTGACGAATATTGGCGGTCATCTGCTCCACGGCCGCGGACGCCTGCTCGGAAGCCGCTGCCTGCTCTGTCGCGCCGGAGGCGAGCTGTTCGGCTGTCGCGGCCGACTGCGTGGACCCCGAAGCCACCTGCTGCGCCGAGACGACAACCGACGATACGATCTCGCGCAGCTGCCGCGTCATTCCGGACATGGCGCGCAGGAGTTCGGCAATCTCGTCGTTTCCTTTGGCTGGCATATCCCGGCTGAGATCGCCCGCGCTGATGGCATGGGCGTTCTCGATCACGAGCTTCAAGGGCTGTGCGATCAGGCGCCGGCACGCCAGGATCACGAGCCCCATCACCACGAGCATCGCCAGAAGGATTGCGCCCATCATCGTATAGGCGTTGCGATCGGCCGGACCGACGATCGCCTCTGTGGGCATGTCGAGCGCCACGAACCAGCGCGAATTGATGACGGGGATGAGGAGGGGGACGAAGCTGCGCTCGATCTGCGATCCGTCGGGGCCGGTGAGCGTGGCGGTCACGGGCACGCCCTCCGTCATGGCCTTCTTGAGTTCGTCGCTGCCCGCGCCCTCATAGGGCTTGGTGCGAAGCGCCGCATCGGGATGAGCGATCCAGTTGCCCTTTTCCGACAGAAGCATGACCTGCCCGACGCCCATCGGCTTCAAGGCCAGAAGCCGGGCCGAGAGCGAGCCGAGGTCGACATCCATGCCGATCACGCCGATCAGTTTTCCCGAGGCGGAAAGCGGCGCCATCAGGCTGGCGATCAGCGTGTTGTTGCCGGTTGCCGTCTCGATATAGGGCTCGGTCGAACTCGGCTTGCCGCTTTGCGTCGGCTTGGTCCACCATTCGGCTTGAGCGTCGTCGTTGAAGGTGGAGAAGGTCAGGGAGGAGGCGCTTTCGCGCGTCCAGTATCCGGCGAAGACGCCGTTCTTGTTGGTGCCGAGCGCCTTGTCGTCCTTCACCTCGTCCTGCCGCCCGTCCAACGCCTTGGGCGCTTCTGTGAACCAGGTGCCGAACGCGGTCGGAAAGGCCTCGAGCTGGCGTTTGAGGAGCGTGACGAGCTCGGGCCGTGTCAGTTGCCCCTGTTCCTGGGCCCGGCCCAGAAGCACGACGGAGGTGGCAAGGCTGCCGGCATATTCGTTGAGTTCGCTCTTGATGCTGTTCGCCGCGCTTGCCGCTTCCGCCAGAACCAGATCATGAGCCCGTTCCACGGCTCGCTCTCGTGTTTCGCTGGCCAGATAGATGGCGCTCGGCAGCAGCGTCAACGCCAGACCTGCGCCCACCCACGCGATGATCTTCGTTCCAAGCTTCATCACCGTCTCCTGCGAACGGGCAGAGTCTTCGGGTCGGACCCTACCCGCCTATCCATTAAGATCGTCTTCCTGTCTGGCTTCCTTCGAATCCCTCTTCGTCCGCGGCCGACCAGATCGTATGTCTAAGAGACTATTTCGGAAGTCTCGGCGGAGGATCGGCTGACATTGGCAACGGCAGCCCGGACAACAAGCAACGCCGCGCCGACCCGGCGGCCTTTCGAACACTATCCGGGTTCATTCTGGAAAAGTGAGAACTCCGACCCACAACGAAGGGCATAGGAGGGCAAGTTTCATGCATCGAATCGATGTCGGTCTGCTGGGTGCGCCGGCCTTTTCATTGGCGCTCGGGACGGATGGCAAGCTTCGTTTCGACGCGGTGAACGATCTCATCTGTCATCTGACGGGTCTGGTGGCCGACAGGATCATCGGGCGGACCCCCGAGGAATGTCTGCCGGCGCATGTCGCCTCACAGGTCGAGAGGCAGTACCGCTATTGCATCGGCACACGGGCCGGCTACGAGTACGAGCAGCATCTCGACCTACCAGGGGGCGCCAAATGGTGGCGTACCACGCTTTCCCCCGTGCTCGATGCCCGAACCGGGAACGTTCAGGGCGTGTTCGGGCTGGCGCTCGATGTCACCGACCGCAAGCTGGCCGAACTCGAACTGCGCAGCGCGGCGTTCAAGGACGCTTTGACCGGCATCTGCAACCGCCGACGTTTCGAGCGGGACCTCGCCAATGCCCTCGCGGCGGCGAATGATACGGGCCGTGCCTTCGCGGTCGTGCTCGCCGATGTGGATCGGTTCAAGCCCATCAACGATCAGCATGGCCACGCGACCGGCGATGCCGTTCTCAGACATATCGCGGAGCGTCTGGCCAAGGGCATTCACGACAACGACCGGCTGGCGCGGATCGGGGGAGACGAATTCGCCGCCATTCTTTCGGCCGCGACAAGGGAAGCGGCTGAACTGGCGATGCAGCGCCTGCAAGCGAGTTCATGCGCACCCATGCTGTGGGAGGACCGGCATCTCGATGTCGGTCTCAGCTTCGGCATGGCTCTCTGGCGCGCCGGCATGACCTCGGCCGACCTTCTCGCCGAGGCCGACCGGGCCATGTACGACGCCAAGAAGCAGCGCCGCGCCTCATGTCCCGGTAGGTGGCCCTGAAAGGACTGCCCCTTTCGCAAGCCGAAAGAGACAGTCTGCGAAAGCCGTCAGGCGGGCAGGGCCATCTCGACCTCGCGGCCGCGCTTCAACTCGCGCATCCATTGCCCATATTCCGGCTTGTGCTGGAGCTGATGGCCATAGTGGCGGCGCAGCGCCTCGACCAGCTTTCCGCCGCGCCCGAGCTTTTCGTCGGCATAGGCGATCATCACCGAATTCGGCCAGGCCTTGCTGCGGATCTTGCGCAGGCGCTCGAACAACTCTTCCTCGCTGGCGTCCGGATCGCCCTGCGCCATCAGTGTGACCATCGCCGCCGTGGAGCGGGAGATGCCCATGTGGCAGTGAACAAGGAGGTGACCCGCCGTGCCTTCCACCGCGCCTTTATCGAGCGAGGCGCCGAAGCCGAGAATGGCCGCGACATGCTCCTTGGCCGGCATGATCTGGCCGGGGATCGGGTCGATGATGTCGTGAAAGCGCAGTGTCGTGCGCAGATGTTTCGAAAAGGCTTCGAAGTGGTGAATATCGGGGTGGCCGGGATCGATGATCGACAGAACATGCGTCACACCGGACTGGCTGTGAACGGGCAGTTCCTCGATGCCGCAGATAGTGCGCGACGAAATCGCTAGTGTCTTCATGAAACTCCTCCCGCCGGGCCAAGGGCGCCTTCGGCCCCTCTGTCCTACGCCCGGCCGGTGCCTTTGCAAAGCGTGAGAGCGCCTTTCGATCCGGGCAAATGCCGGGTTGGCCTGCGCGCTCCGGGCCGCGTTCGCGAAGGGCCCATCGGCCGTGATCGGGGGGCGATGGCCCATGGTTGCCACAGTCGTTCGACGGTGCCGTCGCATGTCGAGCGGATGAACGGCCCGATCGCTCTGGACGGGATCGCCGCAATGGCTGGATATGTCCTGATATGGGCCGGATCGGCGCTTTCGCAGCCTGGTGGACCGGGCGATCCTGCGAGGACAGAAACCGAGCCTCGGGAGGCTCGCCATGTCCGATACCGCCCTTCTCGTGATCGATGGTCAGGAATCCTTTCGTCACGCGCCCTACTGGAGCGAGGTGGATCTCGACGCTTACTTGGAGCGCCAGCAGGCGCTGATCGACGGAGCCACCATGCGCGGCATTCCGGTGGACTATGTGACGAAAGCGACCCTGACCTTCGCGGTGATCCATCCGAACGGCCAGATCGTCAGCCCAGCCGACATCAAGGCCCGCACGGAACTCGTCCTTGCCGGTCGCTTCGCGCGGATCGCCACGGTCGAGGGAGCCTTGGCGGGCCGACCCATGGCGGCTGCCGCATGAGCGCGGAGCGGCGGCGGATATCGTTTGTCGTGGTCGTGCCGCCGCGCGCGCTGCTTCTGGATCTCGCGGAGCCGCTCAAGGTCCTGCGTGTCGCCAACGCCGTTAAGGACCGCGTCCTGTTCGATGTCGCCTATGTCGGCCCGAGGGGGCGACGCTCTCGTCCATCGGGCTGGGCGTATGCGATGTCGCGCCCCTGCCGGAGGCGATCCCGGCCGGGCCCATCCTGTTTCTGCCGGGCTCCGCCAAAGCCGCCCTCGCGCCCTGGCCGAACGCCGGGGACGACGAGGAAGCGGTGGGGCGCATCGTAAGCTGGCTGCGCACGGGTGTGCGTCCCGACCACACGCTGCTGATGGTTTGCGAAGGCGCGCTGCTCGCCGCGCGCGCGGGGCTTCTGGATGGCTATGCCTGCAGCACGCATCATGCGAGCTGCAGGAGCCTCGCCGAGGTCGCGCCGCGCGCCAAGGTGCTGGACAACAGGCTTTTCGTGGAGGACCGCAAGCGTCTGAGCAGCGCGGGCGTCACCGCGGGGATCGATCTCATGCTGCATGGCGTGGCCGGCGGGTGCGGGCCGGCCGTCGCCGTTGCGGTGGCCCGCACGCTCGTCGTCTATATCAGGCGCGGGCCGAGCGATCCGCAGCTCTCGCCCTAGCTGGAAGGGCGCAACCACCTGCATCCCGTGGTGCACCGGGCGCAGGACGCGATCGCCGCCGACCCCGCGCGCGGCTGGTCGCTGGATGAGTTGGGGCAGGTGGCCGGGGCGAGCGCGCGCAACCTCTCGCGCCTCTTCATGGCCCATACCGGCATGAGCGTCACGATGGCTATGCAGCGCGCGCGCCTCGCGCTGGTGAACGATCTTCTGACATGCACCAGTCTCGGACTGGAAGAGGTGGCGGCCCGCGCGGGCTTCGCCTCGGCCCGGCACATGCGCCGGGTGTGGAAACAATACCATTCGCAAGCGCCGTCGCAGATTCGCGCCGCCGCCGGGCCATGATCGCGCCCCGCGTGACGAATGGCCCTACCCTTGGAACAATTGACGAACGAAAGCATGAGGCCCTACCACGAAGAAGAGCAAGGTCTCGGGCTGTCGATTGCAACGTGATTGCGCTAATCTATATCGCGGCATCCATATCGCACATGGACGATCGAGTCGCAAAGGACGCGACAGAACCTTGTTGGACCATCCAGATCAGGCGGGGATCGCCGAGACACTCTTGCCGGTGGGCTCCGCTGGAAACCCTTTCGTGGCCGCCGTGCAGGCGACGCGAATGCCGATGGTGATCACCGATCCGAAGCAGCCGGACAATCCGATCATCTTCGCCAACGAAGCCTTCTCGAAGCTGACCGGCTACGAGCCTGCCGAGATCATCGGGCGCAATTGCCGTTTCCTCCAAGGGCCGGAAACATCCGCCGAGGCGTTGGCGCGTCTCAGCGAGGCGGTGGCGCGGCGCGAGCGGATCGAAATCGATCTCGTGAACTACAACAAGAAGAGCGAGCGGTTCTGGAACCGCCTTCTGGTTTCGCCTGTCTTCGACGAGGCTGGGGACCTCAGCTATTTCGTTGCCTCGCAGGCCGATGTGACGCTCGAAAAAGAACGTCTGGTGCAATTGCGCGAAGATCGGGACGTTCTGGAGCGCGAGGTCGAGCGGCGCACTCGTGCCCTTGTCCAGAGCGAAGAGCGGATGCGTTTCGTTCTGGAGGCGGGACGCCTCGGCTTCTGGACCTTGGAATTGGAGCCGCTGGAACTGATCTGCTCGGACGCCTGCAAGAGCAATGTCGGTCTCGCGCCCGACGAGGACCTTCCCTACGAGAGATTCCTGAACGCGATCCTCGACGAGGACCGGGAGCGGATGCAGACCGCGGTGAGGACTTCGATCGAGGAGCGCCAGAACTACGACATCGAGTACCGCGTGAGAACGCCATCCGGCGAGGTGCGATGGCTTCAGGTGCGCGGTCAGCCGGCCTATGATCGGGAGGGTCGACCCCTACGGCTTGTGGGGATTTCTCTCGATATCACCGATCGCAAGCGCAGCGAGGAGCACCGCGCGCTTCTGACCGCCGAGCTGAACCACCGCGTCAAGAATTCGATGGCGACGATCCAATCCATCGCCAGCCAAACTCTCCGCTTTTCCACCTCACTGGCAGAGGCCCAGACAACGCTCGACGCCCGTCTTCAGTCACTGGCCCGAGCGCATAATGTGCTCACGCGCGAAAGCTGGGAAGGCGCGGATATGGTGAACGTCGTGGCCGACGCGCTGGCTTCATTCCAGAGCAGCGGCTTCCGGCGATTTACGATCGCCGGCCCGTCCGTGCGCCTGTCGCCGCGCATGGCGCTCGCCTTCGTCATGGCGCTGCACGAACTCGCGACGAATGCCGTCAAATACGGTGCCCTGTCGGTGGATGCGGGCCGCGTCGTCGTGAATTGGGATCAGCTCGACGGCCCGGCCGGGCCTCGGTTCTGGTTCCGCTGGGAGGAGATCGGCGGCCCGCCGGTCCAGGCTCCGTCACGGCGCGGCTTCGGCACCCGCGTCATCGAGCGGGCGCTCGGCGCCGAATTCAACGGTCAGGCCGAGACGGAGTTTCGCGAGCGCGGCATCGTCTTCACCCTGGATGCGCCGAGCCCGTCCGTCTGACGTGAGGTGGGCCTCCGCGGCTGTCCGCGAAGGCTTTTGCGTTTGGGGTTAGCCGAGCGATACCCAGCCATTGCCGCTTTGCGACGAGCGCAACGCCGCTTCGATGAAGCGCATGCCCTGCAGCCCGTCCGCGACGGTCGGGAAGGTCACGGCCTCGGCCGGCATCGCCCCGCTGCGCGCCGCGACCAGCGCTTCGGCGATCTCGGAATAGATATTGGCGAAGCCTTCGAGATAACCTTCCGGGTGGCCCGGCGGGATGCGCGACAGGCGACGGCTGGCCTCGCCGGTGCCTGCGCCGTTGCGCGTCAGAAGCTGCTTGGGCTCGCCGAGCTTGGAGAACCAGAGATAGTTCGGGTCCATCTGGCTCCATTCGAGCCCGCCCTTGGTGCCGTAGACGCGCAGCGTCAGCGCGTTTTCGTTGCCGACCGCGACCTGGCTTGCCCAGAGAAGCCCCTTGGCCCCGCCGCGATAGCGCAGGAGAACGCGCACGTCGTCGTCCAGCGGCCGGCCCTCCACGAAGGTCGAGAGTTCGGCCAGAAGCGAGTCCGTTTCCAGCCCCGAGACGAAGGCCCCGAGATTGTAGGCGTGGGTGCCGATGTCGCCGATGCAGCCGCCGCCGCCCGAGCGCTTGGGGTCGGTGCGCCATTCCGCCTGCTTGGAGCCCGACAGCTCGGCTCGCTCGCTCAGCCAGTCCTGCGCATATTCCATCTGCACGAGGCGGATGTCGCCGAGCGCACCGGAGCGCACCAACTCACGAGCCTCGCGGATCATCGGATAGCCCGTGTAGTTGTGCGTGACGGCGAGAATGCGCCCCGTTTCCGTCTGGAGCGCCACCAGCTCTTCGGCTTCCGCGACATTGATCGAGAGCGGCTTGTCGCAGATCACATGGATGCCGGCGCGCAGGAAGGCTTTCGCCGCCGGCGCGTGCATGTGGTTGGGCGTCACGATGGACACGGCCTCGATCCCGTCCGGCCTCGCGGCCTCGCGCTCGGCCATCTCCTCGAAGGAGGCATAGGCGCGATCCGTCGCAATGCCGATGGCCTCGGCCGAGCGCCGGGCGCGCTCGGCGTCCGAGGAGAGCGCGCCGGCCACCAGCTTGTATCGATCGTCGATCCGGGCGGCGATGCGATGCACCGCGCCGATGAACGCGCCTTCGCCCCCGCCCACCATCCCTAAGCGAATGGGATCGGTGGCCGTAGTCGCGCGGCTGCCTTCGATACTCATGAAACGATCTCCTCCCGTCGATATCAGGCGCGGTCCAGGCCGAGCATGGCGCGGTTCGCCTGCTCGTCCGTACCCGATCCCGCGAAATCATCGAAGGCCTTGCCCGTGACTTCGATAAGATGGGCCGCAATGAAGGGAGCGCCCTCGCGCGCGCCCTGCTCAGGCGACTTCAGCGCGCATTCCCATTCGAGCACCGCCCAGCCGTCGAAGCCATATTGCGTGAGTTTGGAGAAGACGGAGCCGAAATCCACCTGTCCGTCGCCCAGCGAGCGGAAGCGGCCGGCGCGCTTGGCCCAAGGCTGGAACCCGCCATAGACGCCCTGCCGCCCGGTCGGGTTGAATTCGGCGTCCTTGGCGTGGAAGGCGCGGATGCGCTCGTGATAGATGTCGATATAGGCGAGGTAATCGAGCCCCTGCAGCACGAAATGGGAAGGGTCGTAGAGGAGATTGGCGCGCGCATGGTGGCCGACGCGCTCCAGGAACATCTCGTAGGAATCCCCGTCATGCAGGTCTTCGCCGGGATGAATCTCGTAGGCGACGTCGACGCCCATCTCCTCGGCATGGTCGAGGATCGGACGCCAGCGGCGGGCCAGCTCATCGAAGGCCGTTTCCACGAGGCCGGCCGGTCGCTGCGGCCAGGGATAAATATAGGGCCAGGCGAGCGCGCCCGAGAAGGTGGCGTGCGCGTGGAGGCCGAGATGGCGCGAGGCGGTCAGAGCGCGCTTCACCTGATCCACCGCCCATTCCTGCCGCGCGGCCGGATTGCCGCGCACGTCCGGGGCGGCGAACCCGTCGAAGGCCGCGTCATAGGCCGGGTGAACGGCAACGAGCTGGCCTTGAAGATGCGTCGAAAGCTCGGTCACGACGAGCCCGTGCGAAGCGGCGACGCCCGCGATCTCGTCGCAATAATCCTTCGATTCCGAGGCGCGCTTCAGATCGAAGAGCCGGCCGTCCCAGCTTGGAATCTGCACGCCCTTGTAGCCGAGCGAGGCGGCCCAGCGGCAAATCGCGTCGAAGGAGTTGAACGGGGCCTCGTCGCCGGCAAACTGGGCAAGGAAGATGCCGGGGCCTTTGATGCTCTTCATGCGGGCTTCGCCTTTCAGGACAGGACGGATGTCGTGGATGCGCCGGGCGCGATGCGCGCGCCGCTCGTGGGATCGAAAAGATGGCAGCGCGCGGGATCGACGCGCAAGGTCAGGCTTGTGCCCGGCCGATCCGCGATGCGCTCGCGGAAGACGCCGACGAGATCATCGGTTCCCAGCTTCATGAAGACCTGCGTTTCCGAGCCGGTCGGCTCCACCACGGCGATCTCGGCCGCAGCGTCGCCGGCCGCACCGGGCTCGGCGAGTTCCAGATGCTCGGGGCGGATGCCGTAGACGAGCGGTGCGCCGGGCACAACGGGCGTGCCGGCCGGCAGCGGTAATGTGGCGCCGCCCTTGGCGCGGAAGACGGGGCCCCCTTCGCCGCGCGCGGCCTCGCCCTGGAGAAGGTTCATCGAGGGCGAGCCGATAAAGGCCGCGACGAAGAGATTGGCCGGCCGGTCGTAGAGTTCGAGCGGCGCGCCGACCTGCTCGACCTTGCCGCCGTTCATCACGACGATCCGGTCGGCCATGGTCATGGCTTCGATCTGATCATGCGTGACATAGACCATGGTCGTTCCGAGGCGCTGGTGCAGCGCCTTGATCTCGGTGCGCATGGAAACGCGCAGCTTGGCATCGAGATTGGACAGCGGCTCGTCGAACAGGAAGACCTGCGGATCGCGCACGATGGCGCGTCCCATGGCGACGCGCTGTCTCTGGCCGCCCGAAAGCTCGCGCGGATAGCGCCGGAGGAGGGGGCCGAGGTCGAGGATTTCCGCCGCCCGGTTCACGGCGGCGTCCTTCTGCGCGCGCGGCGCGCCGGCCAGACGCAGCGAGAAGGCCATGTTTTCGGCCACCGTCATATGCGGATAGAGCGCGTAGTTCTGGAACACCATAGCGATGTCCCGCTCCTTGGGTGCCATGTCGTTGACGACCCGCTCGTCGATATGAATCTCACCCTCGCTGATGTCTTCCAGCCCCGCGAGCATCCGCAGCAGCGTGGACTTGCCGCAGCCCGACGGGCCGACGAGAATGACGAATTCCCCATCCGCGATGTCGAGCGAGATGCCGTGCAGCACGGGATGGTGCCCGAAGAATTTCTTGACGTCGCGCAGCGCGATCGTGGCCATGGTCGGTTCTCCTGTCAGCCCTTGACGGCGCCGGCGGTGAGGCCCGCCACGATATGCTTCTGCGCGGCGAAGAACACGATCACGGTCGGCAGAATGGTGAGGGTGATGAAGGCGAGGACGAGCTGCCATTGGGTGGAGAACTCGCCCTGATAGATCATGATGCCGAGCGGCCAGGGATATTTGTCCGCGCTGTTCAGCATGATCAGCGGCATGATGTAGTTGTTCCAGCTGTTCACGAAGGCAACGATGGCGACGGTGGCGAGGATCGGCCGCGACAGTGGCAGCGTGACGAACCAGAAGAAGCGGATATAGCCGCTGCCATCCACCAAGGCCGCCTCGAACAATTCCTTCGGCACATTGCGGAAGAAGTTGCGGAACAGGAGAATCGACATGCCGAGCCCGAAGGCGACCTGCGGCAGGACGACGCCGAGATACGTGTCGAGCAGACCAAGATCGCGGATGCGGATGAAGAGCGGCAGGATGGCGGTGGCGATCGGGAACATCAGCCCGATCAGGAAATAGTTCATCAGGAAGGCCGAGCCGAAGAAGCGCACATGGGCGAGTGCGAAGGCGGCCATGGAGGCGACGGCGACGGTGAGAACCACGGTCGCGGAGGCGATCAGCAGCGAATTGCCGAGCATCTGCCAGTAGCGCGCGCCCGACAGGATGTCCCAATAGTTGGACCATTGCCAGACATCGGGCAGGCCGAACGGGTTCACCCGCAACTCGCCGAGAGTCTTGAGGCCGCCGAGCGCGGTCGCCAGAAGCGGCACGAGCACGATGGCCGCCACCAGAAACAGGCTGGCATAGAGATAGAGCGTGGCGACAAAGCCCGGCCGACGCCGGCTTTCCACATAGCTGGGTTCACGCGGCGTATCAGTCATGGCGCATGAAGATCCGTCGATAGCTGAAGGCGAGGGTGACGCAGATCAGGAAGAGCACGACGCCGATGGCGCTGCCGAAGCCGACCTTCATGCGCGTGACGCCGTAGGTATAAAGGAAGGTGACCATGGTCTGGGTCGAGTTGGACGGCCCGCCGCCGGTGAGCGGCATGATCATGTCGAAGAGCTGGAGCGAGCCGATCACCGAGAAGAAGACCGACAGGCGGATCGTCGGCGAGAGAAGCGGCAGCGTGATGGTGCGGAACTTCTGCCAGGGTGTCGCCCCGTCGATATCGGCCGCTTCATACAGCGACTTGTCGATCGACTGGAGCCCGGCGATGAAGAGCATCATGTGGAAGCCGAAATACTTCCACACGACCACTGCCAGCACGGCATAGATCGCGGTGTCCCGGTCGGCCAGAACATAGGGCGTCGCGACGCCCACAAAGCTGGCGAGCGAGGCGACGAGGCCGTAATCGCCATCATAGATGAAGCGCCAGATCAGGCCGGCCGCGACATCGGCGAGGACGTAAGGCAGGAAGAACACGAGGCGGAAGGCCGTCGCGCCCGGAATGCGGTTGGACACGAGCGTCGCCAGCCAGAGCGCCAGCGGAAGCTGGAGCAGGAGCGAGACGAGGATGATCAGGCCGTTGTTGGTGAGCGCCGTGCGAAAGGCCTTGTTGCCCCAGAGCGTCTCGAAATTCTTGAGCCCGACGAAATTCGTCGGCTCGCCATAGCCGCTCCAGTCGAACAAGCTGTACCACGCCGCCTCGCCCATGGGCAGGATGACGAAGAGCGTGAAGAGGAGGAGCGCGGGCGGCAGGAAGAGCACCAGAACCGGCCCCACTCCGCCGATATTGCGATAGGTGCCACCCCGTGCGCCGCTGCGGCGCGGCTTGCCGAGGGCGGGCGCCTTGCGGGCGGCGCGTGCCCCGATGATTCCGGTCGCGTCGGACATCTCGTCTCCTTCGCCTGTCGAAACGCGGATGGCGGGGCGGTGCGACGCCGCCCTCGGCCGTCTTGAAACGGCGCTCGGCCTATTCCAGCTCGAACGCGTCCTGGATTTCCTGCGCGGCGGCTTCCGGTTCCATCTGGCCGGAGACGACCTCCATGGTCGCGTCGTTGACCACGCGCCCGACCGAGGGGCCGAGATCCTGATCGAGGAAGAGTTGGTGGAAGCTGGAGCGGGACAGCTGCGCGGCGAAGTCCTGAACGATCGGGTCCTTCAGCGCGGCGTCCGCGCCGGCGGCGGCCGGGATCAGCATCCCGTTTTCGGCCATGGTGCGCTGCGCCTCCGGGCCGCTGAACCAGCGCACGAAGTCTATCGCCTCCTTCGAGGCATTGCGCGACACCGCCCAGCAATTGACGCCGCCGAAGGTCTCGTCGCCCTTGGACTGGCCGCCCGCCACAGTGGGGAAAGGGAAGATGCCGAGCTGATCGCGCGCGATGCCCTTGCCGTCTGTCGCGGCGGCCGCCTGCCGGTTGGCCGAGTCGTCGAAGGTGAGCAGCATGGCGGCGCGCCCGTCGCCGAACAGGGCGAGCGTGTCCTGCCATTTCGTGCCGAGATAGCCGGGCTGGAAGGGCTCGGCCGCGCCGAGTTCCTTCACCTTGGCGAAGGCGTCCACGAAGGGCTTTGCGGTGAAACCGCCGTCTTCGTTGGCCTTGGCGGCGGCAAAGGCCGGCTGCCCGCCTTCGCGCAGGGCCAGATAGGACCAGTAGAAATGCAGGGGCCACTTGTCGCCGCCGCCGCCCGCGATGGGCGTGACGCCCGCCGTCTTCAGCGCCTTCACGGCGCCCATGAAATCGTCCCAGGTCTTGATCGAGGCGGCATCGACGCCGGCCTTGGCGAAGAGCGCCTTGTTGTAGAAGAAGCCGGTCATGCTCATCTTCAGCGGCACGCAGAGCGTCTTGCCGTCGATGGTCGCGCCGTTCAGCGCGGCCGGCGTGAAGCTCTTGGCCCAGGCGCCATCGTCGGCCTGCATGGCTTCGGTCAGATCCTGCACCGCGCCGGCCTCGGCCTGCGCCTTCAGCACGCCGCCGGACCAGCTGTAGAAGAGATCGGGTGCGTCGTTGCTCTGAAGAAGCGTCGGCAGCTTGGCCTTGAAGGCCTCGTTTTCGAGAAACTGAAGCTCGACCGTGGTGCCCGGATGCTGGGATTGATAGGTGTCTGCGAGATTTCGCCAGATCGCGACATAACGCGGATTAGCTTCGACATGCATCAGGCGCACCTTGGTCTGCGCGGCGGCGGGTGCTGAAACACCTGCCAATGGGCCTGCGACAATGCATGCAAGGGCGACGCCGCGCGCAAGGCGCGCTCGGATGATGTACCGCATGAAGTCCTCCCAGCTGGCTATTTTTGAAGCCATGCGGATTTAATACGGCCCATTGTGCTTCGCCTGTCAAGCGAACAGACCAAAATCTCGCGAATTTGAGCCTTCTGCTTCACCGCACCGCGAATCTGCGTGGTTGACAGACTAAGGCAATGTCGTCTTATTCGCGCATCCCGAATTAAATCGGGGAGGGGTTGGGAGGCGCGAAGGCATGAAGACGGGCGATCCCGAACTGATGCGTGAGATCAACCGGTTCCACATTCTGGACCTGATCCGCCGTCACGGCCCGATCTCCCGCGTCGAGCTCTGCGCGCGGGGCGAACTGTCCTCCACCACCGTATCCGCCATCACCGGAGCGTTGATCGAGGACGGCATCATCCAGCCGGTCGCGGTCGGCGGCATCCACGAGCCCACGCGGGGGCGGCCGCGCGTCATGCTGCAGCTCAATCCAGTGGCCGCGCGCGTCGTGGGCCTGCGTGTCGGCCCGCATGGGATCGCC
Organism: Aureimonas ureilytica; assembly: GCF_001475935.1. GTDB lineage: Bacteria > Pseudomonadota > Alphaproteobacteria > Rhizobiales > Rhizobiaceae > Aureimonas > Aureimonas ureilytica_A. The sequence continues at coordinate 20,242 of NZ_LDQA01000004.1, forward strand.
GTCACCGTCACCGATTTTCGTGGCGAGATCCTGGCAAGCCTGGAGCTCCCCGTTCGCGTGCGCCGGCAGAGCGTGCCGGTCGTTGCCGATTTAGCGGAGGATGCCGTGCGACGTGCCGTCGTGGAAGCAGGACTGACGCTCAAATCCATCGACAGCGTGTGTGCGACCGTGCCGGGCATCGTGGAATATGGCACGGGCCTCGTGCGCCTCAGCCCGATCTTTTCCGAGCCCGACGTGGTGTTCGGCGAGGCGCTGTCGAGCCGGCTCGGCGTTCCCGCCATCGTGGAAAGCGACGCCAACGCTCTGGCGCTGGCCGAGCACTGGTTCGGCTCCTGCCGCGACATGAGCGATTTCGCCGTCGTTTCGCTGGAACAGGCGATCGGCCTCGGCGTGCTGCATGGCGGCCAATTGTTTCGCGGCGTTCATGGTCTCAGCCACGATATCGGCTCTATGGTGATCGGCCGCCAAGCGGACGGGCGGCTCCTGCGCCTCATCGATCTCGCCTCCGAACAGGCGGTGCTCTGCGGTTTCGAGGCCGATCCGTCGATGCGCGATGCCGTCCATGCCGGGCTCGGCCTGCGCCATGCCGTGGAACGGCTCAGCTCCGATGGGGTGGATGTCGCGTCGGTGCGCGATGTCGTGGAACAGGCGGGACACGCCATCGGCATTGCGGTCGCCAATATCGTCACGCTCTTCGCGCCGCCGCGCATCGTCCTGTCCGGCGCGCTTCTCCATCTCGGCGCGGCTTTGACGGACGCCATCGCGCAAGGTTTCGCGGAGGCCGTCGCGGAGCCCTTGGCGCGCTCCACCACTATGAGTTTCGACCCGCCGCGCGCGAGCGCTCGGCTCGGCCAGGGCGCGGCGGCCGTGGCGCTCTGCGAGCTTTACGGCTCGCCCTGGAACACGACAGGCCCGGTGCGACCGGCCGCCTGACCTCGACTGCATATCTCACGGAATCTGGGAGGATTTCCCGTCATGACGCCTGTTGGCATCGGCATTATCGGCTGCGGCAATATCAGCGCCGCCTATCTGAAAGCAGCCCGCAACTTCCCCGTCCTCGACATTCGTGCGCTGGCCGATCGGCGCTTGGAGGCGGCCGAGGCGCGCGGCGCGGAGTTCGGCATCCCGGCCGTGTCGGTGGAGGCGCTGCTGGCCGATCCCACCATCGAGATCGTCTTGAACCTCACCATTCCCGCCGCCCATGTCGAGGTCGGCCTCCAGATCCTGGCAGCGGGCAAGCATGCCTATTCGGAAAAACCTCTTGGCATCGACTTCGCGGACGCCACGCGTCTCACCGAGGAGGCCAAGCGGCGGGGCCTGCGGCTCGGCTCGGCGCCCGACACGTTCCTCGGCGGCGCGCATCAGGCCGCGCGCGCCTTTCTGGACCAAGGGCATCTGGGCCAGCCGATCGGCGGCAGCGCCTTCTTCCTGTGCCCCGGCCACGAGCGCTGGCACCCGGACCCGGCCTTCTATTACAAGGCCGGCGGCGGGCCGATGCTCGACATGGGCCCCTATTACATCACCGATCTCGTCAATCTGCTCGGCCCCGTCGCGCGCGTCGCCGGCCTGTCGCCCGAGCCGCGCCGACAGCGCACCATCACCTCGCAGCCGCGCAACGGCGAGCTGATCGATGTCGAGGTGCCGACCCATGTCGCCGGGGCGCTGCAATTCCAAAACGGCGCGGTCGTCACCATGGCAATGAGCTTCGATGTGGCCGGCCACAAGCATCTGCCGCTGGAAGTCTATGGCACGGACGGCTCCCTGATCGTGCCCGATCCCAACCATTTCGGCGGCGATCTGTCCTTTCTGCCCAAGGGCGGGGAATGGCGGTCGCTAGCCGTCGAAGAGCCTTATGCGGACGGCAATTACCGCTCGCTGGGCCTTGCCGACATGGCCGCCGCACTCCGGCAGGGTCGGCCGCACCGCGCCCATGGCGACCTCGCGCTGCATGTGCTGGAGGTCATGGAAGCCTTCGGGCGCTCCAACGAGACCGGGCGCTTCGTGGAGATCGACACGCGCCCCGAGCGCCCCGCGCCGCTGGCTGCCGACCCGGCGCTGAGCGGGCTTTGAGACATCTGGGAGGAGAGCCATCATGAAGGAAGCACTGATCGTCTGGGGCGGCTGGAGCGGGCACGAGCCGAAGGAATGCGCCGATGTGGTCGGCGCCATGCTGGAGGCCGAAGGGTTCAAGGTGTTCAAGGAGAACACGACGGAAGCCTTTGCCGACCCGTCCATCCGCGATCTCAGCCTGATCGTTCCGATCATCACCATGGCCAAGATCGAGAAGGAGGAACTCTCCAACCTTCTGGAAGCGGTGAAGGGCGGCGTCGGGCTCGGCGGCTATCATGGCGGCATGGGCGACGCCTTCCGCGACCAGCCGGACTACCAGTTCATGGTGGGCGGGCAATGGGTCGCCCATCCCGGCAATATCATCGACTACACCGTGGACGTGACTCGGCCCGACGATCCGGTGATGGAGGGCATCCCGAGCTTTCCCTATCGCTCGGAGCAATATTACATGCATGTCGACCCTTCGAACGAGGTTCTGGCGACGACGCGGTTCAACGGCGACCATGCCGAATGGATCGACGGGACGGTGATGCCGGTCGTGTGGAAGCGCCGCTTCGGCAAGGGCCGCGTCTTCTATTCCTCGCTCGGCCATGTCGCCTCGGAATTTGAGGTGCCACCAATGCGCGAAATCCTGCGTCGCGGCCTGCTTTGGGCGGCGGCCTGACCAGGCTTTCACCGTTGGCGCAAAGGTGATGCCGGCCTCGCGCTTGCGATCGAGGCGGCGCATCCCGACATGCCCAGCCCAAGCGACGAGGCCGCGACGTGCGATGCGGCCCCGTTGTAACCTCGGGCGCAAGGATCAGCATGGTCGCCAATCGCTATTATTCAGGCCCCGTCAGCGACCATTTCGACGGAACGCGCTTCTTCAATCCCGGCGGCATCGAGCCGCTGGGATTGCTCGAGGTCCTGCGCTGGCGGTGGAGCGGTGGGCGCTCGGTCTGGCCGAAGACAATCGAGAATGCCGGCCGGACATCGGTGCCGGCGGCGCGGGTGGAGGATCTGCGCGTCACCATGGTCGGCCATGCGACGCTTCTCGTGCAGGTCGCGGGCGTCAATATCCTGACCGATCCCGTCTGGTCGGAGCGCGTGTCGCCCGTCAGCTTCGCCGGCCCCAAGCGCGTTCGCGCGCCGGGCATCGCCTTCGACGCGCTGCCCAGGATCGATCTCGTTCTCCTTTCGCACAATCATTACGACCATCTCGACATCCGCACCCTTCGCCGGCTGAAGGAAGCGTATGATCCGCTCGTCGTGACGCCGCTCGGAAACGACCGCATTTTATCGGATGCCGGCCTCGGGATGCGCGTGATGGTGGCCGATTGGGGCGACCGGGTAGAGACGCCCTTCGGCATAGTCCATTGCGAGCCCGCGCATCATTGGTCGGCGCGCGGCACGCGCGACCGGCGCATGGCGCTCTGGGCGAGCTTCGTTCTGGAAACCGAAGTGGGGCGCATCTACCATATCGGCGACACCGGCTTTCACGACGGGATCAACTACCGCGCCGCCGGGGAGAAGCATGGCGGCTTCCGGCTCGCGATCCTGCCGATCGGCGCCTATGCGCCGCGCTGGTTCATGAAGGGCCAGCATCAGAACCCGGACGAGGCGGTGCGGGGCATGGTGCTGGCGGGCGCCGAGTTCGCGGTCGGCCATCACTGGTCGACCTTTCAGCTCACCGACGAGGCGATCGACGAGCCGGCGGAGCAACTGGCGCAGGCGCTTCGGGACCATGGCGTATCAGCCGACCGGTTCCGCCCGCTTCTGGCCGGCGAGGCCTGGGACGTTCCTGCGGCGGTGCGCTGACGGTGGGCTTCCTCAACTCGGCGGTTTGACGAGAAACACCTTCAAGCCTCCGGATGAGGGCAGGGGCGTGAGATAGTTCACGCTGTCGCCTGCCGCCAACCGGGCGTAGAGCCCGCTTCCATCGTCGGTCGGCAGTGCGCGCGCCGCCTCGACCGAGGGGCAGACGGCGACGATGCCGACATGGGCGGCGCGCAGCAGGGCTTCGGCCTCGCTCGGCTTGGCGCGCGCGATCTTCAGCTCGGCCAGCATCCCCGCCTGATTGCGGTGATAGGGCGCGCTCAACACCCGATGGGGCGTGAAGCGCAGCAGCCAGGAGCCGCTGTCCGGGTCGGCGGAGACGACGGTGGGCGGCAGAGTGGCCAGCGGGGTAAGAGCCGCCGCGCCATGGCAGGCCTCGGAGGCAAGCCCATAGGGATTGGCAGCCGATGCTGGGCTGGCGATGCTTTCGGGGCGCAGCAGAAGCTTGCCGGCCAGCGCCCAAGTGGTCGACGGCGCGCAAAGAACCGCGAGCCCATAGGCAAGCGCCGGTGCGAACTGGCCCTTGGCAAGGAGATAACGGGCGCGAAGGTCGGTGATCCAAAGGGCCAGCGGTGGGATCGACAGAAGATTGGAGAACATCGTGCCGCGCACCTGCACGACGGCGATGGCGAGCGAAACCAGAAGCAGCGCGCCCATCGTCGCGTGAAACGCTATCCGGTCGCGCCGGATCAGCCGCCATCCGCAGACGAGAAGCGCCAGAAGGGCCGGCGCGTAGAAGGCCCCCAGCATGTCCGGCTCGGTCTGTGCGAAGGCGACGATCGAGCGCGCTTCGCTCACCTTGTCGAGCCAGAGCGTGACCAGCAAAGGGTCGAGATTGGCCAGCGGATTGCCGAGACATTGCGGCGCGATCCAGCGCGCCAGGCCGAGCGTCAGTGCGCCGATCGCCGCAAGGCACGCCCATCGCGTGCCACGCGTCCTCGCGCTCGCCAGGAATGCGGCCAGTGCAAGCGACGCGCCGCCGAAGACGGCCAGCGTACAGTAACCGAAGGAGAAATTATCGCAGGTGACGACGAAGTATCGGGTGGGCGGCACGGTCGCGACATAGAGGACGGTATTGCCGAGCGCGAGCGCCAACGAAAAACCGATGGCCTGCGCGCGGAAGGTGCGGCCCTCCACCGCCCAGAACAGGGCCACCACGGCACAGGCCGCCGCGATCAGCGGCGTCGTTTCCGCGCCGATGGCCAGCGCGAGGGAGGCAGCGATGCCAGCCCCGGCATAGCCCCACCAGCCCGGCCGCGCTACGAGAACGGCCGTCACCACCGCGACGAGCGCCAGTTGCGCGTTGTGATGGTCGATCGCGCCGGGCAGGAATCGATTCGAGAAGGCGAGATAGAAACCTGTGAGAAGAAAGGCCGCATGGCTCGTGAGCCGTCCTCCGATGGCTTGGCCTGCCGCGCCGAAGGCCGCCAGCACGGGCAGCGTCAGGGCGAGCGGCCAGAGCGCGAGGGCGAGGGCCTCAGCCCAACCATGGCTGACCACGAGTCCGAACAAGGAGATCAAAAGCGCGATCGGCGCGTCGATCAGGCGCGACCAGTGCATGAGCACGCCGGGCGGAGGCCCCAGGCGATATTGCATGAGATCGAACCAGCCCTGCCCGGCGAGATAATCCCGGACTTCGACCAGACGCATCGCGTCGTCATTGTCCGCGCCGACATAATCGGTCGCGCTCGGCAGGGTCATCAGGCAGATGACAGCGATCGTGAGCGCGCCATAGACGAGGGCGCGGCGGATGATCCGCCGCGAGGACAGGGGAAAGGCGGTCTCGCTCACGATCGATCGATGGCCGGGCGGCCATTTCCCCTGTTTTCGCTCGGTCGAAACCTAGTCTTAACCCGCCCAAGAAAGAGTAAATCCAAACGGCTCGCCAAAGCCGGTTCGTCATGCCGGGAATGGTCGAGGGTTGGATATGGGAGAGATCGCTGGTCGCCGCGTGGCGGTCCTCATCCCGTGCTACAACGAGGCGGCGACGATCGCGGGTGTCGTGCGCGGCTTTCGCGAGGCGCTGCCGGGTGCCTCGATCCATGTCTACGACAACAATTCCACCGATGGCACGGCGCTTCAGGCCATGCTCGCGGGCGCCCATGTCGAGCGCGAGCGGCGGCAGGGCAAGGGCCATGTGGTGCGCCGCATGTTCGCCGATATCGACGCGGACATTTATGTCATGGCCGATGGCGACGGCACCTATGCGCCCGAAGAAGCCGAGCAGCTGATCCAGGCGCTGCTGTCAGAGCGCGCCGACATGGCGGTCGGCACGCGGGGCGGCGTGCGCCAGGACGCCGGCCGAAAGGGACATGCGCTCGGCAACCGCATCTTCAACGCAATCTACGGCTTCCTGTTCGGCCCCGGCTTTACCGACATCTTTTCCGGCTACCGCGCCTTTTCGCGCCGCTTCGTCAAAAGCTTTCCGGCCGTGTCGGGCGGGTTCGAGATCGAGACGGAAATGTCCGTCCATGCCGCGCGTCTGAAACTGCCCATCGTCGAGCTGGAACTGCCCTATGGCCGACGTGTCGAGGGCTCCGTGTCCAAGCTCTCGACCTTCCGAGACGGCGCGCGCATCCTCTGGATGTTTGCCATGCTCGCCAAGGAAACGCGGCCCTTCGCCATGTTCGGCCTGTTCTCGGCCACCTCGCTGATTGCCAGCGTCGCCTTCATGCTGCCGGTTCTGTTCGAATATTTCGAGACGGGGCTCGTCAGCCGGCTGCCGACCTGGATCCTCTCCATGTCGCTTCTGATGATGGGCTTTCTCCTGTTCACGGCGGGCCTCATCCTCGATTCGCTGGCCCGCGCGCGAACCGAGCAGTTGCATCTCCACTATGTCAGCCTTGCCGAGACCCGGGAGCCGCGCCGCACCGCCGAATTTCCCCGTGCCGTTCCCAAGCCCCGATCCGCCGACGCCGCATGAAGACGCTGTTTCGCTTCGCGCTGGTCGGCGGACTTGGCTTTCTGGTGGATGCGGGCGTCCTGCAACTCTTGCTGAGCCTGACGCATCTCGGGCCGTTTTTCGCCCGCGCCGTCGCCATCGCGGCCGCGATGCTCGTGACATGGCAGTGCAACCGGCTGTTTACCTTCGGCGCATCGGGGCGGGGGCTGGTGAGCGAGGGGGTGCGCTACGGCTCGGTCGGCATCGCCTCGGCCTGCGTGAACTACGCGGTCTATTCCGCCCTGATCCTCGCCATACCGTCGCTGCCCCCGGTGGCGGCGCTCGTGCTGGCTTCGGCCTCGGCGCTCTCGCTGAGTTTCCTGGGCTATTCGCGCGTGGTCTTCCGGTCCTGAGCGCCATCAATGTCTATGACGTAATATGTCTTATGGAACCTCTTTGCGTGCGCGAGGCAGTCAGGGCGCGCCCATCGCCTCGCGGCGGCGCAGATCCAACTCTTCACTATAGCGGCGCAGCATGTGACTTTCGGTGAGAAGGCCGACGACGCGGCCTTTCCCGTCGCCGTCCACGACGGCCAGCGCTTCGCTTTCGGCCCGGTCGAACACGCCCATGGCCTCGCGCGCATTCATGGCCGGGCGCAGCATCGCGTCGGAAAAGCGCAGGAGCGACGAGATCGGCGCATCGAGATCGGTCAGCCCATCGGCATAGGCATCGGGCACGAGCACGATGCCGGCATAGGCGTCGGTCTCCGGGTCGACCGCGATCACGCGCTGGGTCGAGCCCAAGGGAAAGGACCGGCGGAAGGATTTCAGCGACGTGTCGGTCGGCACCGTGCGCAGGTCGCGCCGCATCATCCGCCCGACGGTCAGATTGCGAATCCAGCCGACATCATGCGCGCTGCGAATGCTTTCGCCGCGCAGGTGAAAGCGCCATGTCGCGAAGGAATAGCCGAAGGTCCGGCGCACGGTGAGCGAGGTCGCGACGGCCGCCGCCAGCACCAGTGCGGCGATCGGGAAATCGCCGGTCATTTCGAGCGCGAGAAAGGTCATGGTGAGCGGCCCGCCCACAATGGCGGTGGCGAGCGCCGTCATGCCTACCACGGCGAAGATGACGGGCTCCACCACGAGACCGGGAATGAGCGCGGCGAGATCGGCGAATATGCGCCCGAGCATCGCGCCCAGAAACAGCGAGGCGAAGAACAGGCCGCCGCGAAACCCGCTGCCGATCGAAATGGCCGAGGCCAGCGCCTTCAGGATCAGAAGCGTGACCAGCGAGGTCAGTGCCATGGCGGCGTCGATGCGGATTTCGAGCGCGCCGTGGCCGGACGAGAGGACCTGCGGTGTCAGCAGCGCGAGCCCGCCGAGCAAAAGGCCGCCCACAGCCGGGCGCAGCGGCAAAGGCAGGCGCGAGCGACGAAAGCTGCGCTCCACCAGCGTCACGCCCTTCATGATCAGGATTCCGAGGCCTGCGGCGAGCGCGGCGAGGGCCAGGGCGGCCGGATAGGCCCAGCCGGGCAGCGTGTCCGGCGGGGTCATCTCGATGAGGTGGCTGCCATGCGACATAAGGCGCGAGACGAACATGCCCGACAGTGCGGCGGCGACCACGGGGGCCAGTGCCGTGACGCTATAGGTGCCGATGATGAGTTCGAACGCGTAGAACGCGCCGGTCAGCGGCGCGTCGAAGGCGGCCGCGATGGCCGCTGCCGCGCCGCAGCCGACCAGCGTGCGCATGTCGCCCCGGCGCATCTCGAAGGCGACACCGAAACGCGAGGCGAGCCCGGCCGAGATCTGCGTGTAGGCGGCCTCCAGCCCGACCGACGCGCCAAAACCGTTGGACACGAGGTTCTGCGCGACGACCACGATCCCGTCGCGAAACGACATGCGTCCGCCATGCAGGGCATTCGCCTCGATCGGATCGATCAGAGGCCGCGTCTTCTGCCGCGCCGACCAGGCGAGCATCAGGCCCAGAAGCAGCCCGCCCGCTGCCGGCAGCAGAGCCATCCAGGGGGCGGTCAAAGCGTGCGACCCGCTCAGCCTTTGGCCTGGCGCCAGCGCGAACAAATGCGTGTGAAGGGCCTGCGCGGCGCTGGCGATGGCCATGACGAAGAGCCCGCCCAGCGCGCCGACAAGGGCGGCGAGAATCGCCAGCGCAATTTCCTCGCGGCGCACCAGCGCGCGGAATCGGCCCGGCGCGCGGGCCTGCGCCTCGGATGCGGAGACATCCGCCCCCGCATTAGGCACTTTCATGTCCATTCGCGCCTCACTGCTTGGGGCCTGATCCCATGGCGGGCTGTCGCCTGCCTGCGCACATGGCCAAGTTGGGGGCATCGATCAAGTCGTCGTCGGCTGGCGGACGACGTCGAGCGCATTGCGCGAGAGGGGATCAGGAACACCTCGTGGGCGTTTGCGGCAGGCCGTATACCCGAGTTGCGCGCCGATTGGGCCATTCGCGGCCGATCATTTGAGGGGCGTCCCTCATGGAGGCTGAATTTCATGGGATAGCATGATCGCCGGCCTCGACGGCGCGCCTCGCCTCGCCTATCGTCCGCCGGCCGCGCGAGCGGGCCGGAAGGACCAGGGAATTTCGATGGTGAACGAGACTACCCAGTCCAAGATCGAGCGCGAACTGGAGATTCCCTCCGGCAATAGTGAGGACCCTTTCGCCTCCGCCGTGCGCGCTACGCGCATGCCCATGGTGATCACCGACCCGCGCCAGCCGGACAATCCGATCATCTTCTGCAACGATGCTTTCATCAAGCTCACGGGTTACGAGCGCCACGAGATCATCGGCCATAATTGTCGCTTCCTGCAAGGCCCGGCGACCCGGCAGGCCGACACGCTGAAGGTGCGCGAGGCGATCGCACGGCGCGAAGGGATCGAGATCGATCTCCTGAACTACCGCAAGGACGGCACGACCTTCTGGAACGCGCTGCTCGTTTCGCCGGTCTTTTCGGGTGGCGAACTCGTTTATTTCTTTGCCTCGCAGCTCGATGTGACCGAGCGCAAGCGGGCCGAAGAGCATAGTTTCCTTCTCAATCGCGAACTCAGCCACCGCGTCAAGAACACGCTGGCGACGGTGCAGACCGTCGTTCTCCAGACCCTGCGGGACGGCTCCGTGCCCGAACGCGTGGCCGGCGCCGTCGCGGGACGGCTTCGCGCCATCGCCCGCAGCCATGATGTGCTGACCGCCGAAGCCTGGGCCAGCGCTCTTCTCCTGGACGTGATTCAGGGCGCGCTCGATCCGATCCATTCGCGCGTCGGCGACCGCCTGCATGTGTCCGGACCCGACGTGCGGCTGAAACCGCGCATCGCCACCATGCTCTCGCTCGCCATGCATGAGCTGGGCGACAACGCGCTGCGCTATGGCGCGCTGTCGAACGGTTCGGGCCGGGTGGATGTCCACTGGCGCGTCGGCGACGGACGGTTCTCCCTGCAATGGAAGGAGTCGGGCGGGCCCGCCGTCTCGCCTCCGGCGGAACCGGGCTATGGTATACGCATCGTGGAGCGGGTTCTGGCGGCCGAGTTCGGCGGCACGTCCCGCATCGAATTCGCACCCGATGGGATCGTCTTTCAGCTGGATGCCCCGTCGGCGGGGCTGGAGGTCGAGCGCACGGCCTGGACCGCGCCCTGACCTATCGCGCTATCGGCGCTTCAACCAATCCTGAAGGGTTGCCTCGGCCTGCTCGAGGCTTTCGCGGTTCAGGGCCTTGCGCAGAAGTGCCAGCGCGACGGCGCGCATGCGAAGGTTGAAAACCTCGGTGCCGCCCTGCGCGTCATAGACGCCGAGCTTGTCATAGATTTGCTGAAGGCGGTTCTGCACGCTGCGCAGCGACAAGCCGCGCCGCTCGGCGATGAGCCGGTCCGTCAGCCCGAGGGCGAGATCGGTCAGGATTTCGTATTCGACATCGGTGAAGCTTTCCGAGCGATCCACCGAGCGCTGCTGCACCGACCGGATTTCCCGGTCGATGATGCATTGGCCCTCCAGGAAAACGCCGCGAAGGGCGAGCGCCAGCCGTTCCTCGGAGGCCGATTTCAGGATATAGCCATAGGCCGCCCCGCCCGGCACGATGCGCGAGACGCCCCGCACATAGGCCTCATCAGCATAGTTGGACCAGAAGACGATGCTGGTGTTCGGCCGGCGCGCCCAGAGCGCGCGGGCGAGATCGACCCCCGTGCGCTGCGGCATCTGGAGATCCACCACGGCATGAAGCGTGCCGTGCTCCTGCGCCAGCTTTTCGCCGACGACCCCGTTTTCCGCTTCCACCAAGTCGCAACCGGGCATGGTACGGGCCAGGACCTCGCTGAGGAACGCGCGGTGGACGGCATCGTCCTCGACGATCAGGATGTTCATGCCGCGCTCCCCTGCCCCTCTGTCAGCGGCAGTTGCAGGGACACGAGCGTGCCGCGCCGATCGGCCCGCCGCCCAATCTGGAAGCCCGCGCCGACGAGCCGCGCGCGCGTCTGCATATTGCGCAGGCCGCCCACCCGCTTGCGCTGGGCGAGCGAGGCGAAGCCGATCCCGTCGTCGCGGATGTCGATGCTCAAGGCGTCGCCCTCGCGCCGAAGCTCGACCTCGATCAAGGAGGGTTCGGCATGGTGCGCCGCATTGTTGACGGCCTCCTGCACGATGCGGAACAGCGCGACGCGCAAGGGCTCCGACAGCTGGTCGACGGCCCCCGCGCTGCGGTCGTGGAAGGCCCAGCCGATGCCCGAGCCCGAGCCGTCGAGCGCGCGTCCGAGGAAATCCTCGATCCCTTCCGCGAGGCCGAAGAGCTGAAGAATGTTGGGCCGCGCATCGTCGATGATCTCGCGAAGGCCGCCGATCGTGCGGGCGAGCTCCGCTTCCACCGCTTCCAAGACGTCCGGCCCTGCCCCGCCCGCTTCGCGCAGCCGCGCGATGCGGCGGTGAAGCCGCGTGAGATCGGCCAGCGTCAGGTCGTGCAGGTCCATGCCGATGCGCTGGCGCTCCCGCTCCAGCTCTTCGGTGAGACGCAGCGCGCCCTCGCGCAAGGCGTCTTCGCGCGCGCGCCCCTCGGCCTCCTCGATGGCGAGGCGGCTCGCCTCTTCGGCCGAGCGCAGCGCGTAGAAATAGGGCGCGAGCACGTCGGCCACATGGCGCGCAAAGGGAATGTCGCCCTCGTCGTAGAAGTCCCGCGCGCGCTTGGAGCAGGACAGCGCGCCGATGATCTCGCCGCGCACGAGAAGCGGCACATGCAGCCGGCTTTGCAGATTCTCGTTGAAGATCGGGTGGGCGAAGGCCCCGGCGAAATGAAAGCGCGGATCGGCCAGCGCGTCGCCCGAGATGAGATAGGGCTCCTTCCCGAGCAGCACCGTACGGATCGGACTGCCCTCGACCGGCAGCGGATGGGCGCTGAGGCTCCAGTCCGTATGCGCGCCGGCCTCATAGGCGATGTGGAGGTCCTGCCGCA
>NZ_LDQA01000040.1 GCF_001475935.1 Aureimonas ureilytica
CGCGCAGCCGAGCGCCCAAAGCTCACCGTGCTGCCCTTTCTCATGCTGGCGCTCGTGCGCGCCATCCGGGATCAGCCGGCGCTGAACGCCCATTTCGACGACGAGGCCGAACTGATCCGGGCCTTTTCTGCCGTTCATATCGGCATCGCCACGCAGACCGAAGGCGGGCTCATGGTGCCCGTGATCCGCCATTGCGAGCGGCGTTCGATCTGGGACGCGGCGGCCGAACTCGCGCGGGTCGCCGAGGCCGCGCGAACAGGCACGGCGAGCCGCGACGAGCTGACCGGCTCCACCATCACCATTTCCTCGCTCGGTCCCTTGGGCGCGATCGCCACGACGCCGATTATCAATCACCCGGAGGTCGCGATCCTCGGCGTCAACCGCATGGAAATCCGCCCTCGCTGGGACGGCGCGGGCTTCGTGCCGCGCAAGATGATGAACCTCTCCTCGAGCTTCGATCACCGCGTCGTCGACGGCTGGGACGCCGCCCTGTTCGTGAAGCGCCTCAAGACGCTTCTGGAAACACCCGCCCTGATCTTCGTGGAGATGTGAGGGCCTGCCGGGTCAGGGCGGGCGACCCGATGCCGGCGAGCCGCGCGATGCGGCTGCGTTCGGGGTCTGCGCCCAGATCGTCATGTCGAGCGCGGTGGTCGGCTTGTCGGCGATCGGAAGCCAAGGGCCGGCAGGACAGGCCTCGCGCATCGCGAAGGCGCGCGAAATCCAGCATCCCGAACGCCTCGGCGCGCGCCGCCCCCATGCTGCCGATGAAGGGCGTGTCACCGATCCGGCCGGACGCCTGTTGGTCATGCCGTGGGCGTCAGCGCGACCGCGCCGAATCTACGCGTCTCAGTTCGAAAGGAGGCTGGCTGCGGCCGGGATGCGGGCGATGACCTTGATTTCGAAATCGAACCCAGCGAGCCAGTTGACGCCGATCGCGGTCCAGTTCGGATAGGGCGCTTGCGGGAACGCTTCGCGTTTCACGTCCATGATCGTCGGGAACTGCTTTTCCGGATCGGTATGGAACGTCGTCACATCGACGATATCGTCGAATGTGCAGCCTGCGGCATCCAGCGTCTGGCGAAGATTGAAAAAAGCCTGGCGAACCTGCTGGCCGAAGTCGGGCTCGGGCGTGCCGTCCGAACGGCTTCCCACCTGCCCGGACACGAACAGAAGATCGCCGGAGCGGATGGCGGCTGAATAGCCGTGAGCCTCGTAGAGCGCGTGACGGTCGGCGGGAAACACGGCGTCGCGTTTCGTCATGGGAAAATCCTTTTTCGGACGTGCTGCGTGGCGCACCGACGACGAACCCGATGGGCGACGAGGCTTCGCGAATGGCTCGCGCAGTGATATACGCGGTGTATGTGAAACTATCGCATACGCCGCGTATGTCAACGGCATGCGCGGCGTATGAAAGGCGAGGTCGATTTGGCAGGGAAGCGCCGGGCACAGACCATGGAGGAGAACCGGGCCAAACTGGTCTCGGCGGCCAGACGCGCCTTCGCTGAGATAGGGTTCGCGCAGGCGTCGATGGATGATCTGACGGCCGAGGTCGGGCTCACGCGCGGCGCCCTCTATCACAATTTCGGCGACAAGAAGGGGCTGCTCGCCGCCGTTGTCGCGCAGGTGGACGGCGAAATGGCCGAGAAGGCGCGAGCGGCGGCGGCCGGGGCGTCGAACGATTGGGATGCCCTGATATACGAGGGCGCAGCCTATATCGCTATGGCCCTCGACCCGGAGGTTCGGCGGATCGTTCTCCTGGACGGGCCCGCCTTTCTGGGCGATCCATCCTGCTGGCCAAGCCAGAACGCCTGTCTGGAAATGACGAAGCGCACGGTTGCCGGGCTGGTATCGGACAGGGTCTTGAAGCCCGTGGATGTCGAAGCTGCCGCGCGTCTCTTGAGCGGAGCGGCCTTGAACGCCGCTCTCTGGGTCGCGGCCAGCGACGAGCCCCAGTCTGCGCTGCCGAAGGCGGTGGAGGCCTTCGGCCTGATGGCGGCGGGGCTTCTAAGGGAAAAGCCGCCTGAGGGCTAGAACCGGGGGCGGAACCCTTCGGGTCGGCCGACCGGGTTCTGTTCCCGCTGGGCATCGTTGCGGGCGCGCGTCCATGCGCTGCAGGACCTGCGCCCGGTGCCCCGCCGACAAAAACGATCTCTCGCTTCCCCGCCGCCGAATGGTTCTGTCCCCGTTCTCAGGCTCCGGCAACGGCAGCGTTCCGAGTGGAGGGGTTGACGACACTCCCGAGTTCCCGGGTCGTCAGGGACCATCCCGTCCGCTCTTGGCCGCGATGGATTCGAGGAGCAGGTCGGCGAACGCCTCTGCGATGGGTGTTCGTATCGGCACCCGGTGCAGGACCGGCGCGCTCTCGGCGTCGATCTGCCGCTCGCGACCTATGTCGTGGTCGATGAGGTGCCGGCCGACGCCTGGGGGTACGCAGGAGTGACGCAGGAGGCTCGACGCATCGCGGCGGCGTGACCGCTGCGCTTGCCCTCGCAGGCGGATCGCGAATGTCCCGCTCGGGGATCGTCAGGAGCGATCGCCAGGCGGGCGCGCGATCTGCCGCATGTCGACGGGCGGGACTTCGGGGCCGGGGAGCACCATCTCACCTCCATGTCGGAAGTGACGGTCTGGTTTGATGGCGCCTGCCCCCTGTGTCGACGAGAGATCGCGCTGATGCGCCGCCTCGATCGTCGAGGCGCGATCCGCTTCGTGGATGTCGGTCAGGCCGAGCCGGCCGCCTGTCCGCTCGACCGGGGCGAACTGCTCGCGCGTTTCCATGCGTCCGAAAACGGACGCCTGCTCAGCGGCGCGGCAGCCTTTGCCGCCATGTGGCGGGCGATCCCGCTTCTGCGCCCGCTCGGGCTGGCATTCCGGGGGCCGCTCGCGACGGCGTGGCTCGAACGGTTCTACCGGGCCTTCCTGCGAGCGCGCCCGATGCTGCAAAAGCTCGCCCTTCGCCTGGAGCGTTCATGAGACCCAAGCCAGACCCCATTACAGAGGGCCAGGAAAGCGTCTGGTCCTTTCCACGGCCCGCCATCGCCCAGCCGACCAAGGCCCATATCGTCATCGAGCATCGGGGCCGCCGGATCGCCGACAGCCGCCGTGCGATCCGCACGCTCGAAACCAGTCATCCGCCCAGCTACTACATTCCTTCGGAGGATATCGAACCCGGCCTTCTGCGCCGGTCGCAAGGGCGTTCCGTCTGCGAATGGAAGGGCGAGGCGGTCTATTGGGACGTGGTAATGGAGGGCCAAACGCTCGAACGCGTTGGATGGAGCTATCCCGCGCCGACGCCCGCCTTCGCCATTCTGAAGGATTACATCGCCTTCTATGCGCGGCCCTTCGACCGCTGCTCGGTGGACGGCCAGATCGTGACGCCGCAGCCCGGCGGGTTCTACGGTGGCTGGATTACCGATGGGTTCGCAGGCCCGTTCAAGGGCGTGGCCGGCAGCGCGGGATGGTGAGACGATGAGCAAACCGGAGGACAGCGCCAGGGGGCGGCCGGTGCCGAGCGGTCGTCTGTCGCGGCTCGGGCAGTTCGGCCGCCTGGCCGGCGGGCTTGCGGGCGGTATGCTCGCCGAGGGGGCGCGGCGTCTGGCGGAGGGCGAGCGGCCGGCCATGCGCGACATGCTGCTCACGCCCGGCAATCTGCTTCGCGTTGCCGATCGCCTGTCGCATTTGCGCGGCGCGGCGATGAAGCTCGGGCAGATGATCTCGATGGATGCGGGCGACGCGCTGCCCACCGAACTCTCCCAGCTCATGGCCCGGCTTCGCGCCGAGGCCGATCCTATGCCGCCGGTCCAGCTGCAACGGGTGCTCGCGGCCGAATGGGGGCGCGAGTGGCGCATCCGCTTCCAACGGTTCGACGACAGGCCCATCGCGGCGGCCTCTATCGGGCAGGTCCACCGGGCTGTGGCGCTGGACGGTCGCGAACTGGCGATCAAGGTCCAGTATCCCGGCGTTCGCGGGAGCATCGACGCCGATGTCGAGAATGTCGCAACGCTTCTGCGCGTGTCCGGCCTCCTGCCGGCCGGTCTCGACATCGCTCCGCTGCTCGCCGAGGCGAAGGCCCAACTGCACGAGGAGACCGACTACCGGCGCGAGGGCCTCCAGTTGGAAGCCTATGGCCGCCTTCTGGCTGGCAGAGAGGCCTTCGTGGTGCCGTCCCCGGCGCCCGATTTCACGACCGACAACGTGCTCGCCATGGGGTTCGTCGAGGGCGTGCCGATCGAGAGCATGGCGGGTGCTTCGCAGGCCGAGCGAGATCGCATCGCGGCTCGCCTGATGGGCCTCGTTCTCGACGAACTCTTCCGGTTCGGGATGATGCAGACCGATCCGAATTTCGCGAATTTCCGATACCAGCCTGCGACCGGAGCAATCATCCTTCTGGACTTCGGCGCGACGCGAACGGTCTCGGCCGCGACCGCGCAGGCCTATCGAGGGCTGCTGGCCGCCGGGCTGTCGGGCGATGGCGAAGCGGTGAAGAAGGCCGCGCTGGACGCGGGTTTTCTGGGCGAGGCGGCCGTCCGGCGGCACGGGGATCTGATCGATCGCATGATCGGGCTCATCGTCAGCGAAGCCGCCCGCGCGGGTCCGGTCGATTTCGCCGACCGGCGCATCCTGGAGGCGATCCGCGATCAGGCCACCATCGTGGCGGGCGACCGCGAGGCCTGGCATGTCCCGCCGACCGACACGCTCTTCGTTCAGCGCAAGATCGGCGGCATCGCGCTTCTCGCGGCGCGCCTGAAAGCCCGGGTCGATCTTCGGCCAATGGTGGAGGCCCGTCTCGGCTTGGACACGGTCTGACGATCGTGGCGCTCACGCGCCGCATCGTCTCTGCGCGCGCGGCGGGCTCTGGGTCCGTGAGGTGCAATCCGCCGCTACGGCTCCCGCTGGAGGCAGGATCGGGCAATGGCGGGTTTCGGCCTGCGACCGCTCTCGGCAGATGGATCGATAGCCGTCGCCGCGTTTGTCCGGCTCACGCCGTCATGCGTCATCACGCCTTCCGCCAACTCCCCCGGATGATCCGTAACTCGGTCAGGTCGCCCGATCCTCATGAGGTTCCCGATCGATGCGGCGGCTCCCTTGCCCTTGCAAGCCGATCCAGGGCATCCAATATACCATCCACTTGGATGTTAAAGAGATGGTGGATATGCCGAAGAAGGCGGGCGGGCAGGAGCGCGGCGGGGATAGCGAGAAGCTGACGCTCAATCTCGGCTATGTCGATCTCGGACGGATCGACCTTCTGGTGCGTGAGGGCTTCTACGCCAATCGCAGCGACGTCATCCGGACCGCCATTCGCAAACATCTCGATGCGCACGATGCCGAGCTGCGCCGCTCCACGGAGCGCCTGACCCTCGATCTCGGCCTGCGCCGCTTCACCCGCGCGGACCTTGAAGCTGCCAAGGCGGCGGGCGAAATTCTCCATATCCGCGTCTTGGGTCTGGCCTCCCTGGACGATGACATTTCCGCCGATCTCGCGCGCGACACGATCGGGTCGATCACCGTGCTCGGGGCCCTTCAGGCCAGCGCCGCCGTCAAGGCCGCCTTGGCCGACCGCATCCATTGATCGACCCTTCGCCGCGCTTTTTCCGCTTTCGCAAGGAACCCACCATGGTCCGTCCGCTCCCTTTCATGGCCGAAGCGCAACGCCTCGTCCTCTCGCAGCGCCTGTCGGAGGCGACGAGCCTGATCCAGGACCGGCTCAGTCTGCGCCGGCCCGCCGCCGCCAGCCCCGCGGATGCGTTCGACGGCCCGACGATCGAACTGCGTGCCGATACAACGGCGTCGGCCAGCCGGCCGAAGCCGCGCATCCGACCACGCTTCGCCACGCCTGCCCCGGCTCGCGCGCAATGGGCGAGCCGGCCTCAGCCGGCCATGCCTGAAGGGGCGCAGTTCCTGCGTCTCGACTATGAGGGACCGGCCGGTCGGCGCGCCTATCGGCTCTACGTGCCGGCGGCAGAGGCCGATGGGCCGCGCCCGCTCGTCCTGATGCTGCATGGCTGCACGCAGACACCGGAGGATTTTGCGGTGGGCACGCGGATGAACGCGGTCGCGGAAGACGCGAACGTCCTCGTCGCCTATCCCGAGCAGGACCGATCGGCCAATCCGCGCCTGTGCTGGAACTGGTTCGAGCCCGCGCACCAGGGAGGCCATGCGGGCGAGCCGGCGATCCTGGCCGGCATCGTCGAGGCTATCGCCGGGAGCCATGCCGTCGATCGCGGCCGGATCTTCGCCGCCGGGCTTTCGGCCGGAGGCGCGATGGCCGCCGTTCTGGGATCGACGCGGCCCGATCTCTTTTCGGCGGTCGGCATCCATTCGGGACTGCCGCACGCCAGCGCCCGCGATGTCGCGACGGCGCTCGCGGTCATGCGCAGCGGCCAGACCGCCGAACGCGGCGGCGTGCCGAGCGTGCCGGCCATCGTCTTCCACGGCACGCGGGACACGACCGTCCATCCCGCCAATGGCGATCGGATCGCCGGGCTCGGCATGGACCGGAAGAGGGCGGAGGAAACCGCCACCGGAACCGCGAACGGGCGCGCCTTCACGCGCACACGGCGCGCGTCCGGCGATGCGCGTTGCGCCATGGAGCATTGGCGGATCGAGGGATTGGGCCATGCCTGGTCCGGCGGCGACGCGGCCGGTTCCCATGCGGACCCAGCCGGCCCCGATGCCTCGCGCGAGATGCTCCGGTTCTTTCTGGGTGAGACGGCAACGCGCCGCTGATCTCCGGGGCGATGAGGCCTCCGCGACAAGGGCGAACCCGGCGGTTCGGAACCAGGCACAAAACCCTGCGGGGGGCCGCCGACCGCATTGCCTTCACGAGGGGAGGTGAGCCCGCCCCCTTGTCCGCGCTCTCAGGGAACGGCATGAAGCGATCGGCCTCGTGAGCGATATCGGCCGGCTCGCCGGATGTTAGCGCTTCTGCCGGAGCGCGCGCTTCATGTTGCGTTTGGCTTCGTTCAGAACGCTCTTGACGACTTCCAGCGTGTTGGTGCTCAGCCGGTCCGCGATGTCCTCGCCGACCATGCGGTAAACGGTCGAGATCTGCGAGCGGGTCGCGCTGCCGGACTCCGTCAACGTGACCGTGCCGCCATCGACCGTGACCAGATTCCGGATCGACAGCCGTTCATAGGCCTTCGCGGCGACGAGCGGGCGGACACCCAGTTCCTCCGCCGCCTCGTTGAGGTCGGTGGATGCGCGCGTGCTGAGCGCGAGCAGGTAATCGTCTTCGCCCGGCGACAGGGCGATGGTCGCCAAGTGCATGGCGAGCAAATCACGGGTCAGCTTCGAGACCTCGATCATCGAGGCTGCCAGGGCTTCCTTCTCGGCGTCATCTGTACGGGTGGCTTCGATAACGGTCGGGACCATGACGTCACCTTTCGGGGAGAGTGCTTGGACATGAGTGTGGGACGTTAAGCTGGCGTCGGGCTGGAGAGGCGTCGCAACCCACCGTTTTTAGGGATTGCATTGCCCGAACCAGCCTCTGCCGAGCGGCTCCACGACGCTCCCGTCGGCCACATCCATCGCGGCGAGCGGAGCGGGCATCCGTGACGCCCGGGAAGGCCAAGCGGATTCACGCCGCCGCTGGCAGCATTTGTGCCGGAGGACAGCAGGCGCTGATCGGCGTGGAACGACTCGAGTGTTCAGACCTTCTTATCCCAGACGCAAGGGCGGCGATCGCGCTCGTGTTGGGGGACTATCTGGCATGAAACTCACCGTCGATCTCGATTGCGTTGGCGTTGCCATGAGCATCGTCGATGTCGAGTCGGAGGGGACATACCGCTTCGTCGGGGTCAATACCGCCGCAGCTCTGGAGATCGGTATCGAGCAGGCTCGGGTCGCGGGTCGTCTGTTTCAGGAGTGCCTGCCGGCCGATTACGCGGCGCAGATGATCCAACGCTACGATCTGTGCGTGCGAACGCAGCGCGTGCAGGACATCGAGGAATGCGTCGTGCTGCGCGGGGAGCCGAAATGGTTCCGAACCACGCTCACTCCGATCCGGGACGAAGCCACGGGTGAGATCACGAGGGTTCTCGGCGTGTCGCAGAACATCAGCGGCGCCAAAAGACTTCAGGCCGAGCTTCAGCACTACGCCTATGTGGACCCTTTGACGGGGCTGCCGAACCGCCGTCGTTTCGACGAAGCCGTGATCAACGCCACCGAGCAGTCCGTCTACACCCATCGCGGTTTCTCGCTCGCGGTCGTCGATCTCGACCAGCTCAAATTCGTCAACGACGAATGGGGGCACCGGCTGGGGGATCGGATGATCCGGCACGCGGGCGAAGTGCTTCAGGCCATGATCCGTCCGAACGAAGTCGTGGCCCGGGTCGGCGGCGACGAGTTCTACATCCTTCTCCAGGTCGAGGAGCGCGTTCTGCTGGATCGGCGGCTGGACGAGATCAGGAGCGCCATCGACCGGGGGATCGTTCTGCCGGGAACCGACCTTCCCATCACGTTGAGCGTGGGCGCGGAGATTTGGAAGCCCGGCCAGGATGTGCGCGCCGTCCTGTCCGCGGCTGACAAGGCCATGTACGCCGAAAAGGCGATCCGCCGCCTGGTGCGACGGATCGAGGACAAGTATTGGGCCGATCCTCGGGACACGTCTGCCACCCCCCCATCTGCTGCCAAGTCTGCCGCTAGGTCATGGCGGTGATGGCGGAGACTGGCCTCGTCGGGCTACACCGACAACCGGCTCTCTTGGCGTTCGGACCGATGGTCCGCGCCATTCGAGGGCTGGGCTGGGTTCCGCTTAGACGTCCATCCTTCCATGCTTTCGCCGAAACGTAGACCCGCCGCTATCGCCCGCAACCCGCCTCTGGCCGGTCCCGCTCCCAAGCCCGCGTCGGCGCTCACTCCTTCACCGCGCCCGTCATCGACGACACGTAGTAATCGACGAAGAACGAGTAGAGGATCACCACCGGCAGCGAGCCGAGCAGCGCGCCGGCCATGAGCGAGCCCCACTCGTAGACGTCGCCGCGCACGAGTTCGGTGAGGACGCCCACGGGGACCGTCTTGTTCTCCGACGACTGGATGAAGGTGAGCGCGTAGATGAACTCGTTCCAGGCCAGCGTGAAGGCGAAGATGCCGGCCGAGATCAGCCCCGGGACGGCGAGCGGCAGCACGACCCTGGTCAGGATCTGCCAGCGCGTCGCCCCGTCCACCAGCGCACTCTCTTCCAACTCGAACGGGATCGACCGGAAATAGCCCATCAGAAGCCAGGTGCAGAACGGGATGAGGAAGGTCGGGTAGGTCAGGATCAGAGCCAACCGCGAGTCGAACATGCCGAGCTGGAACACGATGAAGGCCAGCGGGATGAAGAGGATCGACGGCGGGATGAGATAGGCGAGAAACACCATCAGGCCGGTGATCCGCGCGCCGGTGAAGCGCACGCGCTCGATGGCGTAGGCGGCGAAGACGGAAGCCGCCAGCGCGATGACCGTCGAGCAGACCGCGACGATCACCGTGTTCCAGAGCCAGCCGGGATAGGAGGTCTCGAACAGAAGATACTTGATGTGGTCGAGCGTCGGCCCGACGACCCAGAACGGGCTGTAGTTGGCGTAGTTGGTCAGCTGGTCGTTCGGCTTCACCGCCGTGATCGCCATCCAGTAGAACGGAAACAGCAGCACGAACAGGAAGACGGCAAGCGGCAGGTAGATCACGAGGATCTTGCGCGCCAACGTGTCGTGATGGGACATGCCGACGACGTCGTCGGTGAGATGGCCGGCAGTCTCGGTGGTGTTTGCGGTCATCGCTTGTCTCCTAAATCCGATCCGCCCTGCTGCCACTTGCGGCGCTGCAGGCCGAAGAAGCTGAACAGGATCGCCGCCAGAAGGAACGGCACCATGGCCACCGCGATGGCCGCACCCTCGCCGAGCGCCCCGCCCGGAATGCCGCGCTGGAACGACAGCGTGGCCATCAGGTGCGTGGCGTTGACCGGCCCGCCCTTGGTCAGGACGTAGATCAGCTGGAAGTCGGTGAAGGTGAACAGCACCGAGAAGGTCATCACCACCGCGATGATGGGGGTCAGCAGCGGCAAGGTGATGCGCCGGAACCGCTGCCAGGACGTCGCGCCGTCGAGCGCGGCCGCCTCGTGCAGGGAGGTCGGAATGGTCTGGAGGCCGGCCAGCAGCGAGATCGCGACGAAGGGAATGCCGCGCCAGACATTGGCCGCGATGACCGAAAGCCGCGCGTTGGTGGCGTCGCCCAAGAAGTTGATCGGCGTATCGATGATCCCCCACTGCATCAGCACCCAGGAGATGATCGAAAACTGGCTGTCGAAGATCCACCAGAAGGCCAAAGCAGAAAGAACGGTCGGCACGACCCAGGGCAGAAGGATCACGGCGCGAAAGAAGGTCTTGAAGGGCAGATGTTCGTTCAGAATGATCGCCAGCCACAGGCCCAGCGCGAACTTCAGGATCGAGGCGACGGCGGTGTAGACGATCGTGTTGAAGACCGAGAGCCAGAAAACCTTGTCTTCCATCAGGTACTGGTAGTTCTCCAGCCCGATGAAGATGCCGGGTCGGCCGATCCGCGTGTCGGTGAAGCCGAGCCAGACACCGAGGCCGAGCGGATAGGTCAGGAAGCAGAGAAGGAAGACGGCCGCCGGCAGCATGAACAGGAGGCCGAGCCCGTTCCGGCTCTGCGACAGCCGCTCGAAGAAGGACGGTTTGGACGGCATGGCGCCGGCCGTGGTTCTGGACATGGCGGGTCCCGATCGCGCGAGGGATGGAATGGCCGCGCCCGCAACAGTTCGGCGGGCGCGGCGTCGGCGATGGCGAGAGCCGGGGGGACCGAAAACTCCCGGCGGATCGACCGCAGGGTTCCGTCCCCGGCTCTCAGGCTAGACGCGGTAGTAGCGGTTGGCCCGGCGCTCGGCGTTCTTGATCGCGTCCTCGGGCGAGGACTGGCCGGTCACGGCCTCGGCATACATATCGACGAGCACGTAGTCGGCCATCACGCCGGCCGAGGCCGCGCCCAGCGGGCCGGCATAGCCGTTCGGCCGCAGGCTCGCCGAGGCCTTGGCATAGGCGGCGTGGATCGGGTTCGCGGTCCAGACCGGGTTGTTCTCGAAGGCCTTGAGCGGCTGGCAGCAATAGGCGCTGGCGCCCTGGATCCAGGCGTTCATATTGTCCGGCTGGTACAGGAACTGGAGATAGGCCTTGGCGGCTTCCGGGAACTTCGTGTGCTTGAAGATCGAGATGGTGGAGGCCTGGGCCAGTTCCACCGACTGGCCCACGGGGCCGATCGGCAGGTTCACCGAGCGCATGTCCTCGGCAATCTCCTTCATCGCCGGGTCCTTCAGCGCGGCGTAATAGACCGACACACCGTTGGCGGTCAGCGACACCTGACCGGCCAGGAAGGCGCGGTTGTTGTTGACGTCCTGCCAGCTCTCCGTGCCCGGAATGAAGGTCTTGTAGAGCTCCATCGCATATTTGACGGATTCCAGCGTCTCCGGGCTGTTGATGGTGACCTTGCCGCTCTCGTCCACCATCTTGCCGCCATGGCTCCACAGCAGCCAGTGCGCGTAGTTGTTGCCATCGCCCACCGCCTTGCCGTGCGGGAAGCCGGCAGGCGTGCCCTTGGCCTTCAGCGCCTTGCAGAGTTCGAGGAAGCCGGCCGTGTCCTTCGGGAATTCCTGGAAGCCCGCCGCCTTCATGTGGCTGTCGCGATAGACCACGGCGTTGCCGATGGCGCAGAGCGGCAGGGCGATGAAGCGGTCGCCGCGCCGGGCATAGGATTCGAGGCCCGGATACCAGCCGCCATTGGCCGCGCCGATCGAGGTGCCGAGATCGGTCACATCCACCAGCTTGTCCGGATATTGCTGGGGATCGTCGAACCAGCTCATGACCATGTCCGGCCCGGAGCCGACATTGGCGGCCACCGCCGCCTTGGGGCGCACGTCCTCCCAGCTTTCCTTGTCGACGCGCACCTGGACGCCGGTCGCGTCGGTGAACTTCTTGGTGTTGGCAAGGAACGCCTCTTCCTCGGCCGGCACGAAGGGCACCCAGCGCAGGAGGCGCAAGGACGCGCCCGGCTCGGGCGTGAAGGTCGGCGCGCCTTGCGCGAAGGCTTCGCCCATCGAGAGACGGCCGCCGAGCGCTGCCCCGGTGATGATGCCGGCCGTGCCGGCGAGAACCTGTCTACGGTTGATCACGGTGTTCCTCCCAAGGTCGGGGCGTCTTTTCGAGCTTTTCGCGCCGGTCGTGCCCCGTTGCCGCCAGCGCCCTACGCAAGTTCTACGAGGTCAGAGCCGCTGGCCGCTGGCCGCGTCGAAGAGATGCACGGCTTCCGGGTCGATCGAGACGTTCAGCGTCTCGCCGGGCTTCAGCGTCACCCGCTCGCGGAAGACGCAGGTGACCGCCGTCCGGCCGAGTTCGCCCAGCACCTGGCTCTCGAAGCCCGTCGGCTCGATGACGACGACCTTGATCGCGATCGAGCCGCCGAGGCTGATCGCCTCCGGGCGCACGCCGTACACGAGGTCCCGTCCGCGAGCCGCCGCATGACGCCCGCTGACCGGCAGCACCGTGCCGTCGGAGGTGACGAAGCGCGTCGGATCGTTCGCGTCGAGCCGGCCGTGCAGCATGTTCATGGCGGGCGAGCCGATGAAGCCGGCGACGAAGAGATTGTTCGGCCGGTCGTAAAGCTCCAGCGGCGCGCCGACCTGCTCCACGATGCCGTCATGCATGACGACGATCTTGTCGGCCATGGTCATGGCCTCGATCTGATCGTGCGTGACATAGACGGTCGTGGTGGTCAGGCGCTGGTGGAGGTTCTTGATCTCGGTGCGCATCGACACGCGCAGTTTGGCGTCGAGGTTGGACAGGGGCTCGTCGAACAGGAAGACCTGCGGATCGCGCACGATGGCGCGGCCCATGGCGACGCGCTGGCGCTGGCCGCCCGACAGCTGGCGCGGGTAGCGGTCGAGAAGATGCGACAGACCGAGGATTTCGGCCGCCGGCTTCACGCGCCGTTCGATCTCCTCGCGCGAGGCCTTCTTCAGCGCCAGCGAGAAGGCCATGTTGTCGGCCACCGTCATGTGCGGATAGAGCGCATAGTTCTGGAACACCATGGCGATGTCCCGGTCCTTCGGCGGCACGTCGTTGACGACCTTGGTGCCGATGCGGATCTGCCCGCTCGTGACGTGCTCCAGCCCCGCCAGCATCCGCAGCAGCGTGGACTTGCCGCAGCCCGAGGGGCCGACGAGGATCACGAACTCGCCGTCCTCGATCTGGATATCGACGCCCTTGATGACGGGGTGCGCGCCGAACGACTTGCGAACGTCGACGATATCGACTGACGCCATATGGTTTCCTCCCCAAGGCCTCGGACGAAGGCCGGCTTGTCCCGCCGGTTTCCCTCGATCCTCCGCCTGTTCCCGTTGGCGGGCACTGACGCACCCGTTGAAGTCGGCGGCCCTCTCCCGAGGCCGCTTCGAAACTCAGCCGCGCCCGACGAAGGGCATCTTTGTGGCCATCACCGTCATGGTCAGCACGTTCGCCTCCAAGGGCAGCGAGGCCATGTGGGCAACCGCGCGGCCGACATGCGCCGGGTCCATCGTGGGCTCGGACGCGATGCGCCCGTCCGCCTGCATCACGCCGGCCGACATGGCGGCGGTCATGTCGCTGGCGGCATTGCCGATATCGATCTGGCCGCAGGCGATGTCGTATTGGCGCCCGTCGAGCGCGGTGGATTTCGTCAGGCCCGCGATGGCGTGTTTGGTGGCCGTGTAGGGGGCCGAGTTCGGGCGCGGGGTCGTGGCCGAGATCGAGCCGTTGTTGATGATGCGCCCGCCGCGCGGCTCCTGCGCCTTCATCAGCTTGAACGCGGCTTGCGTGCAGAGAAACGCCCCGGTGAGGTTCGCCGAAACCACAATGTTCCACTGGTCGAAGCTGAGATCCTCCAGCGGAATCGCCGGTGCGACGGAGCCGGCATTGTTGACGAGGAGGTCGAGCCGCCCGAAGCGCTGCCGGATGCCCTCGAACAGCGCGGCGACCGAAGCGGGGTCGCCGATATCGGCCACGATGGGTACCGTGCCGCCGCCAAGCTCGCCCGCCGCCGTCTCCAGCACCTCCCGCCGGCGTCCGCAGATCACGACGGTCCACCCGGCCGCGACCAGCGCCGTCGAGATCGCCTTGCCGACGCCTGTCCCGCCCCCCGTCACGAGCGCGATGCGGCTCCCTTCCTCCGACATGCCTCCTGCCTCCGTCATGCCTGCACGCTGCCGCCGAGTTCGTCGTCGATATGCGCGCGCACGATCTCCTCGAAGGAATCCTCCACCGTGAAACCGAGGTCGCGGGCGCGCTTGGCCTCGATATCCGGCGCCCAGCCGTCCACGATGCGGATGATCGTCTCGTCCGGCACGCGCTTGACCAGCGCGAGGGCCTTCTCGCCGGCCACCGCGCGCAGCGCCTCCAGCTCGTCGCCGACGGTCGCGGACAGGCCCGGCATGTTGAGATTGCGGCGCGGGCCGATAGGCCCCGTGTCCATCGTCGCGGCATGAAGGAAGAAGCCGACCGCCGCGCGCGGGCTGGCGAAATAGTGGCGCACCGTATCGGCCACCGGCAGCACAGCTGGCTTGCCGGACATGGGCTCGCGCAGGATGTTGGAGAAGAAGCCGGACGCCGCCTTGTTGGGCGCGCCGGGCCGGACACAGATCGTCGGCAGTCGCAAGCCGACGCCGTCGAGGAAGCCGCGCCGCGTGTAGTCGGCCAGGAGCAGCTCGCCGATCGCCTTCTGCGTGCCGTAGCTCGTCAGCGGCGTCGGGGCGAAATCCTCGGGGACTTGGGTATCGAAGGGCGTACCGAAGACCGCGATGGACGAAGCGAAGACGACGCGCGGACAGTATCCCGAGCGCAAGTGCTCCTGCCGGATCGCCTCGAACAGGTCGCGCGTGCCATCGAGATTGATGCGGTAGCCCTTGTCGAAATCGGCCTCGGCCTCGCCCGAAACGATGGCGGCCAAGTGGAACACGACGTCCGGCCGCTCCGCGATCAGCGGCTGGGTGGCATCAGGCGCCGACACGTCGATCGCCTGTGTGGCGACGTCGGCTATCTTGCCCTCCGGCGCCTTCGGCTCGACCACATCCACCATCACGAGACGATCGACCGCCCTGCCTCCCAGGGCTCCGTCGGCCGCGATCCGCTCGGCGAGCTTCCGCCCGATCATCCCGGCCGCGCCGATGATGAGCACCTTCATGCGTCCCCTCCTCCCTTGTCGCCGGTCTCCGCCTCCTCGCGGCGACCGGCCCTAAGAGCACATCCAACGACCATAGGTTCGCCGGACCTGCTCTCGGCACGTGTGTCTCGCATTGTCCGGGCGCGAAAGCCGATCCGCCTTTCGCTGGACATGCTTCAGCCCGTCAGACGGGTCTTCTCAGCACGATGCGCGGCGGGCGGCAGGCCCATCACGCGCCGCGTGGTTTCGTAGATGCGCTGGATGTGCACGTCGAAGGCGCGCGCGGTCGCCTCGCGGTTCCGCCCCTCCAGCGAGCGCAGGATTTCGGCATGGTCGGCATGGCTGCGCGCGATCGCGCCCGGCTCCGACACCGCGCGATGGCGCTGCTGCATCATGTAGCCGAACAGGTCGCCCACGAACTCCGCCAGCACCGGATTGGCGCAGCGGCGGTAGATCGCCATGTGAAACTCGCGGTCCAGAACCAGAAAGCGCACCGGGTCCTCCAGCGCGCTTGCCTGCATCGCCAGAGACTGGCGCAGACCGCGCAGCGTTTCCTCGTCCATCCGCTCGGCGGCGTCGCCCACCACGATCCGCTCATTGACGAGCCGCGCCGCGTGCACGTCGTCCAGCTCGTAGGCGTTGATGAGCCGCGCCTCCCGCGCGCGCCGGAATTCCGGCCCCACCTCGTCCGAGCAAACCCGCGTGCGGGCGCCGTGCAGCACGGCGAGCAACCCCTTGGCCGCCAGGATCTGCACGCCCCCACGCACCGACTCGCGGCTCACTTGCAGCGCGGCCGCCAAATCCCGCTCGCTCGGCAGGTCGTTGCCGACCTGCAGGACGCCGGACGCGATCAGCATGGCAATCTTCTCGGCCACCACATCCCGAACGTTCCGGCGCACGATCGCCTCGCGCAGCTCGGGAGCGTTTTCCAGGATGAATTCGGATAGCGGCATAGGATCTCGCCTCCTGACCACTGGCTCGACCAGCGGACCAGTGGAACTTTTCAGGCGATTTTCAGTCTGTCAACCGGCCCGTTGTGTTGCGCTGCAATGTTGCGCGCCGGTTTCGGCCGGTAATTCGTAATCAATACTATAAAACACACGCCTATAGAGGTGGATGGAAAAAACGTTGTGGAATCAAACTATGGCGTACGATCGTGCTCCGACATCTATTCGAGCTGAAACATCGAAATTCCAATATTGCGAGCGCGAAACGCCGTTTTCAGTCGCGGCTCAGAAGTGAAGACTCATCCGTATTGCGGTCGCGCTCCGAAGCCTTGGGCTTCAGACGCCGACACTCGTCTTACCCGCTTGGATAGCGGGGGACGATGGCTTCGCGACGAAACGGTGCAACGCGCCTAAAAAGTTGTTTGACATATTTCGAGGATATCGCCAGCGTGAGCGGCGTAATGTTCGATATAGGCCGGACACGTCCTGCTCGGCGTAGAGGTTTGAGGAAACTTGGCGTCGCCATCGGAAAATTTGTCAGTCTTCTTGAGGGATCGTATTCTCACCGGCGCGCTGCGCGCGGGCGAGAAACTGCCGACGGAAGCCGAACTGGCCGAGAGCTTCCAACTCAGCCGCCCGTCCGTTCGCGAGGCGATCGCCGTCCTGCGCGCAGAGGACCTCGTGGTGTCGCGCCGCGGTTCGGGCAGCTTCGTGTCGGCCACGCCCCGTTTCGAGATACGCCTACCGCTCCCCACCGCGTCATTGGAGGATGTGACGCGAATGATCGAACTGCGCCGCGCGATCGAGACCGAGGCCACACGCCTGGCCGCCGCGCGCCGCACGTCGGCGCAGCTCGAGGCCCTGCGCGAGGCCGAGCGCGCCCTGCTGCTCGCCGAAGCGGAAGGGCGTGACGGCGTTTGCGAAGACCTGCTCTTTCACCGCATCATCGCCGAGGCCACCGGCAACGACTACCTCCTCGACGTTCACCTCGCCTGCCAACAGGTGCTCACGCAAGCGATGCGCGCGACCCGCGCCAACGAGCGACGGCGAGCCGCCTTCGTCGCGGAAGTCCATGCGGAGCACGCGCGCATCCTTCTGGCCATCGAGGCCGGGGAGGGTGCTTGGGCCGCGGATGCCATGGCGACGCATCTTCTGGGAGCCGAGCGCCGGCTGCGCGCGGCTCGGGCCGAGACGGTCGATGGCTGACGCCTACAACCGATCCCGCCGCCGTCGGAACCTGTTTCGGAAGTCCCCGGTGGGGGATCGGCGAGGATCGGCAACGATGGGGGCGACCGAAAGACCCATCGAGCCGACCCGGTGGACGTCTGAAACAGTCTCCAAGAAGGAAACCAGGCTTTGAACGCTCCCGATAGGCTCATTCGCGCTGGTGTCATCGGTCTCGGCTCCATGGGGCTCGGCATGGCGGCGTCGCTCGTGCGCGCCGGGATCGAGACCTCCGGCTACGATCCCAATTCTGCGGCGCTGCGGGCCTTCACCGAAAAAGGCGGTCACGCGGCCGCCTCGCCCGCCGAAGTGGGCGCAGAGGCCGACGTCCTTTTCTGCGTGGTGGTCAACGCCGCGCAGGCGGAAGCCGCGCTCTTGGGGGAGGGCGGCGCGGTGGCCGCGATGAAGCCGGGTTCGGTGGTGGTGCAATGCGCCACCTGCGCGCCCGACAACGTGCGGGCTCTGAGCCGTCCGATCCTCGAGGCCGGTCTCCACTTCATCGACGGGCCGATTTCGGGCGGCGCGCTCAAGGCGGCGGCGGGCGAGATCACGGTGATGGCCTCGGGCGCGCCGGAAGCGCTCGCCAAGGCGCGGCCAGCCTTGGACGCGGTGGCGGCCCGCGTCTTCGACCTCGGGCCGGAGATCGGTGCGGGCTCCCAGGTCAAGCTGGTGAACCAGCTTCTCGCCGGCGTGCATATCGCGGCCGCCGCCGAGGCCATGGCCTATGGCATTTCGGGCGGCTGCGACCCGAAGGCCTTGTTCGAGGTCATCACGACGAGCGCCGGCAATTCCTGGATGTTCGAGAACCGCGTGCCCCACATCCTCGACGACGACTACGCGCCGCGCTCGGCCGTGGACATTTTCGTCAAGGATCTCGGCCTCGTGCACGGCAGCGCCCACAATCGCAAGTTCCCGCTGCCGCTGACCGCGCAGGCCTTGCAGATGTTCACCCAGGCCTCCGCCATGGGGCTCGGCCGCGAGGACGACGCCGCGGTGATCAAGATTTTCCCCGGCGTCGAACTGCCCACCCGTGCCGCGAAGGATCAGGGCTGAATGGCCGCCGCGCGTCTTGGCTGCATCGCCGACGACTTCACCGGCGCGAGCGATCTCGCCAGCCAGCTTGTCTCGGCCGGAATGCGCGTCGTGCAGACGATCGGCGTGCCGGCCACCCCGCTCGAGACCGAGTGCGACGCAGTGGTCGTGTCGCTGAAATCGCGCACGGTCGCGCCCGGTGAGGCCGTCCGCCATTCGCTCCGGGCGCTGGAATGGCTGCGCGGCGCGGGCTGCGAGCGCTTCTTCTTCAAATATTGCTCGACCTTCGATTCCACGCCCGACGGCAATATCGGCCCCGTCGCCGACGCGCTTCTGGATGCGCTGGGCGAGGACTTCACGCTCGCCGTCCCGTCCCTGCCGGCCAACCGGCGCACCGTCTACAACGGCTATCTCTTCGCGGGCGATGTGCTCTTGAACGAAAGCGGTATGCAGGACCATCCGCTGACGCCGATGCGCGACGCCTTTCTGCCGCGCGTGCTCCAGCCGCAGACGCACCGGCCCGTCGGCCTCGTCAGCCATCATGCGCTGGCCGGAGGCGCGGCGGGCGTGCGCCGGCGGATCGCCGAGTTGCGGGCGAAGGGCGTCGGCATCGCCGTCTGCGATACGCTGGATCACCGGGATCTCGTGTCCATCGCGGAAGGCTCCGCCGATCTGAGGCTTCTCACCGGCGGGTCCGGCCTCGGCCTCACCCTGCCGGCAACCTTCGCCGGCTTCGCACCGCGCGGCGATGCGGCGCGGCTCCACCCCGTGGGCGGCCGCGCCCTGGTGCTGGCCGGCAGTTGCTCGCGCGCCACCCTGGCGCAGATCGAACACGCCAAAGCGCGCATCCCGGCCAAATCCGTCGATGTGGACGCGCTGTTCACGGAGTTCGACGCGCATGTGGACGAGCTTGTCGCCTTCGCAGCATTGAACGCGGGCGAAGGCCCCGTGCTGATCCATGCCGGCATGGCGCCCGAGCGTCTTCGCGATGTCCAGACGCGCTACGGCACGGCGGCATCGGGCGAAAGGGTCGAGCGCGCACTGGCGACGGTCGCGCGGCGGCTGGTGCGCGAGGGCGGCGTGCGTCGCGTCCTGGTCGCGGGCGGCGAGACATCGGGCGCCGTGGTGGAAGTGCTCGGCGTGACGGGCCTGCGCATCGGGCCTTCGATCGATCCCGGCGTCCCCTGGACGCAGAGCGTCGGCACGCCGGAGCCGCTGGCGCTGGCGCTGAAATCCGGCAATTTCGGCGGAGACGACATCATGACCCGCGCCTTCGAGCTACTGCCATGACGCTTTCCTTCGACGAAGCGCGCCTGCGCGACGAGATGGTGCGGACCGGCGCGGGGTTCCGCGCGCTGGGTCTGGCGCCCGGCACGTCGGGCAATCTCAGCGTCCGTCTGGAGGACGGCTGGCTGATGACGCCGACCAATGCGGGGCTCGGCGACCTCGAGCCCGAGCGCATCTCCAAGCTCGACTGGGACGGGAACCTCCTGTCCGGCGATCCGCCCACCAAGGAGTCGGTGCTGCACCGCGCCTTCTACGAAAACCGGCCCGGCACCGGGGCAGTGGTGCATCTCCATGCCCCGCACGCCGTGGCTCTGTCCTGCCTCGATGGTCTCGACACGGAAAGCTGCATTCCGCCGATCACCCCCTATTTCGTGATGCGCGTCGGTCGCCTGCCGCTTCTGCCCTACTTCCGGCCCGGCGACCCCGCGATGGGCGCGGCGGTGGCGCGGGTGGCGAAGGAACGGGCGAGCGTGCTTCTCGCCAATCACGGCCCTGTGGTCTCCGGCCCCACGCTCAGCGCCGCGCGCGCCGCGATGGAGGAACTGGAGGAGACCGCGCGCATCGCTCTGCTTCTGCACGGCCGCCCGATCCGCGTGCTCGGAGAGGACGAAATCCAGCCGTTACGCGAGACGTTCGGCGCCGTCTGGTAGCGCCGGATCTCCTCCCTCAAGGACGCCGCCATGCCGCGCTTTGCCGCAAATCTCACCATGATGTTCAACGAGGTGCCGTTTCTCGACCGTTTCGAGGAGGCCGCCTCGGCTGGCTTTGCCGGCGTGGAGTTCCTGTTCCCCTACGAGTGGGAGGCCGAGGCCATCGCCGACCGGTTGCGGCGGTACGGCCTGACTCAGGCGCTCTTCAACATGCCGCCGGGCGACTGGGCGGCGGGGGAACGGGGCCTCGCCTGCCTGCCGGGACGCGAGGCCGAGTTCGCTGCCGGCGTCGAGACCGCGCTCGCCTATGCCAGGGTGCTCGGCTGCGAGCGGCTTCACGCCATGGCCGGGCTTCTGCCGGCGGGGATGGAGCGCGAGCGGGCCCTCGACCTTTACCGACGCAACATCGCCTCCGCCGCCCGGCGCCTCGCCGACGAGGGGATGACCCTCCTGATCGAGCCGATCAACACGCGGGACATGCCGGGCTATCTCTTGAACCACCAGCGGGAGGGTCACGAGATCATAGCCGAGATCGGCCTGCCCAACCTCAAGGTTCAGATGGACTTCTACCACGCGCAGATCATGGACGGGGACGTCTGGCGTCTGTTCGAAACCTACCGCTCGGCCGTGGGCCACATTCAGATCGCCTCGGTGCCGGAGCGCCACGAGCCGGACCGGGGCGAGCTCAACTACCCCTGGCTTTTCGGCCAGCTCGACGAGGCGGGCTATGACGGCTGGGTCGGCTGCGAGTACCGGCCGCGCGGGACCACGCAGGGCGGGCTCGGCTGGTTCTCGGCGCTCGCCGGGATGCAAACGGAATAGGTGGAAGAACGGCCGACACCCGATCGGGGGCTGTTATCGAGCCTGGACCCGTCGCTGCGGCAGCATCCCATGAAGCGAGCCGGCATGGGGCCGGAAGGCGTGATAAGCCGCCGCGCTCGCATGGATCACGACGAGGGCTCCGGCCCCATAAGCCAGCCACACGTGAATGTTCGACCAGAACGCCTCGGCCGCGTCGGACACGTCCATCGGCAAGTTCGGCACCAGAACGAGATCGAAGGCGAAGCTCGGGATTTGAAGTGGCGAAGTGGAGGCGATCGCCCAACCTGTCAACGGCACGGCAAGCGTCAGGAGAAGCAACACGGCATGGGCCGTGCGGGCCAGCATCGCTCCGGCGCGGTGCGGCCCCGCCGCGTCCCTCGGCCTCGGATTGGCGAAGGACCAGAGAGCACGGATCGCGGCCAAGCTTAGCACGAGGAAGCCCATCGACTTGTGCCACTGGTAGAGCTGGAACTGAAGCGCCGGCTGGTCGGCCGTCGCCTGCGTCAGGAAGCCCAGCGGGATCTGCGCGACGAAGGCGAGGGCGATGGCCCAGTGCAGCACCCGGCTGACCGCCCCATAGCGTGCGGGCGTGTTGCGCCACCTCATGTCGGCCCCCCTCAGATCAGCTCGCCATAGGCGAGCTTGGCGATGGTCTGGAGACGCTCGCGCGGCAGGCCGCCGACCAGAACGCAGTGCACGTTCTCATCGCGCCAGGAGATCGCCTCGAGCCCGTCCAGCTTCGCATAGCGGAAGGCCGACTCCCCGCCCTCTTCGGTCGGCAGGACATAGAGCGTCAGGCGCTGACCGCCTGTGTCCTCGTACATGATCTGTGCCGCCGGCTCCCCGCCCGCGCCCGGCAGCAGCCGACCGCCGATGAGCGAAAGCCCCAGCGGTCGAAGGTCGGGGATGGACAGCTTCCGGTCGAGCCGCTTCGACAGCCAGGTCTGAAGATGGGCGCTGTCTTCGGCCTTCACCTCGACCGGATGCAGAACCTCGCTGGAATAAAGATCATGCGCCTCGACCGCCTGCGCCACCAGGGGCTCGCTCGCCCCGCCCTCGGGGGCGAGGAGGGCATGGCCGAACCAGCCGCTGCCCGCGCCCAGTGCGAGGAGCGCCAAGGCGGCGGCCAGCTGGCGCCAGGAGCCGGCGGCTCGGTCGCGGCGCGGACGCGTCATCAGATCCGGCCGAAGACGATCGGGCACAGGCTCGCGCGCGGCGGAGCCGTAGAGGGCCTCCAGCCGGCGGTTCTGCATCCGCCATTCCTCAACAAGGGCGGCGGCCACCGGATCGCTTTCCAGACGCCGTTCGACGCGCGCGCGCGCTGCTGCGTCCAGCTCCCCGTCCACATAGGCGAGCAGCTCGCTTTCGCTCATGTCCCGCGTTTCGCCGCTCATTTGATCGCCTTCAAGATGGGTCTGCCGTTCTCGCTCGTCATCTGTCGCAGGGTCGCGCGCGCCCGGCCGAGCCGCGACATCAGGGTTCCCAAGGGAATATCGAGGATCGCCGCGGCTTCCGCGTAGCCCAGCCCCTCGACGGCCACGAGCAGCAACGCCTCGCGCTGCTCGCCCGGCAGGCGCTCCATCGCGCGCGCCGTCTCCGCCAGCGCCGCCCGCTCGAAAGCCGAGCCCGGCGCGGGCAGGATGTCGGCCAGCTCGTCCACCGGCGTGGTGGCGGGCCGGCGCCGGCGATCCCGCAGCGCGTTGCGGTGGAGATTCAGGAGAATGCGGAAGAGCCAGGGGCGGATCGGGCCGATCGGCCGCCACAGGGAGCGTTTGGCGATGGCCCGCTCCAGGCAGTCCTGAACGAGATCGTCGGCCCCGTCCGGGTCATGGGTCAGGGCGCGCGCGTAGCGGCGCAGGGCCGGCACGCAGTCCGCGATATCGTTCAGGACGTCGCCCATGCCGATCAGTCCTTGGCGACGTGCCAGACGCCGCCGACGCCATCGCCCGTGACGTCGCCGGGCTTCTTGTCGTTCTGCCAGAGATAGAGCGGCATGCCTTCATGCGCCCATTGCAGCGCGCCGTCGCGGCGCTTGGCGAGCGTCAGTTCGCCCTCTTCCTTCGCGCCCTTGGCGGCGAGAAGCGGGGGCCATTTTTTCGCGCAATCGTCGTAGCAGGCCGAAACGCCGTTCTGGTCCTTGTCGAACGTATAGAGCGTCATGCCCTTGGCGTCGGCGAGAACCTCGCCCTTGGCGGTCTGCACCTCTTTAATAGCGCCGCCGGCCATGTCTTCGGCCTGCGCGGCGGGGGAGGCGAGCACGAAGAGCGCGCCGGCCAGCATCAGGAATGGCTTGGTCATCGATCATATCCTTGAACGGAGGAGACACGGACGAGCCGCCCGCCAACAGAAGAACACCCCGCGGCCGGGTTTCATCCCGCCACGCGCGCTTTTTTTGCCGACTGGCGAAAGAGCTCAGCGCACGCCCTCCAGCTGCATGTCGAAGCTCACGACATTGGAATAGATCGGCGTGCCGACGCCCATGCCATAGGGCGTGCGGAAGACGTCGCCGGTCACGTGGAAGGCCAGCCGGTCCGCGCCTTCCTCGGCGAGCGTCGCCTGGAATTTCTCGTTGCGCGACTGGCCCCGCGCGGTCAGGACGCCCTCGATGGTCGCGCTTTTGGGGCCGGTCGGAATGACGCGCGTGGAGCGGAAGGTGATGTCGGGATGCGCTTCGGCGTCGAACACCGCGCCCGAGCGCAGGAAGGCGTCGATCCGCGCCTGGCCGGTCGTGACGCTGGCCGGGCGCAGTTCGACCTCGACCGTCGAGCGCGAGAGATCGCGGCGGTCGATGCTGAAGCGGCCGGACACCGCCGGAATGGTGCCCGAAATTCCGCCGCCGCCGACCTGCCCGACATGAAAGCCGATATGCGAGGCCGGGTCGATCCGGAAGCGCCCGCCGGTGGGCGCGGGCGCGGCCGCCAGCGCGGGCGCGACGATGGCCAGAGCCAGAAGTGTGGCAAGGCGGGGAGAAAGGCCGATCATGATGTGAGATCCCTCGATGTGAACGGCGCGTGGCGTCCGATACAGGGTCAACACCCCGGGGAGCGCTTTAATCCCATCCTTCGCGCATGGGATCGCAGGACCCACAGGGCGCTCCGGTTCGCGCTTCGACCCGAGAGCCCGTCAGCGCGGAACGGCGGTCGAGGCGGATGGGCTCGGTCCGGGGGCCTCGCCGCGCGGCGGCAAGGCGCAGGCAGCCGTCGCCGCCGTTCGCGACCCAGCCTCAAACCAGGCGATAGCCGATGCCCGGCTCGGTCAGGATCAGGCGGGGGGTGGCGGGGTCGTCTTCCAGCTTCTGCCGGATCTGCCCGACATAGACCCTGAGATATTGCGCATTTCCGTCGGTGGCCGGTCCCCAGACCTCGCGCAGAAGATGGGAATGGGTGACGACCTTGCCGGCTTGGCGCAGGAGCACCACAAGCACCTCGAACTCGCGCCGCGTCAGCTTGACCTCGCGGCCCGCCTTGCGCAC
Source organism: Aureimonas ureilytica (assembly GCF_001475935.1). Taxonomy (GTDB): domain Bacteria; phylum Pseudomonadota; class Alphaproteobacteria; order Rhizobiales; family Rhizobiaceae; genus Aureimonas; species Aureimonas ureilytica_A. The sequence continues at coordinate 24,609 of NZ_LDQA01000040.1, forward strand.
GACATGCGCCGCCAGATCGACCTCGACATCGCCCGCCACGAGCATCGTGTCGTCCCGCGAGGGCCGGGCATGGCGCAGGGCGGCTCGCAGGCGCGCCATCAGCTCGCCGACGCCGAAGGGTTTCTCGACATAATCGTCGGCTCCCAGATCGAGCGCGCGGACCTTTTCGGACTCGCGGTCGCGGGCCGAGAGGATGACGATGGGCACCTGCGAGGTCCGGCGCAGGCGCTGGATCACTTCCTTGCCGTCGAGATCGGGCAGGCCGAGATCGAGAACGATGGCGTCGGGGCGGATTTCCGGCGCGAGCGTCAGCGCCTCAGCCCCGGTCATCGCCTGAACCACCCGGTAGCCCTCCGCCATCAGGGCGGGTTTCAGAAAGCGATGAATGGCGCGTTCGTCATCCACGACGAGAATGGTCGGCTGGGTCATGCCTTTGCCTCGGGCTGAGAGGGCAATCGTATCAGAAAGCGCGCGCCTTGCGGCCCCGCCCCGCCGGGAGGCAGCAGTTCCACCGTGCCGCCATGGGCTTCCACGATGCCGCGCGTAATCGCAAGGCCAAGGCCCGCGCTGTCGCCGCCATCGGCCGCCGAGCTGCGGTGCCGCGTGAACTTCTCGAAGACATGGGCACGCAGCGGCTCGGGAATGCCCGGCCCGTCATCGGCGATCTCGATGGTTACGCCATCGGCCTCCTTCATGGCACCGAGCCGGATCGAGGCCTCCGCGCCCGCATGTTTGACCGCATTGCCGATCACGTTGCCCACCGCCTGATCCAGAAGCGTGCTGTCGGCAAAGGCGAGGAGGGGCTCGCCGGGCAGATCGAGGGCGAAGCGCTGGGTCGCGCCGCGCCTGACGGCTTGATCCACCAGCCGGTTCAGCATCTCGCCGATATCCACCCAGTCCCGCGCGATCTCCAGCGCGCCGGCTTCGAGCCGCGTCATCGACAGGAGATTGCGCACCATCTGGTCGAGATGGCGCGCTTCGTCACGCACTTGCGCCAGAAGATCGTCGCGCGCGGCGTCGTCCAGACGCTCGCGATATTCGATCAGCGTCGTCGCCGAGCCGAGAATGGAGGCGAGCGGCGTTCGAAAATCGTGGCTGATCGAGGCCAGCAGAATGTTGCGGACGCGCTCCGTTTCGGCTGCCGTGCGCGCGCTGCGAACCTCGGTGGAGAGCGTCGCGCGTTGCAGGGCGACGGCGGTCTGCTCGCCCAGAGCCGACAGAAGCGCGCGGGATTCGGCGTCCAGCGGATCGGCCTGGGGCGGGCGCTCGATCCCGAGTACGCCGATCCGGCTTTCCTGAACGGCGAGGGGAAGAAACGTCCAGCCGCTGGAAGGCAGGGTCTGCGTGCCCGCGCCCGCCGTCTCGCCATGCTCGTGCGCCCAGCGCGCGGCGGTGCGGGCGGGCACGTCCAGACGGTCGTCCGGCGGCCAGGCGGACGCGATGGCCAGATCCGCCCCCTCGGGCCGCAGGATCGTCACCGCCCGGCCGATCGCGGCGTGGATTTCGCTCGCGGCGGCATCCGCCACGGCATCCGCGTCGGGCAGGCCCGAGAGCGTGCGGGTGAACTCGTAGAGCCGGCGCGCGGCGCGGGTGCGCCGGGCCGAGGCGTGCATCTGCTCGCGCGCCTGACCCGCCACGGCCGAGATGGTGACGGCGATGATCAGGAAGATGGCGAGCGCCAGAAGCTCGTGCGGCCGGGCGATGGTGAAGGTGAAGGTCGGCTCGATGAAGAAGAAATTATAGGCCGCGAAGGACAGGAACGAGGCGAGGATCGCGGGCCAGACGCCATAGAGCAGCGCGGGCGCGAGCACGGCCAGGAGATAGAGCATGGAGATATTGGGCAGCGACACGAAGCGCACCAGCTCGGAGCCCACCGCCGAGGCGAGGCCGACGCTGGCGAGCGCCGCGACATAGCCGGTCCAGCGGCCGGGCTCGGGCCAGCGCCAGGGGCGCGCGGGCGCGGCATCGCTTTCGGTGAGCACGAGAACCGAAACGCCGCTCGCGCGCCGCACGATCGCGTCCGCCAGCGTTCCTTCGGAGAAGGGCCATTTCACGCGGCGCGGCCGGGCCTTGCCGACCACGATCCGCGTCACGTTCTCGAAGCGCGAGAAGCGCAGGATTTCCGCCGGCAGGTCGTTGGCGACGAGGCTGTGCGTTTCGGCCCCGAGGCTCTTGGCCAGTTGGAGCGCCGCGTCGAGGCGGGAGGCCGCCCCGGCGTCGGGCGTCACGCCCGGCCGCTCCACCGTGACGGCGAACCAGGGCGCATCGAGAAGCTCGGCCACGCGCTTGCCCTCGCGCACCAGCCGCTCGGCCTGCGCGTCCGGCCCGATGCAGACGAGCAGCCGCTCGCCCGCCGCCCAAGGCCCTTCGATCGCCCCGCCCTGCATCCGCTCCACCAGATCGGAATCGACCTGCGCCGCCACCTGCCGCAGCGCCAGTTCGCGCAGCGCGGTGAGGTTGGAGGGCTTGAAGAAATTCTGCGTGGCGCGGGTCGCCGTGTCCTCGATATAGACCTTGCCCTCCGCCAGCCGGCGGATCAGCTCGTCCGAGGGCAGGTCCACCAGCACGATCTCGTCGGCCAGTTCCAGCGTGGTGTCGGGCACGGTCTCGCGTACGCGCACGCCCGTGATGCGCTGAACCACGTCGTTGAGGCTCTCGACATGCTGGACGTTCATCGTGGTCCAGACGTCGATCCCCGCGCGCAGGCATTCGGCGACATCCTGCCAGCGCTTGGCGTGACGCGAGCCCTCGACATTGGAATGGGCGTATTCATCCACGAGCAGGAGCGAGGGGCGGCGCGCGAGCGCGGCGTCGAGATCGAATTCCGGCACGAGCCGCCCCTTGTAGGGCACGAGGCGGCGCGGCATGAGATCGTGCCCCGCGACCATGGCCTCCGTCTCGGCGCGGCCATGGGTTTCCACGATGCCGACCAGCACCTCGCGCCCGCCGGCCTTTGCGGCGCGCGCGGCCTGGAGCATGGCATAGGTCTTGCCGACGCCCGGCGCCGCGCCCAGAAACAGGCGCAGCTTGCCCCGCCCCTCGCGCTCGGCCTGGCCGAGCAGGGCATCGGGAGAAGCGCGCGGCGCATCGTCCGACATCATGGCGTGTCTCCGTCCGGGTCGTGAGAGGCATGGCGGATTGCCGGTTCAACTTAGAGCGCCTAACTAAAATCTCGCGGGGTCGGCTGGTCGGGACATTTCGCCATGGCCTTCGTCGCGAATGCTCGCCGATGCCACCGGCATCGACTGCGCTTCGCTTCTCGTCCATAACGAAAATCCCTCGACCATCCTCCGCCCGGAGATTTTGTTAGGCGCTCTTAAAGAGGCGCCCTGCCGGACGCCTCCTGATTTCCAGAGATGACGCCCGCCGATCAGCCCTTGGGCGCCAGCGCGTCCAATGCGAGATTGACGGCCAGCACATTGACGCGCGGCTCGCCCAGAAAGCCGAAGGTGCGCCCCGTCGTGTTCTGCGCGATCACGCGGCGGATCTCGGCCTCGGGCAGGGTGCGCGCCCCCGCGATGCGGGCCACCTGAAGCTCGGCATAGGCGGGCGAGACGTCGGGATCGAGGCCGCTGCCCGACGTCGTGATCGCGTCGGCGGGCAGGACACTCGCGCCTGTGGCGGAGCGCATCGCCTCGCCATCCGTCTTCAGGCGGTCGGCGAGCTTGGCGCTGGTCGGCCCGAGATTGCTGCCCGACGACGAGGACGCGTCATATCCGTTGCCTGTTCCGGCCGCGGAGGGGCGCGGCTGGAGATAGCGGGCTTGCGTAAAGCTCTGGCCGATGAGCGAGGAGCCGACCGCCTGTCCGTCCCGCATCACGACGCTGCCATGGGCCTGGGCGGGAAAGACAGCGCCGGCGATCGACGTCATGGTGAGCGGATAGAGGAGGCCGAGCAGGAGGGTGAAGCTTCCCAGAAGCGTCACGGCCGGGCGGAGTTGCGAAAGCATGGTTGAATCTCCTTCTGATCTCAGGCGAGGCCGAGGGCCGCGACGGCCATGTCGATGAGCTTGATGCCGACGAAGGGCACCAGGATTCCCCCCAGGCCGTAGATCGCGAGGTTGCGGCGCAGGACGCTGGCCGCGTCCATCGCCCGGTAGGGCACGCCGCGCAGCGCCAGCGGGATCAGCGCCACGATCACCAGAGCGTTGAAGATCACCGCCGAGAGAATCGCGCTTTCGGGCGTCGCCAGATTCATGACGTTGAGCACGCCGAGTTCGGGGATCGCGGCGATGAAGAGCGCGGGAATGATGGCGAAATATTTCGCGACATCATTGGCGATGGAGAAGGTGGTGAGCGAGCCGCGCGTCATCAGAAGCTGCTTGCCGATGCCCACGATCTCGATGAGCTTGGTCGGATCGCTGTCGAGATCCACCATGTTGCCCGCCTCGCGCGCGGCCTGCGTGCCCGTCTGCATGGCGACGCCGACATCGGCCTGGGCGAGGGCCGGCGCGTCGTTGGTGCCGTCGCCGCACATGGCGACCAGACGGCCCTGGCGCTGCTCGTTTCTGATGTAGTTCAGCTTGTCCTGGGGCGTGGCTTCCGCGATGAAATCATCGACGCCGGCCTCGCCCGCGATGGCGGCGGCCGTCACCGGATTGTCGCCCGTCACCATGACGGTGCGAATCCCCATGCGGCGCAGCTCGGCGAAGCGCTCCTTGATGTCGGGCTTCACCACGTCCTTGAGATGGATCACGCCGATGAAGCGGCCGTTTTCGGCCAGCCCCAGCGGCGTGCCGCCGGACTTGGCGATACGCTCCACCGCCTGACGGAACGCCTCCGGCTCCGCGACTTCGCGCCCCGCCGTTTCGCGCACGAAGCGCCTGATAGCGTCCACCGCGCCCTTGCGGATGACGCGCGTGCCGAGATCCACGCCCGACAGGCGCGTCGAGGCCGAGAAGGGGATGAACTCGGCCCCTTCGGGCTGCACCTCGGGAACGGCGACGCGATAGCTCTCACGCGCCAGAACCAGAATGGAGCGCCCTTCGGCCGTCTCGTCCGCCAGCGAGGCCAGAACCGCGATCTCGGCGGCTTCGGTCTCCGAAATGCCCTGCACCGCGACGAATTCCGAGGCCATGCGATTGCCGAAGGTGATGGTGCCCGTCTTGTCGAGAAGCAGCGTATCGACATCGCCCGCCGCTTCCACCGCCTTGCCGGACATGGCCAGCACATTGTGGCGGATCAGGCGGTCCATGCCGGCAATGCCGATGGCCGACAGGAGGCCGCCGATCGTGGTCGGGATCAGCGTGACCAGAAGCGCCACCAGGATCGGCACGGACACGGCCGCGCCGGAATAGGCCGACAGGCCCGTCAGCGTCACCACCGCGATCAGGAAGATCAGCGTCATGCCGACCAGAAGGATGGTGAGCGCCAGCTCGTTCGGCGTCTTCTGCCGCTCCGCCCCTTCCACGAGCGCGATCATCCGATCGAGAAAGGACGAGCCGGGCGCGGCGGTGATGCGCACCACCAGCCAGTCGGACACGACCGTCGTGCCGCCGGTGACGGCCGAGCGGTCGCCGCCCGCCTCGCGGATCACGGGCGCGGACTCGCCCGTCACGGCCGCTTCGTTGACCGACGCGATGCCCTCGACGATCTCGCCGTCGCCCGGCACGAGATCGCCGGTCTCGACCAGCACGAAGTCGCCGACCTTGAGGTCCAGCGCCGAGACGGGGGAGAGGGTCGTGCGGTCGGTGCGCGAGGCCATGCGCTTGGCCACCGTGTCCGTGCGGGCGCGACGCAGACTGTCGGCCTGCGCGCGCCCCCGCCCTTCGGCGATGGCTTCGGCGAAATTGGCGAACAGAACGGTGAACCAGAGCCAGGCCATGATCTGGCCGGTGAAGGCGAGCGGGTTGCCCGCCACGAGATCGCGCACGAACAGGACCGTCACCACGGCGGCGACGATTTCGGTCACGAAAATCACGGGGTTGCGCAGGAGGGCTGCGGGATTGAGCTTCTTGAAAGCGTCGATCGTGGCCCGGCCGATCAGATCGGGCCGGAAGGTGGAGGTTGCGGCTTTGGCAGCCATGGAACGGATTCCTTGTGGTCGGCCCTTTGCGGAACCGACGAAGAATGGAGGACGGATCGGGGGGCGGCCCGGTTCGAACGGGGCCGCCTTGGCCAGTCAGAAGGTCTTGCCAGTCAGAACGTCTTGCCGGCGAGCATCTGCACCTGTTCGGCAATCGGGCCGAGGGCGAGGGCGGGGAAGAACTGGAGCCCGCCGAGGATCAGGATGATGCCGGCCAGAAGCCCGACGAAGAGCGGCCCATGGGTCGGGAAGGTGCCGGACGAGGGCGCGAGCTTGGGCTTGGCCGCGAGCGAGCCGGCAATGGCCAGCACCGGCACGATATAGGCGAAGCGGCCGAGCAGCATGGTGAGACCCAGCGTCGTGTTCCACCAGGGCGAGTTCGCCGACAGGCCGCCGAAGGCCGAGCCGTTGTTGCCCGCGGCCGACGTATAGGCATAGTAGATTTCCGACAGGCCATGCGGGCCGGCATTGCCGAGGCCGGCGAGCGCGGCAGGCAGAACGGCGGCCACGGCGGAAAAGCCGAGGATCGCGACGGGCAGGATCAGAATGGCGAGCATCGCCATTTTCATTTCCTTGGCCTCGATCTTCTTGCCGAGATATTCGGGCGTGCGCCCGACCATGAGCCCGGCGATGAAGACGGAGATCACCGCGATCACCAGAATGCCGTAGAGGCCCGAGCCGACGCCGCCCGGCAGAACCTCGCCGAGCATGATGAGGACCATCGGCACCATGCCGCCGATCGGCGTGAAGGAGCCATGCATGGCGTTCACCGCGCCGTCCGACAGGCCCGTGGTGACGGCGGCGAAGAGGCTGGAGGCGGCGATGCCGAAGCGGACTTCCTTGCCCTCCATGTTGCCGCCCGAGGGATCGAGACCTGCCACGGAGAGAACCGGCGTTCCCTTCGCTTCCGCCCAGTAGCAGACGGCGGTGGCCGTCACGAGCAGGAGCCCCATCACCGACAGGATCGCGACGGCCTGCCTCCTGTCTGAGATCAGCCGGCCGAAGGCGAAGACGAGCGCCACCGAGACCACCAGCATCTGCCAGATGGTGAGCGCGTTGGAGAGCGGCGAGGGATTTTCGTAAGGGTGCGCCGAATTGGCATTGTAATAGCCGCCGCCATTGGTGCCGAGCTGCTTGATGGCGAGCTGCGAGGCGACGGGTCCGAGGGCGAGGGTCTGGTCGGCGCCTTCCAGCGTGCGCACCGTGGCGGTGGTTTCAAAGGTCTGCGGCGTTCCCATCGCGACCTGCGCGAGGCCGGTGACGATCGCGAGCGGCAGAAGCACGTAAAGAACGGCCCGCGTCGTATCGACGAAGAAGTTGCCGACCATCGCCGCGCCCGAGCGCGCGAAGGCGCGCACTAGCGCGAGCGCCACCGCGATGCCCATCGCGGCGGACAGGAAGTTCTGCACGGTCAAGCCGGCCATCTGGCTGAAGGGGCTGAGCGTCGTCTCGCCGCCATAGCTCTGCCAGTTGGTGTTGGTGACGAAGGAGACGGCGGTGTTGAAGGCCAGATCCGCCGACATGCCGGGAAAGCCCAGCGGGTTCAGCGGCAGAAAGGCCTGCGCGCGCAGGATGGCGTAAAGGAGCGCGAAGCCGCCCGCGTTGAAAGCCAGCATGGCGAGGCAATAGGCGAGCCAGCCCTGCTCCCTGGCCGGATCGATGCCGGCGAGGCGATACAGCCCGTGCTCGACAGGGCGCAGGATGGGCGAGAGAGGCGTGCGATCGCCCGCAAACACCTTGGACATATAGGTGCCGAGCGGAATCGCGAAGGCGACCACGGCCGCCAGAATGAAGAGGATTTGCAGCCAGCCGATAACGGTCATGGCACCTGCCTTTGAAGGATCGGACGGGTCAGAACCGCTCGGGATGAACCAGAGCGAAGACGAGATAGAGAGCCAGCGCCAGCGCGACCGCGCCGCCCAGAACGAGGTCGAACATCGTCAGGCCTGCCCGGCCCAGCGCGCATAGGCGCTCATCACGGCAAAGAAGCCCAGCCCCACGGCCAGGTAGAGAAGATCGAACATGCGAGCCCTCCTTTCGGGATCGCCGCTCAATTGGACCCGATCGGCATAAAGGCGCCATACGAATTTTCGGGCGGGGGCTCGGCCTGCCGTGTCCTATCGATGGGAGATACCGCCAGCTGAGGGAGCCCGCGAGAGGACATGGCAGGCTCGCGATCTCGCGCGGTCTGGCCGTCCCAGCCATGAGTTCGAAGGTCCGTGAAGCGGACCCGGAACGGCTCGGCACAGTATGCCGCGCCCACGCAACGGGCGTCCGGTCCATGGTATGGACGTGGTGTCGAGGACAGGGGGAAACGGAATGTCGCGCATGAAGGGAATGGTCGTTTGGGGCGCGGTGCTGGCCGGTCTCGTCTTGCCGGCGCGGGCGGACGAGCCGCCTTGCTCGTCGCGCACGGCGGCGGGCCAAACCTGTGCCTGCGACGTGCGCGCGCTGCACCCCCTGCAGGGCGCCATCGGGAGGGACGAGGTCCGGCACAAGGCGGAGAAGATCCGCGACAAGCCGAACAAGGCGCGGCGCGAGCTGGAGGACGATCCGATCAAGATCGTCCGTGGCCCTGGTGATGAGTTCTATATCACCGATCATCACCATGGCGCGGCGGCCATGGCCTTGGCGGGCCAAAACATCGCCTCCTGCTCGGTCGTCCCGCGCCCCGCCTTCTCAACGCCCGAGGCCTTCTGGCGGGACCTGGCGCGGGATCATCTCGTCTGGCTGGAGGATCAGGACGGCCGTGCCATCACGCCCGCTGATCTGCCGACATCGCTGGCCGACATGCCCGACGATCCCTATCGCAGCCTCGCGTGGCGTCTGCGCAAGGAGGGCGGCTATTGCCGCGCCGCGATGCGCCAGAAGGAATTCGCCGAGTTCCTCTGGGCCGACTGGCTGCGCCGGCAGCCCACGCTGCCCATCGACAAGGTGCGCCGCTCATCCAAAGCGATGGTGGACGAGGCCCTCGCTCTCGCGCGCAGCCCGGCCGCCCGCGCCCTGCCGGGCTTTATTGGCGACGAGCCAAATTCCTTTTCCTGCCCGGATGACTAAGCGCGCCTGACGCAGCAGTCGCGACAGGCGCCCTTGGCTCAAGCGCCAAACGCCTTGCGTCGGTCGCCCAACCCGAACAGCTTATGGCGCAGCGTGCCCTCGCCATAGGCGGTCTTGTAGCGGCCGCGCGCCTGCAAGGCCGGCACGACGAAGCGGGTGAAATCGTGCCAGCATTCGGGCGCGACGGTGCGTGTCAGATTGAACCCGTCGATCTCGCCCTCGTCGATCCAGCGGATCATCTCCTCGGCGACCGTGTCTCCCGAGCCGACCAGCAGGGGATAGCGCCCGCCGAGCTTCAGCCCATCGAGAAGTTGTCGCTTGGTGAGGCCCTTGCGCCGGGCTGCGGCGGTGGTGGATTGGATCGCGTTGGTCGGGCCATAGCTGATCTCGTCGTCCAGCCCATAGACCGAGAAGTCGATGCCGCTGCCGGCGGCGAAATGCGCGAGCCCCGCTTCCGGGCTGGCGTGGCTGACATAATCCTCCAGGAGGTCTTGCGCCTCGCCGTCCGTCGCGCCGGTCACCACGCTGAGGCCGACGAAAATCTTGATGTCGTCGGCGCGCCGACCGGCCGCGACAACGGCGGCGCGCAACTCCCGCGAGATGCGCCGGGCGGCGTCCGGGTCGGCGGCCGAGATGAAGACGCATTCGGCATGGCGCGCGGCGAAGCGCTGCCCGCGCCCCGAGCTACCGGCCTGAAACAGAACGGGCGTGCGCTGGGGCGAGGGCTCGCTGAGATGGGTGCCGCGCCCCTGGTAATACGGCCCGTCATGCTGGATTTCGTGGATCGCGCCGGGGTCGGCATAAACGCGCCCGGCCTTGTCTCGCCGAACCGCGCCGTCCTCCCAGCTCGTTTCCCAGAGCTTGGTGAGAAAGGCGAGATAGTCGTCGGCGCGGTCGTAGCGCTCGTCATGCTCGGCCATGGCGTCGCGGCCGACGGCGCGCGCCGCGCTGTCGAGATAGCCCGTCACGATGTTCCAGCCGATGCGCCCGTCCGTCAGATGGTCCAGCGTCGAGACGCGCCGCGCGAACGTATAGGGATGCTCCACCGCCGTGTTGACGGTGACGCCGAAGCCCAGATGCTGCGTCACCGCCGCCATCGCCGGCACGAGCAGCGTCGGGTCGTTGACGGGAAGCTGGATCGTCTCGCGCGCGGTGAGGTCGATCGAGCCCCCATAGACATCGTAGACGCCGACGATATCGGCGATGAACACGGCGTCGAAGAGGCCCGCTTCCAGCGTTCGGGCGAGGTCCGTCCAGTGCGAAAGTTTGGTGTAGTCGGCCGAGCGGTCGCGCGGATGGGTCCAGAGCCCGTGATTGATATGCCCCACGCAGTTCATGGTGAAGGCGTTGAGAAGAATGGGCTTGGCGGCCGTCATGTCAGGCTTTCTCGGATCGCGCCGCGAGGGCGCGGCGGATGATCGGGCCATCCGCCTTGGTTCGTTTCGGGTGGGGAGTCGGCTTCGAAATGCGTCAGCGCTCGCGCAGCCGTCGCACGGCCCGGTCGCCCACGAACTGCACGGCCGAGACGAGGGCGACCAGCACCACGATGACGACGAGCATCAAGGTCGTGTCGAAGCGCTGGTAGCCATAGCGGATGGCGAGATCGCCGAGCCCACCGGCCCCGACCGCGCCCGCCATGGCGGACGCGCCGATCATGGTGACGAGCGTCACCGTGAACCCGCCGACGAGGCCGGGCAGGGCTTCGGGCAGAAGCACGTGGCGGATGATGTGACGGCGGCGGCATCCCATCGCCTGCGCCGCTTCGATGAGGCCCGCATCCACCTCGCGCAGCGACACTTCCGCGATCCGCGCGAAAAAGGGCGTGGCGGAAATCGACAGCGGCACGATCGCCGCCCAGACGCCGATCGTGGTGCCCGTCAGAAACCGCGTCAGCGGCAGAAGCGCCACCAGAAGCACGATGAAAGGCGTCGCGCGGAAACCGTTGACGAGGGCCGAGAGGACGCGGTGCGTGAGCGGCGCGGAGACGATGCCGCCCGGCGCGGAGAGAACCAGAAACAGCGCCAGCGGAATGCCGGCGAGCAGCGCGATCGCGGCAGAGATGCCGACCATGGAGATCGTGTCGATCAGCGCCTGCTGAAGGCGGGCGATCACGGCGTCAGACATATCCGAGAACTTTCGTGTGGAGATCGGGGGTCTGGAGGTCGGGAAGGGTGATCGGCTCCCCCTCGCCCTCGTCGCCGAGCGTGGCCGCGACAAGGAGCCGGCCCTGGCTGTGCCCGCCGATCCGGTCGAGCGAGGCGTCCAGAAGGCGAAGGCCCTTCGGGAAATGGCGTGCGAGCAAGGCGAGGTCCGGCTCGGCGGTGCCGGCATAGCGCAGCTCGATGAGGGCTTGCGTGGTTTCGCCCCGGCGCGGCGCGGGCCGCAGAGACGCCGCCAGATCGTCCGGCAGCTGGCGCAGGAGCGGCTCCAGAAGCGCTTGGGTGGCGGGATGGCTGGGGCTTCCGAAAACCTGCCAGACGGGGCCGGTCTCGGCGACCTCGCCGCGCTCCAGCACCAGAACGCGGTCGCAGATCTCGCGGATGACGCTCATCTCATGGGTGATCAGGATGATGGTGAGCCCGAGGCGGCGGTTGATGTCCTTGAGCAGCGCCAGAATCTGAAGCGTCGTTTCGGGATCGAGCGCCGAGGTCGCTTCGTCGCAGAGCAGGATTTCGGGTCCCGAGACCAGCGCGCGGGCAATGCCGACACGCTGTTTCTGGCCGCCCGACAGGCGCGAGGGATAGCTCGTCTCCTTGCCCTCCAGCCCGACCAGCGCCAGCACCTCGGCCACCCGCCGGTCGATCTCCGCGCGCCCGACGCCGGCGACCACAAGCGGCAGCGCGACGTTCTCGCGAACCGTCTTGGCGGAGAGAAGATTGAAATGCTGGAACACCATGCCGACGCGGCGGCGAAAAGCGACGAGCGCGTCCGTGCCCAGCGCGGCGATATCCTCGCCATCCACGAGAACGCGGCCCTCGGTCGGCGCTTCCAGCCGGTTGACGAGGCGCAGAAGGCTGGACTTGCCCGCCCCCGAGCGCCCGATGATGCCGAAGATCGATCCTTCGGGAATGTCGACGTCGATCCCGCTCAGCGCCTTCACCTCACCGGCGGCCGCGCGGTAGGTCTTGCCGATCTTCTCGAAGCGAACCGAGCCGGCGCGGCGCGGCGCAGCGACGCCTTCCCGCAGCTTGCGCGCGGGGCGAGCGGCCGCCTCTCTCGGCTCGGCGGTCAGCGAGCGAGCGAGGGGGAAGAACATGTCCGTCATGTCAGCGGCTCCGAACGAGAGGGGCATCCAACCGGCTGTCGGAGCCGGGGCCGAAACCTCGCGGGGTCGGCTGGAGGTTTCGTCCCCGGCTCTCAAGCCTCATTTCTCCCAGGCGATCGTGTAGAGCTTGGGATCGTTGGCGAAGGCCGTGCCGATGGCGGAGCGCACCTTCGGAGAGGTCTGGTAGATCTGGATGAATTTCGCGATGTCGGGATTGTCGGCATTGTCCTTGCGGGTAACGAAGCGGATGGCGAACTGCTTGTCGTCGATGCCGGAATAGATGAGGCCGCCGGCCGGATCGAAGGCCTTGGCCGCCACGATGAAATGCGGATAGCCGAGCGCCAGATCGACATCGCCGGTGACGCGCACGAGCTGCGGCCCTTCCACTTCGGTGAAGCTCAGGTTCTTCGGGTTCTCCACGATGTCGTCCAGCGTGCCCTGAAATCCGACGCCGTCCTTCAGCTTGATTAGCCCGGCCTTTTGCAGGAGCAGGAGGCCACGCCCCTGGTTGACCGGGTCGTTGGCGATGGCCACCGTTCCGTTCTGCGGGATCTCGTCGAAGCTCTTATGCTTCAGGGAATAGAGGCCGATATTGGCGAGCGTCCCGGTGCCGACATCGGCGAACTCGTAGCCGCGCTCCTTCACGGCATTGGCCAGAAACGGCTTGTGCTGGAAATAGTTGAGGTCGATGTCCCCGGCGGCCAGCGCGATATTGGGCGTCGTCCAGTCCGAGAATTCCACCACCTCGACATCGAGACCCTGCGCCTTGGCCTCCTCGGCCGCCGCCGCCACGGAATCGGCATAGGCGCCGGGCGTCACGCCGACCTTCAGCGCCCCCGCATGGGCCAGCGAGGCGAAGGACAGAAGGGTCGTGGCGAGACCGGCGAGAAGCAGTGTCTTCATGGCAAATCCTGGGGTCTGAAAGGGCGCGAAAGGCGGGAAGCGGCGCGATCGGCGGGGATCGGCTGCGGAATGCCCGAAGCGTAAAACCTGACAGTCTACAAACAAAGTATATTATTCTGTTTGCGGAATGCCGCGCGGATTCCTTTTTCGAGCTGGGAACTTAGCCGAGCGGCGCGGCCGAACGATCTGCGGGATTCGCCCCGCGCAGCCGAACCCGGCGGCGGATGCGCGCCGCGCCGTTCCGCGTCCGACGAAAAACCGGCTTCTTCTGCGCCGGCCCGCATTCGCTGAAACAAGAGTTTCCTTATCAGTCCATAAAAAGAATGGAATAACTGCACTGATGGAGATCGGTTCCCTACCCTTGGCTTCGTCCGGCGCCGCTGCCGCCCGGTCGCCGACGCCAAGGAGAGGGGAATGACCCGCCATATTCGTTTCAACGCTTTCGACATGAACTGCGTGGGCCATCAGTCGCCCGGCCTCTGGGCGCATCCGCGCGACCGGTCCTGGACCTACAAGGATCTCGACTATTGGCAGGATGTCGCCCGCATTCTGGAGCGCGGCATTTTCGACGGCATCTTCATCGCCGACGTGATCGGCTATTACGACGTCTACAAGGGCTCGAACTTCCACGCGCTGCATCAGGGCGCGCAGATCCCGGTCAACGATCCGCTGCAACTCGCAGCCCCCATCGCCCTAGCGACCGAGCATCTGGGCATCGGCATCACGGCCTCCACCTCCTTCGAGCACCCGTACACTTTCGCCCGCCGCCTTTCGACCGCCGACCACCACACCAAGGGCCGCGTCGGCTGGAACATCGTCACCTCCTATCTGGAAAGCGGGGCGAAGAATGTCGGCCAGGGCGGGCTGAAGGCGCATGACAATCGCTACGAGATCGCCGCCGAATATGTCGAGGTGCTCTACAAACTCTTCGAGGGAAGCTGGGAAGAGGGCGCGGTTCTGCGTGACCGCGAGCGGCGCATCTTCGCCGATCCGGCCAAGGTCCACGAGATCGGCCACAAGGGTCCGTTCTTCGACGTGCCGGGATACCATCTCTGTGAGCCTTCGCCGCAGCGCACGCCCGTTCTCTATCAGGCAGGCGCGTCCGGCCCCGGCAAGAATTTCGCCGCCGCCCATGCCGAATGCGTCTTCGTGGCCGCGCCCACCAAGAGCCTCCTGAAAGCCTATGTCGCCGACATCCGGGCGCGGGCGGCCGCCGCCGGGCGCGATCCGCGCAAGCTCTATATCTACAATCTGACCACCGTCATCGTGGACGAGACGGACGCCAAGGCCGAGGCTCGCTTCGAGGATTACCGCAGCTATTCCTCCTATGACGGCTCGCTGGTGTTCCTGTCCGGCTGGAGCGGCATCGACTTCGGCCAATATGCGCCGAGCGACCTGATCCGGAAGGTCGAGACCAATGCCATCGTCTCCATGGTCGAGACCTTCACCGGCAAGGACCGGGCCTGGACCATCGAGGAACTGGCCCGCTGGGGCGGCGTCGGCGGGCTCGGCCCCGTCTTCGTCGGCTCGCCTTCCACCGTCGCCGACATCCTGCAGGAATGGCAGGAGGAAACCGATGTCGATGGGTTCAACCTCGCCTATGCGGTGACGCCCGAAACCTTCGAGGGGGTCGTGGACCTTCTCGTTCCCGAGCTTCAGAAGCGCGGGGCCTACCCCACGGCCTATCGCCCCGGCACGCTGCGCGAGAAGCTCTTCGGCGAAGGGCCCTACCTGCCCAAGACCCACCCGGCCGACCTCTATCGCGACATCGAGGCGGTGAAGGCGCGTCAGGCCGCGCATCGGGAGGCGGCGGAATGAGCGGCGCGCCCCTTCTCAGCCTCGACGGGGTGTCCCTGTCGTTTCGCGGCGTCACGGCGTTGAACGCACTGAGCTTCGATGTCGCGCCCGGCGAAATCTGCGCCCTGATCGGCCCGAACGGCGCGGGCAAGAGCTCGCTTCTCAACGTCATCAACGGCGTCTATCGCGCCGATGCCGGAGAGGTGCGCTTTGCCGGGGAGCGCTTGGCGGCCCAGCGCCGGGGGGATGCCGCGCATCTGGGCATCGGTCGCACCTTTCAGCACAACGCCCTGTTCGCTCGTCTGAGCGTGGTCGAGAACGTCATGGCGGGCCTGTCGCGCGAGGGGAGGGCAGGCTTCTTCGAGGCGGTTTTCCACCTCGGCCGGGACCGCGAGGAGCGTCGGCGCTTCCGCGAGAGGGCCGAGCGCGCGCTGGCCTTTCTCGGCCTCTCGGGCGAGGCCGAACGCGTGGTCTCGACGCTCTCCTACGGCACGCAGAAGCGCGTCGATCTCGCCCGCGCGCTCGTGGCTGAGCCCCGGTTGTTGCTGCTGGACGAGCCCATGGCCGGCATGAACGCCGAGGAAAAGCACGCGATGAGCCGCGCCATCGCGGCTGTGAACCGGCAGTTCGGAACCACGATCGTGCTGATCGAGCATGATGTCGGCATCGTGCTCGGCCTCAGCCACCATGTCGTCGTGCTCGATTACGGGCGCAAGGTCGCGGACGGGCGGCCGGACGAGGTGCGCGCCGACCCTGCCGTCATCGCCGCCTATCTCGGCACGGTTCATTGAGGGCGCGGCCATGAGCTTCTTTGTGGAAACCCTGGTCGGCGGCCTCTTCGCGGGCGTCATGTATGCGCTGGTCGCGATCGGCTTCGTCCTGATCTACAAGGCCTCCGGCGTCTTCAACTTCGCGCAAGGGGCGATGCTCCTCTTTGCCGCGCTCACCTTCGTGACGCTGACGGAGCGCGGCGTGCCCTTCGCGCCCGCCTTCGGGCTCACCGCCCTCGTCATGGTCGTCATGGCCTGCGTGATCGAGCGGCTGGTGCTGCGTCCCTTGCGCAACCGCGACGCGCTAACCCTCTTCATGGCGACGCTCGGCCTCTCCTTCGTGGTCGAGGGCCTCGCCCAACTCCTGATGGGCACCGACGTCCATATGCTGGATCTCGGCATCGAGGATGTCGGCATCGAGATCGGCGGCATTCTGGTCAGCCAGTTCGACCTCACCGCCGCCGCCATCGCACTCATCCTCGTCGCCGTGCTGTCCATCGTCTTCAGTCGCACCAGCATGGGCGTCGCGCTGCGGGCCGTGGCGGACGATACGCTGGCCGCGCAGTCCATCGGCATCCGCCTGCCGCTGATCTGGCGCGTGGTCTGGAGCGTCGCGGGCCTCGTCGCCCTCGTCGCCGGGCTTCTCTGGGGCGCGCGGCAGGGCGTTCAGTATTCGCTCTCGCTGGTCACGCTGAAGGCTCTGCCGGTGCTGATCATCGGCGGCTTCTCCTCCATTCCCGGCGCGATCCTCGCCGGTCTCCTCGTCGGAGCGGCGGAAGCGCTGGCCGACATCTATCTCGGCCCGCTGGTCGGCGGCGCCGTCTCCCCCTGGTTCGCCTATGTCCTCGCGGTCGCCTTCCTTCTGGTGAGACCGGCCGGGCTCTTCGGCGATGAAGCCATCGAAAGGGTCTGAGCCTCATGTCCGCGTCCGACACGATCTTCCCCGGCGAAGCCCGGCTCGACATCGGCCAGCGCCGCGTGGCGCTCCGGCTCGCGCTCCTGGCCGCTGCCCTCCTCGTCACCTTCGGCGCGGTGCCGGCGTTCGCCAGCGACTATTGGCTCAGCTCCATCATCATCCCCGCCCTCGTCATGGGGCTGGCCGGGATCGGGCTGAACCTTCTGATGGGCTTTGCCGGCCTCGTTTCCATCGGCTCGGCAGCCTTCATGTCGGTCGGGGCCTTCGCGACCTACAATCTCTTGCTGCGCGCGCCCGGCCTGCCGCTGCCGGTCGTGCTGGTGCTGGCCGGGCTCTTCGCGGCCGCAGCCGGCACCCTGTTCGGCCTGCCGGCCCTGCGCATCAAGGGCTTCTATCTCGGGGCCTCGACGCTCGGCGCGCAGTTCTTCTTCGAATGGCTGTTCACCAACTATGCCTGGTTCTCCAATGACAGCCAGTCGCTGACCATCTCCGCGCCCCGGCTCGAACTCTTCGGGGCCGATCTCCAGTCCGCGACCGGGCGCTATCTGCTGGTGGCCGCTGTCGGCGTGGCGCTGATCGCGCTGGCCTTCGCGGTGACGCGCAGCCGGATCGGGCGTGACTGGGCCGCGATCCGCGACATGGAAACCGCCGCCGCCGTGATCGGCGTGCCCGTCGCCCGTCGCAAGCTTCAGGCCTATGCCGTCTCGTCCTTCGTGCTCGGCATTGTCGGCGCGCTCTGGGCCTTCGCCTATCTCGGCACGGCGGACGGCCACACGTTCAATCTCGACAAGTCCTTCCAGATTCTCTTCATCGTGCTGATCGGCGGCACGGCGACGATCTTCGGAAACTTCCTCGGCGCGGCCTTCATCGTGCTGACGCCCATCCTGCTGGATCGCCTCGGCGGAACCAGCGGCCTCGGCCTCCTGTCCGATCCCGGCGCGGCCGCCAATCTCCAGCACATCATCTTCGGCGCGATCATCGTCTGGCTGCTCGTCAAGGAGCCGGACGGCCTCAGCGCTCTCCTGCGCCGGGCCACGCAAGCCCTCGCGCGCCGCGCCGCCTGACCCTTCCAGCCATCATCCTATCCAAGGGGGAATTCTCATGTCCGTACTGAAGCACCTCGCCGGCCTTGCGGCGGGCATCAGCCTCGCCGCCGCGCTCGTGGCCAGCCCGGCCCGCGCCGAGGACGCCAAAGGAGAGCAGCTCTTCCCGCTCTTCTCCTATCGCACCGGGGCTTACGCGCCCTCGGGCATCCCGCAATGGGCCGGCTATAACGACTATTTCAACTACATCAACGCCCATGGCGGCGTGAACGGGGTGAAGATCCGCCTGGAGGAATGCGAGACCGCCTATACGGTGGAGCGCGCCTTCGAGTGCTACGAGCGCTACAAGAACGGCAAGCCCGACGCTCCGCTCGCCGTGCTCTTCACCACCTCCAGCGGCTTCGACGCGGCGATCTCCGACAAGGCGCGCATCGACAAGGTGCCGATCATCTCGGTGGCCGGCGGGCGTGGCGACGCGGTGGACGGCAGCGTCTTCCCCTACCAGTTCCCGCTTCTCTTCGACTACTGGACCGAAGCCTCGATCGTGGTCGAGCACATCGCCAACACGCTCGGCGGCTTCGACAAGCTGAAGGGCCAGAAGATCGCGACGCTCTATCACGACAGCGGCTATGGCCGCGAGACGATCCAGCCCATGGCGATCCTGGCCAAGAAATACGGCTTCGAGGATATCCAGATCCCCGTGCCCCATCCCGGCGAGCAGCAGCAGGCGCAATGGCAGCAGATCAAGCGCGCCGGGGCCGACTGGGTGTTCTTCCGCGCCTGGGGCGTCATGTCGCCGGTCGGCATCAAGACCGCCGCGCGCGTCGGCTTCCCGCGCGAGCGCATCATCGGCGACATCTGGACCGGCTCGGAGGAGGACGTGCGCCCGGCGGGGGCGTCGGCCAAGGGCTATCTCGCGGTCTCCGTCTTCCCGCCCGGCAGCGACTTCAAGATCAGCCAGACGCTGAAGAAGGAGATCGTCGATGCCGGCAAGAGCGATCTGAAGGACACCTCGAAATTCGGCTCGGTCTATTACAATGCGGGTCTGGTGCAGGCGATCCTCTTCACCGAGATCCTGCGCACGGGGCAGGCGAAGTTCGGCAACCGCCCGCTGACCACCGAAGAAGGCCACTGGGCCGCCGAGCATCTGGATCTCACGCCCGAGCGCATCGAGGAGATCGGCGCGACGGGGCTGCTCAGCCCGATCAAGATCACGCCCGAGGATCACGAAGGCCAGCCGGCGGCCAAGATCCAGCAATGGGACGGCGAGAAGTGGGTGCCGCTCACCGACTGGCTGAAGGGCGACCGGCCCCTCTTCAAGGACGCGATCTACGCCCGCGCCGCCGCCTACGCGAAGGAAAAGAACCTTCCCCCGCGCGAGCCGGTCACGAACTGACAAGCTGGGAGAGCATCATGAGCCAGACGAAAAAGGGCCGGGGGCAGACCCCTGCGGCGGAGAGCCGGCGAGGGATGTCCGTTCCCGGCGAGGCGACGAGCGCAGGCGATGCAGCGCATCGTCGAGCATCGGCAACGACGATCGGGGACGGAGAGACCCGGCGGATCGACCCGCAGGGGGCTGCCCCCGGCCCTCAGGGCCTTCTGGAGGTCCAGAATATCGAGGCGCTCTATGGCGGGGCAGTTCTCGCCGTGCGGGACGTCTCGCTGAAAGTGGGGAAGGGCGCGATCGTCGCCCTTCTCGGCGCCAATGGCGCGGGCAAGACCACGGTCCTGAAGGCCATCTCGAACCTTCTCGGCCCCGAGCGCGGCGCGGTGAGCCGGGGCGCGATCCGCTGGGACGGGGAGGCGGTCGACCGGCTTTCGGCGGCCGATCTCGTCGGGCGCGGCGTGGTGCAGGTCCTGGAAGGACGGCGCGTCTTTCCCCAGCTCACCGTCGAGGAAAACATCCTCGCCGGCTCCTATGGCCGCCGGCCCGGCGCGGCCGAGCGGCGGCGCGATCTCGAACAGGTCTATAGCTGGTTTCCGCGCCTGCGCGACAAGCGCGGCACCAAGGCGGGCCTGACCTCGGGGGGCGAGCAGCAGATGGTCGCGATCTCGCGCGCCTTGATGACCAAGCCCCGGCTCGTGCTTCTGGACGAGCCCTCGATGGGGCTGGCTCCCATCGTGGTGCAGGAGATTTTCGAGATCGTCCGCAGCCTCAACACGCAATCGGGCGCGAGCTTTCTCGTGGCCGAACAGAACGCCAACCTCGCGCTGCGCTACGCCGCCTATGCCTATGTGCTCGAAACCGGGCGCGTCGCGGCCGAGGGAACGGCGGCCGATCTCCTGTCGCGCGGCGACATTCACGACCTCTATTTCGGCGGAAGCTCCGGCTCCGTCGCCCTTCATTGAACCATCGGGAGCCGCGACGGCCATGTTTCATTCCACCATCGAAAGCCCGACCAGCCAGACCGACCTCGGCTGGGGGCAGGGCCCGAGCCCCGACTACGAGGCGCTCGCCACGCCCTTCCGCCCGATCTTCGCGCGCATTCGCGCGGGCGCGGTGGAGCGGGAGCTGAACCGCACGCTGCCCACGCAGGAGATCGGCTGGCTGAAGGAAGCGCGCTTCGGCGCGGTGCGCCTGCCCCGAGCCGAGGGCGGACAGGGGGCGAGCCTGCCCGATTTCATCAATCTCCTGATCGAACTGTCGGAGGCCGATTCCAACATCACGCAGGCCCTGCGCGGCCATTTCGGCTTCGTGGAAAGCGTCGTGAACTTAGGCACCGGCCCTTTTCGCGAGCGCTGGGCCGCGCGCATCGCGGCCGGAGATACCGCCGGCAATGCCTGGACGGAGATCGGCGCGGCCTCGATCGAGGGTTTCTCGACCCATCTCGCCCGCAAGGGCGACGACCTCGTGCTCAATGGCGAGAAATACTACACGACCGGCTCGCTCTTCGCCGACTGGATCGACACCGGAGCCCGGCGCGAGGACGGCGAGGGCGGCACGGTTCTGGTGCCCCGCCACGCGCCGGGCGTCCATGTGGTGGACGATTGGGACGGGTTCGGCCAGACGCTGACGGCCAGCGGCACCACCACCTTCACCGATGTCGTGATCGACCCGCTGGATGTCCTCAGCGACGAGGAGAAATTCCGCTACAGCGCGGCCTTCTACCAGATCGTGCATCTGGCGACGCTGGCCGGCATCGGGCGCGCGCTCGCGGGCGATGCGGCCGCCGCCGTGGGCGCGCGCCGGCGCACCTATACGCACGCCGCCGCCGCGCGCTCGTCCGAAGACCCGCAGGTGCTTCAGGTGGTCGGGCGCATTCGCGGCGCGGCCTATGCGGCGGGCGCCATCACCCTGCAAGCCGCCCGCGCGCTGGAGCGCGCCCATGCCGCGCATTTCGGGGGGGATGCGGAAGCCGAAGAGCGCGCCAACAGTCTGGCCGAGCTAGAAACCGCGCAGGCGCAGACGGTGGTCTCGAACCTCGTTCTCGAGGCCTCGACCATCGTGTTCGACGCGCTGGGGGCCTCGGCCATCCGCAAGCCCGCCGGGCTCGACCGCCATTGGCGCAACGCGCGCACGCTGTCCTCGCACAATCCGCGCATCTACAAGGACCGGATCGTCGGCGACTACGCCGTCAACGGCACCCCGCCGCCCTACCAGTGGCGCATCGGCCTGCCCACGGGCTGATCCGTCGGCAATGGGCGTTCGCAGACCGGCTCGCTCTTGTCAGCCGGTCTGCTTGTTCGCCGCCATCACCTCGGCCAGCTGCGGATGGCGACGCATGAGCATGGCGGCGGCGTAGAACTTTGGCGTGTTCGCTTCGAACCAGGGTGTCCCCGGCCACCACCCCACCATCGCGGCGGCGTAGCAATCCAGCGCCGACGGCTGCTCGCCCAGAAGATAGGGCCCGGTGATCTCCGCCTCTAGCTGGAGATACAAACGCTTGCGATAGGCGTCCGTCGCCGCCTTCAGCTCGTCGGGCGCGGAGGGGCACCAGCGATCCGGAACATCGCCATAGGTGAAGGTCGGATAGACATTGGCGACCAGCCAGATCAGCCATCGCAGAAAGCGGCGATGCTCCGCCGTGCCTCGTGAGGGTGCGAGTTCGGGATGCTGCTCGGCGAGCCAAAGGGCGATGGCGGCGCTTTCCGTCAGAATGCCTCCATCGCCCAGAACCAGCACCGGCACCTGCCGCAGCGGGTTGACGCGGGCGAGCCGCTCCTGCGCCTCGCCCGGCTGGTCGAAACCTTCCACATCGACGAACTCGTAAGGCTGCCGGACCAGAGCCAGCATGGCTTCGGTGATCGCCGAGCCCCAACCACGAACGCCGTAGAGCTTCATCATCGGTCTCGTCACCCTCGACCTTGAAATGCGCCGGACCGGATCGAGGCGCAGGCTGGCGCGCCCTCGACCCGGCTATTGGACACCGACCGAAGGGGTCGGTCGGTTCCTAAACCTCGTCCGCGTCTTCCGTGGAGTCCAGCATCTTGTCCAGCTCGTCCGCGATCAGATCGAGCTGTTCGCGGGTGGCGTTCAATTCCAGCGTCGCGCCGCTGTCGTCTTCGATATGCAACCGGGCGGACTGGCCGTCCTTGCCTGCCACGATGCGGAACTGAGCCAGAGTCTGTGTCGCGTTCGCCATGAATGCCTCTCTTGATGGAAAGGCGGAACGCGCAACATCGCTCATGGCTCCGGCGCTTCGCTCCGCCCGATGCCGTCCTGGCAAACGATCGAGCCGCCGCGAGCTTCGGCCCTGGATCGGACGGGGCTCTCGTTGGAATTGCGCGCTCGCGCGGGCTCCGTCCCGCCATTCAGCGCGCGTCCGGCAGATGCGCTTGGCCGCGCGCAGTCGCCCGGTGAGACGCTGAGACAAGTCTGCGATGTATCAGGCCGATCCGCTTTCCGCCACAATAAGGCGGGGTGAAGACCGGGAGGGCTTGGAAGCCGCGCGCCGAACAGGCGAGCGGCTCGGCGTGTCCGGACGATCCACCATCCCAAGCATGGAAAACCGCCGGCATTCAGGGATCGCGAGTGGCCAGTAGCATATCACGGACTGGCCGGGGGCCACGGTCCCGCACGCGAGAGATGAAAGCGGGTGCGGCTGGGCTGCGCAGTCAAGCGGGCGACGCAGCGGGCTCGCTGATGGCTCGGGCGCGCGGGCTTGTTCGCTCGCCCCGGCTCTGAAGGCTGGCCCTGCCATGACCATCGCTCCCGCCATCCAAGCCGCACCCAGCGCCGGCCCGCGCTGGACGCTGCGCTTGCGCTTCGCGCTCGTGGCCCTGACCGTTCTGGTGCTCGCCCAGCTCCTGTCGGGCGTTCTCACCGTGTCGGCCATTCGCAAGACCGCCTTCGAGGGAACGGTCACGGCGGTGCGCATCGTCGGGCATGACTGGTCCTTCCGCATCCAGAATTCGCTGCGCTTCGGCAAGCCCATCACCCAGATGTTCGGGCTGCCGGAAATGCTGGCCGGCATCCGTTCCGACCTGCCCTTCCTGTCCGCTGCTCTGGTGACCCTGCCCGATGGCGCGATGGTGGAAAGCAATCCGCCGGGCGGCCTGCCCGCCGGCCTAGGCCCGCTCGTCGCCGAAAAGCTCAAGGCTTCGGCGGCAAAGGGGCTGACACCGGCGAAGATCGGCGACACGCATGTCTTCGTCCTCCCCGTTTCGGGAGCCGGCAACCGCCTGGCGGGGGCGCTGGTGATGCTGGTGCCGGAGGCCGCGATCGCACAGGCGACCGCCCGACCGGTGAGCGATGCCGTGACCTCGCTGATCGTCGCGAGTGCTGCGGGCGCGCTTGCGCTGTTTCTGGCGGCGAGCGTTCTGCCCATCGGCGCGGACGGCACGATCAGCCGCTGGAAGCTGCTCCTCGTGCCGGCGCTGGTTCTCGTTCTGGCGCAGGGCGGTGCGTCCTGGCACAATATCGTCACCTTCCGCGACGCCTATGTGTGGGCGGCGACTGAGAATGTGCAGCGCTCGGTGGATCGTCTGGGCACCGACCTGCAGCGCCTCGTGGACAAGGGCGTTCGGCTGGACCGCCTGTCCGATTATGCCGCGCCCTTCGGGCGCATGGCCGCCGACATTCCCGAACTCGCCTCCGTCCAGCTTGTGGACGGCACGGGCCGCGCCATCGCCACCCTCGACGCCACGCACGAGGCGACCAGCAGCCGCCCGGCCATCGCCTATGAGATCGTGACGCCGGGCGACGCCCGCCCGGTCGCGCGCCTCAGCGCCAGCCTGTCCGACACCGCGATCGGGGAGGGCGTGCGCCACCGCGCGCTCGACGCCGGCACGGTGCTTCTGACCTCGGCCCTGTTCGGCTTCGAGCTTCTCGTCCTGTTCGGCATCCTGATGCGCCGGCTCGCCGCGCGCGCCGAGGGAACGGGCGCGGTGGACCGCGACGGGCATCATCTCCTCGCCCGACCCGCTTCGTTCCTCCTGGTCTTCGGCTGGGCGCTGCCCCTGTCCTTCGTGCCGCTCCAGATGGGCGCGCTCGCCGCCGAGCCATTGTTCGGCCTGTCGCGCGCCGTGACGCTCGCCCTGCCGATCTCGGCCGAAATGGGCTGCGCGCTCGTCACGGCGCTGATCGCGGGCGTGCTGACGGATCGGCGCGGCTGGCATATTCCCTTCGTGCTCGGCGGCCTCGTCTGCGCGGCAGGCGCGCTGGCGGGAACGCTCGCCACCGGCCCCCTGTCCTATATCGGCGCGCGCGCCGTGGTGGGCCTCGGATACGGCCTCGCCTGGATGGGCATTCAGGGCTATGTCTTCTCCTGGTCCAGCCCGCGCACCCGCACCCAGGCCATCGCCAATCTCGTCGCCGGCATTTTCGCGGGCCAGATCTGCGGCAATGTGACGGGCGCGATGCTCGCCGATCAGATCGGCTTTTCCTCGGTCTTCACCGTCGCGGCGCTTCTGGGCCTTGCGCCC
Organism: Aureimonas ureilytica; assembly: GCF_001475935.1. Lineage (GTDB taxonomy): Bacteria > Pseudomonadota > Alphaproteobacteria > Rhizobiales > Rhizobiaceae > Aureimonas > Aureimonas ureilytica_A. The sequence goes on from NZ_LDQA01000040.1 coordinate 49,248, forward strand.
GTGCTTTTCGCGTTTGCCTTCATGCGCGCCTATTTCGGCCGCCCGGTCACCAGCCCGAGCGCCCCGGCCGCCGCGCCCGTGCCCGTGCCCCTCGCGCCGGACGGGGGCTCGGCGCTGGGCGGGCTCTTGAAGGATCGCAACTTTCTCGCGCTGCTGCTGCTCAGCGTCGTGCCCTTCTCGGTCGCGCAGGTCGGGCTCCTCTACTACACGCTGCCGGTCTACCTGTCGCAGCAGGGGATCGAGCAGGGCAATATCGGCCGCATCATGATGATCTACGGCCTGTCGGTCATCTATATCGCGCCGCTTCTCGGCCGCTGGGTGGACCGGCACGTGCGCAAGAAGCCCTTCATCGTCATGGGCGGGCTGCTCGGCGGTCTCGGCCTCGCTTTCACCTATCTCGACATCGGCCTCTTCGCGCTGGTCGCCTCGGTGTTCCTTCTGGGGCTGGCGAGCAGCCTAGGCGGCCCCGCGCAGTCGAGCTTCGCCTTGCATCTGCCGAGCGTCCAGCGCCTCGGCACGGGCCGCGCCATGGGCATCCAGCGAGCCGCCGACAAGCTCGGCCAGATGATTGGCCCTCTGGCCGTCGGCGCGCTGTTCACGTTTCTGGGCACACGCGACGGGCTCGCCGTCACCGGCCTCTACTATCTCGGCTCGACGCTTCTGTTCTTTCTGATCGCGCGCGACCATGCGAGCCCCGCTCGAAAGGGCGCCGCCTGATATGGCCGACATGCGAACCCACCCGACGCTCGGCCTCGAACTGGAAATGCCGGTTGTGGATCTTGGCTCCGGCGCGAGCTTCGACGCGCGCGAGCTGTTTCCCCGTCTCTACGAGGCGCGTCGCCGGCGGGGCGAGGCGGTGACGCCGGTTCTGGCCTCGGGCAGCCTGATCGGCGTCGCGGGGCCATTGGTCGTGTCCTCGGTGGACAACGGGTTCAACAATCTGGAAAGCGCCATCGGCATTGTCGGGGGGCCGGATCGGCCGGGCTCGAACCTCAACGATCTGGCTTGCCTCGTGCAGCGCGAGCTGAGCGAACTCGCCGCCACCCTCGGTGAACTCGGCGCGGGCATCGCCAACCTCTCCGAACACCCTTCGACGCCGATCAGCGAAAGCTTCTACCGCGCGATGCGCGCTCCCAAGCCGATCTACGATTACTGGCGCGGGGCGCGCGGCTGGCGGCACGAGGTCGGCATGGACGCCAAAGCCCAGAACGGGCCGACCACGGGCGTCGAGGCCACCCATGCGGTGGAGGCGCTGAATCTGGCGCTTCTGGCCGCGCCCGCCCTGATCGCGATCTTCGCCAACAGCCCGTTCGAGGCGGGCGAGCCGACCGGCTTCAAGGAAAACCGGCTGCAGATCTGGACGCGCATGTTCGCCGAGCCCAACTTCGCCGGCGACCGCACGACCCATCGCCCGCCCGTGCGGCCCTTCGAGGATCTGGCGCATTATGTTCGCTGGATGTTCGAGGGCAACCGCGCCATGCAGGCGCTGCCGCTGGGCAACAATTCCTACAAGGGCTTTGGCGAACTCGCCCGCATGGACGGCGATCCCGCGCTTCTGACCTTCCTGCGCGCGCCCTCCTGGGCGGGACGCCGGCTGCGCGACGGGAAGGTGGTGGAGGTCACGCCCAGCCTTCGCGATCTGGAAAGCCTTCAGTTCTCGCAGTTCCTCGACGCGCGCATCCGCTTCCGCTTCGACACGGAGCCGAGCGTGGACGCCTTCTTCGAGGCGCTGGACGCCGGGCGCATGGAAAAGCTGTTCGCGGATCATTGCCAATCCCTCTATATCGAGGGCCGGGCGGCGGGCGCGAACTTCCCCGACGCCGAGCTGTGCGACCACGACGATCCGCTCGTGCCGGCCTCGGTGGTGATGGCTCCTTCGGCGCTCCAGAAAGGGCTGCAAGCCAGTCCCGGCAGCCTGCGCCGCCTGTCCGATCTCTTGCCCTGGCGCGATCTGCGCCTCGCGCGGGAGGAGGCGATCCGCCACGGCCTGTCCGGGCGCGCCGGCCCCCTGTCGCTCGCGCGGTTCGCGCGGGCCGTTCTGGAGGAAGCGGAGGCGGGACTTGCCCCCAGCGAGCGCTGGATGCTGGCCTATGTCCGGCATGTGCTGGACACCGGCCGCAACGGGGCCGACCGCGCCATCGCCGCCTTCGAGCGCGGAACGGGGCCTCGCGCCGCGCGCCTCGATGATCTCGTCCAGGCGCGCACGATGCACCTCGTGCCGCCCGTGCCCTTTCCCCAGCGCGACCGGGCGCCGGAGAGCGCCGGGCTTGCCAAAAGCGCCTGACGCGAGCTTCGGTCAGCCGATCCCGTGAGGTCTTGTCGGGCGCGTCAGGGCGCGCGTTGCGCGAGGTCCGTGCCGAAGATCTCGTCGCTCGCCAAGAGAATATCGACGGACGGATCGTAGCCGATCTCGCCGGCGGTGCGCAGATTGAGCGCGATCTTGGCGGGCGCCTGCCAGACCTGCGGCAGGTCGCGGGGCTTGGCGCCGTTGAAGATGCGCGCGATCGTCTCGGCGTGGAAGCGGCCGACATATAGAAAGTCGGATTGCGCGACGCTCATCAGCGCGCCGAGCTTCACCTCCGACTCGCCCGCCATGGAGAAGGTCGGAAGGTCCCGGTCGATCAGCGGCGCGAGGCTTTTGGGTAGGCTCGCCTCGGTCAGGCCGCGATGAACGGTGAGATAGACCGCGTCCGCCTTGGCCGCGATCTCGCCGTAGCAGGCCTCGACCTTCGCCTCGGCCTCGGCCTGCGGGACGTTGTTGAAGGGCGCGAAGCACGGCACGATCTCGAAGCCGCGCTCGCGCGCGATGCGCTCGATATCGTCCACGGCGGCGAAGGTGCGCCCTTCCGGGCTGTTCTCGTAGACGAGGCCGAGCTTCTTGAAGTGGAAGATGTCGTCGAACAGCTCCACCTGCCGGGCGTAGCGCTGCGGCTCCACCTTGGCGTTCAGATGGTCGTGGCCTGAATCGGTCTCGCTCTTGATGATCTTGGAGCCGATCGGGTCGCTGGTGGAGGCGACCACCACGGGCGTCGAGATCGCCTCCGTCGAGAGGTCCTGCCCGGCCCAGGTGCCGAGCGCCAGCATGAGGTCGATGTCGCCGCGCGTCGTCAGCCGGTCCAGAAGCTCGGCCTTCACGAGCGGGCGCTTCTCCTTGTCGAAATTGCCCGCCGCGTAATAGGCGTCGGCGGGAAACTCCACATAGTCGCTCGCCGCATGGGCCGAGAGCCAGCGCCAGAAACCGCCCGGCTCGGGATTGTTGCCGACGGGCAGTTCGGTCGGCTTGATCCAGCCGATCGCCATGAGGCCGCGCACCGTGGATTTGAGGATCGTCTCGTAATCCTTGTACTGGCCGCCCTCGTAATAGCCGATGCGCCATTTCGTGCCGTCCGGCTTCAGGCGGGGCTCGGAGGGAAACACGCGCGCCTGCGCGGGCGCTGGGGCCGCCGCGTCCGGCGCGGGCGTCTGGGCCTCAGCCGCGACACTCGTCAAAAGGGCGAGGCCGAGCCAGATGGCCGTGAGGCGAAGCGAGCGGATCATGACGACCTCTTGGACGGCTGGTGGAAGCGAAGGGCGACGAGCGTGATGTCGTCGGATTGCGGCGTGCCGCCGGCATGGGCCTGCACGTCGGCCATGATCCGCTGCACCAGCATTTCGGTCGGCAGGAACGGGTCCTGCGCCTCCAGAAGCTGAAGGAGGCGCTCGTCCTCGTACAGCTCGTCGCGCGCGTTCATCGCCTCCGTCACGCCGTCCGTGTAGAGAACCAGCGTCTCGCCGGGCTTGAGATGCGTGGCGAGCGGCTCGTAGTCCATGCCCTCGACCACGCCCAGCGCCGGGCCGCTGATCGGACGAAGGCACTCGACGCGCCCGCCCTCGCGGATCACCAGCGGGGGATTGTGCCCGCCATTGGCATAGCGGATCTCGCCCGTCAGACAATCGAGAACGCCGATCAGGCTGGTGACGAAGATCGAATTGGGATTGTCGCTCGCCAGCGTGTCGTTGACGGCGGCCATCATCTGCCAGGGATCGGGGAAGCGGTCGGCCGCCGATTTGATCAGCGTCTTGGTGATCGCCATGAACAAGGCGGCCGGCACGCCCTTGCCCGCCACATCGCCGATCGTGAAGCAGAGATGGCGGTCGTCGATGAAGTAGAAATCATAGAGATCGCCGCCGACCTCCTTGGCCGAGACGAGCGCGGCGTGAATGTCGATCTCGGAGCGGTCGGGAAAGGCGGGGAAGATCTTCGGCAGGAGACCGAGCTGAATATCGCGCGCGACGTTCAACTCGCCCTCGATGCGCTCGCGCTCCTGCGTGACGCGCATCACGGTCTGGACGTTGCGATAAAGCGAATCTTCCATGAAGTGGAACGCGCTGGCGAGCCGCCCGATCTCGTCCCGCCCTTCGGGCCGTCGCTTGGCCAGAGCTTCGGGCGGGGCCTGCGTGAAGTCGGTCTGCGGCAGGGCGCGGGCCCGGTGCGTCAGCGCCACCAGGGGCCGGCTGATGCGCTGCGCCAGGAACCAGGCGAGAACCGCCGCCAGAAGACTGCCGCCGGCAAAGACGAGGCCCTGGCTCAGGATGAGGTCCTGCGCGGGCTCGGCCAGCGCGGCGGAGGAAACGATCGCGGCGACATACCAGTCGAGCGCCTTCAACCGGAAGACCTGCGCTTCCGCGCCCTGTTCCGGCCCCGCCGAGGGCAGGGGGGCGAGGCGCGAGGGCGCGTCGCCATCGGAGGCCATGGCTTTCAGTTCGCTTAAGACGGCAGGCGCCATCCAGCCGTCCTCGCCGCCCTTGGGCGCGACGACCGGCCGCCCGCTGCCGTCGAACACGAAGACGAAACCGTTGCCCGCCATCTGGAGCGAGCCGAGGCTGGAGCGCAGGCGCTCCACCAGCTCGGCGCGGCGCACATCCGTTTCGCGTTGGAGATCGGCGACATCGCCGACAATGCCGATCATCCAGCCCCAGCGGGGAAAGGGCACGAAGAGCCCGTATTTCGGCTCGGTCGCCTCGCCCTTCATCGCCTTCCAGGCATAGGTGAGGAAGCTGGAGCCGTAGAGTTCGCTGTCGCTCCAGGCGGTCTGCGTCACGCTTCGGCCGCGAATGTCGCGAAAGCCCGAGAGATCCTGGCCCACCATCGCGGCGTCGGGATAGACCACGGCGCGGCCCGCCCGGTCGAACACGAAACTGTATTCGCCCGCCACCGGCGAGAGGCCGGCCAGCCAGTCGAGCGCGTTGGCGCGCGCGGCCTCGTCGCTGGTTCTGGCGCGCTGCGCCTGGGCGGCCAGCGTGTCGAGCGTCGAGCGCACGGTCTGGCCGAATTGGCGGAAGGCAGCCTTGCGATCCTGGATCGTGCCGACCTTGTCCGACAGGAGTTGGAGATACTGGCTGCGGATGGCGAGTTCCGCCATCTGGAGGACATTCTCGACGGAGCGCTGTTCGGCATCCACCATGGCCGAGCGCACGGCGCGCTGCGAATAGGCCATGATGCCGCCCGCCATGAGCGCCAGAATGGCGATGACGCCGACGAAGATCTTGACCCTGAGGCTGTTCACGCACCGCATCCAGAAGGGGAGACCCGTTCTTCTAGACGCAGCCGGACGAGAAAGCATTCCCGAAACGCCGGCAGAACTTGACCCTGCGTCTCACGGCGCGCGTTTTGCGGTGGGCGAGAGCGTGGGCCTACTGCCCCTGCATCCAGCGATTGAGCACGGAGCCGAGTTTGGGAACGGGTTTCGGCTGGCCGGGCTGCGGGCGATGGCGTGCGCGCAACTCGCTGGGCGAATAGCCGAACTCGCGGACGAAGGCGCGCCGGAAGCTGCGCAGATTGGGAATGCCCCAGCGCTGCGCGATCTCATCGATCGTGCCGCCCGTCTGGGCGATGTCCTCATGCGCGCCTTGCAGGCGTTGCTGCCGGATGATCGCGGCGATGTTCATCTGGCTGCCCATCAGCCGATAGAGCTGGGATCGCGACAAGGCGAATTCCCGGCAGATCGCCGCCGGGTCGAGAGCGGGATCGCCGAGATGCTCGGTGATATACTGGCGCACCCGCAGTCCCTTGTCCTCGCGCTGCGCGGGGCGGAGCGGCGGCGGGCCGCCCCCGAAGCAGCTTGCAACGAAGCCGAGGCTGGTTCTGGCGATCTGCTCGGCGCGCCGGCCCGCCAGCGGTTCGGGCAGCGCCAGCATGGATCGCAGGCGATGGCCGAGCAGAACAGCCGGCACGGAGTCCGGTGCGAAGACCCGCCCGTTCAGCGTCTCGCGCCAGGCCTTGCAGCTCTCCAGGGCGGCGAGCGGAACGAGCAGCGCCAGCCAGTCCGCCCCGAGGATTGCAACATCCATCAGGCTGGTCAGCCGCGTGATGCAGACCGCGCCGGGCTCGACCTCGAACCGTCGGCCGTTCGCCGAGCCCGTGACATGGCCCTGCTCGATGAGATTGATCAGCGCGTAATCCGTCTCGATCCGCGCGGCCATGTCGGCGTCGCGGATCAGGCGGAAATCGCTGGCCGTGACGCGCAGCGTCATGAGGTCGCCGATCGCGCGCGACTGGAACCGGCCGGTGAAGGCCTCGCGATCCTCCGGTCGCACCTCGACGCGTCCGCTGCCCGACATCACCTCCTGCCAGGCCGCGATGCGCCACTCGGCATCCCCGCTGCTCCGGTCGAGCTGCAGGCGAATGTTCGATCCCTGGGCGGCTCTTTCCGGTCTGACACCCCCCTCGGGCGGACAGAACGTCTCAAAATGCGCCTCATGCGGGTACGCACTGTCCGATGCCGCACCGGCAAGATTGACCTTCTCTGCGCCGTCATGTTTTGTCGGTGTCACAGAATGTTTCGGCACGAATGTCTCGATTCTGAAGTAAACGACAGAGAATTAAAACAAAGTCACGAATTCCTGGGAGGGATTCGGCTAAATCGCGATCAGTTTATCTTGGTCTAATCTCTATATATCAGAACAGGATATATGTCGATCTGGCATGGCGCGAATTGTCTGGACGATCAACCAGCACAACACGCTTTCGTCTGCGGCATATTCGCATTCGATCAAGATGTCGATTTCCGTTCTGAACTGAACGCTGAGGAAACCTGGAGCGCGATAAATCAATAGGGGCGATCAATACGCGCCCTATTCAATAGTCAAAATGAGAAATTCTGTTTGCGGCTTGGCCGGGTTTGTCGTGCGTCTGTCCTCCGGCCTCGGCCGGATGCGCATGCCCTATCGAACCCGCCTGCGATTGGCCCGCACATGCCGGGGGAGTGCAGCGTTTCATGCGGTTCGACGAGTTTACGACCGGTCCCTTTTCGCCTCGCGAGCGATGCGATGCCTGGCAGAGACAGCCGTTTCCCTGCGTCGCGGGATTGATGGAGATCGATCCGGCCGACGGCGCGTTCTCCTCGCGCGCGCGAACCTTCGCCTTGGGATCGCTCTTTCTCAGCGACATCCATCATTCGGCGCGGACCTGCCGCCGAACCGACGAGGCGATCGGGTCGGACGGGTTCCATCCCGTCGTCCTTTCCGTGTGCCTCAGCGGGCGCTATGGCGGGCAGACACAGGCGGGCCGTTATCGGGGCGGTCCGGGCTGTGTTCTCGTTCTGGATTTCGCGTCCGCCTTCCAGCACGTGTCCACCAACAGCCACAGCGTTCTTCTCGTCTTCGAGCGAAGCGAAATCCAGCGCCATATTCCCCGGATCGACGGGTTGCACGGCCTCGTACTGTCCCGCAAGGACGCCGAGCCTCTGGTTCGCCAAGTTGTCGGCCTGCTGCAGCAATTGCCCGGCATGAGCGACGAGGCGGGGGCGGAAGCCGGCGCGGCGCTGACGGACACGATTCTCTCCTCGCTCAACCAGACGGGTTCGCTGTCGGCGGCCGAAGACGCCCGTCTGTCCCAGCTGCGCGCCGACGCTCTCTGGATCATCCGGCAGCGTTACCGCGAGCCCGACCTCGATGTGGCGCGGGTCGCAGCGCTGGTGCGCGCCTCGCGCTCGACGCTCTACCGCGCCTTCGCGGAGGAGGAGGGCATTCTCGCCCATGTCACGAACCTGCGGATCGAGCAGGCGGCGATAGCCCTGCGGGACACGAAAGACAGACGGCTGATCCGCGAGATCGCGCTGGCGGTCGGCTTCGATCAGGTGAGCAGCTTCAACCGGGCCTTCCGCAAGCGACACGATTGCACGCCGCGCGACTGGCGCGAACAGTTCCGCCGATCCGCGCCCGCCAGCCCCTACCCGTCGGTCTCGGACGAGCCGCAGCTCAGACGCGCCTGACGCCCCGCTCGCGCACGCACATGTATGGGTCGAACCACGGGCGCGGAGAGACCAGTCAAGACGGCCTCACGCAGACGATAGCCTGACGCTTTTCCGACGCCGAAACGGCTCGCAGACGAGGATACGCATGTCCGACAAGATCTACTACATGCCCTATGATCCCAGCCATCCCAGTTTCATCTGCGCCCAGTTCGAGTACGGGACGGCCGGTGGCGCGGACATGAACAAGCTCATGAAGGACGTCGATCACGAGGCGTCGAAGGGCAATATCGCCATTCCCGTCTGGTATCAGCCCGGTCGGCGCAACGCCTTCGTGATGTCGCTGGATCGGGAGAGCGTCTACATCCGGGGCCACGGGATGGCCGGCTTCCGGTCCATCGAGGGCGGCCGGGGAGGGGAGCGGATCGACTATGTCACGATGGTGGACCGGCTGATCGAAAGCGGTCTTCCGAAATCCTTCTCCGGAAAGATCAAGCTCTTCAACTGCCACAGCGCGGAGTCGGGTTTGGTGGGGTCCGACCCCGAATGCGTCGGGCATCCGTTCGCGCGCCTCGTGGCCGACGAGATGTACAAGCGGGGATACAGGGCCTGCACCTTCTACGGCTATGTCGGCCGGATCGACTCCTTCGTCAAGGACGGCTCCGGCGGCAAGCACCACTATGTCCGCGATATCGTCAACGGCAAGATGGAGGAAATCGGGCGCGTGAGCCAGGGGCGCATCCAGTTCAAGCCCAACCCGATCCCGGTTTACAGCCCCGTTGCCTTGCTGGCGCCGAAGAAGCCTGGCGGCTTCCTCGCGCGCTTCCGGTGACTGTGCGGACGCGTTCGCAGATCTGAGAACCCGTTCGCAAGCGCGGCCGGGTCGGCCTCGCAGGCCACCCCGCGCGGGCTTTCGCCCGGCGCCTCCATGGCCGAGGGGTTGGCCTGAGCCGCTTGCCCGCAGCGGGGACGCCTCGATGGTGCCAGGACGCCAGCGCCCCGGCAAAACGCGACATATGACGCGGCGGCCCCTTGCGCGGGGGGCATTGGGATGGTTTGAGGCGGCTTCCTCCTCGCATCGACCTGGAATTCCCTGATGATCCGCCTTGAAAACATCGGCAAGCAGAACGGCAAGCAGATTGTCTTCATCGAGGCGTCGGCGGCGCTCCAGCGCGGCGAGAAGATCGGTCTCGTCGGCCCCAACGGCGCGGGCAAGACGACGCTGTTTCGCATGATCACCGGCCAGGAACTGCCCGACGAAGGCCAGGTCTCGGTGGATCGCGGCGTGACCATCGGCTATTTCAGCCAGGATGTCGGCGACATGACGGGCCGCAGCGCGGTGGTCGAGGTCATGGACGGCGTCGGGCCGGTCAGCACGCTGGCCGCCGAGATGGCCGAGCTGGAAGCGGCCATGGCCGACCCCGATCGCGCCGACGAGATGGACGAGATCGTCACCCGCTACGGCGAAGTGCAGGGACGCTACGACGAGCTGGACGGCTATGCGCTGGACGGGCGCGCCCGCGAGGTGCTGGATGGTCTGGGCTTCAGCCAGTCGATGATGGACGGCGATGTCGGCGCGCTGTCGGGCGGCTGGAAGATGCGCGTGGCGCTGGCAAAAATTCTGCTCATGCGCCCCGACATCATGCTTCTCGACGAGCCCTCGAACCATCTCGACATCGAAAGCCTGATCTGGCTGGAGAGCTTTCTCAAGGGCTTCGACGGCGCGGTCCTGATGACCTCGCACGATCGCGAGTTCATGAACCGTATCGTCACCAAGATCATCGAGATCGACGGCGGGGCGCTCACCTCCTATTCCGGCGACTACGAATTCTATCGCGGGCAGCGCGCCATCGCCGAGGTTCAGCAGCAGGCGCAGTTCGAGCGCCAGCAGGCGATGCTGGCCAAGGAAGTCGCCTTCATCGAGCGCTTCAAGGCGCGCGCCAGCCACGCCGCGCAGGTGCAGAGCCGCGTCAAGAAGCTCGACAAGATCGAGCGCGTCGAGCCGCCCAAGCGTCAGCAGACCGTGCGCTTCGAGTTTCAGCCCGCGCCGCGCTCGGGCGAGGACGTCGCCACCGTCAAGGGCGTTCACAAGCGCTATGGCGAGCGCGCCATCTACGAGGGCTTCGACTTCCAGGTGCGGCGGCGCGAGCGCTGGTGCATCATGGGCGTGAACGGAGCGGGCAAATCGACGCTTCTCAAGCTCATCGCCGGCGCTTCCGAGCCCGATGCCGGGACGGTCTCGCGCGGCCCGAGCGTCAAGATGGGCTATTTCGCGCAGCACTCGATGGAGGTGCTGGACGGCGAGCGCTCGGTTCTGCAATCGCTGGAAGACAACTTCCCGCAGGCGGGCCAAGCCCCCTTGCGCGCGCTCGCCGGCTGCTTCGGCTTCACGGGCGACGATGTGGAGAAGAAGTGCCGGGTGCTCTCGGGCGGCGAGAAGGCGCGTCTGGTCATGGCCCAGATGCTGTTCGACCCACCGAACTTCCTCGTGCTCGACGAGCCGACCAACCATCTCGATATCGCCACCAAGCAAATGCTGGTCGAGGCGCTTCAACGCTATGAGGGCGCGATGCTATTCGTCAGCCACGACCGCCACTTCCTGGCGGCGCTCTCCAACCGCGTCTTGGAGCTCACGCCCGAAGGCCCGCATCTCTATGGCGGCGGCTATTCCGAATATGTCGAGCGCACGGGTCAGGAAGCGCCGGGCCTGCGGAGCTGAGGATTCAGGTCACGTCAGAGGCCCAGATCATCGGGCCTCTGACGTGCGCAGCAGCGCGCTCCGTTCGGCTTGCCGCGCCCCCTAGAGGTGGTCGCGAGCGATGCGCTCGTCCCAAACCCGCCGATGCACTTCGAGGCCGTTCTCAAAGGCGACATGTTCACCGGTGAGATGGAAGGTCTCGCGGTCGGCGGCCGGCCCAATGCGGTTAGGCCAATGCGGCCGTCACGCTTTCGACCCTCGGCAGCGACCCGCCGGCCTGATGAGGCACGCCCGTGCCCGACAGCGCGCCCTCGCGCTCGGCCACAAGCCGGCGCTTGGCATCGCCTTGCCTTTGCGTGATGAGGCGGCCCAATTCGCCGGCTTCCATCAGCTCGCCACGGTGCAGCCCCATGAGCCGGTCGGCGACCCGCGCCACGACGGCGACATCATGGGTGACGCAGAGCGCAGCCGTGCGGTCGCGCAGAGAAGCCGCGAGTTCGGGACGGTGGAGGCGATCGCGCGCGAGCCGAACTGGCCATCCATCCGATCCGCCGTAAAGAGGCTGGGGGTCTGACCGGCGGCATAGCGGACGGCGCGGTCGGGTGTCGTGATCCACCGCGCCACGCTGCGCCGCTGCGCGACTGACGACGATCGGCGCACCGCCCGGGAGCTCCCGGTGACCATCGGACACGTCGCTGCCGCTTGACCGAGCGCCATGCTCCGCCCCATCACTCGCCGCAGGAATGATGGGCCTTCAGCCGATGGAGCGCTCGCGGGTCGCAGGATAGGAATTGCTGGATGGCACGCAAGAACCGGGACACGGACTGGATCGCCGACGAGGCCGTGGAAGAGACGCCGGCGGAGCCCTGCTGGCTCTGCGGACGCCCGCTCGGGAAGACCGTGGATCGCTTTCACCCGATCCCTAAGAGCCGGGGCGGGCGCGACACCGTGCCCGTCCATCCGATCTGCCGGGAAACCATTGACGCCAATTTCTCGGCCAGCGAACTCGTCCGCCACGCGGAAATGGGCATCGCGCTGACGAACAACGAGGCGGTCGCGCGTTTCGTCAAATGGGTTGCCAACAAGCCCGCCGATTTCCATTCCGCGACAAAGGGGGGCCGGTAGACGCCTGGAGCGCTCGGCGGGAAGCTTAAGGCCCGGCCCGCCACCGTCCGCCGACTGTCTTCGAACCTGTCGCGCTTCGTCCCGCATGTGATCCTGGACTGATCGCCCGCCCGATGCCGGATCAGGGCTGGCCGCTCATGGCGCAGAGAAGTTCGAACATCATCGTCGCGCCGGTCAGCGCCGTCAGCCCGGTCGGATCGAGCGGCGGTGAGACTTCGACCAGATCGGCGCCCACAATGTCGAGCCCGGCGAGGCGGCGAACCATGGATTGCGCTTCGCGGGTCGTGAAGCCGCCGATCTCGGGCGTACCGGTGCCCGGCGCGAAGGACGGGTCGATCCCGTCGATGTCGAACGAGACATAGGTCGGGCGATCGCCCACAAGCTGGCGCGCCTCGTCCATCACGGAGGCGACGCCGCGTTCGGCGAATTCCTCGATGAAGACGATGCGGATGCCGGCCTCACGGGCATAGTCGAAATTCGCCGCCGAGGAGATCGCGCCGCGAATGCCGATCTGGATCGAACGTCTGGGGTCGATCAAGCCTTCCTCGATCGCCCGCCGGAAGGGCGTCGCGTGATTGTAGCGCTGGCCGAAGAAGTCGTCGAACGTGTCGGAATGGGCGTCGAAATGGATGAGGCCGACCGGCTCGCCCCGGTGAAGGCCGCGCAGGATCGGGAGCGTGATCGAATGATCGCCCCCGGCGGTGAGCGGCCGCGCGCCCGCATCCGCGATCTCGCGGAAGAAGGCTTCGATCGAGGCGAAGCTCGCCATGAGATCGAGCGGGTTGACCGGCGCGTCGCCGCAATCGGCGATGCGCAAGGCATCGAAGGGCGAGAGGCCGGTGACGTGATGCACGGCCCGCACGAGGCTCGACTGATTGCGGATCTCGCGCGGCCCGTGGCGCGCACCCGTCCGGTTCGTCGCCCCGCCGTCGAAGGGCACGCCGACCAGCGCGATATCGACCTCGTCCGGCCGGGCCTGCGGCAGGCGCATGAAGGTCGCCGAACCCGCAAAGCGCGGCACGACGCCGGAATCGAGTGGCTTGAAACGCGTCTGTTCGGCTGGCGTCATCGCGGAACCCATCCTTGTCCTCGTCGCACGTCCGGTGCGAAACGGAGCGGTTCGCTCCCATCCCGAGCGAGACCTATGACCTTTGTCGGGAAGAGCGTGCGGGGATGCAAGGCTTCGGCGAGAGGGCGGTCGAGAAGATCGGGCCGAAGACGGGTGCTGGGTGAAGGACCCCAAGACCCAATAGCCCCAAGACGGCGCGACGGCTTGGCGCGTGCGCTCCGTAACCGCTGCGCAGCCGAAGGACCGCGCAACGCAGACGGCTCGATCGTCGCGAGCGGATGTACGCCTGCGTCCGGCGTCGAGCGGCCGTCGAGCCACCAAATCCGCCTCGTAGGTTCCATAACGCGTCTTACGAAACATCGGCGGGTCCGCGTCTGCGCCCCGATCATCCGGCGGTTCCCAGCCTCGCACAGGCGATGCGGCCGCCTGTCGCATTCGCAAATCCATTTCGGAAGTTTCGAATCAAATCGGCTTGATCGAATATTAATCCCAGCATGCGAAGCATATTGACGCTTCTTTTGCCACCCTGAAAATTAAGTCGACCGAAGTTTCATGAGGATCGCCAAAAAATGCGCATGACGATGAAGTTGAAGCTTGGCGTCAGCTTTGCAGCCATCTTGGCCTTGACTGCGGCTGTCGGCTATATCGGCGTGCAAAGCTTGAGCGACAGCAACGGAACGTTCAAACGTTTCGTGGAGGCGCCGTTTGCGTTGAACAGCCAGACCGGCGATATGGCCAAGGCCTTGTCCGATATTCGTCGCTCCGTGCTTCTGACCTTGGCGACCGACGACGAGACATCCGCCAATCAGGCCAAGAGAGATTATCAAAGCGCCTGGCAGGCCATCGATCGAAACATGGATTCGGCGTTCTCCATCATGGATGAAGCGGGTCGCCGGGAGTTCGCCGATCTGCGCCCCTCTCTCGACGCGCTGCGGCAAATCTCAGACGAAACCATCGCCACCGGCCTGAAATACGATGCCGGAGGCGCCAAGACCGCCTTCCGGTCCACCAACGAGTCCGTCGAGGCCTTGAAGGCGCGCCTGACAGCGCTCGGGCAGAGCAGCGGCCGCTCCGGCTCGGCGGACTGGCAGATCACCGCTCAGACCATCTTCAGCCTCATGGATCGCGCGCGTTCGGACACGGTCGGTGCCCTGTTGCTCGACAAGCAAACCGAGCTCGACAACCTGAGCGCGGATCTCGACAAGACCAACGGCCAGCTTGCGCAGGCTTGGGCGAAGCTCGAAACCCTGCTGGGGTCTGCGTCATCGGCCGAGGTCGCGGGTTTGCGCAACGGCTGGAACACGGCCTTCGCGGATTTTCGCGCCCAGGCCGATATCGGGCTCCAGAATCTCGGAGCCAAGATGGCGGACCTGATCGCCGACAAACTGGTTCCCGGAACCGAAGCGGCCGCCGCGCGGATCGACGCCCTGGACACACGGGGCGATCAGATGACGCAGGCATTCCTGACGGATTCCGATACGAGCTATAGATCGACGCGCAACCTTCTCATTCTGATCGTCGGCGCGGCCGTCCTGGCCGGTACGGCTGCCGCGGTGTGGATGGCCCTGTCCGTGTCGCGGGGTCTGTCGCGGTCCATCCATGTGGCGAGGACGATCGGCTCCGGCGACCTGTCCCAGCCGATCGCCGTGAAGGGAAATGACGAGATCGCCGATCTTCAGCGCGCCATGAGCGCCATGCGCGACAAGCTGCTCGAGATCGCCGGCTCCGTGTCCGCATCCACGACGCAGGTGCAGCAAGGCTCGTCTCTCGCGGCGGCTACCGCCGAGCAGCTTTCGTCCGGCTCGTCGGAGCAGGCGGCGGCCTCCGAGCAGGCCTCGGCGGCCGTCGAGCAGATGTCGTCCAACATCCGGCAGAACGCCGAGAACGCCTCGCAGACCGAAAAGATCGCGGCGCAGGCCGCGACCAGCGCCGAACGCAGCGGCGAAGCCGTCGCCAAATCCGTCGAGGCCATGCGCACCATCGCCGCGCAGATCACGGTGGTTCAGGAAATCGCGCGTCAGACCGACCTTCTGGCGTTGAACGCGGCCATCGAGGCGGCGCGCGCCGGCCAGCATGGCAAGGGCTTTGCGGTGGTCGCCTCGGAAGTGCGCAAGCTGGCGGAGCGCTCCCAGCAGGCGGCGGGCGAGATCAGCCATCTGTCGGGCGACACGCTTGCCGTCGCCGACGAAGCGGGCCGGATGCTCGACATGCTGGTTCCCGACATCAGACGCACCTCGGAGCTGGTGGCGGAAATTTCGGCCGCCTGCCGCGAGCAGTCGATCGGTATCCAGCAGATCAACCAGTCCATCGTCCAGCTCGATCAGGTCACACAGTCGAATGCCGGCGCGGCCAACGAGAT
>NZ_LDQA01000041.1 GCF_001475935.1 Aureimonas ureilytica
CAACGAGTCCTGACACTAGGCGAGCTCCCCGAACTCGGCACGCTCTGCCGACGCCACGTCGCCTCTCTTGCCGGCCTGGCGCCACATGCAAGGGAGAGCGGCACTTGGCGAGGGGCAAGGCGCATCTGGGGCGGGCGACGAAAGGTGCGTGAGGCTCTCTACATCGTGGCCCTTAGCGCTTCACGAAACGTGCCCGTCCTTAAAGAACGCCTGCGCCTCATGGGCAAGGCGCCCAAGACGATCCTGATCGCCGTCGCCCGCCAGTTCCTCGTCATCCTCAACGCCATGCTGCGATCCAAAACACCAATCGCGCTCGCGTGAGCAAACACAGTTGCCCCTAGCATTACAGTTGCGTTTTTGACGCGAGTCTGAATCCATGTGGAGCCATGACGAAGAGGTCATGGCGATGGTGGCATCGATCGAGGAGACATTTGAGTTCTGGGCGTCGTCGCTGCGCGACGTGAAGGGCCGGATGCGGTCTTTGTTCACGCAGGATCGCGTCGCGGCATCGGCGGGGTTGTTTCTGGACGGGTTGCTGGGCGAGGAGCGGCGCAAGACCGGCTGGATGCGAGCGGAGGCGGCGGGCGACCGCGGTCCATGGCGCCAGCAGGCGATCCTGGGTCGGGGCCGCTGGGACGCGGATGCCCTGCGCGACATCGTACGGGACTATGTCGTCGAGCATCTGGCCGACGACGATGCGGTTCTGGTGGTCGACGGTGAGCCGGACCAGCGAATGATCCGGTGAATCATTCGCCCGGCGAACGGCTTCCTGAAGCAGGGCCGATCCTCCTGCGGTGTCGGGCGTCAGTACACGGGCTCGGCGGGCAAGATCATCAACTGCCAGATCGGCGTCTTTGCCGCCTACGCCTCGCGGCATGGCCATGCCTTCATCGATCGGGCGCTGTATCTGCCGAAGGCTTGGACCGGCAATCGCGAGCGCTTGAAGGCGGCGCACGTGCCCGATGGTATCGGCTTTGCCACCAAGCCGGCTCTGGCTCTGGCGATGATTCACCGCGCCCTCGAAGCCGAGATGCCGTTCGCCTGGGTTGCCGCCGACAGCGTCTATGGTGTGGGCGATATTGAGATGGCGCTCCGCCGCGCCAGAAAGGGCTACGTGCTCGGCGTCAACGCCAATAGCCCGTTCAACTCGTGGATCGGTAAACCACCTGTCGCGGGTACGGCCGCCCAGATCGCCGACGACCTCGATCCGACGGCTTGGCAGCGCCTGTCGGCAGGCAATGGCACGAAGGGTGAGCGCCTTCACGACTGGGCCTATCTGGAACTGGCCGACCTCGAGGCGGCCGAGGACGACGAGGGCCTGTCCGGTCTATGGACGCGCGGACTTCTGATCCGACGCCACCTTACTGATGGGGAACTGGCGTTCTTCTCCACATGTTGCCCCGCCGGCACGCCGATCAAGACGCTGGTCCGGGTCGAAGGCCATCGCTGGGCCATTGAGGACGGCTTCGAGACGGCCAAGACAGAACTCGGTCTCGACCACAACGAGACGCGCTCCTGGCATGGCTGGCACCGCCACGTCTCGCTGGTCATGCTGGCCTTCGCGATGCTGGCGGCCATCCGCCACAAAGCCAACGGTATCGATCCGAGAAAAAGGGGGCTCACCATCAAGGCCATAGCCCACCGCTGAGCGGCTGGTTGGTCCAGGAAATCCGCCGCATCGCTTGCCGCTTGGCGCGGCGACGCATCCAGCCGGCCCGCATCATCGCGTGGTCGCGCTGGCGACGAGCACACCAAGCTGCGGCGCAGTACGCTCATCTCAAGTCAAAACGCAACTGTAGTGCTAGGTGCGGCACCCAGTTCTTAGGGGCGGTAAAGGCCGCTGCCGGTTTCCAGCCAGCGGGCCAGCGTCAGGCGCTCGGAGGGCTCCATGCCGGTGATATTGCCGGGGGGCATGGCGTGGGAGCGCACGGCCTGACGCTCGATCAGTGCGGCGTTCAGAACGATGTCGCGGCCGTTTTCCAAGAGCACGCCCTTGGGTGCGTGGCCCATGCCCGGCCAGAGCGGCTTGCGCGCATGGCACATGGAGCAGCGCGACTGGACGATGCCCTCGGCCTCCTGAAACAGAGGCGAGCGCGCGAGTGCGAGTTGCGGATCGGCCGGGAAGTCGAGGCTGGCATTGGACGTGGACGAGGCCTCGCCCGTGGATGAGGCGCGCCAACCCGGCGCGCCCGACAGGGCCATGACGAGAACGAAGAGCACGCCCGCCACAGCCCAGCACCACCAGAGATGCTGCCCGGTCTTGTGTTTGGTGTTGAAGAAGTGGCGCACGACCGCGCCGATCAGCAGCACGAGCCCCGCGATGGCCCAGTTCCATTCCGTCGCGAAGGCGAGCGGATAATGGTTGGACAGCATCAGGAAGATGACCGGCAGGGTCAGGTAGTTGTTGTGGAGGGAGCGCTGCTTGGCGGCCGCGCCCAGGCGCGGGTCGGGCGAGCGCCCGGCCTTGAGGTCCGCCACCACGATCTTCTGGTTGGGGATGATGAGCATGGCGACATTGGCGGTCATGATCGTCGCGATCATGGCCCCCGTGTGCAGCATGGCCCCGCGCCCCGAGAAGAGCTGGCTGAAGACAAAACTTGCCGCGACGACATAGACGAACACGATGCCGAGCAGCACCGAGTCGTTCTTGCCGAGCGGCGACTTGCAGATCCGGTCATAGACGACCCAGCCGAGCGCCAGCCCCGCCACGCCGATCAGAACGGCGGCCCAGGCCGGAAGATCGGCCTTGGCGGGATCGATCAGATAAAGATCGGCGCCGAGATAATAGACGAGGAAGAGCAGCGCCGCGCCCGACAGCCAGGTCGCGTAGCTCTCCCATTTGAACCAGGTCAGGTCCTCCGGCATGTGCGGCGGGGCGACCATGTATTTCTGGATATGGTAGAAGCCGCCGCCATGGACCTGCCAAGCCTCGCCGCCAACACCCACCATGGGCGCGCCATGCGGTTTTCGAAGGCCCAGATCGAGCGCGATGAAATAGAAGGACGATCCGATCCAGGCGATCGCGGTGACGACGTGCACCCAACGCACGCCAAATTGCAGCCATTCGGAAAGATAAGTCCACATGGGATGACCCCCGAGACGCCGCCCCCTTGTCGCGGAACGCCTCAAAATGAATCCGATGTGCCTTTGCGGGCCCCTCGCCGTTCAGGAGACGGTGGGAGGAGCCAGGCGTTTGGGAAAGGGCGCGTAACGCCCTTTCGGAATTCGTCGCTCGCTCGGCCGGCCTCCCGTTATAGGGTGCCAACCGGAGGGTCGTGATGGCGAGTCAGCCAGCGTGGAGTCGCGAGACCCGAAGCGGAGCGGACTTTGTGTCCGCGAGCATCGGAAGCGCAGCGAACCGCGCTGGATGACCGCCAGCGCGAGCCGTCTTAGTTACGCACGCCTTGGACGTACCAGTCCATCTTGAGCAAGTCCGCATCCGGGATGACCTGACCCGCCGGGATCTTGTCGGCGCCCGACTGGTCCTTGATCGGGCCGGTGAAGACCTCGTAGGTGCCGGCCTTGGTCTCGTCCACGATCTTCTGCGCGGCGGCCTTCACG
Source organism: Aureimonas ureilytica (assembly GCF_001475935.1). Lineage (GTDB taxonomy): Bacteria > Pseudomonadota > Alphaproteobacteria > Rhizobiales > Rhizobiaceae > Aureimonas > Aureimonas ureilytica_A. The sequence goes on from NZ_LDQA01000041.1 coordinate 3,562, forward strand.
TTATCAGGCATCTTGGGGTTGAAGGGGGCCATCTCGACCTCGCCTTCCTTCATGCCGAGCCAGACGTCCTGCGTCTTCCAGGTGCCATCGGCCACCGCGTTGACGCGGCTGACATAATAGGGGCCCCAATTGTCGACGATCGCGGTCATGTGCGCGTTCGGGGCGAACTTGGTCATGTCCCAAGCCTGACCGAAGGCGATGGCGCCGCGCTTCTCGGCTTCCTGCAAGGGGCCGGGCGAGTCGGTGTGCTGGGTGATGACGTCGGCGCCCTGATCGAGCAGCGCGCCGGCAGCCTGCGCTTCCTTGGCCGGGTCGTACCAGGAGTTCACCCAGACGACCTGCGTCTCGAAATTCGGGTTCACCTTGCGCGCCGCCAGCGTGAAGGCGTTGATGCCCATCACGACTTCCGGGATCGGGAAGGAGGCGACATAGCCGGCCTTGCCGGTCTTCGACATCATGCCGGCGATTGTGCCGAGCACGGCGCGGCCCTGGTAGAATTTGGAATTGTAGGCCGCCATGTTCGGCGCGGTCTGGTAGCCCGTCGCGTGCTCGAACTTCACCTTCGGGAACTGCTTGGCGACCTTCAGCGTCGGATTCATGAAGCCGAAGGAAGTCGAGAAGATGATGTCGTTGCCGTCCTGCGCGAGCTTGCGGATGACGCGCTCGGCGTCCGGCCCTTCGGCCACGTTCTCGACGAAGGTCGTCTGCACCTTGTCACCCAGCTTCTCGGCCAGATATTTGCGACCCTGGTCATGGGCGAAGGAATAGCCGAAATCGCCGACCGGGCCGACATAGACGAAGGCGGCCTTCACCGGGCGATCCTTCACCTGCGCGAAGGCCGGAGCGCCGATCGCGAGCGTGGCGGCGAGAGCGGCGCCTCCCAGAAGAACCTGACGGCGGTTGAGAAGGATCATCGAGAACTCCTTGAGATGATCGGATATCAGGCCGAAGCCCGGAAGGGTTTGCCAAGGCAGGCCGGCGCCGCGCTGCGCGTGCGCGACCGCCCCGAGATAACAGCGAGGACGAGGATCGTCGCCAGATAAGGAAGGCTGGTCAGGAACTCGGGTGCCAGCAGCGACCAACCCGCCGCCTTGGCTTGAAGCTCCAGCGTGATGACCGCGCCGAAGAGATAGGCCCCGAGCAGGAGCCGCCCCGGCCGCCAGGAGGCGAAGACCACGAGCGCGATGGCGATCCAGCCGCGCCCGGCCGTTAGTCGCTCGGCCCACATGGGCGTCAGCACCAGCGAATAGTAAGCCCCCGCCAGCCCCGCCATGGCCCCGCCGAAGAGCACCGCGAGATAGCGCACCTTCAACACGGGATAGCCGATCGAATGGGCCGAGGAATCGCTTTCGCCGACCGCCCGCAGGACGAGGCCGGCTCTGCTGTGCTTGAGAAACCACCAGACGGCGAAGGTCAGCGCGAAGGAGGCGTAGACGATGGGCGAATAGCCGAACAGGACGCGCCAGATCGGATCGTCGCTCAAGCTCGCGGGAAAGACCGAGCCGAAGACGGGCGTGGTGATGCCCACAAACGATGCGCCCGCCAGCGCCGAAACGCCGGTGCCGAAGATCGTCAGCGCCAGACCCGTCGCCACCTGATTGGCGGTGAGTGTCAGCGTCAGATAGGCGAAGATCAGCGAGGCGGCGGCGGCCGCCGCCATGCCGCCCAGCGCGCCGAGCGCCGGAACGCCTGTCGACACCGAGACGATGAAGCCGGTGACGGCCCCGATCAGCATCATGCCTTCGACGCCGAGATTGAGAACGCCCGACTTCTCCACCACCAGCTCGCCGAGCGCGGCGATCAGGATGGGCGTGGCCGATGTGACGACCGCGACGATGATGGCGACGATCAGTGCCTCGTTCATGCCGGCACTCCGCTTCCGGTCTTGGTCTCGGCAACCGGCGCGATGGCAGGTCCGCTTTGGGCCGGCAGGCCGACCGGCGCACCGCTGCCGCCGCCGGATGTGGTCAGGCGGTAGCGCACGAGAATGTCCACCGCCAGAAGGAAGAAGAGCATCATGGCCTGGAACACGCCGATCGCGGCGGCCGGCAGGCCGATGGCCGTCTGCGCGCTTTCGCCCCCGACATAGGTCAGCGCCAGAACGAGCGCGGCAAGCACGATGCCGAGCGGATGGAGGCGACCGAGAAAGGCGACGATGATGGCGGTGAAGCCGTAGCCGACCGGAAAGGCCGGGACCATCTGACCGAACGGGCCGGCGGCCTCGAAGATACCCGCGAGACCGGCCAGCGCGCCGCCGAGCGCCATGGTCATCCAGACGACGCGCGTTTCGCGAAAGCCGCCATAGCGGGCGGCCTGCGGGCTGAGGCCGACGACGCGCACCTGAAAGCCCGCGACCGTGCGCGACACCGCGAACCAGAGCGCGAGCGCCAGCGCGAGCGCCACCGGAATGCCGAGATGGATCAGCGTGCCCGGCACGACGAAGGGCAGCGTCTGGTCGGGCGAGAACATGGCCGTCTGCGGGAAGTTGAACCCCATCGGGTCCTTCCAGGGGCCGCGCATCAGATAATAGAGAATCTGGATGGCGACATAGTTCAGCATCAGGCTGGACAGGATTTCCGAGACGCCCAGCGCCGTGCGCAGGAAGGCGGGAATAGCGGCCCAGACCATGCCGCCGATGATGCCCGCGACGACCATGAGCGGCAGAATCCACGGCCCAGTCATGTCGAGCGTCATGAGCGCGACGCCCGTGCCGGCAAGGCCGCCCATGACATATTGCCCCTCCGCGCCGATGTTCCAGACATTGGCGCGGAAGCCGACCGACAAGCCGACGGCGATCATGGCGAGCGGCGCGGCCTTCACGAGAAGGTCTTGCCAGCGATAGGGATCGAAGAGGGGCGTGACGAAAATCTCGCGCACCGCGCCGAGCCCGTCATAGCCGAGCAGGGTGAAGACCACGGCGCCGACGAGCAGCGTCAGCACGACAGCCAGAACCGGCGTCGCAAACAGCATGGCGCGGCTCGGCTCGCGCCGGGGAACGAAGTGAAGAGCCATCAGGCCGCCACCTCCGCATGAGTCTCGCCATGGATGCCGCCCATCAGAAGGCCGACGCGCTCGATCGAAATGCCCTTCACGTCCATGGCCGGCGACAGACGCCCTTCGTTGATGACGGCGAGCCGGTCGCAGAGTTCCAGAAGCTCGTCCAGATCCTGGCTGACGACGACGATGGCCGTGCCCTTCGCGGCCAAATCCAGCATGGCCTGCCGGATGAAGCCGGCCGCACCCGCATCGACGCCCCAGGTCGGCTGCGAGACGACGAGAACCGTCGGCTCCTGCCCGATCTCGCGACCCATGATGAATTTCTGCAAATTGCCGCCGGACAGCGAGCGCGCGGCGGCGCGCGGCCCCGTCGCCTTGACGCCGAAACCCTTGATGACGCTTTCCGCAAAGCTCTTGGCCGCGCCCATGCGCAGCAAGCCGCCCGAGGCCAGCCCCTTGCGCGCGCGGGCCGAGAGAATGGCGTTTTCATAAAGCGTCATATCCGGCACGGCGGCATGGCCGTTGCGCTCTTCCGGCACGGTCGCGAGCCCCGCGCGGCGGCGCGCGGAGACGCCGAGGCGTGCCAAATCCTGTCCGTCGATGCGCACATGGCCCGAAACGCCCGCCGTACGCTCGCCCGAGAGCACTTCCAGAAGCTCATTCTGCCCGTTGCCGGCAACGCCCGCGATGCCCAGAATCTCGCCCGAGCGCACGGAGAAGGAGACGTTCTTGAGGCTGGTGCCGAAGGGCGGCAGGCCGGGGGCGGAGAGACCGGAGACGGAAAAACGCTCCCGGCCGAGGCTGGAAGCCGGCTTTTCCGACAGAGCCTTGAGCGAGCCGCCGATCATCAGTTCGGCCATGGAGCGCGCGGTTTCCTGGCGCGGATCGCAAGTGCCCACCACCCGACCGCCGCGCAGAATCGTCGCCGTCGAGCAGAGGGTGCGGATCTCGTCCAGCTTGTGGGAGATGTAGAGGATCGAGCAGCCTTCGCCCTGCAACTGTCGGAGAACGCCGAACAGCGCGTCCACCTCCTGCGGCGTCAGAACGGATGTCGGCTCGTCCATGATCAGAAGCTTCGGCTTGCCCAGAAGCGCGCGCACGATCTCGATGCGCTGGCGCTCGCCGACCGAAAGCGTGTGGACTTCACGATGCGGGTCGAGCCCCAACCCGTACGCGCTCATGACCTCGCGCACGCGCGCCTCCAGCTCGCGCCGGGGCGGCGGATCGTCCATGCCGAGCGCGATATTCTCCAGCACCGTCATCGCCTCGAACAGGCAGAAATGCTGGAACACCATGCCGATGCCGAGCCGACGCGCCTCGCGGGGCGACTGAACCCGCACGGCCTGCCCGTCGAAGAGCATCGTGCCCTCGTCGGCCTGCTGCACGCCATAGATGATCTTCACAAGCGTGGACTTGCCGGCCCCGTTTTCCCCGAGCAGGGCATGGATGGCGCCGGGCGCGACGGAAAAGGAAATGTCATCGTTGGCCACGACGCCTGGAAAACGCTTCGAAATCGACTGAAGCTCAAGACGAGGCGCCATGGGCAAAGGTCCGCTACGGTTCAACCGAGATGTTATTGCACTCGTTTTGCACAAGCGCAAAGCCTGAGCAGTGGTTTTCCTCACAGGAGGATGCGAGGGCGGTCAAGATTTCGGCAGCCGCCAAAGCGGCGATCACGGCCGGGCGTTTGTCGCGCACCCGACCACCGCCGATCGGCAGGACGAGACGCTCGGCCAGAGCCCCCTCCCGCGCCTCGTCCAGGCGGCGGCGGAAGGTCTCACGCTTGGTCCGCGAGCCGATCATTCCGACATAGGCGGCGTCCGCCCGGCGCAGCGCTTCGGCCGCGATCAGGAAGTCCAGCGCATGATCGTGCGTCAAGACGACGAAAGCCGAGCCTGCGGGCGCGCCCGGCACCTCAGCCTCGGGCACGGCGCGCAAGCGGCGCTCGACGCCGTCTGGCAGCGTCGCCAGCCGGTCGGCGCGTGTGTCGATCACCACGACCTGAAGCGGCAGCGGCAGAAGCGCGCGCGCCAGCGCCTGCCCTGTATGGCCGGCCCCGAACACATAGATATGAGGATAGGCCTCACGCTCGCGCGCTTCCAAGGCTTCCATGTCCGACAGAAGCGCGGCGTCGAGACGGCGAAACCCGAGCGTCACATGGCCGCCGCAGCACTGTCCGATGGCGGGGCCGAGCGGGATCGCGAGGCGGCTTTCGCTCTCGCCCGAAGCCAACAAGCGCCGCGCCTCCACAATGCCTTCCATCTCCAGCGCGCCGCCGCCGACCGTGCCCTCGCAGGTCTCGGCGGTCACCAGCATGAAGGCGCCGACCTCGCGCGGGGTGGAGCCGCGCGCTTCCTCGACCCGCACGAAGACCGCCGGCCGCCCCTCGGCCATGGCCGTGCGAAGGGCGGGCAGCGCGCTCATGCGGCGCGCACCGCGCGCACGGCCGAAAGAATGCGCTCGGGCGTCGCCGGGGCGTCGAGCGCGGGGAAGCGCCGCCCTTCGCCCGCCGCGATCACCGCATCCGTCAGCGCCGAAAAGACCGAGAGCGCCAGCATGAAGGGCGGCTCGCCCACCGCCTTGGAGCGGAAGATCGTGGCGGCCGGGTTGCGGCCCTTGTCCCAGAGCTTCACGCGCAGATCGTCCGGCCGGTCGTTGGCGGTCGGGATCTTATAGGTGGACGGTGCATGGGTGCGCAGCCGTCCGGCCTTGTCCCAGACAAGCTCCTCCGTCGTCAGCCAGCCCATGCCTTGAATGAAGCCGCCTTCGATCTGGCCGAGATCGAGCGCGGGGTTCAGCGACTGGCCGACATCGTGGAGAATGTCGGCGCGCAGCAGGCGGTTCTCGCCCGTCAGCGTGTCGATCACGACCTCCGCGCAGGCCGCGCCATAGGCGTAGTAATAGAACGGCTTGCCGCTCGCCGTTTCGCGGTCGTAGCTGATGCCGGGTGTGGCGTAGAAGCCGGTGGAGGACAGCGAGACGCGCCCGAGATAGGCTTCGCCGACGAGATCGGAGAAGCGCTTTTCCACCGCGCCGATCCGCACCCGGTTCGGCAGGAACTCGATGGCATCGGGCGCGACGCGGTAGCGCTCGGCGGCAAAGGCGATCAGACGCTCCTTGATCGTGCGCGCGGCGGCCTGCGCGGCCATGCCGTTGAGATCCGAGCCCGAAGACGCCGCCGTCGCCGAGGTGTTGGGCACCTTGGCCGTCGTGGTCGCGGTGATCTTCACCCGTTCCACATCGATCTGGAACTCCTCGGCCACGACCTGCGCGACCTTGGTGAAGAGGCCCTGCCCCATCTCCGTGCCGCCATGGTTCAGATGAACCGAACCGTCCTTGTAGACATGCACCAGCGCGCCGGCCTGGTTGAGATGCGAGGTCGTGAAGGAAATGCCGAACTTCACCGGCGTCAGCGCCAGACCTTTCTTGAGGATCGGGCTTCGGGCATTGAACGCCCGCACGGCCTCGCGCCGGGCGCGATAGTCGGAGGAGGCTTCGAGTTCCTCCACCATCTCCGCGATGACGCTATCCTCCACCTTTTGATGATAAGGCGTCAGGCCCGGCTCGCCCGCGCCCATCGCCGCGTAGAAATTACGCTTTCGGACATCCAGCGGATCGAGGCCGAGGTCGAAGCCGATCCGATCCATCGCCCGCTCGATCGCGACCATGCCCTGCGGCCCGCCGAAGCCGCGAAAGGCGGTGTTGGAGACGGTGTGCGTCTTCAGGCGGCGCGAATGGATATGAGCCGCCTTGAGATCATAGGCATTGTCGGCATGGAACATGGCGCGGTCGGCGATCGCGCCCGACAGGTCCTTGGAATAGCCGCAGCGGATGAACTGGTGGAACTCCGCGCCGACCAGCCGCCCCTCGCCGTCATGGCCGACGCGGTAGTCCGTGCGGCACTCGTGCCGCTTGCCGGTCATCTCCATGTCATCGTCGCGGTCGAGCCGGCATTTGGCGGGGCGGCCGGTCTTCAGCGCGACGAGCGCCGCGACGGACGCAAAGAGCGCGGGCTGCGATTCCTTGCCGCCGAAGCCGCCGCCCATGCGCCGGACCTCGATCGTCACCGCATGGTCGGCGCGGCCGATGGCTTTCGCCACATTGTGCTGCACTTCGGACGGATGCTGTGTGGAGGAGCGTACGACGACGTCGCCATCCTCCTGGGGCCAGGCATAGGCGATCTGGCCTTCGAGATAGAAGTGATCCTGCCCGCCCGTCTCGACCCGGCCTTCCACGATATGCGGCGCTCCCGCGAGCGCCGAGGCCGCGTCGCCGAGCCGCATCTCGTGCGGGGTCAGAAGGTCCTCGCCGGCCGCATCGGCAAAGGCGACGCCTTCGTCCATCGTCACGGCGGCGGGCAGGTCTTCGTAGTCCACCACGGCCAGCTTTGCGGCGGCGCGGGCTTGTTTCAGGCTGGGCGCGGCAACGGCAAAAAGCGGCTGGCCGACGAACTGCACGATGCCGTCCGCGAAGATCGGATCGTCCCCGAAGACGGGCGAATAATCGTTGATGCCCGGCACATCCTCGGCCGAGAGCACGCAGACGACGCCCTCGCCCGCGCGCACGGGCGCAAGGTCCATCGCGCGGATGCGCGCATGGGCCTTGGGGCTCATGGCGAGATAGACCTGCAACGTGCCGGGAAGCTCGGGATCGTCGTCCAGATAGCGCGCCTCGCCCGAGACGTGCTTGGCTCCGCTGTCATGGCGGATCGACTGGCCGACGCCGCCCTTCAGCCGGGTTTGCGGCAGAGCAGGCGCTTCGTCCAGCGCCTCGATGCCGACCGTGCCGGCCTCGCCCCGGTCCTGAACGCGGGTCTCGTCCATCAGGCCACCTCCTCGATCCGCGAGGGAACGCCGTTCAGTTGCAGCCGAAAGCGCTCCAGGCATCCGGCGGCGGCTTGCAGGCGATAGTCCGCGCTGGCGCGCAGATCGTCCAGCGGCTGGAAATCCTCTCGCAAAGCCTTGGCCGCCCGCGCCACGCTGTCCGCATCGAAGGGCCGGCCGATCAGCGCCGCTTCCGCCGCCGCCGCGCGCTTGGGTGTGCCCGCCATGCCGCCGAAGGCAAGGCGCGCGCTCATCACCACGCCACCGTCCAGCGTCAGCTTGAAGGCCGCGAGCACGGCCGAAATGTCCGAGTCCAGGCGTTTGGAAATCTTGTAGGCCGCAAAGCGCTCGTTCACTTCCAGAAGCGGCACCTCCACGGCCACGACAAACTCGCCCGGTGCGCGGTCCTGACGGCCGTACTGGATGAAGAAATCCTCCAGCGGCAGGTTTCGCATCGCCTCGCCCCGGCGCAGGAAGAGGTTGGCGCCGAGCGCGATCAGCATGGGCGGCAGGTCGCCGATCGGCGAGCCATTGGCGATATTGCCGCCGACTGTCCCTGTGTTGCGAATCTGATAGCCGGCGAAGCGGCGCATGACCTCGTCGAGATCGGGGTGGATGTCGGCAAGCCGCGCCCGCGCTTCGCGATGCGTCACACCCGCTCCGAAGAAGAGCGAATGCGGCCCCTCCTCGACATGACGCAAATCCTCCACGCGCGAGACGTCGATCATGACGGGGAAATCGCGATGCTGCTTCGTGACCCAGAGCCCGACATCCGTCGCACCGGCCACCAGCGTCGCCTCCGGGTGCGCGGCGTAGGTGTCGGCGAGATCGTCCACATGGCCGGGGGAGAGCCAGAGCCGCCCGTCCGCCTCGTAGCGGAAGACGCCCTCGCCGCGCGCCGCGCGCAGAGCTTCGGCCGTCGCGGCGTCCTCGGCGGACGTGTCCGGCAAGGGCCGGCGCGCGAGGTCGAGACCGGCCTCCACGATCGGCCCATAGCCGGTGCAGCGGCAGAGATTGCCCGAGATGACGTCCTTGACCGACTGCCGGTCGCTGAGCGCGCCCGTGCGCCAGCCGGAATAAAGCTGCATCACGAAGCCGGGCGTGCAGAAGCCGCATTGGCTGGCGTGGCGCTCGACCATCGCCTCCTGAATCGGATGCAGCCCGTCCCGGCCGAGATGCTCGACGGTCACGACGGAGCGCCCATGCAGCGCCGGCAGGAAGAGGATGCAGGCGTTGACGGCGCGGCGCTGGAGCCCCCCTGCGCCATCTGGCTCTTCGAGAAGCACGGTGCAGGCGCCGCAATCCCCCTCCGCGCAGCCTTCCTTGGTGCCGGTCAGCCGCTCGCGGGCCCCGCGCAGATATTCGAGAACGGTGGTGGTCGGCGGGAGACCTTCCACCATGCGCTCTTCGCCGTTCAGGAGAAAGCGGATCGCCTCGCCCATCTGGTTCAGCTCCCGCGATAGGTGGAATAGCCGAAGGGCGAGATCAAAAGCGGCACATGATAGTGCTTGGCCTCCGCCACGCCGAAGCGGATCACCACGTCGTCCAAGAATTTCGGCTCCGTCAGCTGAAGCCCGGAGCGGTCGAAATACGGGCCGCAGAAAAAGGTCAGCTCGTAGACGCCGAATCGGCAGGCATCGCCCTCCAGAAGCGGCTTGTCGCAACGCCCGTCCGCATTGGTGCGGGTTTCTACCACGAGTTCGCGCCGATCGCCGTCCAACCGGTGGAGAACGAGTTCGAGCCCGCTCGCGGGTACACCACGCGCCGTATCGAGGACATGCGTCGTCAGCCGGCCGGCCGGCGCATCATTGGCTGCCATGAATCGAGGAACCTTCGGTTTAGACCATCCGGTCATGCAGTCTGCACCGGTTCGTCCATGCTCGTCCAGCCTTCGAACGTCTCCAATGTGACAAGCGGGAGAACGGCGGCATGGAAATTGGCGCGCGATCGTCGTATCGCAGGAGCGACCCCACCTTCCCGGAGACTGAGCGCCATGACGACTTCCTATCCCCGCGACATGCTCGGATATGGCCGCCGGGCGCCCGATCCACGCTGGCCCAACCCGGGCGGCACGGGGCCGGCCAAGATCTGCGTGCAGTTCGTGGTGAACTACGAGGAAGGCGGAGAGAACGCGATCATCCATGGCGATAAGGCCTCCGAAGCCTTTCTGTCGGAGATCGTCGGCGCGGCCCCCTGGCCGGGCCTGCGCCATATGAACATGGAATCGATCTACGAATATGGCGCGCGGGCCGGCTTCTGGCGGCTCTGGCGCATGTTCACCGAGCGCAGCCTTCCCGTCACGGTCTATGGCGTCGCGAGCGCTCTGGAGCGCAGCCCCGAACAGGTGGCCGCCATGCAGGAAACGGGCTGGGAGATCGCCTCGCACGGGCTGAAATGGATCGACTATCGCGACCACACGATCGAGGACGAGCGCGCCGACATGGACGAGGCGCTTGAGCTTCACGAGGCGGTGACCGGCGAGAAGCCGCTGGGCTGGTACACGGGCCGCTCCTCGCAGCACACGCTGGAACTCGCCGCCGAGCGCGACTTCCTCTACGCCTCCGACGCCTATGCGGACGATCTGCCCTATTGGCAGGAAACGCGCACCAAGCCGCTGCTCATCCTGCCCTATACGCTCGATTCCAACGACATGCGCTTTGCCACGCCCCAGGGCTTCAACACGGGCGAGCAGTTCTACACCTACCTGAAGGACGCCTTCGACTGCCTTTACGAGGAAGGCGAGAAGGGGCAGGCCAAGATGCTGAACATCGGCCTGCATTGCCGGCTCGTCGGCCGCCCCGGCCGGGCGCAGGCGCTGGCCCGCTTCCTCGACTATATCGGCTCGAAGCCCGATGTCTGGGTCGCCACGCGCGCCGACATCGCCCGCCATTGGCGCGAGCACTTCCCCTACAAGCCCTCGATCCAGCCGAGCCGGCTGGAGCGCGACATCTTCCTGCGCATGTTCGGCGGCGTCTTCGAGCATTCGCCCTACCTCGCCGAGCGGGTGCTGGATCGCGGCATCGGGCAGGCGCATGACACGGCGCGGGGCCTCTCGGCCGCCTTCGCGGTCGCCTTCCGCCGCGCCAGCGAGGCCGAGCGGCTCGCGGTTCTGCGCGCCCATCCCGATCTCGCCGGCCGCCTCGCGCTCGCCGGCGGGCTCACGGCCGAATCCTCGGCCGAACAGGCCTCCGCCGGGCTCGACCAGCTGACGCCGGACGAGCTGACGCGCTTCACCGAACTCAACGCGCGCTATGTCGGGCGCTTCGGCTTCCCCTTCATCATCGCCGTCCGCGGCCTCGACAAACACGCGATCCTTCGGGCCTTCGAGGCGCGGGTGGAGAACGACCCGGCCACGGAATTGGCCACCGCCTGCCGCGAGGTCGAGAAGATCGCCCGCCTGCGCATCACCGCGATCCTCGGAGAATAAATCCTTGAAGCGCCTGACGCCCCGCCCGCTCGACGCCGACAGCTTCCGCCCCTTCGGCGAGGTGATCGAGCCCGACAACGCGACCGAAATCCGCCTCATCAACAATGGCACGACGACGCGCTTCCACGACATCGCGCCGGTGGACGTGGCCTCGGGCGGCGGCCATGCCTTGATCTCGATCTTCCGGGGTAAGCCCTTCGCGCTGCCGCTGGACATCTCCATGCTGGAGCGCCACCCGCTTGGCAGCCAGGCCTTCATGCCCCTCGACGCCCGCCCCTATCTCGTGGTGGTCGCGCCCGACGAGGGCGGCCAGCCGGGCGAGCCGGTGGCGTTTCTCGCCAGCGGCAAGCAGGGCGTCTCCTATGCCAAGGGCACCTGGCACCACCCCCTGATCTCGCTGGAGGACATGTCCGACTTCCTCGTCGTGGACCGGGGCGGCACGGGCAGCAATCTCGTGGAATTCTTCCTGCCCGAGCCCGTGCGCATCGAGGCAGAATAGATCACGGGCTCTCGAACCCGGCGGGACTGACCGGAACAGGCGACAGGTTTCGATCAGACCTGAGGCCGGATGCGATGGCCATCGCGCCTTTCCAACATCCGGCATTTCGCACCCGTCTTGAGTGTTATGGCTCCCGATCCATATCATCAGGATCGCGGATCATCAGGTCCAACCTGCACCCAAAAGCCGACAATACCTTATCTTTTCAATCTCTTGCGTTGAGACCTTCTTCACAGCCGCATGCGAACGTAACCACAATCCTGGCGCGTTCGATTCGGTGTTGGCATGGCTACGACAAGTCCCCGTCGATTGCTTTATGGACTGACGGCTCTCTCGCATCTGGTCGTCTTTCCGCTCGCATGGCTCGCGGATCTCGCGATCGATTTCGGGGAACTGGCCAAGCTTTATGGGATCAGCCTTCCGCTTGCCTGCGGTGTCGTCCTCTACGCGATCCGTCAGCGGATGGAGATGCTGCGCGTCGCTCTGGATTGCGTGATGTGCGGTCTTCTTCTGACGGTGCCGGTCGGCATCTCGACCTATATCGCGATGGGCGCCGACCATCTCCTCGCGGACGAGGCGCTGGCCCGCATGGACGCGACCCTCGGCTTCGACTGGAACGGCCTCATCCGTTTCGTCGATGCTCGCTGGCTTCTGGCGGAGGCGCTTTTACAAGCCTACCAAAGCTTCGCCTTGCAATTGGTTCTCGTGCCGATTCTGCTCGCCGTTTTCTCGCAACCGGCACGGGCTTATGCGATGGTGACCAGCTATGGCGTTTTGTGCTTCGCCTCCAGCCTGATCTCCGTCTGGTATCCAGCCCTGGGAACTTACACGTCTTACGGCAGCACAGCGGAATCCCTCACGCACATCAATGCACATTTCGGGTTCGCCTTCCTGGAGCAGTTTCACGCGGTTCGTAACGACCCAGCCTTCGTCTTCTCAATGGCGCGGATGATGGGCATCCTGACGTTTCCATCGGTGCATGCCGCCGTAGCGATTCTTTGCGCATGGGCCATGTGGCCCATCCGTCCGCTGCGCTATCCCTTCCTTCTGCTCAACATTCTCATGACGGTTTCGGCCGTTTCACATGCCGGCCATTACCTCGCCGACATTATCGCCGGCATTGGCATCGCAGCGGCAACGATTGCCATCGTCAACAAGCTTTGCCTTCAGCACCAGCACAGCGAGTTTGGCGGCACACGCATCGCGGTCGTTTGAAGGCGGCCGAGCGCGTCGAGGTAAGGGGCCGAACAATTAAAGCTCTTATCGTCATCTCTCCTGTGTTTTCGCCTTGAAGGCCCCTCGCGGCGCGACATTTGGCTCGCATCGTCGCCGCGAAGGAACCGCCATGCCCGGCCGCACGCCTCCCCCCTTCATTCTGGCCATGGCCATCATCCTCGCCCTTTGCGGCGCGGCGCTGCTTGCGGGCGGCGTCTGGCTGCTGACGCATGGCGGGTCGGCCTATTACGTCATCGCCTCCGTTCTCTTCCTCGTCACCGCGCTTCTTCTCTACCGGCGCAAGCCGGAGGCCCTCGCGGTCTATGCCGCGCTCGTGGTCGGCACGCTGATCTGGGCGCTCTATGAGGTCGGCTTCGATTGGTGGCCGCTCGCCGCGCGCGGCGACGTCGTGTTTATTCTGGGCGCGCTGCTGCTCCTACCCGTCGTGACACGCGAGCTTGGCCGACGCTCGGTGGCGGACGCGCTGGATGGCCGGCATCCCACCGCACCCTCGGCCCTCAGCGGCACAGGCGCGATGCTGTCGGGTTCGCTCGTCGTGGCTGTCGCGGTCGCGGCCACCTCCTGGTTCGTCGATCTGCACCGGACGGAAGGCGAGTTGCCGGGCGTGCGCACGCGCGTCGCGGGCGATGCGCAGGGCATTCCGGCCGGCGAATGGCAGGCCTATGGGCGCACCCAAGGCGGGCAGCGCTGGTCGCCGCTTGCCGATATCACGCCCGCCAATGTCTCCGATCTGGAAGAGGCCTGGCAATTCCACACGGGCGACAAGCCGCAGCCGGGCGATCCCAAGGAAACCACGTTCGAGGTGACGCCGCTCAAGATCGGCGAGCGGCTCTATCTCTGCACGCCGCACCAGAGCGTCATCGCGCTGAACGCGACGACCGGCGAAGAGGTCTGGCGCTACGATCCGCGCATTCAGGGCGAACTCGCGCTCCAGCACCTGACCTGCCGGGGCCTCGCCTATCAGCCGCCGGGCGCGGCGCCCGCCGCCGCCGCGCAGCCCGCTCCCACACAAGCCACGGCCGAGAACCCGAACGCGCCGGCTGGCACAGCCTCCGAGTTGTCCGCCCAAGGCGGCCTCACCGCGCCGCAAGAGCGCAGGCAGTCCGGCGCGCCGACAGAGGGCGCGCCCGCGCGTCAGGAGGGCGGCGCGGCCGATCCCGGCCTGCCGGTGGCCACCGCCAGCGCCGAGACGGCGGTCTGCGACGCCAAGCTCTTCATGCCGACGGCCGACGCGCGCCTGATCGCGCTCGATCCGGAAACCGGCCATGTCTGCTCGAATTTCGGTGGCGGCGACGGTCAGATCGATCTCTGGACCAACATGCCCAACGTCAATCCGGGCTCCTATTACTCCACCTCGCCGCCCATCGTGATGGACAATCTCGTGGTGGTCGGTGGCACGGTGCTGGACAATGTGTCCACCGCGGAAGCCTCGGGCGTCATCCGCGCCTTCGACATTTCGACCGGCCAACTCGTCTGGAACTGGGATTCGGGCAATCCGAACGAGACGACGCCCCTGCCGGAAGGGCAGACCTATACGCCGAACTCGCCCAATTCCTGGTCGATCATGAGTGCCGACCCGCAGCTCGGCCTCGTCTATGTGCCGCTCGGCAACCAGCCGCCGGACCAGTGGGGCGCCAATCGCTCGGAAAACGTGGAGCGCTATTCCTCCGCCGTGGTCGCGCTCGACATCCGCACCGGTCAGGCCCGCTGGCACTTCCAGACCGTGCATCACGATCTCTGGGATTATGACGTGCCGGCCCAGGCGAGCCTGATCGATCTGCCGATCAATGGCGAGACAATCCCCGCGCTGGTCCAACCCACCAAGCAGGGCGAACTCTTCGTGCTCGACCGGCGCACGGGCCAGCCGGTTCTGCCCGTGACCGAGAAGCGCGCGCCGGGCGGCGCGGTCGCGCCCGACCATACGGCGCCGACGCAGCCGGTCTCGCAGGCCAGCTTCGATCCGAAGGCGCTGCGCGAGAAGGACATGTGGGGCGCGACCATGTTCGATCAGCTCCTGTGCCGCATCGCCTTCCATTCCTATCGCTATGACGGCCGCTTCACCCCGCCTTCGCTTCAGGGATCGATCATCTATCCGGGCAATTTCGGCGTCTTCAACTGGGGCTCGGTGGCAGTCGATCCGCAGCGCGCCGTCCTGTTCGGCACGCCCGCGCATCTGGCCTTCCTGTCCACGCTCGTTCCGCGCCCCAAGGACGAAACGCTGGTGGTGAACCAGCAAAAGCCCGAAGGCGCGCTGCCGGCGCTGAACGAGAATTTCGGCGCGCCCTATGCGATCAACCTGCGCCCCTTCACCTCCGTGCTCGGCCTGCCCTGTCAGGCCCCGCCCTGGGGCAATGTCGCGGGCGTCGATCTGACCACGGGCGAGACGGTCTGGATGCACAAGAACGGCACGGTGCGCGATGCCGCCCCCTTCCCGATGATCCCCTTCGAGATGGGCGTGCCCAATCTCGGCGGGCCGATCATGACAGCGGGCGGCGTCGCCTTCCTGTCGGGTACGCTGGACTATTACGTGCGCGGCTATGACGTGACGACGGGCCAGGAACTCTGGCGCTCGCGCCTGCCGGCCGGCGGCCAGTCGACGCCCATGACCTATCGCGGCGCGGACGGGCGGCAGTATCTGCTCGTGGTCGCCGGCGGCCACGGCTCGCTCGGCACCAAGCGGGGCGATTCGGTGATCGCCTACGCGCTGCCGAAACAATAGGTCGCTCGACGGGCATGAAAAAGGCGGCGTGCGATGGTCTCGCGCGCCGCCTTTTGTTTTCCAGAGATCACACGAGCCGCCGCGTCACCTCTCAAGCCGCCAAGTGCGCGCGGACCTCGTGCAGATCGACTGCCACCATCCGGCAGAGGGCGCGGATTTCGTCGGTCGCGGGCAGGAGGTCGGGGATCATCACTGTGCGCATCCCGGCAGCCGCCGCCGCGCGGACGCCATTGTGCGAATCCTCCAGCGCCAGACACGCGGCGGGATCGACACCCAGAACCTCGGCCGCGCGCAGGAACGGATCGGGCGCTGGCTTGCCCTTGGCATAATCGCCGCTCGCGATCACCGCGTCGAAGCGCGATGCCAGACCATGCAGCGCCAGATTGAAGGTGACGTCCTCATGCGGGGACGACGTGCAGATGGCGCGCGGAATCTTCAGCGCGTCGAGATGGTCGAGGAGTTCCACGACGCCGGCCTTCAGCGCCAGGCCCGCTTTCAAGGCCACGTAATGCCGCCGCCAGACCGAGCCGAAGGCCTCGATATCCTGCGCCTGCCCGAAGACGTCCTGAAGATAGACCCGGTTGATCGTCCAGGGGCGGCCGACCATGACGAGGAAGTCGTCATGCGTGGCAACATGGCCGATCTCGGACGAAGCCGCCAGAAAGGCGTCGCGGCTGAGGACTTCGCTGTCGAACAGAAGCCCGTCCATGTCGAAGATGACGGCGGCCGGCCGTGCTGCGGCGGCGTTCGGGGTCGCTTCGTTCGGGGTCAAAGGCGCGTTCCTTCCGGCTCTGGAAGGGCTTCCCTTTTCAGGCTGCACGCGCTTTTGCAAGAGTGCGACGGCGCTCTCGCAAGCGCCGCCGCTGCCCGATCAGCCGCGCTTGCGCACGAACTCCGTGCGCAGGACGAGGCCCTTGATGCTCTCGTGGCGGCAGTCGATCTCTTCCGGGTTGTCGGTCAGGCGGATCGAGCGGATCACCGTCCCCTGTTTCAGGGTCTGTCCCGCGCCCTTTACCTTCAAATCCTTGATCAGCGACACGCTGTCGCCATCGGCCAGGACATTGCCGGCCGCGTCCCGCACTTGCGTCCGGGCGCTGGCCGTGGTCGCCATTTCGGAGGCCGGACGCCATTCGCCCGTCGCCTCGTCATAGATGTAATCGTCGTCGCTCATCGCGCGCCTCGCTTGTGGTTGGCAGGCCGCCGCAAGCCGATAGGCTCGCAGCTGACGAGACCATCCGATTGCGGCGGATGATCCAGCGATTAGACGACCTGCGACATTCTGTCCAATGCCGCGTCAGGCGAAGCGCCGTGCCGCCGCGCCATGCTCGGCCCGGAGCCGCGCGATGTCGATCCCGACCGGCTGCCCGTCGAGAACGCGCCAGCGCCCCGCCACCATGACCCGGTCCGCCCGCGTCGCGCCACACAGGACCAGCGCCGCGATCGGATCATGCGCGCCGGAAAAGCGCAGCTCGTCCAGCGTAAAGAGCGCGAGATCGGCTTGGAGCCCCGGCGCGATGCGGCCGATATCGGCACGCCCGAGGCAGGCGGCCGAGCCCGATGTCGCATAGCGCAAGGCGTCGCGCGCCGTGACCGCCGAGGCCGAGCCGGTGCGCAGCCGGCCGAGCATGAGGGCGTGGCGCACGCCTTCCATCAGATTGGACCCGTCATTGGAGGCCGAGCCGTCGACGCCGAGCCCGACCGGACTGCCCGCCGCTTCCAGTTCGGAGACGGGGCAAAAGCCCGAGGCGAGCGCGGCGTTGGAGGTCGGGCAATGGCAGACGCCGACCTTGTGCGCACCCAGCCGCCGGCATTCCTCCGAGGTGAAATGGATGCCATGCGCCAGCCAAGTGCGCGGCCCCATCCAGCCGACCTCTTCCAGATAGTCCACCGGGCGGCACTGGAAGCGGGCTTCGCAGAAGCGGTTCTCGTCTTCGGTTTCGCCGAGATGCGTGTGAAGCCGGCAGTCGAAGCGCTCGGCCAGCGCGGCGCTTTGCTGCATCAGGCTCTTGGTGACGGAAAAGGGCGAGCAGGGCGCGAGCGCGATCTGCACCATGGCGCCGTCCGAGCGATCATGCAGCCCATTCAACAGGCGCTCGGAATCGGCGAGGATGTTGTCCTCGTCCTGCACCACGCTATCGGGCGGCAGGCCGCCGTCTTTCTGGCTGAGGTTCATCGAGCCGCGCGTCAGCGTCACGCGGATGCCCAGCGCGCGGGCCTCTTCGGCCTCGATATCGATCGCCCGCTCCAGCCCTTTCGGGAAGAGGTAATGGTGATCCGCCGCCGTGGTGCAGCCCGACAGCAAAAGCTCGGTCAGCGCGAGACGGACCGACTGGCGAAAGCTGTCTTCATCCAACCGCGCCCAGATCGGGTAGAGCGCCTGGAGCCAGGGGAAAAGCTCCTTGTCGATCGCGCTCGGATGGGCGCGCGTCAGCGTCTGATAGAAATGATGATGCGTGTTGACGAGGCCGGGCAGGACGACGTGGCGCGAACAGTCGAACACCTCGTCCACCGGGGCGGCGGGCGCGCCGCCCGAGGGCACGAGTTCGGCGACGCGCCCGTCTTCCACCACGATGCCGCCGGCGGCGGCCGGCTCCAGAACGGCGAGCGGGTCTTTCAGGAAAAGCCGGCTCATGCAGCCTCACGCAGTGGCTGGAGGCCGCCGGTGCGGGCGAGGAAGTCCAGAATGGCGGCGAGGCCTTCGCGGCGCGAGAGGTCGGCAAAGACGAAAGGCAGCGCGCCACGCCCCTTGGCAGCGTCCGCCTTCATGCGCTCCAGATCGGCCCCGACATGAGGGGCGAGATCGGTCTTGTTGACGACGAGAAGGTCGGAGCGCGTGATCGCCGGCCCGCCCTTGCGCGGGATATCGTCGCCTTGGCAGACGGAAATCACGTAGATCGAGAGATCGACCAGATCGGGCGAGAAGGTCGCGGCAAGATTGTCGCCGCCCGATTCCACGAGGATGAGGTCGAGGTCGGGGTGGCGCGCGTTCAGCGTCGCGATGGCGCGAAGGTTCAGCGAGGCGTCCTCGCGGATCGCCGTGTGCGGGCAGCCGCCCGTCTCGACGCCGAGAATGCGATCGGCCGACAGCGCCTGCCGGCGCACCAGCGCCTCGGCATCCTCGGTCGTGTAGATGTCGTTCGTGACGACGGCAATCGACCATTGGTCGCGCGCAGCCAGGCAAATCTTTTCGCAGAGCGTCGTCTTGCCGGAGCCGACCGGGCCGCCGATGCCGACGCGAAGCGGGCCGTTCCGGCGGCGGGGGGCGAGGCTCGGGGTCGGGGTTGGATCGCTCATGTCAGGAACAGTCTCGGTTGCAGGGTTTCGTGGCGCAGCGCCGCGATGTCGGAGAGGATCGCGGCCGAGCCGAGATCGTCCAAGGTCGAAATAGCCGCCTTCTGCGTGGCCAGCTCGAACACGGGTTCCAGCCGCCGCATGACGCGCACGCCTTCGCGCTGGCCGAGCGGCACGAGGCGGACGGCGACGCCGACGAGATTGGCGGCGAAGGCATGGGCCAAGGCCAGAAGCGCCGGGCGCAGCGAGACGCCCTCGCGCGCGGCCAGCGCGCCGAGCACCACGGGATAGGCAGTTGCCTCCCCTTCCGGCTCCGCCCCCCAAGGCGCGGCGGCTTCCGCGAAGGCGCGGCCGAGGTCGAGCGTTTCGCGGCGGCGCTCGGCCGAGCCGGCGGAGGCGCGGGCGAGTTCGGTTAAATCGGTCCAGTCGGTGCCCGCATTCGGCCCGCGCAAGCGGTGCGCTCCAGCCAGAAACACGAGATCGTTCCAGCCGCTGCCATGGAGAAGCAGCGTCTCGACCCAGATGAAAAGCGCGTCGCCATCCCGGACCTGTCCGTGCGCGATGGCGGCTTCCAGCCCATGCGAATAGGCGAAGGCGCCGATCGGGAAAGCCGGCGAAGTCCAGGTGAGGAGGCGCGCGAGTGCGGCTAGCCCCTCCGAGCCCTCTCCCGACCCGCCTCGCCCATCGCCCTCAGCCATGGGAGTGGGTATGGTCATGGCCATGTGTATGCCCGTGCGAATGGGGCGCCGCACCCGGCGTCGCATAGGCACCGCCGACCGGATCGAAGGCCGCTTCGACCTCATGGATATGCGCGCCGAGTTCCAGAAGCATGTCGCGGATCACATGATCGCGGCGCACCAGGATGCGCTTGGCCTCGATCTGGCAGGGCAGATGCCGATTTCCGAGCTGCCAGGCAAGCGTCAGGAGATGCACGGCGTCGCGCCCCTCGATCGCGTAAAGCTCCTCGGGCTTCGCCCGCACCACGACATAACGCCCGTCCGACAGGGTGATGGCGTCGCCCTCGCGCAGAAGGCGCGCTTCGGCGAGGTCGAGCAGGAAGGCGATGCCATGGTCGCTGACCATCGCCATGCGGCGGCGATGACGCTGCGCCTCGTCCAGCGTGATGGTGTCGGCGGCCTCCCCGATAAAGGCGCCGCGTTCGATGATGCTATTGGCCTCGATCACGCAGATGAACTCGCTACTTTTGACGGCGAAAGGTCAATCGACCCCAGGGAAAAAGTCCGGATCGAGAATGTCGTCGATCCCGAACGGACAGGAAAGCGGAAAGGTCTCCAAAGCCATGTTCGTCTCTGCGACCGCGTTCAAACGGGCTAGAGCATATTCCTCCTCCAGCACTTCGGCCGGATAGGATCGCAGACTCGGACTTTGGCGCAGACGGCGCGCGATCCGCATCCGCTGTTCGGCGATGGTCGCCCGCCAGCTATTGGAGCGCTTCGAGGGCTGAAACTGCCATTTCAGAAGATGAGCCAGGAGAACGCACAGCCGGTTCTCGATCTCGCTTTGCTGTGACGAGCCCAAATCCTCGATTTCCGCGGCAAGTCTTGTTGCGTCGAGACCGGAGGCATCCGCGCCCCGCTCCCGCAGGAGCTGAGCTTGCTGGCGCGTCCAAAGAAAGAAATCGCGTTCGTAGAGCGTCGGCCGGCCGGCACGCGACCGGCTCGTTCCGCTTGTCTGAAACACCGGCCCCATGTCCTGCTTCTCCTTCGGCTGCGCCATGGCAGGACCCCAAGAGTTAGAACAGGAAGTAGCGCTGCGCCATGGGCAGCACCTTGGCGGGTTCGCAGGTCAGAAGCTCGCCATCGGCGCGCACCTCGTAGGTCTCGGGATCGACCTCGATATGGGGCGTCAGATCGTTGAGGATCATGGAGGCCTTGGTCAGCCCGCCGCGCGTGTTCTCGACGGGCAGGAAGGTCTTCTCGCAGCCGAGCTTCTCGCGCAGCCCGTCCGCCATAGCGGCGCTTGATACGAAGGTGACGCCGGATGCGCCGACCGCCTTGCCATAGGCCCCGAACATCGGGCGATAATGCACCGGCTGCGGCGTCGGGATGGAGGCGTTGGGATCGCCCATGGGGGCTGCGACGATCGTGCCGCCGAGCAGCACCATGGCCGGCTTCACGCCGAAGAAGGCCGTGTCCCAGAGCACGAGATCGGCGCGCTTGCCGACTTCCACCGAGCCGATCTCTCGGCCCATGCCCTGTGCCAGCGCCGGGTTGATCGTGACTTTCGCGATATAGCGGCGCACGCGCAGGTTATCGTTGTCGCCCGTCTCGCCGGACAGGCGGCCGCGCTGCTTCTTCATCTTGTCGGCGGTCTGGAAGGTGCGAATGATCACCTCGCCGACGCGGCCCATGGCCTGGCTGTCCGACGAGATGATCGAGAAGGCGCCGATATCGTGGAGAATGTCCTCGGCCGCGATGGTCTCCTTGCGGATGCGCGATTCCGCGAAGGCGATATCCTCGGGGATGGACGGGTCGAGATGGTGGCACACCATGAGCATGTCCAGATGCTCTTCCAGCGTGTTGATCGTGTAAGGCCGGGTCGGATTGGTGGAGCCCGGCAGGACGTTCGGCAGGCCGCAGACCTTGATGATGTCGGGCGCGTGGCCGCCGCCCGCCCCTTCCGTGTGGAAGGCGTGGATCGTGCGGCCCCGGAAGGCGCCGACCGTTTCCTCCACGAAGCCCGACTCGTTGAGCGTGTCGGTGTGGATCATCACCTGCACGTCGTGCTCGTCGGCCACCGTCAGGCAGCAGTCGATCGCGGCCGGGGTCGTGCCCCAGTCCTCGTGCAGCTTCAACGCCGCCGCGCCGGCCTTGATCATCTCGACCAGCGCACCCGGCTGCGAGGCATTGCCCTTGCCGGCCAGCGCGAAGTTCATGGGGAAGACATCGAGCGACTGGATCATGCGCGCCAGATGCCAGGGGCCCGGCGTGCAGGTGGTCGCGAGCGTGCCGTGCGCCGGCCCCGTGCCGCCGCCGACCATGCAGGTCACGCCCGAGAACAGGGCGTCCTCGATCTGCTGCGGGCAGATGAAATGGATATGGCTGTCGATGGCCCCGGCGGTCAGGATCTTGCCCTCGCCCGCGATCGCTTCCGTGCCCGGGCCGACGATGATGGTGACGCCGGGCTGCGTGTCCGGATTGCCGGCCTTGCCGATGGCGTGGATCCGCCCGCCGCGAAGCCCCACATCGGCCTTGTAGATGCCGGAGTGATCGACGATCAGCGCATTGGTGATGACGGTATCGACTGCGCCTTCGGCCCGGCTCGCCTGGCTTTGGCCCATGCCGTCGCGGATCACCTTGCCGCCGCCGAACTTCACCTCCTCGCCATAGGTGGTGAGATCGCGCTCCACCTCGATGAAAAGGTCCGTATCGGCCAGCCGCACCTTGTCGCCGACGGTCGGCCCGTACATCGCGGCATAGGTGGAGCGACTGATGGATGCGGGCATGGGTCGGGACTCCTGAGGCGTCTTTCGCGTTGCGGCAGATTAAGCGGATCGCGGCGGATTGTCTGCCACCGGCTGCGGGAAACTTGAGCTTTTCGCCAATTTGCGCGTTCTGGAAGCATGACACGTTTTCCACGCCTCGCACTGCTTCTGGTTCTCGCCCTGTACGCCTCGCTTCTGAGCGCTTCAGGAGCTTTCGCGCAGCCTTTCGACCCCGGCCCGCCGGGCACGCCGGTCGGTTCCTCCATGTCGGGCGCGCGAATCGGCGGCGCGCCGAAAACCCGCGCGCCGCTCGCCATCCCGAACGCCCGCGTCTTCGGGGATACGGTGGAGGAACGCGCCTATGGGCGCGACTACGACAATTCCTATCTGACACCGCGCATTCCCCAGCCGGACGCGGACGGCAGCTCTACGCGCCTGCGCGCCGGCGAAGGGCGCCCCGCTCTGGATTCCAGCCGCGCCGGCGATTTCGCGCGCTCGGACGGCTCGGTGATCAACAAGAGCGGGGTGACACGGCCCATCTCGCCGCCGCGCCGCGCGCGCATCGTGCCCAACGGCAAGGCTCCCCGATAGGTCACGAAGGAGCGGAAGCGTTTACCAGACTTGACATTTCTCGAGAGTGCGAGGGCCGCCGCGCTGGAGCGGGAACGCGAAAGCGGCTTTGCTGTTGTTCGACAAAGGATCGGATTGTCCGATTCGCTTTTTTTCGCGCCGGGCTTTGCCCGACCTTTCGAACGAGGCCACGCGATGCGTTCTTTTTCCTGGTCCCTGATCGCCCTTGCGGCCGGTCTGTCCTTCGCCCTTCCCGCCCATGCCCAGAGCATCGGAGGCGGCGGCATTGGCGGAAGCTCCGGAGCGAGTGCCGGCGGCGGCAGCTCGACGCCCAGCCTCGGCGGGGCCACCAACTCGCTTGGCTCGTCGGGCGGCGTCGGCTCCAGCAGCACCTCGACCCAGCAGCGCGCGACCGCCGGCTCGGCCACGATCAACTCCGTCAACGCGGACGCCGCCGCGCGTTCGGGCAATCTCGGCGCGGCCTCCACGATCGGCAATTCGACCGGCTCGGCGCTGGGCGGCGGCACGTTCCAGAGCACGGCCGGAACTGGTCCCGCCGCGCTCTACAACATCCCGATCCCCAAGGTGAACGTCGATCTGCCCTCGATCCGCAGCGCGCTGCGCCAAGGCCCGAACGCCACGCCGGATCGCTACGGCAACTGATCGAAGAACGGGGGCTGGCCACCCGACCGGTCAGCCCCGCCGTGGGCAGCGCCCTCTTCATCTTTCGCCAACCCTCTATCCATGCGCGCACCGAATCCACTCGAACGGGTATACGTTCGATTGTATGATCCCCTTAAAGCGCATCTCGCCTCCGACCGGACGTTGAGCCACGCTCCATGTCGAAACGGGTTCGAGAAAGCGGGACGTAGCAGGGGGATCATGACGAAGGATGCAGCCCCTCCCCTTGCGCCAGCGCCCGGTCTCAGCCCCGACGACATTCTGGCGATTTTCAACTGCGCCCCGACATCCCTTTGGGTTCAGGATCTCAGCCTTCTGAAGGCGCGGCTCGATCAATGGCGCGCGGGCGGCATTCGCGATCTGCGTGCCCTTCTGGCACTGGATGCCGCGCGGGTCGAGGAACTCGTTCCCCTCGTTCGAATCGTGAGCGTCAACGCCGAGACGCTGCGCCTTTATGATGCCGCCGACGAGGCGGACCTCTTCGCCCATATCCGCGTCATCTTCGGCCCGGATCAGATCGCCTCCTTCGTCGAGGTGATCTGCCAGCTTTGGGACGGGGCCTTGCGCGCGAGCTTGGTCACCAGGAATTACACGGTGAAGGGCGCGCGCTTCGACATCAGCTATAACGGGCGTCTTCTTCCCGGCCATGAAACCGGCTGGGGCCGGTATCTGATCTCGGTCGAGGACGTGTCCGACCGCGAGCAGGCGCGGCGGCAGCTGGAGTTCGCCCGCACGCACGATCCGCTGAGCGGTCTCTTCAACCGAACCTTTCTGACCGATGAAATGGAGCGGCTGGAAACATGTGCTGAGCCGGTCGCCATCGCGGTGATCGATCTGAACGGCCTCAAGGACGCGAACGACCATTTCGGCCACAAGGCCGGCGACGATCTCATCCGCAAGATGGGGCGCGTTCTGTCCACCAGCCTGCCGCCTTGCTGCCGCTCGGCGCGCATGGGCGGAGACGAGTTCGTGGTCCTGGTGCAGGGTGCGGGGAAAGGGCAATGGGGCCAGCTTCTGGACGCCCTCACACGCGGCGTCGAAGCGGAGAATGCGAGCGGCGGCGTTGCCCCCTTGAACTTCTCCATCGGCGCGGCCTGGCGGATGCCGGGCGAGACCATGGAAAGTTTGCTGGCCCGTGCGGACCGGCGCATGTACCGCTCCAAACGCGCCTTTTACGACGAGGTCGCCGCCTGACATCTCTGTCCCGGCCGCGCCTGGCGGAGATAGGGCATCATGAAAAAGGCGCCTCGCGGCGCCTTTCCTGTTTCTGGAGCTGAGGTCGTCCGCTTCAGAGCGCGCCTTGCACCCGGCCGTTGAAGCCGAAGACGCGGCGCTCGCCCGAAAGCGGCACGAGGCGCACGTCGCGCGACTGGCCAGGCTCGAAGCGCACGGCCGTTCCGGCCGCGATGTCGAGCCGGTAGCCGCGCGCGGCTTCCCGGTCGAAGCGCAGCGCCGCGTTGGTTTCGGCGAAATGATAGTGCGAGCCGACCTGGATCGGCCGATCGCCCGTATTGGCGACGTGAAGCTCGATCGCCTCGTGCCCTGCATTCAGAACGATGTCGCCATCCGCTACGATGATTTCGCCGGGGATCATATCAGCCCACCATGAGAACGAGGCCACCGAGGGCCGTGGCGCCGCCCAGAAGACGCGGCAGGAGACCCGCGCCACCCAGCGCGCGGCCGAGAAGAAGACCCGCGCCATGCAAGACGGCGGTGGAGAGCGCAAAGCCGATGGCGAAGCTCGCAGCACCCGCGCCGCCCAGTTCGCCGCCATGGGCGTAGCCGTGGAACAGCGCGAAGAGGCCAACCACAACGGCCGACAGCGCCACGGGCAGGCGCACCGCGAGCGCCACCAGGAGCCCCAGCGCCACGACGGAAGCGAGAATGGCGGGTTCGACCATGGGCAGTGAGACGCCGGAGAGCGCCAGCGCGAAGCCCACGAGCATGGTGCCGACAAAGGCCGATGGCACCAGCCATCGAGCGCGGCCGCCGATCAGCGCGGCCCAGAGACCCACCGCCACCATGGCGAGGATGTGATCGGCCCCAAACAAGGGATGGCTGACGCCCGCCATGAACGAGCCGTGCGCGGCCGGGTCCAGATGGGCGAAGGCGGGGGCCGTGGCGGTGCCCAGCGCGGCGGCGGTCAGCAGGATCAGTCTCAACATGTCTTGTCCCTCATTTGGTCGACAGGCGCCCGGTTTTGGTCGCGCCGCATCGCCCTTCGCATGGACGCTCCATCCCCGCAAGAACGCGATGCTTCGGTCTGGAGAACAGCATGAAAGCGCGCCGCGCCAATGTCAAAGGCAGGCGATGCCCTTGCCTCGAAAACGGACGATTGACCATCCGGGGAAGTGTTTCAAATGCGAGGGAGCGCCGTCACCGAAGAGAAATCCTCCCGCGCTAGGATCAGCACAAAGGGAGCGGAAGGACTGAGAGCCGCGCCCGAGACAGGACCTCGAAACCCGATGAAGCGGATCGCAGCCCTTTCCATGATCGTGACGGTTTTGACCGCTGGGCTCGGCTTCGCCTCGCCGGCCGGCGTATCGGAGCCCTTCCGCGTGCGCACCGTGACAATGAATGGTGTCAGCGGTCCGGCCTATTATTCCCGCGCCGCCGGCACGTTCCGCTTCCTGCCCCAAGCGTCGGGCAGCCAGATGGCGGCTTTAAGAGCGCCCTGACCATGAACGCATCAGGAACTGCGGCGCGTCGCCCGATCTGACCCTATCCAGCCAGCGAACGCTGCGCCTTCGAACCGCTTAGCGGATCGGCTCATGCACCGTTACCAGCTTGGTGCCGTCGGGAAAGGTCGCCTCGACCTGCACGTCATGGATCATCTCGGCAATGCCCTCCATGACCTGATCGCGAGTGATGACGTGAGCGCCCGCTTCCATGAGATCGGCCACCGAGCGCCCGTCGCGCGCGCCTTCCACCACGAAATCCGTGATCAGTGCGATGGCCTCGGGATGATTGAGCTTCACGCCTCGCTCCAGACGCTTGCGCGCCACGATGGCGGCCATGGCGATCAGAAGCTTGTCCTTCTCGCGAGGGGTGAGGTTCATCGACGCGATCTCCTATCCATGGTCCCGAGCGCTCTGTTCCAGCCGAATCGGAGGCGAGCGGTTCGTCAGAGCGACCATACGCGGGGAAGGCCGACCTGCGAAAGCAGCGCCAGCGCCGGCACGAGCCGCTTTCGCAGCGCATAATAGCTGGGCGCGACGAGCCGGGCCATGCCGAACCCGTCGATATGACTGGCGCCGCCTTCCGGCCCCAGCACCTCGCGCAAGGCGGGCAGCACGCCCTCCCCGCGCTCGTCCTGCCAGAACACGGTCGCAAAGGCGCGGGCCGCGCCGAGCGAAGCGTTTCGGCCGGTGAGTTCGGCCATGTCACCGCCGAGTTTGAGATCGTCGGCCAGGATGAGTTGCCCGTCGCGGCGCACACGCCAGCGATCCCGCAAAGCGCCCGTCGTCACGCTCTCGCCCATGGCCTCGCGCCCCAGAACGACGCTTTCGCACAGGAGAAGCCGGCTGCTGGAGGCGGCATCCACATCGAGACTGCGGCTGAGCCGGCCGCCGTCGAACAGAATCGTTTCCTGCGGAAGGTAGCTCAGCGCCGCATTCGGCGCGACGGTCAGGCACGTCGAGACACGGGCGTCGGCCCCGGTGGAGCGATAGATGCGCTCGCAGGCCTGTGTCGTCACGCGGAGCGCACCGCCTGGCTCCACCTCGAAACTCTGCCGCAGCGCGTCGCCGCCCGTCAGGCCACCGGCCGTATTGATCAGCACCGCCTCGGCCTGTGCCACACGGGGAAAACGCAGCTTGAGCGCGCCGGCCTGATGCAGATGCCGCAACCGCGTTTCGCCGCGCGGGCCCGTGGGGCCGAACGTCGCGCGTGCCTCACCATGGGCGCGTTGGGCGCGCACAAGCGGCACGTCGCCGGCTTCGCGTGGGAGATCGATCAGCATGGAAAAGGAAGACGAGATTTACTGCGCGGCTTCCGCGAACGCGCCGTGCGGCTGTTCGGACGAGACTTCGCGACCGGGCAGAACGCCCTCGGCGAAGCGGCGGCCAGACATGGCAAGATCGGACGGGCCAGCGACATAGACCCGAGTCGAGCCGTGAAGAAGCGCGACGAAGCAGGCATCCACCACGCCGGCCGCCGAAATCGCTTGGAGGCTGGAGCCGGCGGGAACATCGATCTGCTTGATGAGACAGAGCGGCGAGCCGGGAACCTGCGCGGCCAGCCAGGCAGCGACGCTGTCCGACGTGACGCTCCAGGTGTCGTCGGCGTTGCGGCCTGACAGGATCATGTCGGAGGGCATCCAGACCGGCACGAGGCCACGGGCCTGCGCGGATTCGATGGCTTCCAGCGTGCGGGCCGGCACCAGCTTTTCGCCGAGCGCCACGAGCGCATGGCCGAACTGTTCCATGGCCAGCAGCGTCATGCGGTAGGCCGCTTCCGCGTCATAGCCGATGCGGGTCTGAAATTGGCGCACGGTGTTGGCGAAAGGTCCGCCGCCCGGCACGATGACCAGCGGGCGTCCGGTCTTTTCGATGGACTGGACCCACTTGCGCAGATCGGGCGTGGCAATCGAACTTCCGCCGAACTTCACGATCAGCATGGGCTTCGTCATCGCCTCTCTCCCTCGATTTTCTGAGTGTGGCTCAAAAGAGCCTCATTCATGCGCAGCTTGAACACGTTTTAGCAGTCTTGCAAAGTTTCGTGATTCCCTGTCACATAAAATGCAAATAGCTGCATCCCGTCCAACGCATAGCGGGCATGATGGCTCCGCCTGGCCGAGCGAGCACGGCCACCGATTAGGGCAAGGCCAGATCTTGAGCAGCCCGGCCGCGGAAGGTCAGATCGTGCGTTCGTCGCGATAGCGACGGATCGCGACGCCGACGGCTTCCGGGCCGAGATCGAGCTTTTCCACCTGGATCTCGACCGACAACAATCGGGCATCGCGCAACAGGTCGGCGGCCAAGTCTTCGGCCAGCGCTTCCACCAGATCGGTATGTCCCTGGTCGGCCAGACGGCGGATCGCGTCCGTCACGATGTCGTAGGAATAGACTTCGCTGACCTCGCGCGGAACGCGGCTGGGTCGGCGGATTTCCGCCTCGACGGTGAAGCGGAGCCGCTGCGTGCGGTCGCGCTCGAAGCGATAGGCCCCGACGCGGAAGGGCAGTGTGAAACCGCGTACGAAGATGCGATCCGTCTCCACCGCGCTGCGCTCGGCAGCCGATCCGCGCTCCGGCGCCAAGGTGGCGGGCGGGGCGTCCAACATGCGCCGGCCGAGCGCCAGCGTTTCGGCATCGGCCTCCTCGAACACCAGCGCTTCGGGCCCGAGCACCAGAAGGCGCGGAATGTCGGGAAGCTCCAGGCGGCCGCCGAACCAGCATTCCATGCCCGCCTCGCGGCACGCGCGCTGGAACTCGGCCAGCGTTTCCAGCGAGAAGGCGCGCAAGAGCGCCCGGTCCGGATCAAGCAGAATCACCGAATAGCCGCCGCGCATCACGGCGACGAACTCGTCCGGCGCTTCCAGCCGGGCGACGCGCAAAGGGTCGGCCGGGAGCGTGACGTCGCCGGCCATGGCGAAGTACAGCTCGGGCTGGCCCTCCACCCGCCGCTCGATGATCTGGCCGGGCACCCGGTCCCGCCGCGCCGGCGCCAGCACATAATCCGCGCCCGCTTCGAGCGCGCGGCGCGCTTCCTCGGGCGAGCGGACGGCGATGGCGAGGCGGCAGGGCTTGGAAAGCGTCATGTCACGGTGTTCCGGCGCTGGAAGCGCTCGTCCTCGTAGCGTTTCGAAGCGAGCAGTTCGGCGATGGTTGTCGCTGCGTTAAGCGCGTCGGCGAAGCTGTTGTAAAGAGGCGCGAAGCCAAAGCGCAGAATGTCGGGCGCGCGGAAGTCCCCGACGACGCCTTCTTCGATCAGCGCCTGACACAGGGCATAGGCCGCCGGATGCGTGAAGGACACCTGACTGCCGCGCCGCGCTGGCTCGCGCGGGGTGACGAGTTGCAGCCCGTGCCCGGCACAGAGCGCCTCCACGGCCGCGATGAAGAAGCGTGTCAGAGCCACGGACTTCTCGCGCAACGCGGCCATATCCACGCCGTCGAACGCATCCAGCGCGGCGTCCAGCGCGGAAAGCGCCAGCACCGAGGGCGTGCCGGTCAGGAAGCGCGTGACGCCCGACGCCGGCTGATAGCCCGTTTCGAAAGCGAAGGGCGCGGCATGGCCGAACCAGCCCGACAGCGGCTGGCGGGCGGCTGCCTGATGACATGGCGCGACATAGAGAAAGGCCGGTGCGCCGGGGCCGCCATTCAGATATTTGTAGCCGCAGCCGATCGCGAAATCCGCCCCGTCGCCTGCGAGATCCACCGGCAGAGCCCCGGCCGAATGCGCGAGATCCCACAACGCCAGCGCGCCGCGCTCGTGCGCCAGACGCGACAGGGAGGCCATGTCGTGCAGCGCGCCGGTGCGATAGTTCACCTGCGTCAGCATGAGGACGGCGGTCTCGTCCGTGACAAGGGCCGGAATATCGTCGGCATGATCGGCGAGACGCAGCTCGTGCCCTTGGTTCAGAAGGTTGGCGAGGCCTTCCGCCATATAGAGATCGGTCGGGAAGTTGGAGCGCTCCGACACGATGACGCGCCGGCCCGGACGCAGCGCCAGGGCGCTTGCCAGAACCTTGAAGAGATTGACCGAGGTCGAGTCGCAGGCAACAAGCGCCCCCTCCTCCGCCCCGACGAGGCGGGCGATGCGCGCGCCGACGCGCGCGGGCAGGTCGACCCAGCCGGCCTGGTTCCAAGAGGCGATCAGCCCCGTGCCCCATTCGCGGTCGACGACATCGCGCAACCGGGCTCGCGCGCCATAGGTCAGGCAGCCGAGCGAGTTGCCGTCGAGATAGGTCATGCCTTCCGGCAGATGGAACAGGGCGCGCAAGGGGCGCAGCCTGTCGGCATGGTCGGCGGCCTCGGCGCGCTCGGTCCAGAGATCGGAGAGAGCGGGAATCACATCAGCCACGGCCGAACGCCTTGAACGCGACGGTGGTGAACGTATCCACCACGCCATCCACCGTCTGCAGCTTCTCGGTCACGAAGTGCCCGATGTCGCGCCCGGCTTCCAGATAGAATTTGGCGAGAAGATCGTATTGGCCCGAGGTCGAGTAGATTTCCGAAATCTCCTCGACGCTCTCAACCAGATCGTCGGCCACGGTATAAGCCGTACCGGGCCGACATTTGAACTGAACAAAAATCGCTTGCATCACGGTGTCTCCAGAGCGCTTGAGCTATCAGAGAGAAGCGCCTGAGGTCAAAACTCTCGTGATCTGCGAGCCCGACAGAGCCAAGTCTTCGATCACATCGAAATGGTGCCGATCGGGAATGTCCGCCGCTTCCACCGGGACGCCCAGCCCGGACCATGCGGAGGCCAGAAAATGCGTCTGGCGGCGAAGCTCGGGCAGTTCCGCCGCGCCGACCACGGCATGGATGGGGCAGATATGAAGAGGCTCAAGCAGCGCCGGGCTTTGCGCCAGCGCTTCAGCCGCGTCGATGCGCAGCGTATCGTTCATGCGGGTTCGACGGATCGGCCTGAGATCGTGCAGGCCGCTGATCGGCACGACGCGATCGACCCGCGCCAGGACGGGGCCGGGCAAAGGCGAGCCGGCGGCGACCATGCGCGCCACGAGATGCCCGCCCGCCGAATGGCCGACGAGCCGGATGCCGCCCTCGATGCGGCTTGCCGCCAGGGCGATCGCCTGCGCCACATCGTCCGCGATTTCGGTGAGGCGCGCTTCGGGCGCGAGGCGGTAGCTCGGCATGGCGACGGCAAAGCCCGATTCCACCGCGCCGCGCGCCAGATGCGACCAGACGGATTTGTCGAGCGCCTTCCAGTATCCGCCATGGACGAAGACGACGAGGCCGCGCGCGGAGCCTTCGGGATGGAACAGGTCGAGTTTCTGGCGCTCATGCGCGCCATAGGCGAGGTCGATCTCGCTGCGTCGCCGCCCTTCCATTGCATCGCGGAAGGCGGAGGCTTCGCGCTGCCAGCGGGGCACGAACGTGTCGGAGCGCTGGACGGCGCCCGAATTGTCATAGGCCGCGTCGAAATCGGCGACCGGAATCCAATGGGTCATGCTGCACTCCTCCCCGCATTCGGGAAGGAATAGGGCGCGACACCGGCCGCGTCACGCCCCGCTCTCCATCAATCGACGAAGGAGCGCTCCACGACATAGGTGCCGGGCTTGGAATTGGCGCCTTCTTCGAGGCCGAAGCGCTCGCACAGGGCGGCCGTTTCCTTCAGCATCTCCATGGAGCCGCAGATCATGGCGCGGTCGGTCGCCGGGTCCATCGGCGGCACACCGAGATCGGTGAAGAGCTTGCCGGTTTCCAGCAGCGTGGTGACGCGCTCGCCCTTGTGCTCGCCCTCGCGCGTGGCGGAGCCGTGATAGAGCAGCTTGTCGCCCACGATCTCCGACAGGATTTCGTCGGTCTTGATCGTCTCGACCAGTTCCTGCCCGTAGCGAAGCTCGGCCAGTTCGCGCGTCGTATGCGTCAGGATGACCTGATCGAACTTCTCGTACGTTTCGGGATCGCGGATCACGCCGGCGAAGGGCGCAATGCCCGTGCCCGTCGAGAACAGATACAGCCGGTTGCCCGGCAGGAGCGCGTCGAGCACCAGCGTGCCCGTCGGCTTCTTGCGCATCAGCACCGTGTCGCCCGGCTGGATCTTCTGGAGATGCTCTGTCAGCGGGCCGCCCGGCACCTTGATGGAGAAGAATTCCAGCTCTTCGTCCCAGGAGGGGCTGGCGATCGAATAGGCGCGGAAGACCGGCTTCTCGGCATTGGGCAGGCCGATCATCGCGAACTCGCCGGTGCGGAAGCGGAAGCTCGCGGGCCGGGTCATGCGGAACTTGAAGAGCCGGTCGGTATAGTGCTTCACCTCGGTCACGGTCTCGGCGAAGACATTGGCCGGGATCGGGAAGGCGGCGGTTTCAGACGCGAGCGGAGTCTGGACGGGGGCGTTCATCGGGGGCCCTTCGGCAGCAAGCAAAACGGGGCGCGGCTGACCTCAAGCCAAACCGGCATCGCGGCGCGAAACCGCGCCGCAAACGAAATTCCCCTTCTCCTGACCCATCCTGCCCGCAAAAAAAAGGGCGTTTATTCTCAAACCAGCACGTCGCGCGAAATTTCCGCCTTCGTGCCGAAGATGCGGCGATAGCGCTCGATGGATTCGGGCGTGCCCGTGGCCTTGGCCGGATTGTCCGAAAGCTTCACCGCCGGACGCCCGTCCGCGTCCATGACCTTACAGACCAGCGAGATCGGATGGAGGCCTGGCGTGTCCTCCGGCGCGACGCCGCGAAAGTCGTTGGTGAGATTGGTGCCCCAGCCGAAGCTCATGCGCACCCGCCCGTCGAAATGACGATAGGTTTCCTCGATGGAATCGACATCCATGCCGTCCGAAAAGACGAGCAGCTTGTCGCGCGGATCGACGCCCTTGGAGCGCCACCACGCCATGATCGCTTCGCCGCCTTCGATCGGCGGGGCCGAGTCGGGGCGGAAACCCGTCCAGTTCGCCACCCAGCCGGGCGCGCGCTCCAGAAACGAGGCCGTGCCGAACGTGTCGGGCAGCACCACCAAGAGATTGCCGCCATACCAGCTCTGCCACGCCTTCAGCACCTCGTAGGGCGCATCGCGAAGCTCGGCGTCGGAGCGGGCCATGGCGGCATAGACCATGGGCAGCTCGTGCGCGTTAGTGCCGATGGCTTCGAGATCGGTCTCCATGGCGAGCAAGACGTTGGACGAGCCGATGAACCGATCGCCGAGCTTTTCCTTCAGCGCTTCGACGCACCAGCGCTGCCACAGGAAGGAATGGCGGCGGCGCGTTCCGAAATCCGACATGCGGATGGCCGGCAGCTTGTCCAGCCGCTCGACCTTCTCCCACATCTTGGCCTTGGCGCGGGCATAGAGAACATCCAGCTCGAAACGGCCGTAATCCTTCATCGCGGCGCGCGAGCGAAGCTCGTTGATGATGGCGAGCGCCGGGATTTCCCACATCATCGTGTGGGTCCAAGGGCCGTGGAACATCAGCTCGTACTGCCCGTCCCGCTTGGCGAGCTCGTAGGGCGGGAGCTGGAAATCGCGAAGCCATTCCAGGAAGGCCGGCAGGAAGATCTGCCGCTCGCCATAGAAGGAGTTACCCGCCAGCCAGATCATCTCACGCTTGGAAAAGCGTACGGAGCGGGCATAGTCGAGCTGGGCGCGCAGCTCCGCCTCGTCGATCTCGTCGGCAATGCGCACGGTCTTGGTGCGGTTGATGAGGCGGAAGGTGACCTGCGTGTTGGGGTGCAGGCCCCAGACCATCTGCAGCATCAGAAGCTTGTAGAAATCCGTGTCGAGCAGCGAGCGCACGATTGGGTCGAGCTTGAACGTGTGGTTCCACACCCGCGTTGCAATATCCGTGGCGACCATGACCGCCCTTTCCGATGACGCTCGTTTCGGCTTCGATGCTTAGCCGATCGAAACGAGCGATGACAGCCCGACCCTGCGGCAGGCTTATCTATGCTGCATTGCCCACTTCATACTCATGATCAAATAACTTGCACAATCCTGGCGAAAGTCGTGATCTAGTCCGGCCGTGAACCGCATGGAGCGCCCTCGCATGGCTCGAACCCCGCCGCCCTCCTCCCCTCATCCCGTCGATGAGCGCCTGCCCGCCGGGCGGCTCGCGCCGCTGGCCGTGCAGCATGTTCTCGTCATGTATGCCGGCGCGGTGGCCGTGCCGCTGATCGTCGGGCGCGCCTTGCAACTGCCGCCCGAGGATGTCGCCTTTCTGATCTCGGCCGATCTCTTCGCTTGCGGCATTGCCACGATGATCCAGAGCCTCGGGCTTTGGGGCACGGGCATTCGCCTGCCGGTGATGATGGGGGTGACCTTCGCCTCGGTCGGCCCGATGCTCGCCATGGGCGCGCTGCCGGAGGTCGGGCTGCTCGGCATCTACGGCTCCGTCATCGCGGCGGGCCTGTTCGGCATTCTCGTCGCGCCCGTGGTCGGGCGCGTGTTGCCGCTGTTTCCCCCTGTCGTCACCGGCTCGATCATTCTCGTGATCGGCATTTCGCTGATGCGCGTCGGCATCAACTGGGCGGGCGGGGGCCTGCCGACACTGCCGAAGATGCTGGAAACGGGCGAGCGCGTGCAGGTGGCCAATCCCGCCTATGGCGCGCCGGAAGGCCTGTTGATGGCGGCTTTCGTGCTCCTCGTGATTCTGGCGATCCTGCGCTGGGGGCGCGGCTTCATCGCCAATGTCGCGGTTCTCGCCGGCATCGTGGCGGGCGCGGCGGTGGCAACGATGCTGGGCGCGATGCATTTCGACAAGGTGGCGGCGGCCCCCTGGTTCGGCCTCGTCCTGCCTTTTCATTTCGGCTGGCCGCAATTTCATCTCGTGCCGATCCTGACCATGTGCCTCGTCATGATCGTGGTGATGATCGAGTCGCTCGGCATGTTTCTGGCGCTCGGCGAGATGACCGAGCGGACGCTCGACCGCAAGGCGATCACACGCGGCCTGCGCGCCGACGGCGTCGGCACGCTGATCGGCGGCATCTTCAACACCTTCCCCTATACGTCCTTCTCGCAGAATGTGGGTCTCGTCGGCGTCACGGGCGTCAAGTCGCGCTTCGTCACGGCGGCAGGCGGCGTCATCCTGCTTGGTCTTGGCCTCAGCCCGAAAATGGCGGCGTTGGTGGAGGCCGTGCCGGTCACGGTGCTCGGCGGGGCGGGGCTCGTGATGTTCGGCATGGTGGCCGCGACGGGCGTTCGCATTCTCTCCGCCGTGGACTTCCGCGCCAACCGGAGCAATCTCTTCATCGTCGCCCTGTCGATCGGTTTCGGCATGATCCCGCTGGTCGCGCCCGGTTTCTTCCACCACATGCCCCGCGCCCTCCAGCCGCTTCTGGAATCGGGCATCCTGCTCGCCGCCATCGCCTCGGTCCTCCTCAACCTCTTCTTCAACCGGCTGGACGGGGCGGATGTGGCGCGCACCCGGTCCGCCGGCGTGGCCGGGGCGTCCGAGCACGTCTGAGCCGGCAATGGATCGAAGACACGGGCGGGTGCGCCTCGACGGGTGCGCCTGCGCCATGCGACAAGCCGGGCGAACTCCTAGGCAAGGATCGCCCGCCATGTCGCTTCGCCGCCTCGCGTTTGCCGGCCTTCTCACCGGGCTGAACCTTTCCGCTCCGCCGGCCGAGGCCGACGAGACGAGGCGACTGCAACTGCCGGTCGCCTGCGCCGTCGGGCAGGACTGTTTCGCCCAGCAATTGCCGGACATGGACCCCGGCCCCGGCGCCACCGATCCGTTCTGCGGCACGGCGGCCTATGACGGGCATGACGGGATCGACATTCGCGTCCTGTCCATGCGCGATATCGAGCGCGGCGTGCCGGTCGTGGCCGCTCTCGGCGGCACGGTGCGGGGCGGGCGCGACGGGATGCCGGATCGGCTCGCCAACACGAAGGAATTGCGGGACGCCGTCCAATCCGTCGAATGCGGCAATGGCGTCGTGATCGACCACGGCCAAGGCTTGGAAACGCAATATTGCCATATGCGGCGGGGCTCCGTGCGCGTGAAGCCGGGCCAGCGCGTCGAGGCCGGCCAAACACTCGGCGAGATCGGCTCGTCGGGGCTCGCCGAGTTTCCGCATGTCCACCTGTCGGTGCGCCGCAACGGCGCCAAGATCGATCCCATCTCCGGCCGCGCCGTCGGCGGCGGCTGCCTCGCTGACGATACGGAACGCGCCACGCTCTTTACCCCGGAGGCGGCGGAGCTTCTTGCGCGGCCGACGACGCAGCTTCTCGCCATGGGGCTGGCCGGCGAGGTGTTGGATTATGAGACGCTCGCCAGTGACGGCCCGCCACCGACGGCGGGCGCGAATGCGACGATGACGGTCGGCTGGGGCTGGTTCGCCAATCTCCATGGCGGAGACCGCGTGCGTTTCCAGATGACCGATCCCGCCGGGACCAAGGTTCTGGACACGCTGACGGAACCGCTGGACCGCAACAAGGCCGTTTATTCCGGCCTTGCGGGCCTGCGCCGCCCGCCCACGCCGGGCACCTGGGTTCTGGATGTCGCGGTGGAGCGCGACGGGGCCGCGCTTCTGCATCGAACCCAGCGCATCGAAATCCGCTGACGGGCCCCGGCTTCGCGCGTGACAAGCGCGCGGGGCTGACGCAGTCTGTCCGCCGACGCCGCCCGGTCTCGCGCGGCTTTCGGTCAGGAGACGCGCCATGTTTCGTCGGACCCGCCTTTCCCTGCTTCTTTGCCTGACGGTTCTGCCGGTCTTTCCGGCGGGAGCCGCCTCCCCCGCCCCGGTCGCCGCCGAGCATGGCATGGTCGTCACCGCCCAGCGCCTCGCGTCCGAGATCGGCGTCGAGGTGTTGCGCTCGGGCGGCAATGCGGTGGATGCGGCGGTGGCGGTCGGCTATGCGCTCGCCGTGGTCTATCCGACCGCCGGCAATCTCGGCGGCGGCGGTTTCATGACGCTGCGCCTGAAGGACGGCACCGCGCGCTTCATCGACTTTCGCGAACGCGCGCCGGGCAAGGCCACCAAGGACATGTATCTGGATGCCAAGGGCGATCCGGTTCCCGGCCTTTCGACCGATGGCTATCTCGCGGTCGGCGTGCCCAGCTCGGTCGCCGGCTTCGAACATGCGCGCGAGCATTTCGGCACCAAGGACCGCGCGGCGCTGCTTGCCCCCGCGATCCGCCTCGCGCGCGACGGCTTCGAGCTGTCGCCCGGCGATGTCGCGAGCTTCGCGGAGGGAAATGCCGATCTTGCCAAGGACCCGGCGGCGGCGGCGATCTTCCTGAAGAACGGCACGGAGCCTTATGGCGCGGGCGAGAAGCTGGTGCAGAGCGACCTCGCCGGCACGCTGGAGGCCATCGCCCAACGCGGACCGGACGGGTTCTACAAGGGTGCGGCGGCCGAGGCCATCGCGCAGGCCAGCGCAGCGCATGGCGGTATTCTGGAGCGGAGCGATTTCGAGGCTTACAAGGTTCGTGAACTCGATCCTGTCCGCTGCGACTATCGCGGCTATGAGATCATTTCCTCGCCGCCGCCCAGCTCCGGCGGCGTGGTGATCTGCGAAATCCTCAATATTCTGGAAGCCTATCCGCTGAGCTATACCGGCTATGGCTCGGCCGAGACGGTGCATCTGATGGCGGAGGCCATGCGGCAGGCCTTCGTGGACCGCAATTCGGCGCTGGGCGACCCGGACTTCGTGAAGAACCCGACCGAGACGCTGCTCTCGCAAGCCTATGCCGACAAGGTTCGCGCCCGCATCGACCCCAACCGTGCCGGTGTCTCGGCCTCGATGAAGCCGGTCGGAGCGGAAAGCCACGAGACGACGCATTATTCCATCATCGACAAGGACGGAAACGCCGTCGCCGTGACCTACACGCTCAACGGCGCCTTTGGCGCGCGCGTGGTCGCGCCCGGCACGGGCGTTCTCCTGAACAACGAGATGGACGATTTCACGCAGAAACCGGGCGTGCCCAATCTCTATGGGCTGGTGCAGGGCGAGGCCAATGCCATCGCGCCCGGCAAGACGCCGCTGTCTTCCATGAGCCCGACGATCATCACGCAGAAGGGCGAGCCCGTCATGGTGATCGGCTCGCCCGGTGGCTCGCGCATCATCACCATCGTCGCGGAAGCCATCATGAACGTGGTGGATCACGGCATGGATATTCAGGAAGCGGTGGACGCGCCGCGCATCCACCATCAATGGCAGCCCGACCGAATCACGATGGAACCCCGCGCCCTCTCGCCCGACACGATCCGGCTTCTCGCCGCCAAGGGCCATGTGGTGCGTGAAGACCCGAACTGGCCGGTCTGGGGCGAGGCGGCGGGCATCCTCGTGGGAGGCCCGAGTCTCGCCAAGCGCGATCCGCAAAGCCCCAACCGCTTCTTCGGCGCCATGGACGCGCGGGCCGGCGCGGGGGCAGCCATCGGCTACTGACGCCCCCGCGAGCCGCCATCCTTTTGCCACGACTTCGCCCCCTGAGGATCGCAAAGCCGCTTCGCCGCGTTTGCCCTTCTGAGGGCGGCGAAGCTGCGCCGGCCTCGCGGAAGAGCAGCGAGGGGCGCGAAGGGCGATGAGCGGAGACACGCAGCGGAAACATTCGGCGACGGGGGACATCATCCTCGGCCTCGCCTCGGCGGGCGCGCTGACCGTCCTGGGCTTCATCGCCGGCAAGTCGGGTGGGGCGCGCGAGCGCGGCTGGCCCGGCGAGGCGGGCGGCAAGGACGCCTCCGCCGCCTGGTCCGACGATCCGGCCTCGGGCCAGAGCGGGAAAACGTCGGTGGCCATGGGCGACAGCGCGCACGGGCGCGCGGCGCGGAAGCCGACGGCCATTCCGGCCAAGGGCTGGAAGGACGTTCTGTGGCGCACCTATGAGGAATTCTCGAACGACCGGCTGATGCTGGTCGCCGCCGGCGTCACCTTCTACGTGCTCCTGGCGCTGTTTCCCGCCATCACCGCCTTCATCTCGATCTATGGTCTGTTCAGCGATCCGGCCAGCGTGCGCGATCAGTTGCAGGGCCTTCAAGGCGTTCTGCCCGGCGGCGCGCTCCAGATCATCGGCGAGCAGTTGCAGCGCATCACCTCGCAGGAAAGCGCCAAGCTGGGCTTTGGCATGATCTTCGGCCTCGGCGTCGCGCTCTGGAGCGCCAATGCCGGGATGAAGACGCTCTTCGACGCCATGAACATCGTCTACGAGGAAGAGGAAAAGCGCGGCTTCATCAAGCTGACCCTCATCACGCTCGGCTTCACGCTCGGCACGATCGTCGCGCTTATCGTCGCGCTGACGGGCGTCGTCGTCCTGCCGATCGTCCTGGAGTTTCTGCATCTCGGCAGTCTGGAAACCGTGCTTCTGGTTCTGCGCTGGCCGATCCTGCTCGTGCTCGTCGCGCTCGGGCTTTCGATCATCTACCGCGTCGGCCCCAGCCGCTCGGCCGCGCGCTGGCGCTGGATTGCGCCGGGCAGCCTGTTCGCCGCCGCGCTCTGGGTCGTGTTCTCCCTGCTCTTCTCCTGGTACGCCCAGAATTTCGGCTCCTATGACGAGACCTATGGCTCGCTCGGCGCGGCCATCGGCTTCATGACCTGGATCTGGATTTCCACCATCGTGGTGCTGATCGGGGCCGAGCTGAACGCCGAGATGGAGCATCAGACGGCGATCGATTCCACCACCCACGCCGCCCGCCCCATGGGCCAGCGCGGCGCGACCATGGCCGACACGCTGGGCGAGACGAAGGGCTGATACTGCCTTCGGTGTCGTTCGCCACCCAAACGAACTCTCAGGAACTGGACTTCGAAACCTCCGGTTAAGCTTGAAGAGAGCGCAACGGCGGCCCGGCTTCGCTTCGATCCCCCGAAGGAGCCGGGCCACATCGCCAAGCGCCCTCCCCCGCAGCCTGAGAGGAGATTTCCATGAAAGCGCTGACCTGGCACGGAAAGAGCGACATCCGCTGCGAAAGCGTGCCCGATCCCCGGATCGAGGACGCGCAGGACGTCATCATCAAGGTGACGTCCTGCGCCATCTGCGGCTCCGATCTGCATATCTATGACGGCGTGATCCCCGACATGCATTCGGGCGATATCGTCGGCCACGAGACGATGGGCGAGGTCGTCGAGGTCGGCTCGGGCACCAAAAACCTCAAGGTCGGCGACCGGGTGGTCGTGCCCTTCACCATTTCCTGCGGCGAGTGCTTCTTCTGCAAGCGCGGCTTCTTCTCGGCTTGCGAGCGCTCCAACCCAGACAAGGCCAAGGCCGAAAAGCTCTGGGGCCATTCGCCCGCCGGCCTGTTCGGCTATTCGCATCTCTTGGGCGGCTATCCCGGCGGGCAGGCGGAATACCTACGCGTGCCCTATGCCGATGTCGGGCCGATCAAGGTGCCGGACGGACTCACCGACGAGCAGGTTCTCTTCCTCTCCGACATTTTCCCGACCGGCTACATGGCGGCCGATTTCTGCGACATCCAGCCGGGCGACACGATCGCCGTCTGGGGTTGCGGCCCGGTCGGCCAGATGGCGATCAAGAGCGCGTTCCTGCTCGGCGCCGAGCGCGTCATCGCGATCGACACGGTGCCCGAGCGTCTGGCGATGGCCCAGGCCAGCGGCGCGATCACGCTGAACTTCATGGACGAGGATATCTACGACCGCATCCAGGACCTCACCAACGGGCGCGGCGCGGATGCGTCGATCGATGCGGTGGGGTCCGAAGCGCATGGCATGGCCTCGTTCGACTCGTTGATCGACCGGGTGAAACAGGCGACCTTCATGGGCACCGACCGGCCGCATGTTCTGCGTCAGGCCATTCACTGCACCCGCAATTTCGGCACGGTTTCGATCGTCGGCGTCTATGGCGGTTTCGTGGACAAGATCCCGATGGGCTCGGCCATCAATCGCGGCCTGACCTTCCGCATGGCGCAGACGCCCGTGCAGCGCTACCTGCCGCTTTTGATGGAGCGCATCGTGAAGGGCGAGATCGATCCGTCCTTCGTGATCACCCATACGGGCACGCTGGAGGACGGGCCGGATCTCTACAAGACATTCCGCGACAAGCAGGATTCCTGCATCAAGGTGGTGCTGAAGCCATGAGCGAGACCATGGATTCGCAGAGCCGTCCGCTCGCCGTTGTCACCGGCGCATCCAGCGGCATCGGGCTGGAACTGGCGCGCCTTTGCGCGGCCGACGGGTTCGATCTCGTCATCGCCGCCGACGAGGTCGAGATCGAGACGGTGGCCACCGAGCTGCGGCGCTCAGGCGTCGCGGTCAAGGCCGTGACCGCCGATCTCTCCAGCCTGGAAGGCGTCGGGCAGCTCGTCGCCGCGATTGGAGAGCGCCCGGTGCATTCTCTCTTCGCCAATGCGGGCCAGGCGCTCGGCAAGGGCTTTCTGGATCAGAACCTCGACCGCGCGCTGGAGATGGTGAACACCAACATCACCGGCACGCTGGCGCTCATCCATCACGTCGGCAACACCATGCGGGCGCGGGGCGAAGGGCATATCCTGATCACGGGCTCCATTGCCGGCTTCATGCCGGGGGCCTTCATGGCGGTCTACAACGGCACGAAAGCCTTCCTGAACAGCTTCTCCTTCGCGCTGCGCAACGAGCTGAAGGGCACGGGCGTCACCGTATCCTGTCTCATGCCGGGGCCGACCGACACGGAGATCTTCGCGCGCGGCGACATGCTGGACACGAGCATGGCGCGGGATGTGCCGAAGGAAGACCCCGCCAAGGTCGCGCGCACCGGCTACGAGGCGCTGAAGAAGGGCGAGGGGGACGTGGTGAGCGGCTGGTCGAACAAGATTCAGGCCGCGCTCGCCAATGTCACGCCTGCCGCGATGCTGGCGGAGATGAACCGCAAGCTGGCCGAACCGGGCTCGGCCAAGACATGAGCGGCGCGAGCCCTGAAGCCGATCCGTTCGATCTCGGTCGGTTTCTCTCGGCGCAGGAGACGACCCAGGCCCGAGCCCTCGCCGAACTCCGACGCGGGCGCAAGGAAAGCCATTGGATGTGGTTCGTCTTTCCGCAACTCGCGGGGCTGGGGCGCAGCGAAACGGCGCGCCATTACGCGATCCGCTCGCTGGCCGAAGCGCGCGCCTATCTCGCCCATCCTGTGCTCGGTCCCCGACTGCGCGAGGCCGTGGCGGCCGCCATGGCGTCGGGCGTCGCCTCGCCCCGCGCCCTGTTCGGCTCGCCCGACGACATGAAGCTGCGCTCCTCGCTGACGCTGTTTCGCGAGGCGGCCGAGGGCAATGAGGCGCAAGCCTTCGAGGAGGCGCTGGCGCGCTTCTTCGGCGGCGAAGCGGACGAGGAAACGCTGAAGCGGCTGGGCTGACGGCCGCTTCACGTTGCCGCGAGAGAGGGCCGAGCCGGCGAACCCCGGCGCACCTTCGCCATTGTGACCTCGTGGCGCAAGGATGAGGGACGAGACGATGGCCGACAGCTTGGACGTTCCTCTCCCGTCGGACGACATCCCTCACGGCGCGGCCGACCTCCCCTCCTTGCGCGTCGAAAGCTACAGTCTCGACCTGCGAGAGGAGGACGGCTTCGTCGGCGACAAGGCCAGCGAGACCGCCTTTCGCGAGCTTCTGGACGAATGGCGCGAGCGCCTATCCGGCCGGGGCGTCAAGCCCTTCGGCGAGGAGCCGACCGAGGAGCTGGAGCGCGACGAGTTGGACGAAGCCTTGCGCGGTCCCGCGCGGCATCCGGGTGAGGCAGCCGAGGCCGAGACGCTGGAGCGTGCCCTCGCCGAGTTCTCCCGCGACCTGACCGATGTGCTCATTCGCTTCCTGCAGACGCCCTCATGGCGCGGCACGCAGCGCATCGTCTGCGGCGGCGGGCTGCAATCGGCTGAGATCGGGCAGGAGGTCTTGCGGCGCGCCCAGGCCCATCTCCGCGAGGCGGATTGGAATATCGCCCTCACCCCGCTCAGCCACGAGCCCGACGATGGCGGCATGATCGGCTGGGCCTATGCCGCGCCGTCCGAGCTTCTGGCGCAGGGCAACGGGTTTCTGGCCGTCGATATCGGTGGCACGAATCTTCGCTGCGGCCTCGTGTCGTTGCCGAGCGGCGTTGGCGCGCCGGACGTCGTCGCCCGCGAAAAATGGTGCCATGCCGACGAGGCGCCGAGCCGGGACGAGATGGTGGAGCACATCGCCGTCCTGCTGCGCGACATGGCCGAAGAGGCAGAGCGGCACGGGCTTGCCCTCTCGCCCGTGATCGGCCTGGCCTGCCCCGGCCTGATCCGCCCGGACGGCGCGATCACAAGCGGCGTGCAGAACCTGCCGGGGGACTGGAGCGAGGATGGGTTCTTTCTTCCTGAGCGCATCCGGCGCGCCGTGCCCCTGCTCGCCGGTCGGCCGAGCGTGGTGCTCCTTCACAATGACGCTGTCATCCAGGGCCTCAGCGAAGAGCCCTCGATGCGGGATGTCTCGCGCTGGGCGGCGGTGACGATCGGCACCGGGCTCGGCAATGTCGCCTTCCGAAACCACGCTGCATTCGAGCGGTGAATCCCGCCGTTACGATTAAGGAAGTGATTACGTCTGCCGGCGATAGTGCACTCATTCATTCAAG
Source organism: Aureimonas ureilytica (assembly GCF_001475935.1). Classification (GTDB taxonomy): domain Bacteria; phylum Pseudomonadota; class Alphaproteobacteria; order Rhizobiales; family Rhizobiaceae; genus Aureimonas; species Aureimonas ureilytica_A. The sequence goes on from NZ_LDQA01000041.1 coordinate 47,373, forward strand.
AAGGAGTCACCATGTCGGACACGGTTGGGATCGGCGGAAGCCGCATCCGCTCGTTCGTGGAGCGCGTGGAACAGCTGGATCAGGAAATCCAGGATCTGATGGAAGGCAAGAAGGACGTCTTCGCCGAGGCGAAGGGCGAAGGCTTCGACGTCAAGATTCTGAAAGAAATCATCAAGCTGCGCAAGCAGGACAAGGACGAGCGCGACGAACACGAAACGCTGCTCGACCTGTATCTGCGCGCCATGGACGAGGCCCCGGCAGAGACCGCCAAGGCGGCTTGAGTCTGGCGGCGTGGTCAATTTCGACCTGCGCCCCTCGTCCAGCAAAGCCCTCCCCGCCCGCCGGCGGGGAGGGCTTTTTCATGTCGCGATGTCAGTTCTGCGAGACGGGGCGATAGTCCACCAGCGGATCGGCCTCGACCTTGGTCATGTTGGTCACGCCCAGAAACACGATGCCGCCGGCAAAGAGCAGGCTGAGGGTCAGAAGGCCGTATCGGAGGAAGCGAAGGTGAAAAGGGCTGCGGCTGCGCATGAGCGTTCATCCATGAAATCGTCAGGTCAACAATCGCGTGATGATGGCTGGGGTTCCCCGGCGGCCCGACAAATCCTTTCCATTTCGTAAAAATCCCGAGGCCGAACAGCAGGATAAGCCGACCTCAGCCGGAGGCGCCTGCCACAGGTCGAGCCCTTCATCGCCCGCCATCGCCCCTTGTTGCGGTGCAACCTCAGCCGACCCTCGTCGTTGCCCGGCTAACGACAAGGAAACGCCTATGGTCCTACCCGAATCCGCCCGCCTGCCCCGAATGCTGCGCTACATCGGCTGGCCGCTCGCCCTGCTTTTGGTCTGGGATGTCCTCGTCACGCTCGCCTATGTCTATCTGCCCCATCCCGAGTTTGAACTGCCGATCCTGCCCATGACGCTGCTGGGCTCGGCGCTGGCGCTGTTTCTCGGCTTTCGCAACAACAATGCCTACAACCGATGGTGGGAAGCCCGTACGCTTTGGGGCGCCATGGTCAACGCCTCGCGCTCCTATGGCCGGGCGGTGATCCACCTGATCGACAAGAGGCCGGAAAGCCACGACCTGCGCCATGCGCTCGTTATGCGGCAGGTCGCCTATGTCAACGCATTGCGCTGCCATCTGCGCCGTCAGCCCGCGCTCGAGGAAATCCGTCCCTTTCTGGGGGAAGGCGAGGCCGAGGGGCTGAAATCCGTCGCCAATGTGCCCAATGTCATCCTCAACGAAACGGCCGCACTCCTGTCGGACGCGATGCGCCAGGGCTGGATGGACTCGATCCGCCGCACCCAGATCGAGCAGTTGCTGGTCGATATGAGCAATGCCCAAGGGGGCATGGAGCGGATCAAGAACACGCCGCTGCCGCGTGAATACGCCTATTTCCCGACGCTTTTCGTGCAGGTCTTCTGCATTCTGCTGCCGGTCGGCCTTGTCGACAGTTTGGGCATCTACACGCCGCTCGCCTCCACCATCGTCGGATTCATGATGCTGGCCATGGACCGGATCGGCGGCGATCTGCAGGATCCGTTCGAGAACCGCGCCCACGACGTGCCGCTGACCTCGATCTGCCGCACGATCCAGATCGATCTGGAGCAATTGTGCGGCGAGCCGGACGTGCCGCCGCCCGTGCGCCCGGTTAACCATGTGCTTTGGTAGGATCAATGGTAGGGCGCGCGGAAAGCTTTCGTTAACCGCGCGCATGGTTTCTGAAACCTTCCGATACGAGCGAAGGTTCGAGCCATGGATATCGTCACGACCCTGTTCTCCTTCATCCTGACCATGGGCGGCTTCGCGGTGCTCGTCTCCGTCGCGCTTCAGCTTTCGGGCGACAAGAGCCCCAAGCCGCGCAACGCGCGCTGATATCGGGCGCTCCATCCGCCATCAGCTGAGCGGGCTCTGCTCGCGGACCATTCCTTTGCAAAGCTCGCGTCCCGTTGTGGGAGCGGGCTTTTCGTGTTGTTGCGATCCACCGCATTGCAACCACAAGCTTCAAGACACTTTCGCGCCCGCGACAAACTCATCTCACGAAACCGTTATAGCGGCGTATTCTCTCGTAGAATCCCGAGAGACAAACCCGGCAAATCCGGCCTTTTCACCCTCCTGACCGCATCAAACTGACAGGTTGTCGCAGTCATCATCCAAGGATTGACGCGACAATACACGTCACTCTCCTGCAACACTTAGAAAATGCCCACAAGCAGCCTCTTGAGCGGGGAAGATAAGCTGTCATCTTGAAGCACAACGGCACGAGCAGCCAGGGAGATTTCGAGCTTCCCTGACGCCCATGCCCCTCTGACACGAGAGGCCGAAAGAGCCTCCCCGCAACTGGAGCCTGTGCCATGAAGACCATCGCCCTCCTTCTCGCTTCCGCCGCCACGCTCGGCCTCGCCTCGCAGGCTCTGGCCGCCGACGTCGTGTATCAGGAGCCGGCCGCGCCCATCGCCGTCGCGCCCGTCGTCAACTGGACCGGCCTCTATCTCGGCGTCCAAGGCGGCGGCGCGTTCAACCCGGACAATGGCGACAATCTCGCCATCGTGCCGAACTTCACCGGCGCCGGCGCGACTTTCCTGACCAACGCCTTCGGCTCGAACTTCTCGACCGAATTCCAGTCGAGCTTCATCGGCGGCGCGCATATCGGCTACGACTATCAGGCCGGCAACTTCGTGGTCGGCGCTCTGGCCGACATCAACGCGCTCGACATCGCCCAGCGCGCCAGCGCCTTCTCCAACACGCCGGCCGTCTACACCGCCGAGCGCAGCCTCGACTATCTCGTGACCGGCCGCCTGCGCGCGGGTTACCTCGTCACCGAAAGCGCGCTGCTCTACGCCACGGGCGGCTTCGCCTATGGCGAGGTGGACTACCGCTTCGGCACCAACAGCCCGGCCGTCACCGCCGCCTTCCCGGCTCTCGTCAACACGAACGAGGACGAGTGGGGTTACTCGGTCGGCGGCGGCATGGAAGTGAAGGTGACGCAGAACATCTCCTTCGGCGCCGAATATCTCTACACCAATCTCGGTGACAGCGGCTCCTTCACGCGCCTGAACGGCGGCCCGTTCGACGGCGCGGCCGCAGCCGTGGTGCCCGGCCAGTTCACCGATTTCCGGAGCCAGGGCGACTTCGACTTCCACACCGTGACGGCGAAGCTCTCCTACCGCTTCAACTGATACGGCGGGGATCGCGCTCCCCACACGATCCCCTTCGAAAGGCTCGCCCGGCGAAAGCCGTGGCGGGCCTTTTCGTGTTGTCACAGAGCGTTGATGCGGCGCGCGGCGATGGCGCGCAGGACCCTTGCGCACCGAAGGACTTTTCAAACCGCTCTCTGGCTATAAGTCAGTCTCCACAGGGGTCGGAGGGGATACATGGCATCGGACGAAGATCCGATCATCACGGTGCTTCGTTTGTCGGAAGAGACGGACGATCCGGACGAGCTGACACAGCTCTTCCGTGAGACGCATCCCGACCTGCCGCATCAGGCCTTTCTCGACGCCTGCATGGTGGCGCTCGACATTATCGGCTCGCGCCCCACGCGCCTTCACTGACCGGCCCCGACGCGATACGTTGGTTCACGGCCTCACGCGCCTTTCTGCCCCAGGGCATCGGCGAGCTAGAATGAACGCATTTCGTTACCTGCCGTTAAGAGAGCATTCAGTACGATTTAGGGGTGTCCACCTTACCAGTCGTCCAAGCGTTGCCTCGCGCGTTAGACCTCTGCAATTGAAAGGCCGCCGATGCGGTCCCGATCCGGTTTGGTTCCTCTTGCATCAAACAGACGGGACGCGAAGGCGAGCGAGACACGAGGCTGCACAGCTCCCCAAAAGCGTGCGGAGTGGACACCAATGAACCGATTGGACTGGATGACCCCGTTCCGGCGGCTCGCTGCGTTTCTGATCGATTTCGATCCGCGCGACGCGCGCGACGGCCCCCTGCCCGACAGCGTGCAGACCGAGCGCGTGGATTTCGCGCTGCGCCTGGCACCGCTGACGGCCATCACGGCCTTCATGGTTGTTCAGGTCATCATCGTTCTCTATTGGCGCAGCGGCTATGGGGTCTATCTCCTCGGCCTTCAGATCGGCAGCGTCGCGCTGGCCATCCTGACGCTGGAGAGTTGCTGGTGCTGGCGCGGGCGCGGCGACGCGCAGCCCATCACCCATCGGTTTCGCCAGGCGATGACGGCGACGGCGCTTCTGGCCGGCCTGCTTCTGGCATCCGTGCCGGTGGTGCTCTTCGCGCAAAGCGACATGCAGGGCCGGCTTCTCATCGCCTCCACCTGTGCCGGGCTGATCGCGACGGGCATGTGTCTGGCCACCGTGCCGCGCGCCTCGATGGCCTATGTCGGCCCGATCGTCTGCGGCTCGTTCCTGGCGCTCGCCATGACGGGCGAGCCGGTCAATCTCTATGTCGCCGTTCTCCTGGCCTTCTACGCGCTCTTCATCTTCACGGCGATGTTCCATCTGCGCCGCCTCGTGACCAAGCGCGTCCTCACTCAAATCGAACTGACGCGCCAGCAGGAGCTGACCAATCTCCTGCTCAACGATTTCGAGGCTCATGCCAGCGACTGGCTTTGGGAAACCGACGCCGAGTTGCGGATGCAGCATGTCTCGCCCCGGCTGGCGGAAGTGCTGGACCTCCCCGTAAGCGTCCTGCACGGGCTGACCATGGCGCGCCTGTTCGGCGCGGCGGGCGCAAACCCGCAGGAAAAGGAGCTGGCGGCCCTGTTCCAGACCATGGCCGACAAGCGCGAGTTCCATGGCGTCGCGATCCGCCTGCGCTTTTCGGGCGAAGAGCGCTGGTGGAGCCTCAGCGGCAAGCCGATCGAGGACGAGGACGGCGCATTTGCGGGCTATCGGGGCGTGGGCTCCGATATCACGGCGCAGCGGCGCTCGCAGGAGCATCTCTCCTATCTCGCCACGCACGACCCACTCACAGACCTTCCGAACCGCGCCCTGTTTCAGCAGACGCTGGACACCTATAGGGCGCGCGGCGAGTCGAGCGGATTCGCGGTCATGTGCCTCGATCTCGACGAGTTCAAGAACGCCAACGACACGTTCGGCCATGCGGTGGGCGACGCGCTGCTGCGGGAAGTGGCGAACCGGTTGCGCAGCTTCGTCGGACCCCACACATTCGTCGCGCGGCTCGCGGGCGACGAGTTCATGGTGCTTTACGACAATGGCGACCGTCGGACCGTCGCGCGGCTGGCCGAGCGCATCCTCGCCACCATCGCCCGGCCCTGCCGTCTGGGCGACATTCATCTGGGCATCGGCGTCAGCATCGGCATCGCGGTCTCGCCTTGCGACGGCGGGGAGGATCTGGTGCGGCGCGCCGATCTCGCGCTCTACCGAACGAAGAGCGAGGGCCGCAACGGCTATCGTTTCTACGAGGCCGAGATGGACGAGCGCCTCGTTCGCCAGCGCGCCTTGGCGGCGGACCTGCGCGGGGCGCTGGAGCGGGGCGAGTTCCAGCTCCACTACCAGCCGCAGGTCCACGCCCGCTCCGGCGCGATCTGCGGTTTCGAGGCGCTTTTGCGCTGGAACCATCCCAAGCGCGGCGAGGTGCCGCCTTCGGAGTTCATTCCGATCGCCGAGGAAACGGGCGTCATCATGCCTCTCGGAAATTGGGCGCTGCGCGAGGCCTGTCGCACGGCCGCCAACTGGCCCGAGGAGATCGGCATCGCGGTCAACCTCTCGCCCATCCAGCTGCGCCATACCGACGTGCCGAAACACGTGGAAGACGCGCTCCAGACATTCGGCCTATCGCCTGCGAGGCTGGAACTGGAGATCACCGAATCGGTGCTTCTGGAGGCGGCCGCTCAGGTCAACACCAAGCTGGCGCGCCTGCGCGCGCTGGGCGTGCGCCTGGCGTTGGACGATTTCGGCACCGGCTATTCCAGTCTGGCCTATCTGCGCCGCATCGCCTTCGACAAGCTCAAGATCGACCGCAGCTTCGTCACCGATCTCAATGGCGAGGGGGCGGACATGCCCATCGTGCGCTCCATCGTCTCGCTCGCCAAGGCGCTGGGCATGGTGGTGATCGCGGAAGGGGTCGAGTTCAAGGAGCAGCAGGCCTGCCTCGTCGATCTCGGTTGCGACGAATGCCAGGGCTTCCTGTTCGGCCGCGCCATGACGGCGGACGCCGCCAACGCTCTGGTGCGCCCGGCTTTCCCCGCACCCGATCTGCGGTTGGTGAGCTGACGAAGAGGCCCGCCGACGGAGGCCTCGCCAAGCGTCAACGCTGACACAAGCGTCAACGCTGACCCCAAGCGTCAACGCTGCCCCGAGCGTCAACGCTGACTGAGCCTTCGCAGGAAGCGCCTAGAGCGCTTCCGACAGGCTGGCCGCCCCTGCCCCCCGGGCATTCAGGCCGGAGGTCTTCGGCCAATAGGGCAGGAAGCCTCGAATGATGCTGGAAGGAATGTCGAGCGGACGATAATCCTTCGTGTCCACGAACATCAGCGACTGCGAGCCCCGGCCGAGAAGTCCTTGGTTCTCGCTATGAATCTCGTGCGCGAGGGTAACGAATTTGCGATTGTGCGTTTCGATGCGGATGCGCACGATGATGGGCTCGAACTCCTGCGCCTCGCGGCGGAAATCGTGCTGGAACGAGCGCGTCAGCACATAGAACGAGGTCGAGGCGAGATCGAACTCGGGCATGCACTGGTTGAAGAACAGCTCCCGCGCCTTGCCCACCCAGCGCATGTAATTGGCGAAATAGACATTCCCGACCGAATTGGTGTCGTCGTAGGTCGGCACCATGCGCATCACGAACCAGTCGCCATCGAAGCCATGCGCGGCCGAAAGCTCGGCGACTTTGCCCGCAGGCGCAAGCGGCGCGAGCTGAACCGGTTGGTTTGCCGGCTCCGAAGGCGCGTCCGGCTTGCTCGGCTGTGTTTCAGGCTCGCCGGGCTGCAACAGCATGGGCAGCGCGCCGATCAGCGCGACAAGCGCCGAGAGCCCGAGAAGGCTGGGCACCGGCCCGGCATAGCCGATCACGAAGAGCAGCATGGAGGCGAAGCCGATCAGATAGCACAGGACGCTGTCGTAGCGCCCGCGACGCCCCAGCACCCGCGCCAGAAGACAGGCCGCCGGCCCCGCAAGAAGCGTGGCGAAGGGCATCATGAGATAGATCATCGGGAGTTGCGCCTGCACCGCCACGGCGGCAAGAGCGACGGCCAGCGCCAGAACCCAGAGCGGCGAGGCGACGAGCGAGGCCGGCACGATGGCCAGAAGCGGGCTGCTGCTGCGCGCCGTCACCCCGGCCAGAAGCCAGCGGAGCGCGGCGTAAGCGCCGTCCACCGTCGATAGGAGCGCGATCGACGCCCAGACCAGAAAGGCGCTGCCGGCGAGCCCCCCACTCCGTTCGGCCAGCGCGCCCGCCACCGAGGCCGGCTCCCAGAACCCGGAAGACGCCGCTGGCGGCGTCACCATCCCGGCCGCGACCGCGAGCCCGGCATTGAGAAGCAGAAGCCCGAAGAACAGGGCCGCCCCCAGACCGTAAGCCAGCCTCACCGAGCCGCCGGCCTTGCGGATTTCCACCGCGCGCTGCCATTGCTGCACATCGGTCCAGGGTCCGAGAAGAAAACCCACCAGCGTCGGCAGGACGAGACCGAAGAAGCGGCCATCCAGCCCGTTGATCGCCCCGAGAAGCGGCTGACCTCCCCCTCGCAGCGTGACGAGGGCGACCAGCGCCGCGCCGACACCCAGCGGGAGGTAGAGGGCATGAAGGCGTCGGATCATGCCGATCGAAACGGCGTGGCCGATGGCGCAAGCGGCCAGAACCACGAGCCCCGCCAGAAGCGCCATGGCCGGAACTCCGCCCAGCGGCGCGAGATAGGCGACGAAGGCCTGAAGGCTCACCGCGACGGCGGCGATCTGGGCCAGAAGGAAAAGGCCGGTGAACGGCCCTTGAAGGCGGGGCCAGAGCATTGCTGGATCGCGCCCCGTCCGGCCTAGAACCCACCCGAACAGAAAGAAGCCCAAGGCGTTGGCGAGCGCGAAGGCGAAGAACCCCGTCCAGCCATAGGTTCGCGTCACATGGATCGCGTAGAAGAAGCCGAGCCCCCAGAACCAGGACAAGGCAATCGTCGGAACCCAACCGAGAGACGTACGGAGGGCGGAATGGGGCATGATATTCGCCTTGGACGCGTAAATTCTGAATCAAAACGTCCGCGTTTGGAGGCATTTCGTCAATGATTTTTGATCAGCCATCCAGATAAATTTTCACCCGATTGGGTGAGCACCCGGCGCGCGCCACAATAACACGAGCGATCCTTTATTGTGCGGTTGAAATAGAACGCCCTCCGCATCAATAATTCCAGATAGATGACCGCATCGTCGCCATCGCGCCTGCGCAAACAAGCATCGTCACGGTGAGAAAACAGGCAGGTTCCCGCACCCACAACCTGAGAGCACAGCCCTGATCGATCTTCGCCTAGCCCGTGAGACAAGACCCACTTTGGTCGAGCCGGTTTGGCCGTTGGTCGGCCTGCCTCTCAGACCCCTGTCAAACGCGTGGGCAGGCGAATGCGCTCACCGCTGATCTCGTCCAGAATCGGACAATCGGGACCTCGTCCCTTTTCGCAATCCTGCGTCAGGGAGGCGAGCGAACGTTTAAGGGTCTGAAGTTCCTCGATCTTGCGGTCGATCTCGATCAGGCGCCGACTGGCGAGCCGGCGAACCTCGTCGCGCTGGCTCCCCTCCCCGCCATAGAGCGCCAGCAGCTTGCGCGCCTCGTCGATCGAAAAGCCGAGCGAGCGGGAGCGCTGGAGAAAGCGCAGGACATGCACGTCGCGCTCGCCATAGTCGCGATAGCCGTTGGCCGCGCGGGCGGGCCGCACGAGACCCACATCCTCGTAATAGCGTATGGTTTTCGGCGGCAGGCCGGACCGCCGCGAAGCCTCCCCGATATTCATCCGAACCCCCGGAGTGTTACCCTGTATCCACAGGATCGGCACAGACATGTCGCCGCCCTGTGGATCGTCAACTGTGCTCGCACCGCAACAATGAATTCTTAACCACGCACCGGTCTAATCTTCACGTTGCCAGACATGGGTCGGAGGCGTACGGATCGGGCACCCTCAATGGGATTGCTTGTCCGGGGCTTGCGACATGATCTGCCCGCCCGCCCCGCAGCCTGCACCGGACGTTTCATGAAGACCCGCTCGAATCCGCTTCTCCTCGGCGTTTGCCTCGCCGCCATGGCTGCCCTCGGTGCCTGCACGACCACGCAGCAGCAGCGTGCCTCCATCGTCAAAGTCGCGCCTATGGCCCAGGCCTATGTCGCACCGACGGAAGAGATCAAGTCGGGCGGTCCGCTCGGCCCGGTCGAGTTGACGGCCTATGATTCCTTCGAGGATGGCGGCTTCAAGCTTCCGAAGATCCCGGCGAACAAGATCAACGCACAGTTCCTGCGCCAGCGCGTGGTCTACAATGGCGAAGGGCTGGAGCCCGGCACCGTCGTCGTCGACACGAACAACCACTTCCTCTACGTGGTCGAGCCGCAGGGCACCGCGATGCGCTACGGCATCGGCGTCGGCAAGGCCGGTTTTGCCTGGTCCGGCGAAGCGCAGATCAAGGACAAGCAGCACTGGCCGAAGTGGTTTCCGCCGGTCGAGATGATTGCGCGCCGCCCCGAACTCAAGCCTTACGGCAATGAGGTCGGCATGAATCCGGGCCTCAACAACCCGCTCGGCGCGCGCGCTCTGTATCTCTACCAGGGCAAGAAGGACACGCTGTTCCGTCTGCACGGCACGCCGGAATGGTGGTCGATCGGCAAGTCGGTCTCGTCGGGCTGCATCCGCCTGATGAACCAGGACATCGTCGATCTCTACGACCGCGTTCCGATGAATGCCCGCGTGATCGTGCTCCAGGGCAAGGAAACGCTGGAAGATCACCGCCGCGCGGCACCGCAGAGCTAAACAGTTTCAAGAGCGGGGGACCGCTCCGGCCGGGCGCTTCGGGGGAAGCGCCCGGCCTTTTTTATGCGCTCTCGACTGGTCTCGGAGCCCGTCTTGCCCGACGCGCCGGGCTGTTCAGGCTACGGTTCCCCTTGCTGACGCGGGTCTCGCGCTCGGGGGCAGCGGACGGCGTTTCCGCTGCCCGCGCCGCAGCCGGCCTCCTCTGGGCGCGAAGGCTTGCAAGCCGAATCACGCTGGGTTTTGCGCCGTCGCGCGGCCCTCATACGCCATCCCAACACGCAGGCAGAGCGCAAGCGTGACCGCGTTCAGCCCATGCCATAGGAAGTGCGCGCCCAGGGGCCAAGAGGGGCAGACCGCCCCGTCCGCCATGCGGAAGAGAAGCGAGAGCGTGAAGACCGCGCCCGCGCCCAGGAGCCCACGCCCCGCCGCCTTTCGGCCGATCCCCATCAACCAGAGCGCCATACCGTAGAGCGCCAGAAGCGCCGGCAGATAGGCTTCCGACGATCCGAGAAGCGGCTCTGCCAAGGGTGCCACGAACTGGTCGAAGGCGACAAAGGCGAGAAGCCCCAGCAGCGTCAGCGGCCAGGACAGGCCGATGAGCCGCCGCAGCGCCAGCGTGAAAAAGCCGAAGATGAAGAGCGCGATGGGCAGGACATCGGCCAGAGCCGACCAGCGGTTGGCAAAGGTGTGAAACAGGAAGGAGCCGACACCGATCACGCCGACGAGCCCGATCAGAACCAGCGTGGCCCGGTCGCCCCCGCCCCTCGCCCGCCAGCGCCGGAAGGCCCAGAGCGCGGCCAGAAGAAAGGCGAGATTGGTCAGCGCGTTGACGGGCTCCGACCAGAAAGCCGCGCTGGTCCGCTCGCAATAGGCGTCGATCGGGGTGGTCCAGTCCATGCCGCCTCCTTTCAGGGGGACGACGGGTGCCGAGCGGTCAACCGCCCCAGAGGCCCAGCGTCGCCAAGGCCAGAACCACATAGCGCGCGCCCTTGCCCAGCGCCACGAGCGGCACGAACCAGCGCAGCGGCACGTGCAGAAGCCCGGCGATCACGGTCAGCGCGTCGCCCACGACCGGCAGCCAGGTGAAGAGAAGCGAAGGCAGGCCGAATCGCGTGAACCAACGCTCGGCCCGCGCCAGTTGCGGACCATCGGCCGGAAACCAGCTTCGGCCCCGGTAATGCGCGAGCGAGCGCCCGCAGAGCCAATTCACCACCGCGCCCAGCGTGTTGCCGGCGGTCGCCACCAGCACGAGGGCTATGGGCTGCCCCGTTCCGCTCGCCAGAAGCCCCACCAACACCGCCTCGGACGAAGCCGGAAACAGCGTTGCCGCGATGAAGGCGGAGGAAAAGAGCGCCAGATAGGGCCAGACTTCGGTGATCATCGCGGACATGGGGCGTGGCCGGACAGGACAAGACCCGGCGGGGGCGAGAGGCCGCCGGCCGGGTCTTGGCGAAATGTAGGAGCCGGGCGGGAGGCCCGGCCAGGGATCAGGCGCGGCGCGCCTCGGCCTTCTTTTCGAGGCGGCGGCGATGCAGGACGGGCTCGGTATAGCCGTTCGGCTGCTCGCGCCCCTTCAGCACGAGATCGAGCGCGGCCTGGAAGGCGATGGAGCCGTCGAAATTCGGCGCCATCGGCTGGTAGGCCGGATCGCCCGCGTTCTGCTTGTCCACGACGGCCGCCATGCGCTGCATGGTCTCGACCACCTGGGCCTCGCTCACGACGCCGTGCAGCAGCCAGTTGGCGATGTGCTGCGAGGAGATGCGGCAGGTCGCCCGGTCTTCCATTAGGCCGACATTGTTGATGTCGGGCACCTTGGAGCAGCCGACGCCGGCATCCACCCAGCGCACGACATAGCCTAGAATCCCCTGCGCATTGTTGTCGAGTTCGGCCTGCACGTCCTCCGGCGTCCAGTTCGGGCGCACGGCGACGGGAATGGTCAGGATGTCGGTGAGCTGAGTGCGCGGATGGCCCTCCAGCTTGCTCTGCACCTCGGAGACATCCACCTCGTGATAATGCGTGGCGTGAAGGGTCGCGGCCGTGGGCGACGGCACCCAGGCCGTGTTCGCGCCCGCCTTGGGATGGCCGACCTTCTGCTCCAGCATCGCGGCCATCTTGTCTGGCATGGCCCACATGCCCTTGCCGATCTGCGCATGGCCCTTGAGGCCGCAGGCGAGGCCCGTGTCGACGTTGCGGTCCTCATAGGCCTTGATCCAGGTGGAGGCCTTCATGTCCCCCTTGCGGATCATCGGCCCGAGTTCCATCGACGTGTGCATCTCGTCGCCGGTGCGGTCGAGGAAGCCGGTGTTGATGAAGACGACGCGCTTGCGGGCACGGCGGATGCATTCCTTGAGGTTGGCCGTGGTGCGGCGCTCCTCGTCCATGATGCCCATCTTGACCGTGTTGGGCTGGAGGCCGAGCGCGGCCTCGACGCGGGCGAAGATCTCGTCGGCGAACTCCACCTCGTCCGGCCCGTGCATCTTGGGCTTGACGATATAGACCGAGCCGGCGCGCGAGTTGCGCAGCCCTTCGGTCTTCTTCAAGTCGTGCAGGGCGATGGTCACGGTGAAGAGCGCGTCGAGCAGCCCTTCGGGGGCTTCCGAGCCGTCGGGCAGAAGCACGGCGGGGTTGGTCATGAGGTGGCCGACATTGCGCACCAGCATGAGCGAGCGGCCGGGCAGCGTCAGCGCGGAGCCATCGGGCGCGGTATAGGCGCGGTCGTCCTCGAGGCGGCGGGTGACGGTCTCGCCGCCCTTCTGGAAGGTCTCCTGAAGGTCGCCCTTCATCAGGCCCAGCCAGTTGCGATAGACGGCCGCCTTGTCTTCGGCGTCCACGGCGGCGACGGAATCCTCGCAGTCCTGGATCGTCGTGATCGCGCTTTCGAGGATGACATCGCTGATCCCGGCGTGATCGGTCTTGCCGATCGGCGAGGTCCGGTCGATGACGATTTCGAGATAGAGGCCATTGTTGTTGAAGAGCAGCGCGGTCGGCTGGCCGACCTCGCCGCGATAGCCGGCGAACTGCTGCGGCTCGGCCAGCGGCACGAGGCGCGCGTCGCCCAGACGCGCGCAAAGCCGGCCATTCTCGATCTCGAAGCTCTTGGCATCGGTCCAGGACGCGCCGTTCAGCGGCACGGCGCGGTCGAGGAACGCGCGCGCCCAGGCCACCACCTTCGCGCCGCGCTTGGCATTGTAGCCGCGCCCGCGCTCGGCGCCATCCTCTTCGGAGATGGCGTCCGTGCCGTAGAGCGCGTCATAGAGCGAGCCCCAGCGCGCGTTCGCCGCGTTCAGCGCGAAGCGGGCATTGAGAACGGGCACGACGAGCTGCGGGCCGGCCTTGGTCGCGATCTCGGGATCGACATTCTCCGTCTCGACCGAGAAGGCCGGGCCTTCGGGCACGAGATAGCCGATCTCGCGCAGGAAGCTTTCGGCCTCCGCGCCGTCCACCGCCGCGCCCTTATGCTCGCGGCACCAGGCGTCGATCTGGAGTTGAAGCGCGTCGCGGCGCGCCAGAAGCTCGCGATTGCGCGGGGTCAGGTCGGTCAGAAGATCGGCAAGGGCCTGCCAGAAGCGGTCGGGCTCAATGCCGGTGCCGGGCAGCGCCTCGGTCTCGGCGAACTCCTTGAGGATGGACGAAACCTTCAGGCCATGAAGCTCGACATAATCGCTCATACGGCGCTCCCCTCGCATGCGTCGTCGAAAAAGACGGGTCGGCAAGCTGTGTCGGCCATGCGAGGGGCCGCTGTCAAACGGACTTTATCAAGACATGGCAGGGAACGGGCTTCCCAAACCCGGCTCCGGTCGGGAAACATGCTGGGCGGCGCGTCCCGGCGCCGCTCCGATCCATGAGGAAGGCTTGCCCATGAAATCGTCCCTCTTCGGCCTTGCCGCGATTCTTCTCGCCGGCACCGCCCTGCCCGCCGGGGCATTCGACTTGACGATCCTGCACATCAACGATTTCCACAGCCGCGTGGAGCCGATCAACAAATATGACGGTCCCTGCTCGGCCAAGGAAGCGGCCGAGAAGAGCTGCTTCGGCGGCATCGCGCGCATCGCCTCCGCCATCGAGGCCGAGCGCAAGGCGGCCGGCAGCCGCCCCGTCCTCCTGCTAGATGCGGGCGACCAGAGCCAGGGCTCGCTCTTCTACACCTATTACAAGGACAAGGATTCGGCCGAGTTCATGAACCGACTTGGCTTCGAAGCCATGGCGGTCGGCAATCACGAGTTCGACGACGGCGTGCCGGTGGCGCTAAGCTTCGCGAGCGCGGTGAAGTTTCCGATGCTGATGGCCAATGCCGACCTGTCGCGCGAGCCCGAACTCGCCAAGCTGATCAAGCCCTCCACCATCATCGAGAAGGACGGAGAGAAGATCGGCATTATCGGCCTCACCCCGCGCGACAACCAGGAGCTGACGGCGGCCGGCAAGTCGATCAATTTCACCGATCCGGTGGAAGCGGCCAAGCGCGAGGCGGAGAAACTGACGAAGGAGGGCGTCAACAAGATCATCCTTCTCAGCCATTCCGGCTACGAGGTGGACAAGCGCCTCGCGGCCGAAGTGCCGGGCCTAGACGTGATCGTCGGCGGCCATTCGCACACGCTTCTTTCTTCCACCGACCCCAAGGCCGCCGGCCCCTACCCGACCCTTGTGAAGGGGCCGGACGGGCGCGAAGTGCCGATCGTGCAGGCCTATGCCTATTCGAAATATCTCGGCAAGCTGGACGTCACCTTCGATGACCAGGGCCATGTCACCAAGGCGGAAGGCGCGCCGATCCTGCTCGATGCCTCCGTGCCGGAGGACGAGAGCTTCGTGGCGCGTGTCGCGGAGCTTGCCAAGCCTCTGGCGGAAATCCGCAACAAGGTCGTCGCCCAGACGGCGGAGCCGATCGACGGCGCACGCGAGGTCTGCCGCAAGGCCGAATGCGCCATGGGCGATCTCGTCGCCGATGCGCTTCTCGACCGCACCAAGGATCAGGGCGTCACCATCGCCATCGGCAATGGCGGCAATGTGCGCGCCTCGATCGACGCGGGCGACGTGACCATGGGCGAGATTCTCACCGTTCTGCCCTTCCAGAACACGATCGCGACCTTCCAGCTGACCGGAGCGGACATCAAGGCCGCGCTGGAAAACGGCGTCAGCCAGGTGGAGGACGGCGCCGGTCGCTTCCCGCAGGTGGCGGGCCTCCAGTTCGACTGGTCGCGCAAGGGGCAGGCGGGCGTCGATCGCGTCAAGGCCGTACGCGTCAAGAATGCCGCCGGCGAATGGGTGCCGATCGATCCGGCGG
This sequence comes from Aureimonas ureilytica, assembly GCF_001475935.1. Taxonomy (GTDB): domain Bacteria; phylum Pseudomonadota; class Alphaproteobacteria; order Rhizobiales; family Rhizobiaceae; genus Aureimonas; species Aureimonas ureilytica_A. Next base: position 62,574 of record NZ_LDQA01000041.1, read on the forward strand.
CCACCTATACGGTCGTCTCCAACAACTTCCTGCGCCAGGGCGGAGACGGCTATAAGGTCTTCGCCGAGAAGGCTCAGAATGCCTACGATTACGGCCCCAACATGGAGGACGCCGTGATCGCCTATCTCCAGGCGAAAGGCACGGCCTACAAGCCCTACACGGACGGGCGCATACACGAGGTCGAGTAGGCGCACCGCGCTCAGGCGCATCGCAGCATGAGGGAACCCGCGCCGGTGCTCCGGCCTGCTGACGCGGGTTCCTTCTTCCACCAGCGCATGGAATTCGCTCGACCCGGCGGCGTCAGGGCCTAAAGTCCCTTTGCAAGAAGCAAGGGAGGCAAGATGGACGGCTTGGCGCAACTCGGGTTCGGACCCGGCAGCATTCTGGTCGTGGTTGTCGTCGTGGCGGTGCTATTCGTGCTTGCCTCGACGGTGAAGATCGTGCCGCAGGGCTATAATTACACGGTCGAGAATTTCGGCCGCTACGTGCGCACGCTGACGCCCGGCCTCAACCTCATCACGCCCTTCGTGGAGCGGATCGGGCACAAGATGAACATGATGGAGCAGGTGCTCGACGTCCCGACGCAGGAGGTCATCACCCGCGACAACGCCTCCGTCGCTGCCGATGGCGTCGCCTTCTACCAGATCCTCGACGCGTCCTCGGCGGCCTACGAGGTGTCGAACCTGCAATATGCCATCCTCAATCTCGTCATGACCAATCTGCGCTCGGTCATGGGCTCGATGGACCTCGACGACCTCCTCTCCAACCGCGACACGATCTCGGAGCGCATCCTGCGCGTGGTGGATCAGGCGGCCCATGGCTGGGGCATCAAGATCACGCGCATCGAGATCAAGGACATCAACCCGCCGAAGAATCTCGTGGATTCCATGGCGCGGCAGATGATGGCCGAGCGCGAGAAGCGGGCCGAAATCCTCGAGGCCGAAGGCGCGCGCAACGCCAAGATCCTGCGCGCCGAGGGCGAGAAGCAGGCGCAGATCCTGGAGGCCGAGGGCAAGCGCGAGGCCGCCTATCGCGAGGCCGAGGCGCGCGAACGACTGGCCGAAGCCGAAGCCAAGGCGACACGCATGGTCTCGGAAGCCATTGCGGCGGGCGACGTGCAGGCGATCAATTATTTCGTGGCGCAGCGCTACACCGAAGCGCTCGGCAAGATCGCCTCCGCGCCCAACCAGCGCGTCATCTTCATGCCGCTGGAAGCCTCCTCGCTGATCGGCTCGATCGGCGGCATCGCGGAGCTGGCAAGGGCGAGCTTTCCCGACGCCGCGCCTGCCTCGGCCGTGCCGCAGGCCAGCACGCGGCGTCCGCCCGCCACCGTTCCCCCACGCGCCGGGGCGTAACCGGAATGGATGGGTTCACGTTGAGCTATGCCTGGCTGATCGCGGGCCTCGCGCTGCTCATGGGAGAGCTTCTCCTGCCGGGTGTCTATCTCCTGTTTCCCGGCATTGGCGCGCTGGTCATCGGCATCAACGCGCTCTGGCTGCCCGCCTTCAGCTGGCAGAGCCAATGGATCGGCTTCGCGCTGGTGACGGGCGTCGCCACCCTTCTCGGCCATCGCCTCTATGGTCGCCGCGCCAAGCCGGCGGGCGAGGCGCCTTTGAACGAGCGCACGGCGCGGCTTGTCGGGCGGCGGGCCGTGGTCAGCGAGGAGATCCGCAACGGGCGCGGGCGCGTGGCGGTGGACGATGGCTGGTGGAGCGCCGAAGGGCCGGACCTCGCCGCCGGCGCCCCGGTCGTGATCGAGGCGGCGGAAGGCTCGATCCTGCGCGTGCGCCCGGCCGAGCCAAAGACACCCGTTTGAGCCCAGCGGCGCTTACCGCTCGGCCAGAAGCACCCGGTGATCCAGAAGGAACTTGGCGAAGAAGGGCAGGCTCGCCGAGCCGACCTCGCGCGCCGAGCGGCCGATCGAGCCTTGTGTGACCGCGATCGGCTGGAGGCCCTGAAAGTCGAAGCGCTCCAAGGCCGCGCGCGTCGCCTCCACGAGACGGGCGCGTACAGGGGGCGGGAAGCTGCCGTCGATCACCGCGCGCTCGAAATCATAGACCGCCAGCGAGGAGGCGATCGCATAGGCGAGCCCTTCGGCCGATGTTTCGACCCACTCGTCCAGAAGCGGCCCCAGCCCCGTCCAGTCCGCCTCGTGCCGCCAGAGTTCGACCGCCGAGCGCCCGGAGGCTTCCACCATGCGCTCCAGCACATGCACGGAGGCCACATGGATGAGCTGACGGCGCTCTCCGAGCCGCGTCGGCACGGGCATGGAGCCGAGCGCGCCGGCATTGCCGATCCGGCCGGGCACCAGCGCCCCGTCCATGACGATGCCGCCGCCCACGAAGGCGCCGACGAAGAAATACACGAAATTGGCCGAGACATCCGTGCCGAAGGCCTGTTCCGCGCCGCAGGCGGCGGTCACGTCATTGGCGATGAACACGGCCTCTCCGGTGGCGCGCTCCAGCTCGGCGCCGAAATCCACCGTGCTCCACTCGTCCATCTCGCCGGGCGGCGCGCCGTTCGCTTCCGCCCAGGACCAGATCTCGTAGGGCATCCCGACGCCCAGGCCGACGATGCGCCGGCGCAGCGCCGGGCCGAGCGACTGGCGCAGCTCGGTGCTCGCCTCCTCCACGAAGCGCATCACCTCGGCGCGGCGGGGAAAGCGATAGAGAATGGCCCGACTTTCGCGCACGCGGCCGACGAAATCCATCAGCACCATTTCGCTGGTGCGCCGGCCGAGCTTGAGGCCGAAGGCGAAGGCCCCGTCCGGGTTGAGACGCATCGGGACCGAGGGCTGGCCGACGCGCCCGCGACGCGGCTCGCCTGCCAGAACCAGCCCGTCCGCTTCGAGCGAGCGCATGATGACGGACGCCGTCTGCGGCGAGAGGCGCGACAGGCGCGCGATCTCGGACTTCGCCAATTCTCCATGGCGGCGGATCAGCGACAGCACGGCGCGCTCGTTATGAGCGCGCAGGCCCGCCTGGTTTGATCCTCGAAGGGACTCGTCCCGCTCGGCCGTCCGGCTATCTACCACCGACGTCGACATTTCCATCACCACCTGTCGACCCTCCCCGTCGACGCCCGCCCTGTCCCTGCGGGTTCGTGACGCGACCATGACGGAGACCTTGCCGAACTGTCAATAAATAAATCTCGGTGAGTTATTGATTGACAGCCCGTTCGAGATCGTGTCTGATCCGGCTATTCGAACACGGCGAGGAGGCCGGTTCGGGCCAGCCCGGAGAGCGGCTGGTCATTCTCGGGAGGGTTTCTGGTGAATCTGCGTCATCTCTTTGCGTCCGCCGCCGTGGGCGCCTTCGGTCTTCTCGCGCTGTCCGGCTCGGCCTCTGCCCAGAGCCCGATGACCGTCTGTCTCATCACCAAGACCGACACCAATCCGTTCTTCGTCAAGATGAAGGAAGGCGCCGAGGCCAAGGCCAAGGAACTCGGCATCAAGCTGCAGTCCTATGCCGGCCGCGTCGACGGCGATTCCGACAGCCAGGTGCAGGCGATCGAAAGCTGCATCGCGGGCGGCGCCAAGGGCATTCTGATCGCCGCGTCCGACACCAAGGGCATCGTGCCCGCCGTCAAGAAGGCGCGCGACGCGGGCCTCATCGTGATCGCGCTGGACACGCCGCTGGAGCCGCTGAACTCGGCCGACGCGACCTTTGCCACCGACAATTACGAAGCCGGCGTGCTGATCGGCCAGTGGGCCAAGGCCAAGATGGGCGCGGAAGCGGCCAACGCCAAGATCGCCTTCCTCGACCTCACCCCGCAGCAGCCCTCCGTCGCCGTTCTGCGCGACCAGGGCTTCATGGAAGGGTTCGGCATCGACGTGATGGACAAGGCCATCGTCGGCGACGAAAGCGACAAGCGCATCGTCGGCCACGACATCACCAACGGCAACGAGGAAGGCGGCCGTCAGGCCATGGAGAACCTTCTCCAGAAGGACCCCTCGATCAACCTCGTCTACACGATCAACGAGCCGGCCGCCGCCGGCGCCTACGAGGCTCTCAAGAGCCTGGGCGTCGCCGACAAGGTGACGATCGTCTCGGTGGACGGCGGCTGCCCGGGCATCGCCAACGTCAAGGCCGGCGTGATCGGCGCGACCTCCATGCAGTATCCGCTGAAAATGGCGGCGATGGGCGTCGAAGCCGTCAAGACCTTCGCGGAATCGGGCAAGAAGCCGGAAGCGTCGGCCGGTCTCGACATCACCAACACGGGCGTCGATCTCGTCACCGACAAGCCGGTGGACGGCGTGAAGTCCATGGACTCGGCTGCCGCGTCCAAGGCCTGCTGGGGCTAAGAGCGCCCATCGCGGGGGGGCGTTCGTTCCCCCCGTAACCTTTGCCAAGGGGCCGATGCCCCTTGGTCCCCTCCTCCTTTGACGGCGTGCCCCGGATCGGTCGAGGCGCTCGGTCCCGTTCGATTCGGGACGCGTCTTGAAGGATAGCGGGGGCTCGGGGCGCTAGCCCCGCTTCGAGCGATCTCACACCCTTCCGGAGGCCTTGGCGCATGAGCGAGACGACCACTCCCAAGGGCAGCGAATTCGAGTCCCAGCTGAACAAGAGCGACACGCGCGTCGCCGAGTTCAGCGGACACAAGCGCACGCCCCTTCAGCATCTCCAGCATTTCCTGCACGGCAACCCGACCATGGTGCCGGTGATCGTGCTTCTGGTCGGCATCGGCATTTTCGGATCGCTGATCGGCGGGCGCTTCTTCAACGCCTTCACCATGACGCTGATCCTTCAGCAGGTGGCGATCGTCGGTATCGTCGGCGTCGCGCAGACGCTGATCATCCTGACCGCCGGCATCGACCTGTCGGTCGGCGCGATCATGGTCCTGTCCTCTGTCATCATGGGCAATCTCGCCGTGGTGAACGGCGTTCCCGCCCCCCTCGCGCTCCTGATCGGCTTTGCGGTCGGCACGCTGTGCGGCGCGATCAACGGTGTTCTCGTCGCCAAGGTGCGCCTGCCGCCCTTCATCGTCACGCTCGGCATGTGGTTCGTGTTCGAGGCGGTGAACTTCATCTACACGCAGAACGCCACGATCCGCGCGCAGGACGTGGAAGCGGCCGCTCCGCTTCTCCAGTTCCTCGGCAACACGTTCCAGATCGGCGGCGCGGTCTTCACCTATGCAGTGGTCTCCGTCCTGCTGCTCGTCGCGCTCTTCTACTACATCCTCAACAACACGGCCTGGGGCCGGCATGTCTACGCCATCGGCGACGACGAGGACGCGGCGCGCCTGTCGGGCATCCGCTCCAACAAGGTTCTGATCTCCGTCTACGCCGTATCCGGTCTGATCTGCGCCTTCGCCGGCTGGGCCCTGATCGGGCGCATCGGCTCCGTCTCGCCGACTTCGGGCTATGAGGCCAATATCCAGGCGATCACGGCGGTGGTCATCGGCGGCACCTCGCTCTTCGGCGGTCGCGGCTCGGTGATCGGAACGCTGGTCGGCGCTCTCATCGTCGGCGTCTTCGCCATGGGCCTGCGCATCTACGGCACCGACCCGCAATGGACCCGCCTCACCGTGGGCGCTCTCATCATTCTGGCCGTCGCGGCCGATCAGTGGATCCGGAAGGTATCGGCCTGACCATGTCCCATCTCGGCACCCAACCCGTCCTGCGCGCCCGCAACCTTCGCAAGAGCTATGGCCGCGTGGTGGCCATCGACAATGCCGATTTCGACCTTTATCCCGGCGAAATTCTCGCCGTGATCGGCGACAACGGCGCCGGCAAGTCGACCCTGATCAAGGCCCTGTCCGGCGCGGTGACGCCGGACGCCGGCGAAATCCTTCTCGACGGCAAGCCGGTCTCCTTCGCCAACCCGCAGGCCGCGCGCGACGCCGGCATCGAGACGGTGTACCAGCAGCTCGCGCTCTCGCCCGCTCTCTCGATCGCCGACAACATGTTCCTGGGGCGTGAAATCCGCCGCACCGGCCCGCTCGGCCAATGGCTGCGGATGCTCGACAAGCCCAAGATGCGCAAGATCGCGCGTGAGAAGCTCTCCGAGCTCGGCCTCATGACGATCCAGAACATCGATCAGGCGGTGGAAACGCTCTCGGGCGGCCAGCGTCAGGGCGTGGCGGTCGCCCGCGCCGCCGCCTTCGGCTCCAAGGTGCTGATCCTCGACGAGCCCACCGCCGCGCTCGGCGTGAAGGAGTCTCGCAAGGTTCTCGACCTGATCCTCGAAGTGCGCTCGCGGGGCCTCCCCATCGTGCTCATCTCGCACAACATGCCCCATGTCTTCGAGATCGCCGATCGCATCCACATCCACCGCCTGTCCAAGCGGCTCTGCGTGGTGGACCCGAAGTCCATCTCCATGTCCGACGCCGTGGCGCTGATGACCGGCGCGAAGACGCCGGAAGCGGAGATGATGGCGGCCTGATCGCCCGACGACGGAACGGCTCTAGGATTGCGGCTCCGAAGTTTCTATCTTCGGAGCCGTTTTCATGAGGATCGCACCATGAGCCAGCGTCCGACCATCTTCACCGTGACGGCCTTTCGGGACGAAGAGGCGGATGTGTGGGTGGGGAGCTGCGATGCCGTTCCCATGACGGCCGAGGCAGAGAGCCTCGATCTTCTTCTGGTCCGGCTGTCGGAGATGGCGTCCGATCTCCTGCCGGACAATCATCCGGGTCTCGACCCGTCCTCGGTTTTCCTGCAACTGAGCGTCCTGCAGGATATCGGGTCTCATGCCGCAGCCGCTTGATGGCACCCAGAACCTTCGACCGAGACCTTCGCCACCTCCTTCTGGCGGCAGGTTGCTATCTCCTGCGATAGGGGAAGGGCAGCCACGAAATCTGGCATAGTCCGGTCACGAACCATTCGTTTCCCGTGCAGGTCGGCGTCGCCAGTCGGCACACCGCCAACGCCATCCTGAAACAAGCCGGATTGCCGAAGGCCTTTTAAGGCATCAAGCTTCGATGGCCTTCGGCTACGCGCTCACCCCGCCAAAGCCACCAGCCCCGACGCTTCCTTCGCTTTCATCCGCCGTGCGGCCTCTTCGCCCGCGAAATGGCAGGCGGCGCGGTGCGTGTCGGAGACGGGCGTCAGGTCCGGCGAAACTTCGGCGCAGACGCTTTCGGCAATCGGACAGCGCGTGCGGAAGGCGCAGCCGGACGGCGGGTTGACCGGCGACGGCGGATCGCCTTGCAGGACGGTGCGCCGGCGCGTGCGCGCGATGGCCGGGTCCGGGATCGGCGCGGCCGAAAGAAGCGCCCGCGCATAAGGATGCGCGGGATTCTCGAAGACCTCCGCCCGCGTTCCCTCCTCGACCACGCGGCCGAGATAGAGAACGAGGATGCGATCCGAGACGAGGCGCACGACCGAGAGATCGTGGCTGATGAAGAGCAGCGTCAGGCCGCGCCGGCGGCGCAGGTCCGCCAGGAGATTGACGATCTGCGCCTGGATCGAGACATCGAGCGCCGAGACCGGCTCGTCGCAGACGATGAGCTTGGGCTCGGTGATGATGGCGCGCGCGATGCCGATGCGCTGCGCCTGCCCGCCCGAGAATTCATGCGGGTAGCGATTGATCATGTCGGAGACCAGCCCGACCTCGCCCATGACCTTTTCCACCCGCGCGCGGCGCTCCGCGCGCGACAGGCCGGGCTCGGCGACGCGCAGCGGCTCGGCGATGATCTCGCCCACCGTCATGCGCGGGTCGAGCGAGGCGATCGGGTCCTGAAAGATGATCGAGAGGTCGCGCCGGGCCCGGCGCATCTCGGCCTCGGAGAGTTCGGCGAGATTGCGACCCTGCCAGACGACCTGACCGGCGGTCGGCTCGACCAGCCGCAAGATGGAACGGCCGAGCGTGGACTTGCCGCAGCCGGATTCGCCGACAATGCCGAGCGTCTCGCCCTCCCGCACCGTGAAGGATATGTCGCGCACGGCCTTCACCGTCTGAACCTTCGGGAAGAAGCCCTTGCCCTTCAGTTTGAACTCGGTCGAGAGATGACGAACGTCGAGGAATTCCGTCTTGATCTCAGACATGGGCGAGGTCTCCTTGCGCGGCCGTGCCCTTGGCGGCGTCCACGAAAGCGCGCCAGCAGGCGGCCCGGCGCGGCCCCGCGCCCTCGCGCGCCACACGCTCCAAAGGCGGGCGCTCGGCCTTGCAGCGATCCACCGCAAAGCCGCAGCGCGGGTGGAAGGCGCAGCCGGATGGGGGGCGGATCAGGTTGGGCGGGCGCCCGGGAATGGGCTCGACGGCCCCGGCGTCCCGGTCCACACGCGGGATGGAGCCCAGAAGTGCGGCCGTATAGGGATGGGCGGGCGCGGCGAAAACATCCTCCACGCGCCCCTCCTCCACGATGCGGCCCGCATACATGACGGCGATCCGGTCGGCGACGCCCGCCACGACGCCGAGATCATGCGTGATGAGGACGAGCGCCGTCTTGTCGCCCGTCAGCTCCGCGAAGAGGTCGAGGATCTGCGCCTGGATCGTCACGTCCAGCGCCGTGGTCGGTTCGTCGGCGACGATGACCTTGGGCCGGCACAGAAGAGCCATGGCGATCACGACGCGCTGGCGCATACCGCCCGACAATTCGTGCGGATATTGCTCGATGCGCCGCTCGGCGTCGGGAATGCCGACGCGCTTCAGCATGGCGAGCGCCTCGGCCTCCGCCGCGCGCCGCTTGAGGCCCTTATGGACTTCCAGCGTCTCGGCCAGTTGCCGCTTGATCTTGAGGACCGGGTTGAGAGCGGTCATCGGGTCCTGGAAGACCATGGCCATGTCGCGCCCGCGCACGCGGTCGAGATCGCGCGCGCGCAGCGTCAGAAGGTCCGTGCCCTCCAGCTTCGCCATGCCTTCGGTGCGCCCGTTCTTGGCCAGAAGCCCGAAGACGCCATTGAAGGTCTGCGACTTGCCCGAGCCCGATTCTCCGACGATCGCCAGCGTCTCGCCGGCATGGACGTCGAAGGAGAGATCGCTGACCGCCTGCACCTCGCCATCGGGCGTGGCGAAGCGGATCGAGTAGTTCGACAGGGACAGGACGGGTGTGGGTGTGTCTGGTGTCATGAGATTACCGGTCCTTCGGGTCGAAGGCATCGCGCAGCCCGTCGCCAATGAAGGCGAGCGAGAGCAGAAGCGAGACGAGGACGCCGCCGGGGAAGAGAAGCAGCCAGGGCATGATTTCCAGCGTGTCCGCCCCTTCGGAGATGAGCGTGCCGAGCGAGGTCAGCGGCTCCTGAACGCCGAAACCGAGATAGGACAGGAAGCTTTCCGTCGCGATGATCTCGGGGATGGTAAGGGTCGCGAAGATCACCACCGGGCCGACGAGATTGGGCACGATATGGCGGCGGATGATGGCGAAGGACGAAACGCCGGAGGCGCGCGCCGCTTCCACGAACTCCCGCTCCTTCAGCGAAAGCGTCTGCCCGCGCACGATGCGCGCCATGGTCAGCCATTCCAGAAGGCCGATGGCGGCAAAAAGCAGATAGACGTTGCGCCCGAAGATCACCATCAGAAGGATGACGAAGAGAATATAGGGCAGCGCGTACATGACATCGACGAAGCGCATCATGGCCGCGTCGATGCGCCCGCCCAGAAACCCCGCCGTCGCTCCATAGAGAATACCGACGACGACGGAGACGCTGGTGGCGATCAGCGCGACCAGAAGCGACACGCGCGTGCCGTAGAGCGTGCGCGCGAGGAGATCGCGGCCGTTCTGGTCGGTGCCGAAATAGTGTCCGGTCTCGAACGAGGGCGGGGCGCGGAAGGCGGCCCAGTCCGGCGTCTCGTAATCGAAGGGAATGAGCCAGGGACCGATCACGGCCGCGAGCACGATGAGGAGGAGAACGGCCAGCGAGAGCATGGCCGCCTTGTTGGAGCGGAACCGGCGCATGGCGTCGCGCATCAGCGAGCGCGGCTTGCCCTGAAGAGCGTCCGTCTCGTGGTTCACGAAGGGTTCGAGCGCCTCGCGCTTATCGACGTAAAGGGTCATCGGGCGCGCACCCTCGGATCGAGCCAGGCATAGGCGAGATCGACGAGCAGGTTCAGAACCACGATCAGCACCATGTAGAAGACGACCGTTCCCAGAACCATGCCATAGTCGCGGTTCAGGGCGGCCTGGATGAAGTAGCGGCCGATGCCGGGGATGCCGAAGATCTGCTCCACCACGATGGAGCCGGTCAGGAGATGGCCGGCGGCGGGACCGAGATAGGAGACGACCGGGGTGAGCGCCGGTTTGATGGCGTGGCGCGTCACCATGAGCCGGGCGCCGACGCCCTTGGCCCGCGCGGTGCGGATATAGTTGGAGTTCAACACTTCGATCATCGAGCCGCGCATGAGGCGCGAGATGCGGCCCGCATGGGGAAAGGCGAGCACGAAGACCGGCAAGACGAGATGCGGCCAGGACCCGTCGCCCCAGCCGCCCACCGGCAACCAGCCGAGCTTGATGCCGAAGAGGAGCTGAAGGATCGGGGCCACGAGGAAGTTGGGCACCACGACGCCGATCATGATGACGGCGGCGATCCAGTAGTCGGACGCCTTGTTCTGATGCAGCGCGCCATAGACGCCGGCGACCGTGCCGACCACGAGCGCCACCAGAAAGGCAGAGCCGCCGAGCACCAGCGTATAGGGCAGGCCGATGGCGATCTGCTGGCCGACCGTGAAGTCCTTGGTGACGAAGGAGGGGCCGAGATCGCCCCGCAGGAGGCCGCCCAGATACATGAGGTACTGCTGAAACAGCGGCAGGTCGAGATTGTAGTGGGCGCGCAGATTGGCCAGAATGTCGGGCGGCAGGGCGCGTTCCTGATCGAACGGGCCGCCCGGCGCCAGTCGCAGAATGAAGAAGCAGGCGGTGACCGCGATCAGCACCACCGGGATCGACGTCAGAAGACGCCGAAGGGCGAAGGACAGCATCGCTCAAAGGTTTCCAAAAAGGCATCGACCGGTGCGGCGGGATGGTGGCCGCGCAGCGGGATGCGTCGTTTTCCAGATATGAAGCTCGGCCCGGGAGGCCCGCGAAGGCGGCCTGAAGGGGCAAGAAGCGCGGCATCGCGCCGAAGAGGAAGCGACCTTGCGCTCGGCTCCGTGGCCGCCCGATCGATCGGCAGCCGATCCGGCGCGGCCGCGCGGCGCAAGAAGAGAGCGCCAAGCGCCCTCCCCTCGCGTTTCCCGAGCCTTACTCGGCCTTGGACAGCCAGCGCGTGCGGTGAATGTCCTTCACATTGTCCTCGAAGCCGGAGATCTTCGGGGAAACGACGTTCTTGGTGACATAGTAGTAGATCGGGATCGCCGCCGTGTCCTTCAGCGCGATGGTCTCGGCCTGCTTCAGGAGGCCGGCGCGCGCCTTGAGATCGAGCGTCGTCTGGGCCTGATCGAGCAGCTTGTCGTATTCGGCGTTCTTCCACTTGCCGTAGTTCATCTCGATCCCGCCCTTGAGCAGGTCGAGGAAGTTGGTCGGATCGTCGTAATCGGCCAGCCAGCCTGCGCGGCCGACCTGGAACTCGCCGGCGCGCAGATCGGCGTAGTGAACCTTCACCTCGCTGTTGACGAGTTCGACCTCGACGCCGAGCGGCTTCCACATGGAGGCGATCGCGACGGCGACGCGCTTGTGGTTCTCGTCCGTGTTGTAGCGCAGCTGGAGCTTCAGAGGCTTGGACGGGCCATAGCCTTCCGCTTCCAGAAGCTTCTTGGCTTCGGCGATCTTCTGGCCCTGCGGCATGTCCTTCCACTCGACATAGGCCGGGCCGCCCTCGTAATTGGCGATGCCGGGCGGAACCCAGCTATAGGCGGGCAGTTCGCCGGTGCCCAGAATCTGCGGGCCGATGGCCTCGCGCACCACGGCCATGGACAGCGCCTTACGCACATTGGCGTTGTCGAGCGGCGGCTTGGAGCTGTTCAGGACGTAATAATAAAGGCCGGCGAAAGGCGTCACATGCGCCTGGCCCGGCATGTTCTCCTGCAGCCACTTGTACTGGTCGCCGGGGAACTGGGTCAGGATGTCGAACTCGCCCGCGCGATAGCGGCGCAGGCCGGCCGGCAGGTCTTCGAGCGTGAAGAACTTGGTGCCGTCGATCTTCAGCGAGGCGGTGTCGTACCAGTTCGGATTCTTCTCGGTCAGCACGTAGCTGCCCGGCACCCATTCCACCGGCTTGTACGGGCCGTTGGTGACGATGTTGCCGACCTGCACCCAGGCATCGCCCTTGGCCTTCACCACATGCTCGGGCAGCGGATAGGCGGTGTAGTGGGTGAGCGCGCCGAGATAGAAGGGCGTCGGGTTTTCCAGCGTGATCTGAAGCGTCTTGTCGTCCAGCGCCTTGACGCCGAGCTGGCTCATGTCGTCCAGCTTGCCCTTGTTGATCGCCTGCGCGTTCTTGATCGGGTACTGGAGATAGGCGTATTTGGCCGCGCGCTTGGGGTCCATCAGGCGCTGGAAGGCAAAGACGAAGTCCGACGCCTTGACCGGCTCGCCGTCCGACCACTTCACGCCGTCGCGCAGCTTGAACGTGTAGACGAGGCCGTCGTCCGAGACCGTCCAGCTTTCCGCCATGCCGGGGATGGGATGCGCCTTGGCGTCTTCCGTCACGAGCCCTTCGAAAATATCGCCCGCCACGCGGTTTTCCCAGTCGCCCGACATCTGCTGCGGGTCGAGCGAGGTGACGTCGCCGCCATTCTGCACGTTGAGCGTGGCGGCATGGGCCGAGCCCATGGCCATGAGAGCTGCCAGCGAAGCGGCGCCCAGAAGGGTGCGGACATGAATCGTCAAAGGAGAACCTCCCCGGAATGTGGCCGGCTGACGGCCTGGAAGCGGGCCTTCAATCATATCCGATATGGCTCTGTCCAGCAGCATTATGATGACATTTTGCTCGGTCAGTAGTGCTGTCGTAATTTGAGGCACCCACTCATAAGCAACTCTAACCTTAGGGAATTTGCCTCTTCCTTTAACGAAAGCTGTCGAATTGAGCCGCCCTCCCCTGCAACCCAGCCGATCGGCTGTGCATTGGCGGCCGTAACGGGAGGCTTAACGATGGGCGAACGGTTCGATCTTTATTACTGGCCGCAAATCCAAGGACGCGGCGAATTTCCACGCCTCGTTCTGGAAGCGGCCGAGGCCGATTATCGCGATGTCGCGCGCTTGGCAGACGCCGAAGGCGGCGGGGTTGCGGCGATGATGCGGCTGATGGAAAAGGCCGAGCGACGGCCCTTCGCGCCGCCCTTTCTGATCCACGGAAATCGTCTCGTGTCGCAGGCGGCCGAAATCAGCAGCTATTGCGCCGAGGAGCTGGGGCTCGCGCCGCAGGACGAGAGCGACCGGCTCTTCGCGCGCTCGATCGCCCTCACCACGGCCGATCTCGTGGCGGAGGCGCACGACACGCATCACCCGATCGGCGTCGGCCTCTACTACGAGGACCAGACCCTCGAAGCTCGGCGGCGCTCTCAGGAGTTTCGCGAAGAGCGTATCCCCAAATTTCTCGGCTGGTTCGAGAGCATTGCCGCCGGCAATCCCCAGCGTTCCGGCTGGCTCGTGGGCGAGCGCATGAGCCACGCCGATCTCGGCCTGTTTCAGGTGCTGGAAGGGCTGCGCTATGCCCTCCCCCGGCGGATGGTGAACATCGAGAGCCGCTACCGGCACATTTGGGACATCCGAAACCGGGTCGCGCAGCATCCCCCCGTCGCACGCTATCTCACGAGTTCCCGGCGCATCCCGTTCAACGAGAACGGCATTTTCCGTCGCTATCCCGAACTCGATGCGGACTGACTGGCCGGCCGTCGCTCGACCATGCCGACATCGCCTGGCCCGAGCGAGCCATCTGGTGCCCAGCCATGGCGGTCAAAGTCGCAGGCGCAGCTGGCCGCGACCGTTTCCAAGCGCAGGGCGGCTCGTCGCGCCGCATTGCGGCCAGAGCGTCTGATGTCGGGCCGATCGCGGCCAGTTCCGCGATCGACAGGGCGTTTTGCCTGACACTCGTGCGGATGCGAAGGAGCGCGTCCGCATCGCCCGCCCTCGCCGCGCGAAAGACGGGCGACAGGCCGACTTCAGTTCGCGAGCTTGGAGGCGAAGAGCGCGAGGCCCTGCTGGTAGACCACGGCGCGGTTCCAGTCTTCCAGACGCGCGAAGTTCGGCTCGCCCGGATTGTAGCCCGCGCCCGGGATCCAGCCGTGCTGCTTGAGGAAATTGGCGGTGGAGGCCAGAACGTCCGCCTTGGAGCGGATGAGATCGCGCCGGCCGTCGCCGTCGAAGTCCACGGCATAGCGCAGGTAGTTCTTGGCCAGGAACTGCGTCTGGCCGATCTCGCCGGCCCAGGCACCCTTCATGTCGGACGCCTTCTTGTCGCCCCGCTCGACGATCTGAAGCGCGGCCAGGAGTTCTTCCGTGAAGAAGTCCGAGCGGCGGCAGTCGTAGGACAGGGTCGCGAGCGAGCGGAAGATGTTCATGTTGCCGGAATTGGCGCCGAAGCCCGTTTCCATGCCCCAGATCGCGACGAGGATTTCCTTCTGGACGCCGAAGCGCTGCTCGATCCGATTCAGGAGATCGCGGTTCTGCGCGATGATGCCCTTGCCCTTCTTGACGAAGGACGAGGGTGCGCGGCGCTCCATGAACTGGTCCAGCGAGAGTTTGAAGCTCTTCTGATTGCGATCGAGGCCGATGACCTTGCTGTCATAGGTGACGCCGCCGAGCGCGGTCTGGAGCGTGTTCTGCGAAATGCCTTGCGAGGCGGCCTGACGCTTGAAGCTTTCGAGCCAGGTCGGAAAGCCGCCGGGGCCGTTGCCGCAGGCCTGCGCGAAAGCGGGCGAGGCCGAAAGGAGAACGGCGGCACCAAGCGCCGCGGCTTTCAGTGTGTGGAGGACGCGCAAAATGGCTGTTCCCATATCTAGTGTTCGCTCGCGAGCGCCGCAAAAGGCCCGGCCATCCCACGAACAAGGGGCAGCCATGGGCGCTCGCATAAGGTCGTCAGTCCGCCTCATAAAGGACATGGAAAGGTTTGCGTAGGGTTATCGAAGTTTTGCCGGTCCTCACGTTCGCGCGAGGATGGGGCAGGAACCGACGCGGACTTGGGGCCACGGGTGGTCTGCCCTATGTGAGACCCGCAGCACCAGCCGGAGCCAAACGATGTATATCGCCATGAACCGCTTCAAGGTCATCAAGGACGCGGCGGAGGATTTCGAGACGCTGTGGAAGAACCGGGAATCGCATCTGAACGAGGTGCCCGGCTTCGTCGAATTCCACCTCCTGAAAGGCCCGGAGCGGGAGGATCATCACCTGTATTCCTCCCACACCATCTGGGCGAGCCGGGACGATTTCGAAGGCTGGACGCGCTCGGAGGCCTTTCGTGCCTCGCATCGCGGCGCGGGCGGCACCAAGCCGCTTTATCTCGGCCATCCCGAATTCGAGGGCTTCGAGGTGATCCAGACCATCAGCCGCGAGGAAGCCGCCTGACCCACGGGCCGGCCGCTTTCCGGCTGCGGGCGGTGTGTCCGATCTGGACGCATCGCGTCAGCCTTTATATCTGACGCTTACTTCTGACGCCCCACGGGCCGCGACGCGACCCGCGAGGTCAAACCTTCGCGGATCATTCCCCATGCAGCCAGCCGACGGACTTCCCCAACCCCAGCGCTCGCTCGCCTTCGCGACCGTGGCGCTGACGCTCTTCGTGGGCGTGCTCGACGGAGCGATCGCCAATATCGCGCTGCCGCCCATCACCAGCGATTTCGGCATCCAGCCGGCCGATGCGGTGTGGATCGTCAATGCCTACCAGCTCGCCGTCACCATGGTGCTCCTGCCGCTGGCCAAGCTCGGCGAGATCATCGGCTACAAGCGCGTCTACCTCAGTGGGCTGGCGCTATTCACCGTCTCCTCGCTGCTTTGCGCGGTGTCGAACTCGCTCGACCTGCTGATCGCCGCGCGCGCCGTGCAGGGCCTTGGGGCGGCCGGCATCATGTCCGTCAATATCGCGCTGGTGCGCTTCATCTTTCCGCGCGCCATGCTGGGCGGGGCGGTCGGCAATGTCGCGGTCATTGTCGGCGTCGCCTCCGCGACGGGGCCGACCATCGCCGGGCTGATCCTCGCCGTTGCGCCCTGGCAGGCGCTGTTTCTAGTGAATGTGCCGATCGGCCTCGTGGCGCTTCTGGTGGGCGCGCGCACGCTGCCCGCCACGCCCCTGTCGGGCGAGCGCTTCGACCTGCGCAGCACGCTGCTTAGCGCCGCGACCTTCGGCCTCGTGATTTCGGGCGTCAACGCGCTCGGCCATTCGGAAGGGCCACTGCTGGCGCTGGCGCTGATCGGGGCCGGCATCCTCGTCGGCATCGTCTTCACGCGCACGCAGCTTTCGCTGCCCGCGCCCATGCTGCCGATCGACCTCCTGCGCCGTCCCATCTTCGCGCTATCGGCCACGACCTCGATCCTGTCCTTCGCCGCGCAGATGCTGGCCTTCGTCGCCCTGCCCTTCTTCCTGCACGACACGCTCGGGCGCAGCGCGTCCGAAACCGGCCTTCTGATGACGCCCTGGCCGATCACGACAGCGCTCGCCGCCTTCGTCTCGGGCCGGCTGGCGGATCGGATGCGCGAGCCCGGCCGCCTTTCCGCGCTGGGCCTTGCCATCTTCGCCTTGGGCCTCCTGTCGCTGACGCTGCTGCCCGCCAATCCGAGCAATCTCGATCTGATCTGGCGTCTGGCGCTGGCCGGGCTCGGCTTCGGCCTGTTCCAGTCGCCCAACAACAAGATCCTGATTTCCAGCGCGCCGCGCGAGCGCTCCGGGGGCGCGAGCGGTATTCAGGCGACCGCGCGTCTCGTCGGCCAGTCCATGGGCGTCGCGTTGCTGGCGGTGATCTTCGGTCTCGTGCCCGATCATGCGATCGGCGCGGCGCTCGGCTGCGCCACCGGCCTTGCCGCGCTCGGCATCATGCCCAGCGCCCTGCGCCGGGTGGAGCGCGACGGCGAGCCCTCCGGCGCGGTGGGACGCCCGGCGGAATGAAACAAAGGCCAGCCGAAGCGGACAGGCTTCGGCTGGCCCATTTTTTGTAACAAGGGTCGAATTGCCGACCCGCTCAGCGTCGCCGGAAATCCCCCCGAGGGTCTGCCGGCCTATTCCGCCGCGAGCGGCTTGATCCAGAGGCTGGAGCAGACGATGCGGCTCGTGTCGCAGCGCTCGCGATGCTTCTCGGCCACGCGCACCACCTCGTCCATCAAGCCGTCCGACAGGCGCGTCGGCTCCAGGCCAAGCTTGATCAGCGTGTCGTTGGCGACCACGAGATCATTCTCCGCCATCTCGTTGCGTGGATTGTCGCGGTGCTCCACGGGAACGCCGGTCATGCGCGAGATCATCTCGGCGAGATCGCGCACGCGGTGGGTTTCGGTCATCTGGTTCATGATGCGAACGCGCGCGCCGCGCTCGGGCGCCGAGCGGATGGCAAGCGCGATGCAGCGCACCGTGTCGCGAATATGGATGAAGGCGCGCGTCTGACCGCCCGAGCCATGCACCGTCAGCGGATGGCCGATGGCCGCCTGCATCAAAAAGCGGTTCAGGACCGTGCCGTAGTCGCCGTCATAGTCGAAGCGGTTGACGAGGCGTTCGTCGAGATCGGTCTCGGGCGTCGAGGTGCCCCAGACGATGCCCTGATGCAGATCGGTGATCTTGAGCCCGTCATTCTTGGCGTAATACTGGAACAGGAGCTGATCCAGCGTCTTGGTCATATGGTAGATCGAGCCGGGATCGACCGGATAGAGAATCTCGACATTCGCCTCCTGGCCGGCCGAGCGCAGCGTCGCCTCGATATAGCCTTCGGGGATCGTCATGCCCTTGGTCTTGCCGTAGCCATAGACGCCCATCGTGCCGAGATGCACCAGATGCGCCTCAGGGCAGGCCTCCACCATGGCGCAGAGCACCGCGCTCGTGGCGTTGACATTGTTGTCCACCGTGTAGCGCTTGTGCCAGGGCGATTTCATCGAATAGGGCGCGGCGCGCTGCTCGGCGAAATGAACGATCGCGTCCGGCCGCACGCGCGCAAACAGCGCCTCCAGCCTGTCGTAATCCTTAGCGACGTCGAGTTCCACGAACTCGATCGGCGAGTTGCGCGTTTCGCGCCACGCCTGGAGCCGCTCGGGCATGGGGCGGATCGGGGTGAGGCTCTGGACACCCAGCTCCTCGTCGGTGCGCCGACGCACGAGATTGTCCACGATCGTCACCTCGTGGCCTTCGGCCGAAAGGTGGAGCGAGGTCGCCCAGCCGCAGAATCCATCACCGCCGAGAACGATTACCTTCATGACCGGAACACCTCGAACATTTCTCCCGGATGCGTCTTGACGCTAGTATCTGGCGCAAGGTCTAGCATTGCGTAGGTCCGGCAGGAATCGGACCGGCATTTTCTCAGGCCGAAAGAGCGCGACATGCGTATTCTGATAGCTTCTGATGCAGCCCCCCCTCAAATCAATGGCGTGGTCCGCGTGCTCGACACGACGGCCGAATGGCTGAGGCGCTTCGGCCACGAGGTTCGGATGGTCACGCCCTCCGACTTCTCCGCCAGCCTGCCGGCCCCCGGCTATCCCGAAGTGCGCCTCGCCATGACGCTCGGCCGCCGCCTCGGCCGGATCATCGAGGACTTCCAGCCCGACACGATCCATATTCCGGTGGAAGGCACGATCGGCCTGGCCGCGCGCCATTATTGCCGCCGGCGCGGCATTCCCTTCACCACATCCTTCCACACGCGCTTCGGGGATTATTTCGAGAAGCGGATCGGCGTCGGCTCGCCGCTCGCCTACGGATTCCAGCGCTGGTTCCACAATGGCGGCAACGGCATCATGGTGCAGACCGAGACGCTGGAGCACGAACTCGCCGAGCGCGGATACAACAACATCCGCCGCTGGGGCCGCGCGGTGGATACCGACCTCTTCACCCCTTGCCGCGAGGAACCGGGCTTCGACCCGGATTTTTTGTCCCTGCCGCGCCCGATCTTTCTCTATCTCGGCCGCATCTCGCCGGAAAAGAATCTCGACGCCTTCCTGACGCTCGACCTGCCGGGCTCCAAGGTTCTGGTGGGCGACGGGCCATCGCTGGACGGGCTGAAAAGCCGCTACCCGCAGGCGCATTTCCTGGGCCGGCGAACGGGCCGGGCGCTCGCCGAACATTTCTCGGCGGCCGACGTTTTCGTCTTCCCTTCGCGTTTCGAGACCTTCGGCCTCGTGGTTCTGGAATCGCTCGCCTGCGGCACCCCGGTGGCCGCCCTCCCCGTTCCCGGCCCGATGGACATCGTGGGCGGCACGCCCCATGCGGTCCTGTCGGAAGACCTGCGCTCGGCCGCGCTCCAAGCCTTGGACATCGACCGCGCCGGCTGCCGCCGCCATGCCGAGACCTATAGCTGGGAGCGCTGCTCGCGCGAGTTCGAAAGCAATCTCGTGCCCATCCCACCTTCCGTCTGGCAGAAGATGGCGGCTTGAGGGGAACACTGACGAGGCCCGCCTTTGCTTGAGGGCGGGCCTCACGCATCCATTCCGTTTTCGCGCCGCACAAGCCAAGGTCGAAGGAAACGCTTGGCCCGTGCCGTTATTTTCGCCATGATCAAACCCATAGCATGGCGAAACGGGAGGATTCTTTCATGTCACGACTGCCGTTCGGTCGCGCCACGCCTTGCGAAACGCCCTCGCTCAAGGTCGGCTTTCTTCTGGCGCATCAGTTCACGATCTCGGCCCTGTCGTTGTTCATGGACGCGCTGCGGCTTGCCGCCGACGAAGGCGACCGATCCCGCCCGATTCGCTGCTCCTGGAGCGTGATGGCGGCCCGGCCCGAGCCGATCCGCTCGTCCTGTGGCGTCACGGTCTCGCGCACCGCGCCGCTCACAGACCCCAAACAGTTCGATTATATCGTCGTGGTGGGTGGCCTGCTCCATTCGGGAGAGCAGATGGACGATGCCTCCATCGCCTATCTGCGCGCGGCCGCCAGCGCCGGCGTGCCGCTGGTGGGCGTGTGCACCGGCTCCTTCGTGCTGGCGCGCGCGGGGCTGATGCGCGGGCGGCGCTGTTGCATTTCCTGGTATCACCATGCCGATTTCGAGGCCGAGTTTCCCGACATCAAGCCGGAAGCCGACCAGCTCTTCATGGTGGACCGCGACCGCATCACCTGCGCGGGGGGCTCGGGCGTCGCCGATCTGGCAGCCTTCCTGATCGAGCGCCATGTCGGCGCCTCCGCCGCGCAGAAGAGCCTGCATGTGCTCCAGCTCCAGAACCGCCGCCAGGGCAGCGACGCTCAGCCTCATGCGGCCACCGGCACGGCGGGCGGCGACGACCGGGTGCGGCGCGCCATTCTCCTGATGGAGCAGCATGTGGCCGAGCCCTTATCGGTCGAGACGATCGCGCATCGGCTGCAATTGTCCTCGCGCCAGTTGGAACGCCTGTTTCAGGACACGCTGTCCGTCAGCCCGGCCGTTGCCTATCGTCAGTTGCGCCTCGGTTATGCCAAGCGCCTGCTTCAGACGACGCGCAAGAGTGTCACCGATATCGCCATCGAGGCCGGTTTCTGCGACGGCGCGCATTTCGCCCGGCAGTTTCGCGCGCATTTTGGCATTGCCCCGCGCGATCTACGCGCGCCCGAGTCCGTCGTGCTGGAAATGACGCCGCAGGCGTCGGTTCGGTCTGCCTGTGATGCGAGCATGGCCCAAGAAACCGTCATGTAGAAAGACGCCGTGTCGCCTTCCTACAAGACGATGTCCGAATTCGCATCGTCACAAGGTTAAGCTACGGTCACGATCCCTTATCGCCTTTTTGGAGCGGCTCCAGATTGACGAGCCCTTGCTGCGATGGAGGATGGTTCGATCACGCCCCCCCCCGCC